>NZ_JAFCUJ010000006.1:0-152999 GCF_049896465.1 Psychrobacter sp. DWR1-2-3
TAATTTTTATAGTTAATAATCTTTCCGAAAAGAAAAGATAGTCAACTTTATTTTTTAGCATTCTGAATCAGCAAAAATCCACACAAGTTGTTCTTTAGTTATGCTTTTAAATAGTGTCACGCTACTGTCGTCCAGTAGATGATTATATAGGGTATTTCTCTTCGCTATTCAGTCTAAGTTAATAACTTATCCTATCTAGCGAGCCGACTATCATATCATAATGATTTGGTTTGTCAAGCTTTTTTATAATTTGTTTCAATAAGTTATCTGGGTTTGTTATATGTAATTCACATATAAGTCGTTCAGTTCGTCTTAATGAGGTGCGTATTATAGACGTTTAAATCAGTAAGTCAAGAGGTAAATTATTTTATTTTAAACTAGGTTAATCTAAAATGAATTTTCTGGACTGGATGATTAAGTAGTAGCTTGGTTAAAACTAGCTATTGTTAATCAGTGGTAATCCACGCCAATCCGCCTTCCCTTCCGACTGGGTGGCATTATACGCGGTTTCAGGTGGGGGTCAAGGGGGTTTGAAGGTTTATTTCTTATTTTTTGATAATGCTAAATCTGTGTATCAATCCAAGACGCTATTTAAGACGCTATTAAGGGCAAAGATTCTTCGTCCATATCCCTGCTTTGTTACCGCGAACACATTGATATTGCACACCATACTGAACCCAATGCCAACTCAATTCCGATGGCGTACCTTTTAAGGTAAAGCTAATACGATAACGTTCTGCGCTAACACTATCATCCATGAGACCTGAACGGGTAATGACAACAACGGCTGTCTTGGGCTGGGCTTTTGATGGGAAGAAGAAAGTTTGCGCCAAATCATAATCCGCGGACACCTCATTAATACTGCTATTGATGAGTTTGAGCTTTTCAAGACCACAAGAGATCAGCCCTGTTTTAATAGGACACGGTGCTGATGCATAAGTCACTGCGCGGCCATTAACGCTTAAACGCTTAAAATTGGCTGGATTTGCAGCTTCAGCCCGAGATATGGGACTTATTGAGTTGCTAGCATCGGCATATGAAGATGCTGGAACCAATGATAATGAAAATAAAGCACTCGCTATCAAACCTCTTATCAAGTGTGTTGAGGTATTTGAGACCGGCAATAGATGATTAAAACTATTTAAGTTCAGCATAATAACCTCGACGTTTATTATCAAATAGCGTTATAAAAAGGCTAGTCATATAATGTTTATATAGCTATATCATACAATAACATATTTAAATTATTTTAATAATAACTCCAACCCAGTGTTATTTGTGTCTTTTTATTATAACCATCTCAGTTGTATAATTATCGCTATCAGAGCCGCATATTAGTATGCAACTCACCACCCTAGCATGCAAATAAAAACCGCCTATTAAAAAATAAGCGGTTCGTATGTGCATGTCTTAAGCCAACATCTACTATAAAGCAATCATAGCGTTAACTAGTGGCTTTGCTTTTTAGCGTGGTAAAGATACCTGATAACGCATAGATGATACCAATGGCTAAGATGCCCACAGGGATATCATATAAGATGATACTCATGACCAATACGCCAATGATAAGCACCACAAAAGGTACTTTCTTTTTATCGAACTCTTTAAAGCTATAGTATTTGACGTTACTGACCATCAATAAACCACAGATAACGACCCACGCAGCGAATAAGAACATGACGGCAGTATCGTATTGTCCGATCCATTCGTTATGATCGACCGCAACCATCACAGCTGCCGTAACTAAGATAGCGGCAAGCGGACTTGCCAAACCGACAAAGTATTTTTTATCGACAATGCCAACTTGAACGTTAAAACGCGCAAGGCGGAAAGCGGCACAGGCAGTAAAGACAAACGCACACCCTAACCCGACACGACCTAAAGGTTCTAAAGCAAAGCTATAAATCAAAATGGCAGGTGCAACGCCAAAGGCCAGCATATCGGCAAGTGAATCATACTGCTCGCCAAAAGGGCTTTGTGCATTGAGCATACGCGCTACTCGCCCATCAGCGCCATCAAGAATGGCGGATAAGAAAATCGCCAGTGATGCTTTATAAAACTCGCCTTGGGTACTGGCTAAAATAGAATAAAAACCCGATAGTAACGATAAGGTTGTGATGAGATTGGGCGCTAAATACACACCGCGACTGACCACGCGCTTGCCTTCTGCAACTTCTGCTTCAATCACCTCAAAGGTTAGGCCATCATAATTATCATTATCCGCGAGGCGAATATTGAACTCATGTTCATCGACAAAAGGCGGCTGAGTGGCGGCGCTATCTTGTAATAGTGGCTCTTTTACCAAACCGTCATTCATAACTTTATCAGTTACTAGACTGCTCTTGGCAAGGCCATCCTTTGCAATGCTACTTGATGATTGATCAGTCGTCATAACGATATCCTTATTCGCCAACCAGCCAGCGCACATTGGTGGCACTATCTGCAGACAAGTCTGGCGCATCTTCAACTTTTAACACCGGCTGTAAGAAACGCAATATCTCACGCGCATGATTGTCAAACTGCCAAGGCGGATTGATAACCAGTAGACCTGTACCGTTCAGACCGACAGCGATATCATTAGGATAGATATTGAGCTCACAGACCAATTGACGTCTCATCTCGGTACGTTTAAGCTTTTTATAAAACAGCTCAACCGCTTCGATGTTTTTAATCGGATACCATAAGGCATAAGTACCTTGTGGCCATTTTTCATAAGAGGCAACCAATAGATTAATCAGGCGGGTAAAGTCTTTATGCTCTTGCTCGTAAGGAGGGTCAAGGAAAATCAGACCGCGCTTCTCTTTTGGTGGAATAACGGCAGCGATACCTTCAAAGGCATTGCGATGATGAATACCAATCGGCAATTTATGCAGCTGATAATTCAGTGCATCATATTCGCTGGCTTTGGCTTCAAACGCTTCACCGCGTACGCCAGCGTCAGGATTTTTTTCAACATGATGAGCAATCCACCACGGCGAGCCGGGATAGACTTTTTTGTCATAAGTGAAACGGGCTTGCTTAATGCCTTCCATATAATCTTTGACTGCCGTCGGTGCTTTTTCGACGTCAGCTTTTACCAAAGCTTGAATACCGCCTTTGGCTTCCCCTGTTTTGCGCGCCTCTTCACTGCCGAGCGAATACAGTCCACGACCGCCATAAGCATCTAGCACATAAAAAGGTTTGTTTTTTTGCCCCAATTGATTCAGTAGTTGTACCAATAAAATGTGTTTAACGACATCGGCAAAGTTACCAGCGTGATAGGCGTGTTTATAATTCATAAGATCAAAAGTTTAAATAAGAAAAATTGCATCTATGGTAGCATAGACAGGGTAAAAGATAACGATGGTTTTGGTAAAAAGGCATGGATTGGCTGTGTATTGACAGCGAATGGCATGTTTATTGATAACGGCGAGACAAAATGACGCAGATTATTAGCAATCTTGAGGTGACAAAGTTAGTCGTCCATAATCCGATTGGACAGGATAATCCACCATTACTGTTTCCGCATAATGGCGACGATAACCAAAAGCCGCCAACTCAGCACGTATTAGCGTTATCCGATTTTGATGTCGATTGGCAAAATAAGCTGACCGATGAACAGTTGGATAAGTTTGTAGATGATGGTTGGATGGTTATTGATGAAGTGTTTGAGAATAAAGCACTATTAGCCTTGCAGTCCGAGAGCGGTTTTATTGAGTATCGTGACGCAGAGTTGACGGCTGGTATTCGGGTTAGCGATATTCGCGGTGACCGCATCCGCTGGATTACGGAAAACTTCTTTGCAGGGTTTTATTATCTGCAAAGTATCAATGCGCTTGCTGCTTTATTCAATCAAAGCTTGTTTGCCGGTATTCGCCATAGTGAAGCACATTACGCTTGTTATCCGGTGGGTTTTGGCTATCAATGGCATAGCGACAATCCGGCTGGGCGTGATGAGCGCGTTATTTCGGCGGTGTTTTATCTTAATGATGATTGGAGCGATAATGACGGCGGGGCTTTAGAAATTGTCGATAAGCATGGCATTCATTATAATGTCATGCCTGTCGCCAATAGACTGGTCATATTTGATAGCGACCTACAACATCAGGTGCAAATCGCTCATCGTCAGCGTTATTCTATCGCGACTTGGATGCGCCGTGATGGTCTGGTGCCTTTTGTTGAAGACAATATTTAATATTCATCAGCTATTACTTTTACTTTAAATAAGCCTTGTTACTTAGGGATAATGACAATGCATAAAACTTTATTTAGAAACTTTCTCTTACTTGTTATGCTCCCTCTGATTGTTAGCTGCGAGACGCTTAATCCTCAAGCCCCTACTCAACAACACAATGAGTTCTTTTTTACCTATTATTTGCCAAAATCCACTCCTGAAAAACCTCTAATAATTAATCCGACCGCTCTTACTACTGAATTCAAATATGAAGATGGGTGTCTACTTGCATTTGATGGAAGCAGATGGATGACACCTGTATTTCCCGAAGGACATGCAGCTTTTGATAGTCAGAATAAGACTTTAAAACTATTAGGAACAAGTTATAAAATGGGCGATATCATTTCTGCAGGTGGCTATGTGCGTGCTTACAACAGTGACCAAGTTAAGAATTATAGTAATACGCCAGCCGAAAAGTGCATTACAGAGTATCTAGCAATATATTACGGCGATTATGAGAAAATTTATTTGGATAAAAACTAAAGTTATTTTGAGCATCAGAGTTGATAAGCATCAGCATTAGATAAATCTTATAAAAATAAGCCAAATGTTATCACAAGAAATAGTAAATCAACTTATCTAGGACTGTCATGAGTTTAGAAAATAATAGTAAAACCCATCAACAACAAACCTTAGAATTAAGTATCGCCCTACTTGAGCGTCCTTCGGTCACACCCGATGACGATGGCTGCCAAGATATACTATCAGAGCGCCTGCAACAAGCAGGGTTTAACTGTGAGTTTATGTATTACGGTGATAGACAGGCAAAAGGCGAACAAGCGGAAGTCAAAAACCTTTGGGCGCGCCGTGGCACCACTGATCCCGTTATTTGTTTTGCTGGTCATACCGACGTTGTACCAACGGGCGATGAAAAAAATTGGACTTATCCGCCATTTACGCCAACCATTGCCGATGGTTATTTATGGGCGCGCGGTGCAGCTGATATGAAAACCGGTATTGCAGCCTTTACCGTTGCCGCCGAGCGTTTTGTCGCTAACCATCCTGAGCACAATGGCTCTATTGCTTTTTTAATCACCTCAGATGAAGAAGGTCCGTCCATCAATGGCACAGTCAAAGTCATTGAAACCTTGGAGGCACGAAATGAGAAAATTACCTATTGCCTCGTTGGTGAGCCATCAAGTACCGACACGCTTGGCGATATCATTAAAAATGGTCGCCGCGGCTCATTGGGTGCAGAGCTTACCGTCACTGGCAAACAAGGTCATGTTGCCTACCCGCATTTGGCTTGCAATCCGATACATGCAACGATGGCAGCTTTAGCGGATCTGACAGCAGCCACTTGGGATAACGGCAATGAGTATTTCCCTGCGACTTCCCTGCAAATCTCTAATATCAATGGCGGTACGGGCGCGACCAACGTCATTCCTGAAACGCTAAAGGTTGTCTTTAATTTCCGCTTTTCTACAGAAACAAACGCAGATGAGCTAAAAGCAAAAACCCATGCTATCTTTGATAAATATTTTGAGAACAGCAAAGCCAGTTATGATATTCATTGGAAATTATCCGGTCAGCCATTTTTAACTCCTGAAGGCAAACTCGTATCAGCCTGCCAGCAAGCGATTAAATCTGTGACCGATGTTGATACCACGTTATCTACATCAGGCGGTACCTCAGATGGACGCTTTATCGCGCCAACAGGTGCGCAAGTGGTTGAGCTTGGCGTGCGTAATGCCACGATTCATCAGGTCGATGAAAAAGTAGAAATAGATGACTTGGGGAAATTGGCACAGATTTATGAGGGGATTTTAGAGAATTTGTTGTTGGATTGAAAATTTTTATCAAATATTTGAGGATATGCTGCAATGATTCAATTTAACCCTATGACGCTCGCCTTTACTGTTGTCATGATTGCGCTATTAAATGGCTGTAACGCCACATCATACGAACCAGTAAAATCTGAACCTACAGGTACGATAGTTGGGCAAAAAAAATTCATATTGATTGGACAAAAGTTGATACTAAATCTGATGTTTCTATCGACAATACACCACGAGATGTTGACTACCCAGACCATATTGTTAGTTTAGCAAATGCCGTTAATAGACCTGTCGCCGATATTTATCGTCATGAAATGGTATATGGTTCAGCAGAGGTGCAACAGTTCGTGGATCAAGTAAAAGCACAACTTGGTGATAGCTATGTTGACATTTATGGTAATGCGGATGGTGTGCCGAAATATTTTATCGTCACGCGACCAAATGTAGTCGCTGACAGTTACGAATATGTCATTAAGAAAGGCGAGCTACGCGGCTTTAGCATAGCTATTGAAATATTACCAATAGCGGATAGAAGTCGCGCTCAGATGCTAGATGTTTATAATAGCCAAGAAGATATGGAAAAAATTGATAAAATCATCAAAAAGTACGGCGGCGAGATGCAAGGCATAGGCTTTACGCCTATGGGATTTAAAATTGTTATCGATACTTATTTTCAAAAATCTTTAACGCCTATACGCCATAAACAAGTAGAAAATGAGCTAAAACAGTTAACAGGTGTGAATGTAGAAGTTAGGCAAACGGGCAGGTTGATGTTCTAAATTTATTTTTAAAATTATCAGATTGGTGGGTTACACTTGAGCTAACCCACCCTACAACACCTTCAAATATCATAGCTATATTCTAAAATTTCTACTCAATACCAATATAGAGATCTACTTGCCCATACTCTAAGTTGCCACCGATATAATGCTCAAAATCAACATTGTACGTTCGTACATGCTCACAGCTTCGATTATTAAAATACGTCCACGCCTTCTCCCAAGCGTTCATCACAGTATTGGGCATTCTACCTTCTTCAGAAAAGACCAAATACTTACCTGCAGGAATATCTACGCTGACTAGAGTGCCATTCTTAGCATTAGCGCTATTATCTGACTGTTCTTGCTCGCTATCTACTTTCCAGCCTGCCACAACATCGAAAGCACCGACCAAGTCATCGCTCTCATAGTTATGATAGATGCCGTAAATGTCTTCACCTTCAGGAAGATTGCCCGCATGATTTTGATAAAACTTTTGCCATAAGCGACCTAACTTGGCTGTTTCTTGGCTAATTTCAGCATTATTGGTGGTGCGAACGCTGATGCCTTTGCACGCTATCGCTTCGGGTAGCTCCTTGATTTCTGATGTCATAATGCGGCCTATCCTATATATTGATGCTATTTTGTGTTTAAAAAAATATTTAATAAGATTAACGTTGAAGGATTACTCTAATCTGCTTCATCAATCCAGTTCATCTGAATGGCTTCTAAGATACCTTCATTTGAGCGCTGCGGGTCATCATCAAAGCCTTCAAGCTCAGTCACCCAGCGATGCAAATCCGTAAAGCGAATGTATTGCGGATCGGTCTCGGGGAATTTCTCGTAAAGCTCAATAGCGATATCTAAGCTGTCTGTCCATTTTAATTTCTGCGGGGTCATGGTAGCTCCTTAACTTGTCATCATTTTATAATTGTCATCGAATTGATGGTCATTTAAGCTGGTTATTTGCTTGACGATTTTCTTGACCATTTCATAAGCCCTATCGTAGCAAAATTCGCCCGCTGATTATAGACAAGTTCGTTATAGAGCCTTTGTTGATTTAGCTTATTTTCTCTATTTAGCAGATTCAGAAGATTTAATCGCTACTTGATGCTGATTCCAAGAATCAATGACCTCATTTGTCTGCTCACCTTTCATATCCAATACCTCTGGCGCACACTTACCTTTTTTATTGGTCAATACAAACTTGGTCATACCAACACCCATCAACTGATTTTTGACAAAGAAGCGCGTTTCAAAATAGACGTATTTTTTATCCCAACCGACAAGCGTACTATTTACCGTCATCTTACTCAGAAACTTAATCTCTTTGAGATAAACCATTTCTTGCATGGCGATAATCCAGCCGAGATTTTTAATATCCTTTTGATGACAGCACGCCATCAGCCATTTAGTAATGTTTAATTCTATAAAAGATAAGTAGCGATAATTGGGCAGATGATCACGAAAGCCCATATCATGTGGCAATACTCGATAGTGGCGCACAATTGGTGCGGACAAGGTTTCGACATTTAGGTGTTCGCTAACCGCTTGCTGTTTAAGCTGCTGCTTTAATAAGCTGACCATAATAAAAAAACGTATCAACATGTTCATAAGGAAATCTCTTCACTGTTATTATTTATTAATGATAATTGGATATAGTTGAATGTAAATGCTGCCTACCTTAACGCAAAAAAAGCCACCTCAGTGACTTTTTTCGTGAAAATATTATTAGTAGATGATTAGCAATTAATGACCGCCGCCATTGATACTACGAACCATTTCTTCGACCATTTTCTTAGCATCGCCAAAGATCATCATGGTCTTGTCCATGTAGAACAAGCTGTTATCAAGTCCTGCATAACCTGTGCTCATTGAACGCTTGATGACCATGACCGTTTGCGCTTTGGTAACTTCTAAAATTGGCATACCAAAGATTGGCGACGTTGGATCCTCTTTTGCTGATGGGTTTACCACGTCGTTAGCACCAATGACCAAGACTACATCCGTACTAGCAAAGTCAGAGTTGATTTCATCCATCTCTAGGATGTCATCATAAGGCACATCCGCTTCCGCCAATAGTACGTTCATGTGTCCTGGCATACGACCTGCCACTGGATGAATAGCAAAGCGCACATTGACGCCTTCTTCTTTCAATAGCTCATATAACTCTTTGACCGCATTCTGTGCACGACCTTGCGCCATACCATAACCGGGTACAATCACAACGTTACTGGCATTGGACATCAAGAAGCCAGCATCTTCTGCAGAGCCTGCTTTGTAGTTCTTTGGTGCACCATCATCACCGCCTGCAGCAGCAGCTGTCGTACCCATACCACCAAACAATACGTTGAGTAATGAGCGGTTCATGGCTTTACACATGATGTAAGACAAAATGGCACCTGATGAACCGACGAGTGAACCTGCAATAATCAGCATCGAGTTGCCAAGGGTAAAACCAATACCTGCTGCTGCCCAACCTGAGAATGAGTTCAATAGTGAGACAACCACTGGCATATCACCGCCACCGATTGGCGCAATCCACATCCAACCAAAGATAATGGCTAGTACAGTCATCGCATAGAATGCTGGTAGCGAATCAGTCATAAAATAGACCGCACCAAAACCAATCATCGCGATAAATAGAATCGCTTGTACCGGTTTAACCCAACCACCAACCAGCGTTTTCGCCCAGCTTTTTGCTGCTAACTTACCAAAAGCGAAGAATGATGCTGAAAAGGTAATCGCACCGATAAAGCAACCGATGAACAGCTCTAGACGAGTAATTGTGCTATAGGCTTCTTCAGTGTGTAGTACGGTTGCCAATGCAATGGCCACCGCTGCCAAACCAACAAATGAATGCATCAAAGCGACGGTTTCTGGCATTTGGGTCATGGCGACCGTTCTGGCCTTCCACATACCGACCACTGCACCTAAAACCATAGCGCCGACAATCATCCATAAAATAGGACCTTCGGCTAGGAAGAATGTGGTAATAACAGCAATAGCCATCGCCGCCATACCGAAGCGGTTACCACGAATGGCTGTTTTTGGACTCGATAAACCACGTAACGTTAATACGAAAAGAATGGCGCCAACCAAATAAAACCAATCAGCATTGGTGGCAATGAAGTTCGTTAAGTCGCTCATGCGTCACCTCCATTATCAGCATCAACAACAGGCGCTTTTTTCACCTTGGGCTTAAACATGGAAAGCATGCGCTCAGTCACGGCAAAACCACCGAAAATATTGATACTGGCCAAAAATACGGCAAAGGCACCAAGCAAACTGGTCGGCGTGAACACAGAGCCGTCAATGGTAACCGTCTGTAGCATCGCACCGACGATGACAATACTTGATAAGGCGTTGGTCACAGCCATCAATGGCGTATGTAGCGCTGGGGTCACTCCCCAAACGACGTAATATCCCACAAAAATAGCGAGTACAAATACAGTGAAAATCGCTACAAATGGTGTGCTACTCATGGCTGCACCGGCTGGCGCTGCAGCTAAAACAGTGGCAATCATCTTATCCTCCTAAAAATTTATTCGTGTCTGGCAAATGTATGGTGACAAAGTGTGTAGTGATAGGCAGTCAAAACTAGCGTTTGGCTAGTCGTACCTGACTCTCATGCGTCACTGCCAGTGCGCCCTGAATCTCATCTTCCATATCTAAGTTCAGTGCCAGTTTGTTTGCTGAAGCGTCATCTGTAGCTGCAGGAGCAATTAAAGTGGTGATAAAATTGACAAGATTATTGGCATATAAGTCTGAAGACTGCGCTGCCAGTTGCGATGGAATATTAGCCGCACCAACAATACGCACGCCATTTGCCGTGGTAATGGTTTCATCTGGCACACTGCCTTCGACGTTACCACCGGTACCAGCTGCCATATCGATGAGCACTGAACCTGCTTTCATTTTGGCAAGCGTCGCCCCGTGCACCAAACGCGGTGCGTTACGACCAGGAATTTGTGCTGTAGTGATAACGATATCAGCATTGCTTAATGCCTTGTCAACCACTGCCGCTTGGTCTTTGACATATTGCTCTGATGGTGTCCACGCATAGCCACCTGTAGACTTAGCTGTTTCTGCTTCCTCTGCACTCATCGGCACATCAAGCCACTTACCACCTAAGGATTCTACTTGCTCACGAGCGGTCGGACGTAAATCACTTGCTTCAACGACAGCGCCTAAACGCTTAGCCGTTGCAATCGCTTGCAAGCCTGCAACGCCGACACCTAAGATGACCACTTTGGCAGGCTTAACCGTACCAGCTGAGGTCATAAACATTGGGAACGGACGCGAATATTCGTTGGCGGCTAGCAATACTGCTTTATAACCGGCAAGGTTGGCTTGCGAGGACAAAACGTCCATATTTTGTGCGCGTGACAAGGTACGTGGCAATAACTCCATTGCAAAAGCGGTAGCGCCTTTTGCCGCGTAAGTATCTAGCTGGCTATTGCGATATGGGTCCAGCATCCCGATAACCACTTGACCGGCCGTTAAATGCTCAGTTACCGCCGCTGGCAAGTCGTTGACCGTGGTAATAATTTGAGACTGGGTGACGACCTCGGTACTACTGTTGGCAATGTCAGCACCCGCCGCTTGATACAGCTCATCAGCATAATATGCTGCTTGACCTGCACCTGACTGAATGATGACTTCAAACCCTAGCTTACGTAATTTTTTTACCGCGTCAGGGGTTAGCGCTACCCGACTTTCACTTGCGCTATCTGCACTAATAACACCGATTCTCATACCGTCTCCTTACTTACGTCTAATGACTATACTCACGTCTAATGACTACCTTTTAACACCCTCAACGCACATTTAAAAAGCACAGGGGACAAAAAAATCTTTGGTCATGGTTGGTTTAACACTTAAGACCAAAGATTATCAATTTAATAAATGATGACGCCTTTGCCATCATGCCTTTTTATTATAGAGATATCGTCTGCTAACTTTCATTGTCTAATGATGACCCACAAGTAAAATAAAAAGTTAGGCATTTACACCATCATCATAACTTTTATTGTTATATTAAAAACTTTTATTTTTTCCAAAAGCGCGCAAAGCCTGTAAGCTATTAGCTCTGAGCCAACGCACAAATTGTTTTGATATTTGACATATGTCTACGATGACGCTTAAAAATACAAAACAGCTACGACTAAGTCAAGATAAAATACTGTCTACCGTATAATAAGAAAACTTGACACTTAATTAGAACGCCCTTTAACTCATTATAAACAAGGAATAACCATGTATTTTTTACTTTCCCCTGCCAAATCTCTTAATGAGAAAGATGCTGTGCCAGTCAATCTTGGCAATTACTATAGTCAGCCCGGGCTGATTGAGCACTCGCAAGTGCTAATGAAAAATCTAAAAGCAAAAGAGCCGATTGATTTGCAAGAGCTGATGAGCATCTCTGACGATTTGGCGCAGCTGAATGCTAAGCGTAATCAAGACTGGGCTTGGAGTGAGAATGAACCCTTTACGGATAACAACGCCAAACCGGCGGGCTATTTATTCGATGGTGATGTTTATAGCGGTCTTGATATGTATCACATGGACAAGGACACCGCTATTTATGTCAATGAACATTTGGGTATTTTGTCAGGGCTTTATGGCGTGCTAAAACCGCTCGATTTAATCCAACCCTATCGCCTAGAGATGGGCACCAAGCTAAAAAATGAGCGCGGGGATAACTTATACGAGTTTTGGGGCGAAGCAGTGACTGACGCTATCAATGCACGCATGGCGGATAGTGATGACAAGGTTTTGGTTAACCTTGCTTCTAATGAGTATTTTAAGGTAATAAAAAAGAAAGCGCTAAATGCTGAAATTATCACACCACGATTTGAAGATGAGAAAAATGGCCAATATAAAGTGATTAGCTTTTATGCCAAAAAAGCCCGTGGCCTTATGGTAAAGTATGCCGCTGATAACAAGCTGACCAACGCTGAACAGCTTAAGCAATTTGATTTGTCAGGATATTATTATGTTGATGGAGCGTCTGATGATAAGACTTGGGTTTTTCGTCGGGATGAAGCAAGTCAGTAGTTTTTAAAACAATATCTAATTTGCATAAAAAAACCCCGATAAGCCAAAGCCTATCGGGGTTTTGTTTTACCAATTACTATAAAGTAAAAATTATAGTATTAAGCATTACAGGTTAAGAGGCATAAATTACATCATGCCGCCCATTCCACCCATACCGCCCATTCCACCAGCACCGCCCATGCCAGCCATACCATCATCACCTTGCGGTAAATCAGTAATCATGACTTCAGTAGTAAGCATGAGGCCTGCTACAGAGGCGGCGTTTTCTAGTGCTGAACGAGCAACTTTCGCTGGATCAAGGATACCCATTTCTAGCATGTCGCCGTATTCGCCAGAAGCTGCGTTGTAACCGTAGTTACCGCTACCGCTCTTCACTTCGTTAACCACAACTGAGGCTTCTTCGCCAGAGTTGGTGACGATTTGACGTAATGGGGCTTCCATTGCGCGGCGTAAGATATTGATACCAGCGTTTTGGTCATCGTTATCGCCACGTAGCTCAGACAATGCATTCATCGCACGAACTAGGGCAACACCGCCACCAGGGACAACGCCTTCTTCAACCGCTGCACGAGTCGCATGTAGCGCATCATCAACACGGTCTTTCTTCTCTTTCATTTCAGTTTCAGTCGCAGCGCCAACTTTGATAACGGCAACGCCGCCAGCAAGTTTCGCCATACGCTCTTGAAGCTTCTCTTTATCGTAGTCAGACGTTGATTCTTCAGCTTGACGTTTGATAGATTCAACACGGTTTTCGATGTCAGCTTTGTTACCAGCGCCATCAACGATAACAGTGTTTTCTTTACCGACAGTGACTTTCTTGGCGGTACCAAGTTGCTCTAGAGTAGCAGTCTCAAGGCTTAGACCAATCTCTTCAGAGATAACCGTACCGCCAGTTAGTGTTGCGATATCTTCTAGCATGGCTTTACGACGATCGCCAAAACCTGGTGCTTTAACGGCACAAGTTTTTAAGCCGCCACGCATGTTGTTCACAACTAAAGTAGCCAACGCTTCGTTTTCTACGTCTTCAGCAATGATTAGCAACGGTTTGCTTTGCTGCATCACTTGCTCAAGTAATGGCACAATTTCACGGATGTTGCTGATTTTTTTATCAACAAGTAAGATATATGGGTTTTCAAATTCTGCGGTTAAGCTGTCTTGCTTATTAGCAAAGTACGGGCTGATATAACCACGGTCAAACTGCATACCTTCAACAACTTCCAAGGTATCTTCAAAGCTTGAACCTTCTTCAACGGTGATAACGCCTTGCTTACCAACTCTTTCCATCGCTTGTGCAATCAGCTCGCCAATTTTGGTGTCTGAGTTCGCAGAGATAGAACCAACTTGAGCAATCGCTTTTGAATCATCAGCTGGCGTTGATAGCAAATGGATTTGCTCAACAGCAGCGCGAACCGCTTTATCGATACCGCGTTTTAGATCCATTGGGTTCATGCCAGCGGCAACTGATTTCATGCCTTCTTGCAAGATTGACTGAGCCAATACAGTCGCAGTCGTTGTACCATCACCAGCAACATCGTTGGTACGGCTAGCCACTTCACGCACCAATTGCGCGCCCATGTTTTCAAATTTGTTTTCAAGCTCGATCTCTTTGGCAACCGAAACACCATCTTTAGTGATGGTAGGTGCGCCAAATGATTTATCGATAACCACGTTACGACCTTTAGGGCCTAAGGTTACTTTTACCGCATTTGCTAGAACGTTTACGCCGTCCATCATTTGTTTACGGGCATCAATGCCGAATTTTACGTCTTTTGCCATGTTAAATTACTCCACTATTATAAGTATGAGAATGCAATTAAATGTTTCAAAGAATTTTTTTATAAATGCTCTTGAGGTATAAATGGTGTTAGCTAAGAATAATTAGCTAAAATTGCCTCGTGGACAATTAGCCTTCTAGCACACCCAATACATCAGATTCTTTCATAATCAATAGCTCTTCGCCGTCAACTTTTACCGTTTGACCAGCATATTGACCGAACAAAACTTTATCGCCAGCTTTTACATCTAACGCGCGAGTTTCACCGTTGTCACGAATCTGACCGTTACCGGTTGCTAGCACTTCACCTTGTGAAGGTTTTTCTTGAGCAGAACCAGGAAGTAAGATACCACCCGCAGTTTTTGTTTCTTCTTCTATACGGCGGACGACAATACGGTCATGTAAAGGACGAATGTTCATCGATATGACTCCAAAATTTGGTTATTAAAAGTAAGGGTTTATTTGAATTAATGATCTCAATACCAAGATCTAGCAGAATGTCTGCTTAAAAACAGCATTCTTTAGATAAGCTTTGAGCTTGTATCAAAAAGTGGGGGCAAGGTGAGTTCGGTTCAAGTGTAAAGACCAAAAATTTACAAGAATTTTGCACATTGTCGCTTATTCAGTCAGTAATGATGTTTTAAAAAAATCATTTGATTGAATTGCATGCTATTAAAGGCCTGAGCATTGCTCAAAAACAACAGATTTACTATCGAATAGTGGCTGTAAATGCAAGCGGTAAGACCTGAATGCACTTTAGTTATTGCTATCTATTTCATTTACGCCGTCTTACTAAGATTACAGCAAGTTACTGCGCCTGCTTTATTTAGCAAAACCAGCAACATTAACTACATTAGCCAAACGCTTGACTCTGTCGCTGCCCTTGAAAATGTAACAGAGTATGACCATATATAAGACTGAGCACATAACAAGACCTATAAATAAAAGCTAACAGTCAAACAAAAGACAATATTTATAAATAAAAGCTGATAACACAGCCTGAAACCAAATTAAGGAATATCCATGAGTTTTTTATTAAACAATAAACAATCCCTAGCAACCGATTCTAATAACCCGAAACGCAGCCCATCTAAATTTTTCACCGCCTTAAGCACTGGGGCGAGCATTGCTGCGATTGGAGCTTTAAGTATGACCGCACCTACCCTTGCCAGCGCCAAAAACATTGAACCATCAAGCGCCAATTACAGCTTTACTGTTGAAGACAAATACAAAGGGACGGCTACGCGTACGTTAAATAAAGCCGGTAATACGTGGAAATATAACGTCAATGCGCGGGTAGCCGGTGTCGCAAGTGCCGCGCAAAACAGTACCTTTAGCATTAACGGTAATAATGTCGTTCCGACCCAAGCTAGCACCACTTACAAGCTATTAGGCGTTGGTCGTACCCATAAACTGGACTTTAATCCAAGCAGTAAAAAGGTAGTGAGTAACTATCGCGGTAAATCAACGACCATGAATATGGCGCAGCAAGCCTTTGATGATTTGAGCCTCGAGGTGCAAATTCGCCAAGACTTGTTAAATGGTAAATTCTCTGGCAACTATTACATGGCGAAAAAAGACAAAGTAGAAAAAACGCCGTTTAAAAAATCAGGTAATACTAAGATTACCGTGCCAGCAGGTACCTTTGACACCGTGCGTGTCGACCGTGTCCATGATGACAACAGCCGCTCGACCAGTTTTTGGTTGGCACCAAGCTTAGATTATCTACCGGTTAAAGTCAGTCAGATTAACGATGGTAAAAAGATGGATTTAGAATTAACCAAGGTTAATTAAGCCATTATTTCTGCATGAATGACTAACATAAAAAAGCGGCACTCTACTTTAGAGCGCCGCTTTTTTGCTATCAATCTTGCTATCAATATAGGTTACAACAACACGGGATACCAAGATTCATCTAGCGAGGACGTGGCTGCTTAACGATATTATTCATTGACGGTAGGCGTTTTAGTAGGATAAATAACCAAACGTTGATTGCAAATAACAGAATAAAATCAAGCAAATATACCACTATCTCAGCCCAACTACTGCCATAGATGCGCGTAAACAGCACCACACCGCTCGCCCCAAGATAAACCAAGGTAAACATACTGCCTATCAATAGCGCATACGGCGAACGTCCACGTAATATCGATGGCGTCAAGACAAACGCCGGCACCAACCATAGCGCTTGCCAAGCAATACCGCCGATAATATCTGGATTACTGGGATTAAAGACACTGATTAAAATCGGCAGCGCCAATAATCTAAAAACCAGCCATACCAACCACGTCACCATCAAACGCTGACGAATAGGCGTTATCGGTTTTTGCGCCTTCATAGCATTGGCAGCCTGAGGTGTTTTTTTTGTTGGCGTTTGAGTGTTATTGTCCTGATTGGAGCGGTTAGTAGCCATGAGAGATATTTATTTCCTAATTGATAGCGGCAAGCAGCAGTAGATTAAGGTCAATTAACTAGACAGCAATTAACGATTCCATTTCGCTTGTGCTAAGGCAGACGCCGTAATCGCCAAACGACGCCCTTGAGCAATCGCCAGTTCGCGCTCATCTGCCGATACAGGCTGATCATGTAAGGCGCCGCTGACATGGCTTGCGCCATAAGGTGAGCCACCACCACGGGTACGATTTAGGGCAGGCTCAGCATAAGGGACGCCCACAATCATCATGCCATGGTGCAATAGCGGCATCATCATGGTCAGCAAGGTCGTCTCTTGCCCACCATGCATCGAACCGGTGGCGGTAAATACCGCTGCTGGTTTATTTTGTAAGTTACCAGCCAGCCAAAGCGTCACGGTATTGTCCCAAAAATACTTCATGGGTGCGGCCATATTACCAAAGTGCGTCGGACTACCAAGCGCCAGACCGCTACAATCTTTTAAATCATCCATGGTGCAATAAAGGTCACCTTCATCAGGAATGGCAGGCTTACTTGCCGTGGTTTCAGGCGCGACTGTCGGCACCGTACGAATACGCGCCGTCATGCCAGCGTCTTCAATACCTTGGGCGATGGCATATGCTAATGTCTTAGTCGTACCATAATTTGAATAATAAAGCACCAAAACATAAGGGGCGGTCTGACTCATTAGCAAAACTTCCTTCTAAAATCATTGACGTTGTTATTTGATATATGTGTTATTTGCATCATATATAGCGGGCAACTTATAGCGGGCAACAGGCATTATAAATAGATGTGCACATTATGCCCGAGTCATTCACTGACATGCAAACAAAGCGCACTTAGCCGTGTAGTTTAAGTGCTGTTATATATAATCCATACTAATTGAATCGATTATGGTTATGACGCAAAACAGTGATGAATTTTTCTGGCTTGCTGTGCCTACGCAGACAGAGGCTGCAAAACATTCATCCCTGTTCCGCTACATCGTTTTTATATTTAATCCACTATAGAATGATATGAAAGTCGCTTAAATGCATTTCGACACAATTAAGCGGCAGATTCTCAATGCCCATTTTTGCTACACTATTCGCACTCTTATCCGCGTTAAATGGTCGTCATGGAAAACTTATTAAAAAAAATCCCCTTTTTACACCAAAGCTGGTTTCAATTTCTGCGTTTTTTGACGCGGCATTTCTTTGAAGACAACTGCCAACAAAAAGCCGCGTCACTGACCTATACGACCTTATTATCCATTGTACCTATCCTAACGGTACTCTTGATGATTTTATCCTCTGTTCCAGCCTTAGCTTCCGTCAGAGCGCAGATTTATGAAGTTATTTATAGCAATTTGCTGCCACAATCGAGCTTACAGGTCAGTAAATATATCAATACCTTTGCTGAGCAATCGTCAAATCTAACCATTATCGGCGCGATGGTTTTATTCTTTACCACCATCATGACCTTGACAACTATTGAGCGCGCTTTTAATCAAATCTGGCGGGTAGAAAACCGCTCTGGCGGTATGAAAAGTATGCTGCGCTATTGGACCATCGTCACGTTAGGACCGTTAGTATTAGGCACAGCATTTCTTGCTTCAAGCGCAGTACAAAGCCTAAGTTTTTTAAATAGACAAATTGCTGGTTATGGTATCGACTGGTCATTTTGGGTACAAGTCGTTTCCTTTACCATCACGGTAGCTGGTTTTATCAGTATGTACTGGTTCATTCCAAAAGCACGTGTCCCTGCAAAAAATGCTGCCATTGCCGGTGTGTTTGTCGCGATTATCTTTGAGCTAATGAAGAATCTTTTTGGTACGGTGATGGCAAACTTTACCAGCTACGAAGTCATTTATGGTGCGTTTGCGGCGCTGCCAATTTTCTTATTATGGATATATCTGTCGTGGAATTTGATTTTATTGGGTGTTGAGATTAGCTACACCTTGACTATTTTTGAAACCGAAGAAGTCTATCCGCGTCATCCGCTCTTAAGTTTGCTCGATATGTTAAACCTTGTTTATACCCACCATCTAAAAGGCGAAGCGGTGAGCGAACAAGCATTGCGCAATGTCTTGGGACGTAAAGAGCTGCCAAAATGGTATACCTACCTTAATTATCTACAAGACAGCAACTTGATTACCATGACGGAAGAAGAAGATTATGTGCTGAAAAAAGATTTGAGCAAAATGACTTTGTGGGACTTTTATCGCACCCTACCTTATCCCTTGCCTATCAAAGATGAGCTGGATGAGATGAGTCCAGAAGACCAAAAACCGTGGCTAAGCTTGTTGGTCAATCGCTTTGAAAATACAGAAGCCTATGCCAAACAGCAATTGAATATGCCGTTAAATGCTATTTTTGCTCATAGTGAACCGCGAAAAAAATCAGCAGAAAATGAAGCCGATTTAGCTAAAAAAGAGCGCTCTAAACTATTTCGAAAATCTAGCGCTGCGACTCCTAATCACTTAATTAAGGAAGATAAAGATAGTGATGACGTCACGCCACGTTTTGAGCCGGTCGCTTATGATAAAGACAGCGACATAGAGTATGACGAGCATAATAATGAAATTATCCTACCTAAAGATGTTGATATTGATAGTGACAAAGTGAATGCTGATAGCACGCACGCTACCAGTAGAGGCGACATCATTACTGAGGCAGATAATCCTACAGCAAATTAGCTCAATATAACTTTATTTATAACTATGATGATACATAAATAAGCCCCTACTGCAGGGGCTTATTTTTTTACTAAATTTTTAATCTTTATGGCTTATATGGTAAGGTAATTTACTTTTAAGAGATTTTATCAGCCAAATAGAATCCTTAATTGTTAATAAAAATGGGATTATTTCTTAGGTTAGTTTTTAGGTCACTTGTGGAGCGCAAAACATTGGATAAACACCCTGAGAATGGCTGGCTTAAATCTGCATGGCTTACAATCATGCACAGGTTAAAGCAATTTACCCAGCTCTGGTCGCTACAGACGCTGACCGATTTGCCTGATCGCCTAAGAAATATATGGCAGCAGCTTATTGGCTCTTATTGGTTTATTCCAACTGCTTGTGTGGTGCTAGGTATTCTATTGGCGCCTGTATTGGTCACGATTGATGAACATTTCGACCGCGAGACGGTTAGAGAAATCACCTTTGCCTTTACAGGTGATGATGATGCCGCCCGCGCTATTATGACCACCATTGCCGGTGCCGTACTCGGTGTCGCTGGGACCACTTTTTCGATTACGATTGCCGTGTTATCGATGGCGTCTTCGCAATTTGGCCCCAGATTGCTGCGTAATTTTTTGACAGATACCCCCAATCAGTTTGTCTTAGGTGCGTTTATTGGCACTTTTAGCTATAGTTTATTGGTGTTAAAAGCCATTCATAAATATGATGTTGGTTTTGGGGTGCCGCAATTGGCGGTGACCTTTGCCATTATCATGGCGATTATTTGCGCGTTATTATTGGTGTATTTCGTGCAGCATATGGTGCATGCGATTCAGGCATCACATGTGATTCAAGGCGCAAGTAATGAGGCGATTAAAAATATTCACTACTGGTATAAAGACCGCTGCGATATTGAGCATCAACGTGACGTTAAACATCATGACGTTGAACAATTTCATACTTGGCCTGCCACGCCGATTTATCCACCGTGCTCAGGCTATTTGCAGCAAATTTATCTAGAGTCACTGATCACCTTGACCCAAGATTATGGCGGCGTGGTGCACATGAACACCAATCTTGGTGATTTTGTCACTGATAGAAATATTATTGGCTATTTTTATCAGCGTCCAGCCGACCACTCAGACAATCGCCATCAAACCAACACGCCAAATCTGGCTATCGTCCCGCGTGCGCCTGATGGGCTGTTCTGGCAACGCTTTGCTGGCTGTATACGTATTGAGCAACGCTTAAGCCACCCCAACGATATCGCTTATAGCTTAGGACAAATGACTGAAATCGCTGTACGCGCCCTCTCACCAGGGATTAATGATCCAAAAACAGCGGTCAACTGTGTGCAGTCTTTGACCGCTTGTTTAAGCATTATGATGCGTCGTCAGCCACCGAGCCCCTATCACTTTTATACATCAAGCCCAGATAAGCCAACCTCAAAGCAATTAACGTCAAAGCAACCTGCGCCAGATAAAACAAACTCAGACAACAGCAATATTGAAAGCATAAACAATAAACCACGCGTCGCCATATTGGCCGTCGTGACTCATACCCCTAAAATATCCGACTTTATCGATGCATCGCTTGGCGAGATACGCCGTTACGCGACCGCAGATTTGATGGTATTAAAGGCGCTTTGTCAGGCATTGGTGGATCTCAATTATGCTAAAGTTAATAACGCCCAGCAGCAAACGCTACTACATGAGCTGACATTGATTGAACGTGCGGGACAAGACAATCTCAGCTATCAAGAATTGGTCGATGACTTAAGCGCCATGTGCCAACAAGCCAAACTATTTATTCTTAATAAGGATGCCCAGCATCAATACTTTGCTTATGTCCCTAAGTTTGATGCTCATATTCGTCAAACGCTACAAGCGCAATCAAGGTAATCCCTAAAGCAAGTTGCATAACTAAAAATAAGTTTGCTATTCATAACTGGCATGCAAGCGCGAAAATAACTAAAATAAAAACCCAGTCAATCTTTATAAGTTCTAATCTTAGGACGATTTTTTATCATTATTTGAGACCTTTTTTATGGCTCCTACCAGCAGCTTGACCATACTAGAAATCAGCGCTATTTTTTTATCGATTACCGCCTTACTGACTTACGTAAATCATCGATTTATCGGTCTGCCAACGACTATTGGCGTGATGGTTATCTCCATTTTATTATCTATCGGTGCGATATTTTTGGGCTTTTTAGGTTTTGATGAGCTGATTGATTACGAAGTGAGCTTATTAGAGCAGCTTGATTTCACCGAAGTCTTATTAGACGGCATGCTGTCTATGTTGTTATTTGCCGGGGCGCTACATGTCAATATTGGCGATTTAAAACGTTATAAATTGCCCATTGGTATCCTTGCTTGTATTGGCACGATCGTATCGGCGCTACTAATTGCCGCCGCCCTATACTTTATGCTGCCGCTATTTGGTTTTGGGCTGCCGTTTTTGTGGTGCTTATTGTTTGGTGCCTTGATATCGCCGACCGATCCGATCGCCGTCATGGGTATTTTGGCATCGGCAGGCGCACCAAAAAGTATTGAAACCGTCATTGCTGGTGAGTCATTATTCAATGATGGTATCGGCGTGGTTATTTTCGTGCTGCTGCTCGGTATTTTATCGAGCGGCGATATCCCAACGGCCAATTATGTCGCCCATACCTTAGCCGTTGAAGCTGGTGGCGGCATTGTCTTTGGTTTGATACTCGGCGGCATATTATATTATTTAATAAAAAGCATCGATAGTTATCAAGAGGAAGTATTATTGACGCTGGCAGGCGTAATAGGTGGTTATGCACTCGCCAGCCATTGGCATTTATCAGGTCCACTTGCGATGGTAATGATGGGGTTAATGGTTGGTAATCGCGGACGGGCACTGGCAATGAGCGATAAAACGCGCCATTATATCGACCTATTTTGGGAATTAATTGATGAGATTCTCAATGCTATTTTATTTGTGTTAATTGGTTTAGAGGTGGTGATGATAGCTTATTCGGGCAATTTGTTTATCGCCGCTGGTTTGACCATTGTTATTGCTCTACTTGCGCGCTTTATCGTGGTAGGTATGACCACCAAAACCTTTCACCGTCAGCTTGATTTACCGACAGGCGCATGGAAAGTGCTGACATGGGGCGGATTACGTGGCGGCATTTCGGTTGCTCTGGTCTTGCAGCTGCCGGCAGGCAGCGAGCGTGATATTTTATTGGCGCTGACTTATGCGGTGGTGATATTTTCTATCTTGGTGCAAGGTTTGAGCGTCGGTAAAGTCGCCAAAAGTATTCGCACTGATGAGCCAGTAGCAGAAATATAGGCTTTAAAGAGTATTGATTTAGTCGTTTCAGTAAAATAAAAGCCAGTATAAGTATCATCGCTTATACTGGCTTTTTTAGGTCTATTGAACGCGTTTATTCGTTTTTATAGCAGCCTAGTTATATCAAACCCTTGCGCTTCATATTGCGATAAACCACGATCACAATAATAATATTCGATACCAAGATAGCAAGCTTAAACCAATCAAACGGGCTTGCAAACAGATAGTAAATCTCAATAGGGATAAATATCCCATAGCCTAATACCCCAAACCAATACGCCCACGTTCTGTCTTGCCATAGACCATAGGCTTCAAGAAAGCGTAGACTGGCATAAGCAAAAATCAACAATAAGAATACTGGCCAATTTTTGCTTGCCTGCTGAGCAATGCGTACCGCACTATCAACCTGCGGTGCCAGTAGCTGTCCAAAGCTCTGTTGCCAAGAAGCGGTCGCTGTCGTAAGCCAATGCTCAAGGTCAGTATGCCATGACCATAAAGCTCCCGCCCCTAATAGCGCACCAACACCTTTGACCACCTCATATATTGCGACCGCTTTAATAGATTCGCTAGAGGTACTAGCACTACTGTGCGGTTTATGCTGCTGGCTGGTTAAATTTCGGTCGTTATCCTTCGAGGATGGTTGCAGATTATCATCCTGTCGGGGCAAGTTAGCCAAAGAAAGTCTCCAAAACGCGGCCTTGCAACTGCTGATTAAAGAATGGCGTATTTTTACCATTTGACAGCATGGATTCTGTGGTCACTTGCCATTCGATATTGGGATCGACCAATACTGCGCCGCCGATACTTTCATACTGATCATTAATACCAGCGATTTTTGCTGGATTAAGACAGATTTTATCGACCAGCTGTTCTAAAGTTAATACTTCATCACGTACCAACTGACACGCCAGCGCCATAAACGTATCAAAGTTTGAAATACCGGGCGTACTCTCAGCAAAAGGTGCTTTTTTAGCGGTACTATTTAATGGCTCATGATGGCTGCAAATCGCATCAATGGTGCCATCTTTTAGCCCGCGGCGAATGGCTTGCTGATCGGTATTACTACGCAGCGGTGGTAGCACATAAGCTTGGGCATTAAAGCCTTTTAGATTATCATCGGTTAAATACAGCTGATGCATCGCCACATCACAAGTCACCGGCAGACCTTTGTCTTTTGCCCAGCGCATCAGCTCAATCGAAGACTTACAAGATAACTGGCTAAAATGTGCTGCAATACCCGTTTCTTCCACCATCAATAACTGTGTTGATAAAGCGACGGTTTCAGCAATCCAAGGAATCCCTTGCAGACCATGATATGAGGCGATATAACCTTCATGTGCCACGCCATCACCAGACAAACTTGGCTCATCAGGATAAAAGAATACTTTCATATTAAAAGTAGCCGCATATTCCAAGGTACGCAGTAATACTAAGTCATTGCGAAAAGGTCGGCGCGCATTAGATACCGCGATACAGCCGCCCTTTTTAAGCCCAGCGATATTTGATGGGCGCTCGCCTTCTAAGCCTGCGGTCAACGCACCTAAAATATGCAAATAAATACCGCCATCACCAAGCGCCCGCTCACGCAAGCCTTTTAACAGCGAGCCGTTTTCTAAAATAGGATTGGTATCAGGCGGAATCACCACATGTAAAAAACCATTGCCACGGGCAGCGCGTCCTTCTGACTCTAACGTACCGTGTTGTTGTTGTCCCGGTTCACGTAGGCGCGCGCACAAATCAACCAAAGGAGGTAGTAGCCACATTTCACCGCCCGCTGCAACTGCAGCTAATTTGTCTGTTGCCCCGCTTGGTAGTGAGTCTTTAAATGCTTGAGGAAGATGGTTAATTATCGGTGCATCCGTATTTAACATAGTGGTCATGAGCGTTATTACCGTATCAATAAAATGGGATAAATAAATATAAAACAGTGTGGCAGAGGATTATTTACTTGCGGCTTGATGGGCGCGCTGACCTTCCATTGCCAGTGACAAGACCGCCATACGAATAGCGATACCGTTATTTACCTGCTTTAAAATCACAGACTGCGCTCCATCGGCGACGCTTGAGGCAATCTCAACACCACGGTTCATCGGCCCTGGGTGCATCACCAAGGCGTCAGGTTTAGCCAGCGCCAGCCGCTCTGGTGTAATACCATAGTGTTTATAATATTCACTCGACGACGCTAATAGCGGCGAGCCGATACGCTCATTTTGTATTCTTAATCCCATAATGACATCACAGTCCGTGACACAGTCATTCATATTTTCATACACTTGTACGCCAAAACGCTCAATACCTTTAGGTAACAAGGTACGCGGCGCGCAGACGCGAATGTCTTTCACGCCTAACGTTTGCAGGGCACTGATATCAGAGCGTGCGACCCGTGAATGCTTAATATCACCAACGATAGCCACTGATAATTCTTCAAATGGGCGCGGCGCTTCACGGTGAATGGTCAGCATATCAAGCATCCCTTGGGTTGGATGCGCATGCCAACCATCACCGCCATTGATAATAGCAATATCCGGCGTCACTTCGGTTGCCATAAAATGGGCCGCGCCTGACGCTGAATGTCGTACCACAAATATATCTGCCGTCATGGCTTGCAGATTCCACAGCGTATCGCGCAAGCTTTCACCTTTTTTGGTACTAGAGCGTTCGATATCGATGTTTAGCACATTGGCACCAAGACGCTTTTCAGCGACTTCAAAGGTTGTACGGGTACGCGTTGACGGTTCAAAAAATAAATTCATCACCGTATAGCCTTCGAGCTCAGGACGGTTAATCAGTTGCCCATCTTCATCAAAAAAGGTCTCAGCTTTGGCAATAATTGCCTGCAACTGCGCCTTATTAAGACCTTCTACCCCTAAGAAATGGCGAATACTACCATCGTTATTAAGCTGCGGACGACTTAACGAGCTATTAAGCTTTTGATGAATGGTATCAGGGTCGAATTTAGCGTAATCCGTTGGCGAGACGGTCTGGGTTGAGCGACTATCGATAGAATTTGACATAATGGCAGGTCTTTATTGTTGGTTTATATGATTTGCTAAGCATCATTGATGCATTTTTTGGCGATTTACGGTCGATAAGCACAGAGACAAGGACATTTTGGCACTTATTTGCTACAATTTACCCCAGTGGCAGTGATAGACATAACACCGCAAAAAACAGCATTTGTCATCTTCTTGGGTAATAGCCATAGACCTGTCATAACCATCATTAAAATCCGCTTATCCAAACGATAAATAAATAATAATAGCGCTAGTGTAGCTGATTTTGTGGTCAGGACAAAGATGCCGTGTGGGGTATTTAAAAATTTACCAGATTTAAGGGCATTAAGTACGAGCTAAAATATTTCTCAAACGCTCATTTTTGCTTTAAATTTACCAGCCTTTATTTTAAATAATATTCATTTCAATAGCCTTTATCAGGAAGCATTATGACAACCTTAGCAAACTATCTAAACGCTCATGCAAGCAACTCTGCACTCAATGACGTGATTACTACCGTGACTGATGTCGGTAAGACCATCTCACAGTTATTAAGAAAAGGGGCGCTTGCAGATATCTTAGGTGAAGCGGGCAATCAAAACGTCCAAGGTGAAGATCAGAAAAAACTCGATGTGTTGGCTAATGATTTATTATTAGACGCGTTGGCAAAAAACAGCCATTGTGCGGGCGTCGCTTCAGAAGAGCTCGACGATGCCACCCCTGCCAATGCCGATGGCAGTTTATTGGTATTGTTCGACCCGCTTGATGGTTCATCAAATATCGATATTAATATGGCTGTCGGTACCATCTTCTCTATCCTACCGTACCAACGCCAAGGTCAAACCAGTGAAAATAGCGACTTTTTACAAGCGGGCAACCAACAGCTAGCCGCCGGTTATTTGCTATATGGTACCTCTACGGTATTGGCGCTGACTATTACTGATAATGTTGTGATGTTTAGCTTAGACCCTGATACCAATGACTATGTGCTGATAGAAGAAAATGTCACCATCGATGCTTATACCAGCGAATACGCTATCAATGCTTCAAACTATCGTTACTGGCGCGCGCCGATGCAACAATATATCGACGAGCTCATCGCTGGCAAAACTGGTGTTCGTGGTCGCGATTTCAATACCCGTTGGGTAGCGGCGATGGTCGGTGAT
This sequence comes from Psychrobacter sp. DWR1-2-3, assembly GCF_049896465.1. Taxonomy (NCBI): domain Bacteria; kingdom Pseudomonadati; phylum Pseudomonadota; class Gammaproteobacteria; order Moraxellales; family Moraxellaceae; genus Psychrobacter; species Psychrobacter sp. DWR1-2-3. The sequence continues at coordinate 27,141 of NZ_JAFCUJ010000006.1, forward strand.
GTGCATCGTATTTTATGTCGCGGCGGGCTTTTCACTTATCCTTTTGATACTAAAGATGCCAATAAGGCGGGCAAGCTACGCCTCATGTATGAAGCCAATCCGATGAGCTTATTGATTGAGCGTGCTGGCGGCGCTGCTACTGACGCTGTCAATCGTATCTTGGATATAACACCAACCGATATTCACCAACGTGTCCCTGTGGTACTTGGCAGCAAAAACGAAGTCGAGTATGTTAAGAATCTACATGTAAATTATACTGATAAATAAGTCAGCCGCGCCAATCTGCTAACCGTCATTATAAAGCGATATAATCGATATACCTTATATTGATAGTCCTTATAATGACGGTTTAAACTTTTTATTTTTTCTAAGCGATCCATTATGGTAGCAAATCCCACCGAGCTTATTACCTCAGATAAAAATACGACTGTCAAGCTTGTCAAAGGGTTATTAACGCAAGCGCGCCAACGCAAAAAGCAAGGTCAAACCGTCATTGAGGGTGTGCATCTAATCGATGCGGCGCTGCGTAGCGATTATCCGTTCGTGCAAATACTCCTTGCAGACTCAGCGCATCAGCATCCTGAGGTTCAGCAGATTTTAACGCGACTGCCAACCTACACACCTATTTTGACTTTGTCAGATGCCCTGTATGAGAGTATTCGTAGCTTAGGTACCGGTATCGACATTATGGCGCTGATTACTATACCAACGCCCAACTTAGCGGCCATTAGTGACGATTGTCTTATTCTTAATGATGTACAAGATAACGGTAATGTGGGCACGCTGTTGCGCACTGCCGCCGCAGTTGGCATACGCAATATCCTATGTACCAGTGGTACCGCGCAAGCATGGTCACCAAAGACGCTCAGAGCAGGTATGGGCGCACAGTTTGCCCTAAGCATTTATGAAGATCTAAGTGTGCAAGATATTTTGGATTATGTGCAAACGCCGCTATTTGCGACCAGCTCACATACTGATACCGTCATTTATCAACACGACTTAAAGCAACCTATTGCTTGGATTATGGGACATGAAGGCCAAGGCGTATGTGATGAGCTGATGCAGTGCGCCACCCCTATCGCTCTACCGCAGCCTAATGGGCAAGAAAGTCTTAATGTCGCCATTGCAGGCTCATTATGCTTATATGAGACGCTGCGCCAGAGAAAATATACTTAGCATTAGTGTTGGATATATCGATAAGTACTTATTAAAAAATGACTGATAGCACTATTTTGCGTTATCAGTCATTTTTAGTTTAAGAGCAAGCTCGGTTTTTTAATCCTGCCTCTCAACTCTGCGCTTTTTTAAAGCTTTCAGCATAGTTATTTGGTGCATTAAAGTTGGTGAAACTGATGCTAATAGATTTATCCAGCCCTTCTACGCAATGCCACCACCCAATAGGAATAAATAACGCATCGCCTGCATCAATAGTAACTTCAACTGGGGTCACATGCTGCATCAATGGATGTTTTTTCAAATCAAAACTGGGAAAATCTACTTCACTATACACGTGCAAATCATTATAGAGCCAAGGCACTTGCCAAGCTGGAATCAAAGTAACCTTTTTAGAGCCATACACTTGAACCAACATATTGTTAGTCAAATCATGATGTAGCGGCGTAAAAGTACCTTTGGGTCCCATCCAAAAATACGTACTAAAGGCTGCATCACTGTCTAAAAGCTGACGGTAGCCTTCACCAAAATCACCTATATCATCAAGTGCTGGTCTGATGGCTTCAACGTTTTGTTGCGTGTTATTGGCAGTCATATAATAGTTATTACTTTCACCGTCATTTTCTATCATATTGACAAATTCAGACATCAGCATCGATTTGCGATACTTATCAGAATGCCGCTCAAAAAGCGCATCATTTTCGCGATCGAACTGCACCTCAATTTCTGCATCCCCTAAAACCTCAGCAAAGTATTGTGGACTCCACTTTTTAAGAGCAGGCCAATGATCAATGCCTTTTTTAAGTACCACAGGCTTGTGCTTACTATAATAATCTCTAATAAAGGTCTCAAACGCTGGCGTATCAATGACATCAAGCTGTTGGTTGTAACCGGCATCCAATCTAGCCAAGTGATCACAGGTTTCAAGTAGCCATTCTCGCTTTTTTAGCGTTTTAGCAGCCTTTATACCCGCTCGCAAATAGGGACTTTTTAAAGCCGTCTGTACCTCTAGGGCAATCTCTGCCTCACTAAATCCCTGCTGCACCAATACGTTCGCGATACTGCTTTTACTCGTTCCCTCAAGTAAATTAGTAGCGACCCATTCTTTCCAATTATTCGGCAGCCTACGAATGGGTTGCTTGCTGTCATTTGCCACTGGCTCTAACTCATCATTGAGAGCGGCTTTGATCTGAGCATCTGAAAAGCGATTGCTCTTTAATGTCTCAATGATTGTCTCTGTTTGGACACCGCGTATTATATTCGTCGCTACCCACTCATGCCATTCTTGAGGTAAGCGTACTGCTGCGTTTAATCCTGCACTCATTAGTATCTCCTAATCCCTTATGTACTAATTCATTGGTCCATAGCATTCAGTTATGAGTAGCCTCTCACGAGAATATATTCATAACAATCACCTGACTATCACTTAGCCCGCGGGCGCTATGATAAAGCTATTTATCCAAAATCCTGCTAAATTAATAGACTAAATTTTAGTCTATCATAGTGGATAGGCTAATAGAATCAAAATTAAATGTCGAAGTATAGACCGTTATTAGGATTTGAATTTTTACATAAAAAAAGCCTCCGATTCATTGAACCGAAGGCCTTCAAAACTATCATAGATTAAGCGATATAAAGCACTAAACCGTTAAGAACTAAATCTTGCTAGTCAGCTCAGGTAACGCTTCGAACAAATCAGCTTCTAAGAAGTAATCAGCAACGCTAGCGATAGGCGCTTCTGGGTCATTATTGATAGCAACGATGACTTTAGAATCTTTCATACCAGCCAAATGCTGAATAGCGCCTGAGATACCAGCCGCGATATAAAGCTGCGGTGCCACGATTTTACCCGTTTGGCCGACCTGCATATCGTTTGGTACATAGCCTGCGTCAACAGCAGCACGTGATGCACCAACAGCAGCACCAAGCTTGTCAGCTAATGGCTCAATGTATTTAGTGAAGTTTTCACCATTTGCTAAGGCACGACCACCAGAAACAACGATGCCTGCTGAAGTTAATTCAGGACGGTCAGATTTGGCCATCTCTTCATTAACAAAGCTTGCTTTACCAGTCTCTTGTACGTTGTCGATAGTTTCAACAGTCGCTGAACCACCTTCACTTGCTACTGGATCAAACGCTGTCGTACGTACTGTCATGACGACTTTATCTTCTGTGGTCTTAACCGTTGCCGTGGCGTTACCTGCATAGATAGGACGCTCAAACGTTTGCGCGTCTACTACAGCTGAGATTTCTGACAACATGCTCACGTCAAGTAAAGCTGCCACACGTGGCATAAAGTTCTTACCAGTGGTGGTAGCAGGTGCAAGGATATGGCTATAATCACCAGCAATATCAGCAACCAATAGCGCAACGTTACCAGCCAATTGATGCTCATAAGCGGCATTATCTGCTAATAATACTTTAGTCACGCCTGCGGCTTTAGCGGCTTCATCAGCTACCGCTTGTGCGCCACTACCCGCCACCAATACATGGACATCATCACCCATTTGTTCAGCAGCAGCGATCGTGTTTAAAGTTGCCTTTTTTAGACTGGCATTGTCATGTTCTGCATATACCAAAATTGCCATTGTTTTTGTCCTTTATTTATTCGTATCATCTATTCATGCGGTTGTTTGTGTACAGCGTTATTTATCCATTTAGCTTAAATATTAAATAGCTTAAATATTAAATAGCTTAAATATTAAATAGCTTAAATATTAAATAGCTTAAATATTAAATAGCTTAAATATTAAACTGCTCAGACCTCATAACGTTGCACAGGATATGCCGTAGCAAAGTATTAACAATTAAATAACTTTTGCTTCATTTCTTAGCTTATCGACCAACTCGTCAACTGAACCCACTTTGATACCAGCTTTACGCTCAGCAGGTGGCACGACTTTGATAATTTCTTGCTTAGATGCCATATCAACACCGAAATCAGCAGGCGTTTTCTCATCAAGGGGCTTTTTCTTCGCTTTCATGATGTTAGGCAATTTAGCATAACGTGGCTCATTCAAACGTAAGTCAGTGGTAATAACCGCTGGTAGATCAAGCGCTAGAGTCTGTAAACCACCGTCGATTTCACGAGTGACATTTACTTTACCGCCATCAACTTTCACTTCTGACGCAAACGTACCCTGACCGATACCCATCAATGCCGCTAGCATCTGACCGGTTTGGTTATTATCATCATCAATAGCTTGTTTACCCAACAGGATAATATCGGTAGATTCAGCCTCTGCGATACTTTTTAGGATTTTAGCGATTTGTAGTGGATAAGGTTTTGCGTCAGTCACTACCAAGACACCACGGTCAGCACCCAATGCCAAAGCTGCACGAATCTGCTCTTGTGACTCTTTTGGACCAATTGATGCCACAATGATTTCATCGATCACGCCCGCTTCTTTTAGACGAACCGCTTCTTCAACAGCAATTTCATCAAAAGGGTTGATTGACATTTTAGTGTTAGATAAATCTACGCCAGAATTATCAGCTTTTACACGAACTTTTACGTTGTAATCAATGACACGCTTGACCGCTACTAATGCTTTCATACGTTCCTCGTTTATTAATGTTATGAATTAAAAATTGCCAGTTAAGAACCAGAGGTTCATCTTTTTCAAACTGTTGTTCAAATCGTCGTTCAAAATATCACTAAAGGTTATTACTACAGTAACAGAAATTTTAACTAAACACTCATAAGCCAATCACCAAAAGTGTATTGGCATAATACTTGCTTTTTACCAATAATCAAAATTTAAAAGTAAAATATTAAAACCTGTTAAAGCTAAGCCAACCGTAATTATCAGACCCATCTATCTTGCGTGAGCACAGTGCTAAGGTCAAGACAACGCCGTGAATAATGCGTCATAAATTTGTCACCACTGTTGCAAAAAGCGTCTATAAGCGCATAAATGAACCATTTATCTTATTAAAAACCGTTAGTAGTACAATATTTATCATGCTTTCTATGCTTTACGAATCAATTACTGAATAATTATCTCTTGATTTAAGCTTCTATCACATTTAAAACCTACTATAGTCAGTCCTAAATAAAATAAGTACAAGTATTATAATGCGCTACTGGTATTCATTTTCCTTGCTTGCTGTGCCTACGCAGACAGAGGCTGCGCAAAATGAATACCAGTAGCTCTGTGTTCATTTTACAGCGGATCGCCTATATTCTATTTACAATCAATGAGAACAAGCTTAGTGATATTAAATATGTAGTCTATTTTCTTAGAAAATTGCATAAAAAAAGCAACCTGATGAGAGGTTGCTTTTTTTTAAAGTCTAAACAGTATTTTTATTGTTTTAACAAACAAAGGAATCAATGCTTATTAATAATCTTTTGCTATTAAGTAAACTGATAAATCAGTATGACTCAATAATCAGTAAGATTAGATAGCTTCGATTTGCTCAGCTTGTGGGCCTTTTTTGCCATCACCTAAGATGAAAGACACTTTTTGGCCTTCGGCTAGAGTTTTGAAACCGTTACCTTGGATAGCGCTGTAGTGAGCGAATACGTCTTGTCCGCCATTGTCTTGAGCGATAAAACCAAAACCTTTAGCTTCATTAAACCACTTTACAGTGCCTTCAACTTTATCTGACATAAATTTTCCTAACTCTTTAACTGTTGGCGAGACGTGTGTCATCACCGATTAATTGATATATACTCAAGTATTTTCTGCTGAATGCGACGGCTTAAACCCTTGATATATCTAGAAGATATACTATCTGTTCTCGCCTCAAATCCTTTGAGTACAAGCTGATTATAACAGCTTTTCTCAACTGCAACAGGTTAAATTACTTTTTTTTGTAAATAATTCACTTCTTATGTAAAGGGAATGGGTAGGATGACGTTAATCTATCCAAGCTATTGATTTTCATGACTATTTGTCGTTATTTAGCAAACTATAACTAACACTCATCACGTTTTTCTTAATGATAAAATTAATAAATTAACTATTTAACTCGATATCTATTGCGGTAGCGGTAGCGGTAGCGGTAGCGGTAGCCATGGTGACGATAATACCAGTAGACATAGGGCAAAAAATATCAAGGAAAACGATTGGCTATAAGCGATGTACTTAGCTGGAACCACCAAGTCTTTCGGTGAATCTGGTATGCCTTTGCGTTTGAGTAGCCGTGTGCCGTATATCCAACCATAGATAGTATAGATACTATAAGCAACCGGAACTGCGAGCGCTAATGGCGCTAGATCGATAACATATAAGGCAACTGTCGAGACAAAAAACCAAGCGGTATCAATCAAGGAGCTGATTTGGAAAAATTTGGACTTTGGCAGCTTACCCTGATTGCTTTTGAGCATCTCCCCTTCTATCCATATCAAAACAGCCACGATAGCGCTCAGAGTAATATATGCGAATTGCGGCGTTAGCCAGTTAGGATTTGGTATTTGCACAACAGACAACCTGTAATCAAGAAAAAATAAGAATAAGAAGCGATATGAAATAACGCTTTAAGTAAGACAAAGTCATTGATAAAAATGATGAAGGCTGTCTATATGAGGCAGAGATGCTGCGTTTTCAACCAATATTAAAGCAATTGACATGAAAACCTTACTTAGCTTATTGAAATAATAGCCATTAAAAAACCCGTGCCATCAAGTGATAACACGGGTTTTAAATTCTAGATGAGCGATTAATTACCTAATCGCTCACTAGCCAATTAGTTTTTGTCTTTATCGATGATTTTGTTGCCGCCAATCCAAGGCATCATACCGCGCAATTTAGCACCAGTCACTTCGATTTGATGCTCAGCGTTGTTACGACGACGTGCCGTCATTGATGGGTAGTTGGTTGCGCCTTCACTGATGAACATTTTTGCGTATTCGCCAGATTGGATACGTTTTAGCGCATTACGCATGGCTTCACGTGATTGCTCATTGATGACTTCAGGACCAGTCACATATTCGCCGTATTCAGCGTTGTTACTGATTGAGTAGTTCATGTCAGCGATGCCGCCTTCATACATGAGGTCTACGATAAGCTTTAGCTCATGTAAGCACTCAAAGTAAGCCATTTCTGGTGCGTAGCCTGCTTCTGTTAGGGTTTCAAAGCCCATTTTTACTAGCTCAACAGCGCCGCCACAAAGTACCGCTTGCTCACCAAATAAGTCAGTTTCAGTTTCATCTTTAAACGTGGTTTCGATGATACCTGAACGACCACCACCAACACCAGCAGCATAAGACAAGGCTAACTGCTTAGCTTGACCTGATGCATCTTGGTAGATAGCGATTAAATCTGGGATACCGCCGCCTTTGGTAAATTCTGAGCGTACAGTATGGCCTGGTGCTTTAGGCGCAACCATAATAACGTCAAGATCGCTACGTGGAACGACTTGGTTGTAATGAATCGCAAAACCATGAGCGAAAGCCAATGTTGCACCTTCTTTGATATTTGGTTCAATCTCATTTTGATAGAGCTCTTTTTGGAACTCATCAGGTGTCAAAATCATGATTACGTCAGCAGCTTTTACCGCTTCTTCTACTTCCGCAACTTTTAGACCAGCGTTTTCCGCTTTTTTCCATGAGCCAGAGTTGGCACGTAGACCAACGGTCACATCGACGTCTGAATCTTGTAGGTTAAGTGCGTGTGCATGGCCTTGTGAACCGTAACCGATAATAGCAACTTTTTTGCCTTGAATAATCGATAGATCACAGTCTTTGTCATAATAAACGTTCATAAGTAGAGTCCTTTTCCTCAATCATGGCGGGCCATGGATAAATAAACGCCTAGATTACAGTCACCATCGTAAAGTGATTTGCCATATAAGCGCTATGTTAAGTGTTGAATAAATAAGTTTAAAATACCAAGCTTAAAACCGTATATTTTGCAATAAACGCTGATTATAAGCTTAGCGTTTTTTCGCCGCGTGCAATACCAATCACACCCGAACGCACGACTTCCATGATACGTTCGCGGCCAATCACATCGATAAAGCCGTCAAGCTTGGCTTTGTCACCGACGATTTGAATGGTATAAAGGTTTGAATTTACATCAACGATTTGTGCGCGGAAAATATCGGCACTGCGTTTAATCTCTTCACGTACACCGCCTGTCGCTCGTACTTTGATTAGCATAAGCTCGCGTTCAACGTGTACATTATCTGATAGATTAAGCACTTTAACCACTTCAATCAATTTATGCAATTGCTTGGTGATTTGTTCAATTTTTTCAGGTGACGTAATAGTGGTTAACGTTAAGCGAGAAATACTCGGATCGTCTGTTGGCGCAACGTTCAAAGTTTCGATGTTGTAGCCACGTTGAGAGAACAAACCAACCACTCGCGACAACGAACCCGCTTCGTTTTCCATCAATACCGAAATGAGATGTTGTTGTTGCATTAGGTACGCTCCCCTTTTGTTAACCACATATCACGCATCGCTTGCCCAGCGATTTGCATCGGATATACATGCTCGTTACGATCGACATAAACGTCGATAAATACCAATTTATCTGTCATGGCCATGGCTTCCGCCAACTGTGCTTCCATAGTCGCAGGATCAGTAATCTTAATACCGACATGACCATAGCTTTCGGCCAATTTGACAAAATCCGGTAATGAATTCATATAAGACTGTGCGTGACGACCTTCATACAGCATGTCTTGCCACTGTTTTACCATACCTAACTGGGCGTTATTTAGGTTTAAGATTTTAACTGGCAAATTATACTGTAGGCAGGTTGAGAGCTCTTGGATATTCATTTGAATAGAGCCTTCACCGGTAATACAAACCACGTCGCGCTCAGGGTTAGCAAGCTTCGCCGCCATTGCGTATGGCAGGCCAACGCCCATGGTACCAAGACCACCTGAGTTTAGCCATTGACGCGGCTCATTGTAGGTATAGTAAAGCGCCGCAAACATCTGATGCTGACCGACGTCACTGGTGATAATCGCGTTACTATTAGTCACTTTATCTAAAGCTTGCACGACCGCTTGTGGCTTAATGCCATTGTCAGTGCTGGTGTCATAACGCAGGCCATGACGCTTACGCCACTCGTTAATTTGTGACCACCAATCTAACAATGCATGTTGTTCTAGCTCTTTATCATCACCGACAATCTCTATGATATCGGTAAGGACAGATTTGACATCGCCCACGATCGGAATATGCGCATTAATCGTTTTTGAAATAGACGTAGGATCAATATCAATATGAATAATCGTCGCATTCGGACAGAATTTTTTGACATTATTGGTTACGCGGTCATCAAAACGCGCCCCAATTGCCAAAATGACGTCAGCATGATGCATGGTCATGTTGGCTTCATACGTGCCATGCATACCAAGCATCCCTAAGAACTGACTATCAGAGCCAGGAAAGGCACCCAAGCCCATTAGGGTATTGGTTACTGGTAAATTCAAGCGATGCGCAAGATGAGTCAGCTCTTTATGTGCATTACCTAAAACAACACCGCCACCAGAGTAAATGATCGGGCGCTTAGCAGCAAGCAGCGTTTCAACCGCTTTTTTAATCTGACCACTATGACCTTTTAATGACGGCTGATATGAGCGTATAAATACCTCTTTCGGATATTCATAAGCAAATTTCTCGCTAGGCGCGGTCATGTCTTTTGGCACATCGATGACCACAGGACCGGGGCGTCCAGACTGGGCAATATAAAAGGCTTTTTTGACAATCATAGGAATTTCGCTAGCATGGCGCACTTGAAAGCTATGCTTCACGATAGGACGCGATACACCAACCATATCGGTTTCTTGGAAGGCATCTTCACCGATTAGGCTACTAGGTACCTGACCTGCGATGACCACCATCGGCACAGAATCCATAAAGGCGGTGGCAATAGCCGTCACCGTGTTGGTAGCGCCCGGACCTGAAGTCGCTAAGACCACCCCTGTCTGACCTGTGACTCGCGAATAAGCATCTGCCATATGACCGGCTGCTTGCTCATGACGTACTAAAATATGCTCGATATTCTCTTGTTGAAACAAGGCATCATAAATATGCAGAACAGCACCGCCTGGGTAGCCAAAAATATATTTGACCCCTTCATCGGTGAGTGATTGCACCAACATCTCAGCACCAGATAGCATCACGGGCTGATCGCTACCTTCAGCAAGGCGTTGTTGCTTCTCTTCAAAATTTTTGGCGGCATTACCCGTTTGGGTATGTCCAGTCATATTTGGACTTTGCGTGGTTTGCGTCACTGTCATCACCTTTTTTTGTGGCAAGTATTAGCGTTCATTTATAAGAGAAAACCACGATATTTACATAGGGTTGTCTGGCTCTTAAAATAAATACGAATCCTTGTCCATATCAAGAATGTGTGCCCACCATATCTAAGTAACGCTGTTTTATAAGACAGCAAGCCACTCAAACACAGCAATATATGTAAGGTCAGTATTGTGACAGGAGTTTATCGATAGACAAGTGACAAGATGCGAATGCACCTATAAAAGAAGCTTATTATTTGTGATGAATACGAGCTTACGCTAGTAATAAATAAATCGATACCGCATGAAAAAACAAATCTCAAAATGGTGACACGTTATAGGATTGCTAAATCTTATAACCTGTTTGATGAGTAATTGTTATAACCACACATTATGCCCTATTTTTACTACAGCCAAATCTTAGCAAACACACTAATAATAAGTTTATCTTAGTCATTGTAGACGGATAAGTCCGGAGACAATAAATATAGCATCTGATAACCATTGCGATAATGACCATCTATTTTATATTCTTGTCACAAAGAAAATAAAGCTAAGCGAGCTGCTGATAAGCAACCGCTAGTCCTTATTTTCAAGTGCCACGGCAATATCATAAAAGCCGCTCACTGACCAATCAACTGCTATTATATTCGGTGGTTTGGGCACCATTGTCAAGAAAAACTTCTAAACCCTAACCCTAACTATTAGTTATTAAATAATGTACATTTATAAGTATTATTTGCTAGAATCAAACGCTAATGTATTTATATTGTTATTAAGACGTTTAAATATTATCCTTAACTGATAAATATATCCGTTTTTTACCTATTAAGAGGATTGTTACCATGGCATATGCGTCTACGATAAATACCGCTGCCAAACTGCTTATGAGTATCAGCACGGCGTGTATGCTCATGCTACCAATCAATGCCAGTCATGCCATTCAGGTTTATAAGTCTATCGGCGCGCATGGTGAGGTGAAATATAGCCAACATGCCCCGCAAGATGGTAGAAATATCGAAGTGATTGAATTTCGCAGTGATGGTAGACAAAGTAACGCTGGGCAATTGGCCGGTAAAACTGAAGCCAACCAAGCGGCACCACAAAGCGCAGAAGAACAGCGGGTTGCGCAGTTAGAGGCGCGTATCAAAGAGCAAGAGGCGCAGGCCAATGCCCAGCGTTGCCAGTCATTACGTAACAATTTGACCAACCTCAATGTTGGCGGACGTATTTATGAGATGGATGCCAACGGTAAGCGTCAATATTTAGATGGCCGTGAAATTGAGCTAAAGCGTGAGCGCGTACAGCAAGCCATCAACCAATATTGTAATGGGGCCAAGACCTAATTTTAATTATTTTTAACAATGTTAGCACCGCTCTATTTAATGCTTATCCGTTATTAATTATTCAGTCAGCAATTGCATAACATGACGAATAGCAGCGGGCATATCTTGCGCTTGTAAGCCTCGTTGACCGACCAATAATGACCTATCATTATTGGTCATACTGTTTAATTTCCCCGTTTGTTTGACTAAGCAGTCTCCTGCCAATCCATGAAGAAGCACCGCTTGGTGCAAACTACGCGCTGCTTGGTTTAAATCTTCTTGAGCTAGTAGACCTGCAATCACACCTGATAGCACATCGCCCATGCCAGCGCTTGCCATGCCAGCGTTACCGACGCCGCAAACATAAACATGATGCTCTGCTTTATTCTGTTCCAAAATTAACGACCCTGCGCCTTTTAATACCCAATCTCCACCATATATCTTGGCACACTGTTTTATCGCTGCTAACCTATCAGCTTCTAGTTCACTAATCTTTTTATTTAATAACTTAGCGGCTTCACCACTATGCGGGGTGAAACAAACCTGATGCTTAGCACTATGCTCTTTTAGCTGTGTGATTAATTGATGCTCATCGAGATGTAATGCTGCCAAATGATAAAGACCGTCCGCATCAATGATTATCGGCTTACCTTCTCTTATCGCAGCTTCAATATAAGTGATAAACACTGCTTTTGCTTTTTCATCACGGCCCAGTCCCATACCGATAGCAACCACACTGGCTTCCTTGATAAGGTTTTTTACCCCATCTGTATCATGTAAATTCATCGTCATTGCATCTGGCAGTGAGGTTAATAGCGCCCCATGAAATGCCTCGTGACAGGCGACAGTAATTTTACCAGCCCCTGTTGCCATCGCACTCGAGGCCGAAAGGATAGCGGCACCGCCCATCCCTTGGGAGCCATCAATACGATTACCACCAATGATTAATACATGTCCATAGCTGCCTTTATAGCTGTTTTTCCGACGAGGATTTAAAGCATGTGCAGTCGTCATTAATTTGGTAACTGGCTTAAATGCCTCACTATCCATTTGATACGGTATCAGCGGTATATCCATCACTTCTCCGCTATAATCCATACCATCTTTAGTATGCAAACCAAATTTACGCGCAATTAAGCATAGCGTCACATCAGCCTGCACCGCTATTTGGTCGAATACTTGACCCGTAGAAGCAACCAATCCGCTGGGAATATCAACCGCAATCGCCAAAGCACTATCATCCTGAATAGCAGCATTAAAAGCGCAAATTGCCTGCTTATAAATACCTGTAGGCGCACGATCTAAACCAATACCGAATAGCGCATCGATATAAACATCCGCTTGCCACTGCTTATTTACTTTCTCATTGTTATTGTTATTATCATTATAATTACTGTCTTCAAAGCACTGATAAGAACAGTTAGCAGACAACGCTATTTGTAACGCCTTTTCTGCATCCGATAGCCCACTTTCCTTATTAAGATATTGCGTTGTATTAGCTATCTCAAACTCATGACTATCAAAACCAACAGCTATGACCTCTACTTGCCAGCCCATTTGCTGCAAATAATAAGCAATCATCCAACCGTCGCCACCGTTATTCCCCTTGCCCACCCAAATGCTGACTCGATGCGAATAAGCAGGACGATTGTAAAAATTAATATTATCTGATGCATGAATATTTAGGGATTTTTGCTCATACAGCGCCGCAATATACTGCGCCATTTGCCATGCCGCTTGTTTCATCAGTCCAAAACTATCATGACCGTCTGTAAACCATGCCTGCTCCATAGCATAAAGTTGTTTACTGTTATACAGCGCAATAGGCATAGTGCTATTTGCTAATAAACTGACTGGTAATGGCATGGCTGATTCTCGCTTATTTTATTTAATAGCTTTGTTATTTTAATAATAGGATGACGTATCATCCCTATGAGCTTATTCAAATGTTAGGTTCGATTAGATATCAGTATAAATCCAGATTTATTTATTTTGCTACTTGCGCTCTTAGCTCACTGGCTTATCATACAGCTATTCACATTATCATTTATAGCTCACTATGAATAGCAAATCCCAACCTACTCAGTCTCAGTTAATACAGCCAGACACACAGGCGTTAGCAGCGCAGACGACTACACCCAATCATGTACGACAAACAAAAATTGATGTTAATAATGCGCCAACCTTTGCAACGCCAGCCGAGGTTAAGCAATGGATTAAAGCCCAAGCCCAAGCATTAGGCTTTGCTGACTGTGGTTTTGTATCGGTGCATCATCCTTTATTTGTTCAGCAGACTGAGCGACTACAGCAATGGCTAGCTAAAGGTTATGAGGGGCAATTGCAGTTTATGCATAATAACCATCATTTGCGTGCCCATCCCGAACAGCTAGTAGAAGGCGCGAAAACCATCATCAGCGTACGCATGGATTATTTAACCCAAACTCCAATCCCGCGAGCGGTCACTGATAATGCTTATCCGAATCAAGGTATCATCGCCCGTTATGCTCGAGGTCGCGATTATCATAAAACAATGCGTAGTCGCCTTAAGCAATTGGCATTAAAAATCGAAGCCATGCTTCCTGAATGGCAGCATCTTAATATTGGCTCAGAGCAAGATTTTATCTTTAGACCTTTTAGTGATTCTGCTCCTATCTTTGAGCGCCCTATTGCCGAGGCAGCAGGTCTTGGTTGGACGGGCAAACATACCCTACTCATTAACAAACAAGCTGGCTCATTCTTCGTGTTGGGTGAGCTGTTTATGAGCCTCGAGCTGCCCGATGATGAGCCAGTTAAAGAGCATTGTGGCAGCTGCAGCGCTTGTATCGACATCTGCCCTACCCAAGCGATTATCGCACCCTACGAGCTTAATGCTTCTGCCTGTATCTCTTATCTCACCATTGAGCACGATGGCATTATAGACACCAAATACCGCCGCGCCATTGGTAATCGTATCTTTGGCTGTGATGACTGTCAGCTCATTTGCCCATGGAATCGCTACGCCAACCTGACATCGGTAGAGGACTTTGCGCCGAGGCACAATCTTGATAGCAGCAGTTTACTTGAGCTATGGCAATGGCAGGAAGCAGAGTTTATGAAAAAGACCGAAGGTAGCCCACTTAGACGCACGGGTTACGTGAATTTTTTACGTAATATTGCCATTGCTCTTGGCAATGCGGATGGAAATAAAGAAATAACCTTTCAACTTCAGCAAAAACTGGGCATCCATAATGCCATGCTCGATGAGCATATTACTTGGGCTATCAAAGAGCAGCAGGAAAAGTTAGAAAGCTTTAAGCCATAACTTATATATCAAATATATCAAACAAAAAAATGCCTCTTATTTTAGTAAGAGGCATTTTTCTTAGCATATAACTTTAAATATTTATGTTTAAAAGTCTATCTTTTAATATTCAAAATCATCTTATGGCTTAGGGATACGTAGTACTTGACCAGGATAAATCTTATCTGGCTCAGAAAGCATTGGCTTATTGGCTTCGAAGATTTTCATATAATCATTCGCTGAACCATAAACGTCTTTTGCAATTTTAGATAAGCTATCACCAGATTTTACCGTATACATAGTAGATTCAGGCGCATCTTCTTCGATATCGATATTATCGATGACTTTAGCAACGTTTTGCACGTTACCGATAGCAATAATGGCTTTTTCACGGTCTGCTTGCGTTTTCGCTTTACCACTGATTTCAGCAGTATCGGTTGAGCCGTTGTATTTGATTTTTAAATCGCTGATATTCAGGTTTTGTTGCTGAATACGACGCAGTAAAATATTGGCAACAGACTGAGCTGATGGCTCACTGCTTTGTACTGGGGTGTTGGCATCCGCTTTGGTTTCTGCTTTAGCGTCATGCTTGGCATCATCACGGTTAAAGATTTTATCACCGATATCTTTTGCAAAACTGAACATACCCATATAACTGCTCCTTAAAATATTATTAATTATTATGCATGGTTATTTTTACGATGATAACGCCTAGCGGTTACCATCCTTTTTTGCTTACCATTATGAGTATAAGCAAAGGTATCAGCGATGAATAGTAATAGTATGTTGAGTAATGTTGATTTGGCGTAGCTTATGTTAACGTAATCGTTAATGGTAACGAATAATGTATAAAAGCTATTACGCCAAATTAAGAAAGACGATAATAGATAGCTAGACGATATCTATAAAAAATAGGCAAGAAAAAATAAGCAAAAAAAACCGCTTATCTATCAAGATAAACGGTCATATCAAACGGTTTAAGCTAATCGCTAATTATAGCTGCGCTTGCACGTAATCAATCGCTTTTTGAACCGTGGTTAGCTCTGCTGAATCTTCATCAGGAATAGTGATGCCAAAATCGCTTTCAAATGACATAACCAATTCAACTAGGTCTAATGAATCAGCGCCTAAGTCTTCCATAAATGATGCATCATTGTTGATGTCTTCAACATTCATACCCAATTGTTCTGCTACTGCAGCTTTAACTCTTAGCTCGGTATCATTACTCATGTAGATTTCTCCTTTTTGATCTATTATTTTGACAAATTGCTATAATCCCGTATTGGGCACTATAGCATTATATATAAAATGGGATGTTCAGATTAATATGGCTGTCTGAGTGCACTATAACCAATTATACGTTTTGACTAATGTCTGGTAAAGCCTTGCTATCATACAGGGCTTTGACAAAAAAGTATCCGTCATTATAGCACCCTTTATTATAGTTTACACTCGTTCACACAGTTTTTTATTATAAGTATGTAACGCTTAATTAGAATAATAAATTCTAATGCTACATATACATGCCACCATTAACCGGAATAATCGCACCGGTGATATAGCTGGCTTCATCACTTGCTAAGAATGAGACCGCCGCGGCGATATCTTCTGGCTGACCAAGGCGGCTAATCGGCACCGCATCGAGCATTGAATTGAGTAAGCGCTCATCGAGCTCATCGGTCATGTCTGTTTCAATCAAACCTGGAGCGACACAGTTAATGGTCACCTGTCTTGAGCCAATCTCGCGCGCCAGCGTACGGCTAAAACCTTCTACACCAGCTTTGGTCGCAGCATAGTTAGATTGGCCCGCATTGCCCATTTGGGCGACGACAGAGGTGATATTGATGATACGACCACGGCGCGCTTTCATCATACCGCGTACCGCACGTTTACTCATACGATAAACTGAGGTTAAATTGGTATCAAGCACATTGTCCCAATCTTCATCTTTCATGCGCATCAATAAGCCATCTTGGGTAATACCGGCGTTATTGACCAATACTTGTACCGCGCCATAGACGCTTTCAATCTCTTCAAACAGCTTATCAATCTGTGCGGTATCACGTACGTCTAATACTCGACCAATACCGCCGCTATCGTGTAAATAATCATCAATAAGCGCCGCACCTTTTTCTGTGGTCGCTGTGCCAATGACAAAATGGCCTTCTTTGGCAAAACGTTTGGCAACGGCTTTGCCAATACCGCGGCTAGCACCGGTCACTAATGTAATCGTACGGCTCATGATAATACCTCCATTAACTTATCTAGACGGGCGGGCTTGTCGGTAGGATAGCTGGCAATAGGATGCGCTTGACGCTTGGCCAAATTGCTCAGGACATTTCCACTGCCACACTCGATTAAAATATTAATTTGTTTATCCGACAGCTCTTGCATGGTTTTTGACCATAGGACAGGTTCACTTAACTGCTCGGTCAATGCCTGCTTGATGCCTGTGGCGCTAGTTTCGACCCGTGCATGACGGTTTTGAATCACAGGAATAGTCGCTTGATCAAACTGAATAGCCGCTAGCTCTTCTGCCAAGGCACTGCTTGCAGGTTCCATAAGGGCACAATGCGATGGCACACTGACCTTTAATGGAATGGCTTTTTTGCCAGTATTTTGGACTTTATCAATGACGGCGTTGACGCCTGCGGCATTACCTGAAACCACCACTTGTCCGGGACTGTTAAAGTTTGCTGCCCCGACAATGGCATCATCAACATGCTCGGTAGCTTGTTCACACAAGTTCTCAACCCGGTGGTCTTCTAGACCTAGTACGGCTGCCATTGCGGTATCAATACCAACCACCGCCTCTTGCATCAATCGGCCACGTTTATGCACCAGCTTGACGGCATCAGCAAGCGTTATCACACCCGCGGCACACAGGGCGCTATATTCCCCTAAAGAATGACCCGCTAGGTAACAAGGCTTGTCTTTTATTTTTTGTTGTAAAATGCGCCACACAGCGATACTAGCAGTCAATAAAGCCGGCTGTGTGTATTGGGTTTGATTAAGCTTGTCTTCGTCCTGACAAATTTCCCATAAATCTTCACCAAGCGCCGTACTCGCCTCAGCAAAGGTATCACGAATTTCAGGATAGGTTTCAGCAAGCTCACTCAGCATTCCGACGACTTGCGAGCCTTGTCCTGGGAACATGACTGCGATGCGAGTGGGTTGTTTCTTTATCATATCGGGTACAGAGGCCATAACCAATATTCCTTATTTAATTGGAAATACCCCTAAATTAATGGGGTGCATTATAGAATTAGAAAATAATTAGAAGATTTATGATATAAAGTGATGGCTATCATTATTCCTTTAAGACAGCTAACGGTGGTTAAACTATACACTGACGCAGGCAATTAGCATAGCTGCCAACAAGCCAATGGCGTAAAACGGTTTATTTATAATACTTACTGCTTAAATTTATAATATTTACTGCTTAAAATGAATTACTGTTAAAAAACGAATAACAAAAAGCCAAGTTATCTAGCTACATAATATATGATAGCGAAATAACTTGGCTTTCGTTTGCTCAAACTGCTTGCCCAATAATAACTGTGTAAAATCATAGATAGTTATCGGAACTATCATCATTTTGCATCAACCATCAATTAGCAAATAACTTAAGCGTCTTGACTAACTTTAAACAACTGGCGACCACGATAGAAACCATCTTTAGTCATGTGATGACGGCGATGTTTTTCACCAGTGGTGGCGTCGATGCTTAACTCAGCGATTTCCATACGATGATGTGAACGGCGCATGTCACGACGAGAACGACTTTTACGACTTTTTTGAACAGCCATGATATAGCTCCTATACTTAAAAGGGATAAGCTTGAAATTCAGCTTTAATCGATACTGACAGAGGCTATATAATCACAACAACCTAAGTCTTACGCATCATTAGTTAAATAGATTGCCACACGTATTAAAGTGCTGACTACGTCTAAAATCTATAGTTCGTTTGCAAGGTCAGCTTCTCTCTGCCAGCGGCAGGTTGCTAGAATGCAATAAACGGGACATTATACGCATGTTTCGCGAATTAATAAAGCCCTGCTTTCCACTCTTCTGCAGAAAGCTGATAAAAGGTATAAAGCTGCTATTAATTTTGCCCATACTGCAAATTATACGACTACAACTTACCTTTTAACGAAGCTAACGCCGCAAAAGGATTTTCATTTTCTTCTTCTTCTGGTATTTCACCAAACTGCTCAACACTCATCTCACAATCATCATGCTTTGGTGCCATCGGTGTTTTCAATAAAATTTCATCTTCGACCAGTTTTTTAAGCGGTAATAAACGCTCAGGAGCCGGCTCAGTGATAATTTCATCAAGCAATAAGTAATCCTGCTCTTCACCGACCAAGCGCACTTGGCTTTCATTATCGAGCAATGCGATATCATAATCATCGGTCAAATCAATCGCAATCGGTTGCAAACAACGCTGGCAAGTTAACCATATCTCACCGGTTAAGGTAAAAGAGAGATGCAAAACATTATTACGGCGATAAAGATTGGCTTTGATCTGAAGGTCTGACTGTAGATGCTCGGTCGTCAGTAAGGCATTAAGACGCTCAAAAGAGCGCGGTGCGACTTGCCCTACCCATTCAAAACCACTGTCTTCCCATTTACTTAAGGAGATATGTTCTGGCAGATTCGCTGACGTAGGGGCTGATGCTTTATCAGCCTGAAGCGCTGAGGGCTTGTTTGTTGGGGTGCTTGACATGCGCGGCCTCATTCATCAAAAACGGTGTATAATATTGCCTGCCATACTAACGGAAAGCACTGATTAGCGCTAGCGCTAGTATGTTAAGATTTTTTGGCACTAACTTTAGTAATAGTTATAGTACTGGTTTTGATGCTAATTGTTATACACTAATTTTCGCAAAAGGTTTGCCTCTTACTTTGTTTTATCGGCGTGACTCTATTGTGCCTGTATAAAGCGCCATAAATCTCTTACTTGGTTACTATTTTAATATGATATCGCCTGTGGTTGATCCTGATTTTTCTCACTTGCTCTCTGCGCCTGACGCCAAACGTTTACTAAAACGTCTTCAGGCATTGGACAATAAAAAACCCAATGATAGGGTCAAAGTAAAGCCGCAGTTAGACGCCCTGTCAAAACAATGGCAGCAAATTATCCATGCTCAGCATACAAAACCCTTTCCTAACAAGCCAAATATAGATGCACAAAGTACAAATACTTCTAATGATGAGAATGAAAAAGCAGCGACCGATTGGCTGATAAGTTTATTCAATACCTTGTTTGCGGATCAAGAAGTTATCTTGGTGCGCGGCGCGGGCGAACCAGAGTATTTTCCTGCCAAAGACAATCAGCCAGCACGTATTGAATTTGCCCATGGTTTCTTTCAAAGTGCGTTGCATGAATGTAGTCACTGGAGTCTCACTGGTAGCGAGCGTAGAAGCTTGAGCGACTTTGGCTACTGGTATGCGCCTGATGGACGCACGGCAGCGCAGCAGCAGGCATTTGAGCGTGTAGAGATTAAACCACAGGCACTGGAGTGTTTGTTTAGCTTGGCTTGCGGGCGTAATTTTCAAGTCTCACAGGACAATCTATTTGCAGACTTTGATACCAGCACTAGCACCTTTGCGCAGGACGTCTATCAACAAGCCAAAGCCTATATTGCTGAGCCTCATACGCTACCGCGTGATGCCAAAACGTTATTGCAGGCATTATTGACTATCTGTAGCGCTGCTTAGTTGCACAATACTGCTGACCTCATATTTGCTACTTATCAAAAATAATCCATTTTATAGCGTTAACGTTTCCCTACTCATAGTAACGCCGTGCCAATAAACTTATATTTGCTTTGCGCTATACTGCATAGGTAGTTTTAATTTTTTCTATGCTTAATAATTTATTAGCATAGTTAGTCAGAAAAAAGTCTGATATTAAAATTGTTCGATTCAATCATGATGGATTAAATCTTTTATATTAAAAAACCCCATATCAAATAATCTATAATTATAAAATAAGGAACGATTATGCAAGTATTCTACATTCATCCAGAGAATCCACAGCCGCGACTTATTGAACAAGCGGCGGATTTATTACGCAGTGATCAGCTGCTTATCTACCCTACCGATACCAGTTATGCCTTTGGTTGCCGGCTAGGTGCCAAAGATGCGCTAGAAAAGCTCAAGCAAATACGCGCGCTTGATGATAAGCATCAATTTACGCTGCTATGTCGCGACTTGAGTGAAATTGCCAATTATGCAAGCGTAGACAATGTACAATTTAAACAGCTAAAAGCCCATACACCCGCACCGATTACATTTATCTTAAACGCTACCAAAGATGTGCCTAAGAAATTGGCGCATCCTAAGAAAAAAACCATCGGCATTCGAGTACCGAGCAACCCTATTGCGCAGGCGCTGTTAGAAGCCATGGACGAACCTATCCTGACCAGCTCCTTAATACTACCCAATCGCGATAATATATTGGACGATCCCTTTGAGATCGAAGACTTATTGGGTAATCAAATAGATGGTTTGATAAATGCCGGCATTAAAACCACCAAGCTAACCACCATTATTGATATGACCAGTGGTCAGCCCGAGGTTATCAGACAAGGTGCGGCTGATGTCAGCTCGCTATTGTTATAAATAAAAACTTTTATCAATAAAAAACGCATAAAAAAAAGCTCCAATTAATTGGAGCTTTTTTTATCTTACAATTAGCGTGTAAAATTAGTCACGATCAACCAGTTCTACATAAGCCATTGGCGCATTGTCACCATCACGGTAACCGCATTTTACGATACGCAAATAGCCACCTGGACGAGCTTGGTAACGAGGACCAAGAGTACCAAATAGTTTGCCTACCATAGCTTTGCTACGCATACGGCTGAATGCCAAACGACGGTTAGCAACGTTGTCTTCTTTAGCCATAGTGATTAATGGCTCAGCAACGCGACGTAACTCTTTTGCTTTTGGTAAAGTTGTTTTGATCAGTTCATGCTCAAATAATGAGTTGGTCATGTTCTGAAACATTGCCTTACGATGACTGCCGGTACGACCCAGCTTGACTCCACTCTTACGATGGCGCATAGTCAAAAATCCTTAAAGTTTAACGGCTACGATAAGAAAAGCGATCATCAACACGAAGGTCAGCTGGCGGCCAGTTATCTAGGCGCATACCAAGCTCCAAATCTTTAGACGCTAATACGTCTTTGATTTCCGTTAATGATTTCTTACCAAGATTTGGGGTTTTTAGTAGTTCAGTCTCTGAACGCTGTACCAAATCACCGATATAGTAAATGTTTTCAGCTTTCAAGCAGTTGGCTGAGCGAACCGTTAGTTCAAGATCGTCCACAGGGCGTAATAGCACCGGATCAACCTCTTCTTTTTCTTTCACAGGCTCAGGCGCTTCTTCAGCTTCTAGGTCAACAAAGATAGAAATCTGTTGTTGTAAAATAGTGGCTGCTTTACGAATTGCTTCTTCTGGATCTATAGTGCCATTAGTTTCAAGCTCAATGATAAGACGATCAAGATCGGTACGTTGTTCTACACGTGCGTTCTCAACCTGATAAGCAACACGAAGTACTGGACTAAAACTTGCATCAAGCTTTAAGCGTCCAATCGCTTTAGTGTCACCATCTTCACGGCGCTGGTTTGCTGGCTCATATCCACGACCCATTACTACGCGCAAACGCATCTTAAGATGACCACGGTCGCTTAATGTGCCTAATACCAATTCTGGATTGATAATGTCAACATTATGCGGCAAGGTGATGTCTGCAGCAGTAATAGTGCCTGGACCTTGTTTATCCAAGGTCAAAAATACTTCATTTTGGTCATGAAGGGTGATTGCCAAGCCTTTTAAGTTCAAAAGCAAGTCAAGCACGTCTTCTTGTAGCCCTTCAAGCGTTGAGTATTCATGGTCAACACCATCAATCTCAGCTTCAATGACTGCAGCACCAGGTAATGAAGATAACAAGATGCGACGTAAGGCATTACCTAAGGTATGCCCAAAGCCGCGTTCTAACGGTTCGAGCGTGACTTTCGCAATCGTTTCATTAACCGTATCCACGTTAATGGCATTCGGCGTTAGAAACTCAGTTGCACTTAGCATCATGATGTCACCTCGATTTATTAAACTGGTTTAATTAACGTCAATTGCTCAATGCTATTTTCATAACATCGAGCATCACGTTACTTACTTAGAGTATAGCTCAACGATCAAGCTTTCGTTGATTTCAGCAGGTAGATCAATACGATCAGGCGCTTTCTTAAACGTGCCTTGTAGTTTGCTGTGGTCAACATCTAGCCATTCTGGAATACCACGTTGTGTCGCTAGTTCGATAGCGTTTTTAATACGTAGTTGTTCGCGAGACTTCTCTTGGATAGCGATGACATCACCATCTTGCAACTGAATTGATGGAATGTTCACACGAACAAACTCATCACGGCCAGCTTTTTTTACCATCACAGTGCGATGGCTAACTAGCTGACGTGCTTCAGCGCGAGTTGAGCCGAAGCCCATGCGATATACTACGTTATCAAGACGGCTCTCAAGCATTGCTAACAAGTTTTCACCAGTAGCACCACGCTTACGAGCAGCTTCTTTGTAGTAGTTTGCAAACTGACGCTCTAATACACCATAGATACGCTTAACTTTTTGTTTTTCACGTAACTGTAGAGAGTATTCTGAACTTTTATTACGGCTAACACCATGTTGACCAGGTGGACGAGCCGATTTTTTCGTTTTTACGTCGTATGGTTTAACACCAGACTTAAGGCCTAAGTCTGTACCTTCACGACGTGATAATTTGAGTTTTGGTCCAATATAACGGGCCATTGTTATGTCTCCTATAAGCTCTTATGATAAAAAGCTTCGTCTTTAATATTAGACGCGGCGCTTTTTCGGCGCACGGCAACCATTGTGTGGGATTGGGGTTACATCAGAGATGCTGTTGACTTTATAACCCAATGCACCTAGTGCTCTTACCGCAGACTCACGACCCGGTCCTGGTCCTTTGACCAAAACGTCGATATTCTTAACACCATATTCTTGAGCCGCTTTACCAGCGACTTCAGCTGCAACCTGAGCTGCAAATGGTGTAGATTTACGTGAACCACGGAAGCCTTGTCCACCTGAAGTGGCCCAAGCCAATGCATTACCCTGACGATCGGTAATCGTAACAATGGTGTTATTAAAAGACGCATGGATATGGGCAATGCCCTCCGATACTGAACGACGAGCCACCTTTTTGCGACTGCGAGTGTCTTTTGCCATCTTTTAGCTTCCTAAGTTAATTATCTTTTGAGAGGGCGTGTCGGACCCTTACGAGTACGAGCGTTGTTCTTGGTGTTCTGACCTCTAACTGGTAGGTTACGGCGATGGCGGATGCCACGGTAACAACCAAGATCAACCAAACGCTTGATATTCATTGACACTTCACGACGAAGATCACCTTCAGTCATGTAATTTGCAACTTGTGCACGGATAGCATCTAACTGTGTATCATCTAACTGACTAACTTTAGTAGTAGGGGCAATGCCAACTGCTTCTAAGATTTTCTGAGCAGTGGTACGACCTACACCAAAGATGTAAGTTAGTGAAATAACAGCATGCTTATTATCCGGAATGTTTACGCCGGCAATACGAGCCATTGATTTCTCTCCATTAAAGAAAAATAAGCTTTATCTATAGATAAGGCGTTATTTTTCAGATTTGTTGCTGTCAATACTAAAGCTTTTATAATTATTATCGCTGTTTTGACTTGGTAACCAAGCCCATTCATTGACCATGTTATAAAAGATTTTGCATAAACTACGGCAAGTGGCGGATGATATCCCATCCGCCGTCATTTTTCAAGTATTAATTTAATTAGTAACTAAAGCTTAACACTTTAGGATACTAAATATTAACCTTGACGTTGCTTGTGGCGAGGTTCTGCGGTACAAATAATATGTACACGGCCTTTACGGCGCACAACTTTACAGCTACCACAAATCTTCTTAACTGATGCTTGAACTTTCATAGCATACTCCTTTGAGATATCGTACCGCTCATTTAAGGTTGAGTGGGCGATTGAATTAACGTCTGATCATGATATTGATGGGTCATCAAATGCGCTTGGATTTGCGAGATGAAGTCCATCACCACAACCACCATAATCAGTAACGACGTACCACCAAGTTGAAACGGTACACCAAACGATGACTGGACGACCATTGGCATTAAACAAATAACCGTCATATACATCGCGCCAATAAAGGTCAGTCGGTTTAATACATGATCGAGGTAACGCTGAGTTTGTTGTCCGGGGCGAATACCTGGGATATACGCACCACTACGTTTAAGGTTCTCAGCGACTTCACGCGGACTAAATACCAATGCCGTATAGAAGTAACAGAAGAAAATAATCATTGCGCCAAACAGAACCAAATATAGCGGTTGCCCTGGAGACAACACCAATGCCATATTCTGCAATATCTTTTGCGTCAAGGTAGGATCAGCCGATTGACCCACCCACTGCCCCAAACTTGCCGGAAACAACAATAACGAGCTGGCAAAAATGGCTGGGATAACCCCTGCCATGTTCAGCTTCAACGGCAAATGTGACTGCTGCTGAGCATATATCTTGCGGCCTTGTTGTTGCTTCTGTGCATAGTTCACTGGTACACGGCGCTGAGCACGTTCAATATAAACGATACCAGCAGTCACCGCGATGCCTAGCAATACAAAGATAAAGAGTACAATCAAGTTCATCTGCCCTTGATTGACCTGTTCGATAGACTGCGAAATCATACCTGGCGTACCAGCCACAATACTCGCAAAAATGAGCATTGAGATACCATTACCTACGCCGCGCTCTGTAATCTGCTCACCAAGCCACATTAAGAACATAGCGCCAGCTACCAATGAGGTAACCGCTGGAATATAAAAGGTCAGACCAGAAGATAAGGTAAGATTTTGACTGATTAAGCCAGCACACATTCCTAATGACTGTACTAGCGCTAACGCAAGTGTGCCCTGACGGGTGTACTTGTTTAGCTTACGTCGTCCCGCTTCACCTTCTTTTTTGAGGGCTTCAAGCGATGGCAGTACTGCAGACATCATCTGTACAATAATCGATGCTGAAATATATGGCATGATGCCAAGCGCCATGATGGACATACGCTCTAGTGCACCACCTGAGAACATGTTAAACATACTCAGAATGGTATTTTCGTTGCGCGAAAACAGATCAGCCAAGTTAACCGGATTGATACCCGGCACTGGAATATGTGACCCTAAACGATAAACAATCAATGCGCCGATTAAGAATAATAAACGCGTCCATAGCTCATCATACTTACGTATAAAGGCAAATGGATTGAGCGGTATACCAGCCGATGACATTGATTGTTTTGACACGTTACTACTCCTCGATGCTACCACCAGCAGCTTCGATTGCTTGCTTGGCGCCTTTAGTCACTTTGATACCTTTAAAGGTATAAGCTTTAGTAACTTCGCCTGACAACATAATACGAGCGCGCTTCATGTCATGACGGATAAGGTTAGCAGCTTTTAATGTTTCAATGCTAACCACATCGCCTTCGATTTTGTTCAGTTCAGACAGACGAACTTCAGCAGTCGTCATGGCCATTTTACTGGTAAAACCAAATTTTGGTAGACGGCGATATAAAGGCATTTGACCACCTTCAAATCCTGAGCGAATGCTAGAACCTGAACGAGATTTCTGACCTTTTACACCACGACCACCAGTCTTACCAAGACCTGAACCGATACCGCGACCACGACGTTGGGCAGTTTTCTTTGCGCCAACACCTGGTGATAATTCATTTAATCTAAGTCCCATTACGCTTCCTCCACTTTTACCATGTAGTTGACGCGATTGACCATACCACGTGTTGAAGGAGTATCTTCTACTTCAACAGTATGACCAATACGGCGTAAACCCAATCCTTTCAAGCTCGCTTTGTGGCTCTTGAGGCGATGGGCACCCGATTTAAATTGAGTGACTTTCATTTTTTTCATCGTAACTCACCTAGTCTAAGTTAACCCAAGATTTCGTCTACAGATTTACCACGTTTCGCTGCCATCTTTTCTGGAGTTGACATATCACGTAAACCATTGAACGTTGCGCGAACAACGTTAGCGGTATTGGTAGAACCATAACATTTAGTCAAAACATCTTTGACACCAGCAACTTCTAATACAGCACGCATTGCGCCACCAGCGATTACGCCAGTACCTTCAGATGCAGGTTGCATATAAACTTTACTAGCACCATGACGTGCTTTGATTGGATGATACAAAGTTGCATCATTTAGCTCAACAGTAATCATATTACGTTTGGCGGCTTCTAGTGCTTTTTGAATAGCAGCTGGCACTTCACGTGCTTTACCGCGACCAAAACCAACACGACCATTGCCATCACCAACTACAGTTAGCGCGGTGAAAGAGAAAATACGACCACCTTTAACAACTTTTGCAACGCGATCAACGGTAACTAAGCGTTCTACTAGACCGTCAGTCTGTTCATTTTTATCATTTTTATCATTTCTAGCCATGATTAAAACTCCAATCCGTTTTCGCGAGCAGCTTCAGCTAAAGCTTTAACTCGACCATGATATTTAAAACCACTACGGTCAAAGGCAACTTTAGTGATACCAGCTGCTTTTGCGCGTTCTGCGATCAATTGGCCCACAGACGTCGCTGCATCAGCGTTACCAGTCGCGCCTGAACGCAAACTGCTGTCTAAGGTAGATGCCTGAGCAATCACTTCACCACCGTTCGGAGAGATAATCTGGGCATAAATGTGTTTCGGCGTACGGTTAACCGTTAGACGATGAACGCCCAAGAAACGGATATGTGCGCGGGTTTTCTTAGCTCGACGTAGACGAGCTGCTTTTTTATCAAACATTTCAACTCACCTTATTTTTTCTTGGCTTCTTTTCGAATCACATGCTCGTCACTATAACGAATACCTTTACCTTTGTAAGGCTCTGGTGGGCGGAAAGCGCGGATATTAGCCGCTGCTTGACCAAGCTGCTGCTTATTGTTTGATTTCAAAACAATTTCAGTTTGCGTTGGTGTTTCAGCCGATACACCTTCAGGTAACGTATATTCTACTGGATGTGAGTAACCAACGTTTAGCGTTACTTTATTACCAGTAGCTTGAGCACGATAACCAACACCAATTAGCTGAAGACGTCTTTCGAAGCCTTCATTAACGCCTGTAACATAGTTGTTAAGCAGCGCGCGCATGGTGCCAGTGTGCATCATGGCTTCTTTTGAATCGACTGTAGGTGAGAAAATGATTGCATCATCTTCCTGTTTCAGCTCGACCAAATCATGCAGGCGTAAAGACAAATTGCCGTTCTTGCCTTTAACTTCGACCTGCCGATCGTTCAAAGTAACGCTTACGCCGTTTGGCAGCGTCACTGGGGCTTTAGCCACACGAGACATAGGAATATTCCTTAAAAAATTAACTTCTTTATATTAGCGAAAAAACTAACAGGCTAAAAAGCCTGCTAGTTTAGCATAATTGTTCCCAATAAACATCATTCAATTTTATCAATATCAAATGCTTAGCGTTCTTTGAGCTTCGTTAATTCTATACAGAGTTATCATCAGCTCAAAGGGGTTCAAGTAGACTTTATCGTCTCATTACCCATAGCAACAATTGCTAATTAGGCAACGAATGCAACGACTTCACCACCGATACCAGCAGCGCGTGCAGCACGATCGCTCATGATACCTTGGCTAGTTGATACGATAGCAACACCCATACCTTGTTTAACAGTAGGGATAGCGTCTTTACCGCGATGCTGGCGTAAACCAGGACGGCTAAAACGTTGAATCGTTTCGATAACAGCTTTACCTTCGAAGTATTTCAATTCGATAGATAAAGTTGCTTTGTTGTTGTCTTCTTCAGTAACAACAGCGCTAGCTACATAACCTTCACTAACCAATAAGTCAGCGATTGATTTACGTAGTTTAGAGCTCGGCATTGCTACCGATACTTTATTGGCCATTTGTGCGTTACGAATACGGGTTAGCATATCCCCAACGGTATCTTGCATACTCATATAGTTACTCCTTACCAGCTTGCTTTACGAACACCAGGCACATCGCCTTGCATGACACGCTCACGCAGCATATTGCGTGATAAGCCAAACTTGCGGAAGTAACCGTGAGGACGACCTGTGATAGCACAACGATTGCGCAGACGTACTGGTGATGCGTTACGTGGTAGAGCTTGTAGCTCTAACATCGCTTCCATACGAGTTTCGTCACTTGCAGTCATATCACTGATAGTTTCTTTTAGCTTGATACGCTTGTCAGCGTACTTAGCAACCATTTTTTCGCGCTTTAATTCGCGGTTAATCATGCTCTTCTTTGCCATAACGTCTTTACCTTATTTAAATGGGAAGCCGAATGCTTTAAGCAACGCACGACCTTCTTCATCAGTACCAGCTGACGTGGTGATTGTCACATCCATACCGCGGATACGATCAATCTTGTCAAAGTCTACTTCTGGGAATACGATTTGTTCTTTGATACCCAATGAGTAGTTACCACGTCCGTCAAAGGCTTTAGGTGAAAAACCGCGGAAATCACGAATACGAGGAATTGCAATGGCAATGAGACGATCTAAAAATTCGTACATTTGCTCACCGCGTAGCGTTACTTTACAGCCAATTGGCCATTCTTCACGAATTTTAAAGCCAGCAACTGATTTACGCGCTTTGGTGACAACAGGTTTTTGACCAGCGATAGCGGTCATGTCAGCTACTGCACCTTCAAGCAATTTCTTGTCTTGAGACGCGCCGCCTACACCCATATTTAGTGTGATTTTAGTGATTTTAGGCACTTGCATCACATTCGCCAAACCAAGTTCTTCTTTGATTTGCTGCTTTAATTCTTCGTTATATAAAGATTTTAATCTTGCCATTACCATTACACCCTTAGTGTCTTACGCAGTCGCCACTACTTCACCGTTCGAACGATAGACGCGTTGTTTCTTGCCGTCTTCGCCGAACTGATAAGTAATACGATCAGCTTTTTGGGTTTGCGCATTTAATATTGCGACATTTGAGATATGCAGAAAAGCTTCTTGCTTAAGAATGCCACCTTCAACGCCAGTTGCCTGATTTGGCTTCTGATGTTTAGTAACAATATTAATGCCTTCAACTTTAATACGATCATTTTTTACAGCTTGTACAGTACCTTGCTTGCCTTTGTCTTTCCCAGCAATCACGATAACTGTATCGCCTTTACGTAATTTTGACATGGATTACCTCACAATACTTCTGGTGCTAGTGATACAATTTTCATAAACTGATCACCACGTAGTTCACGAGTTACCGGTCCAAAAATACGAGTTGCAATCGGTGCTTTGTTTTGGTTCAACAATACCGCAGCATTGTCGTCAAAACGCAGAACAGAACCATCAGGACGACGAACGCCTTTTTTGGTACGTACAACTACAGCATTCATCACGTCGCCTTTTTTAACACGACCACGCGGAATGGCTTCTTTAACCGTTACTTTAATAATGTCGCCAACTGATGCATAACGACGATGAGAGCCACCCAGTACTTTAATGCACTGAACTCGTCTTGCACCGCTATTATCTGCAACTTCCAGCATCGATTCAACCTGAATCATAGCGTTACTCCACACGTATGAGCAATAAAAACCAGTTGCTGCCGCTAGCACAGTATGAGTAGTCGGCATTTTAATAATAATAACCGCTGCTACTCTTAATGTGAGTGATATACGCTCGGCGCAATCAGCATCCTTAAAAAGGCGGCTATTTTAACAGCTTCTGGCTTTTAATGCAATTTACTTAGATTTTTTCTACTTTTTCAACCACTTCAACCAAAGTCCAAGACTTGGTTTTTGAGATTGGACGCGTTTCTTTGATGCGGACAAGGTCGCCTTGTTGGCAAACGTTATTCTCATCATGAGCCTTGATTTTTGTAGAACGACGAAGCTGTTTGCCATACAAAGGATGACGAACCAGACGCTCAATCAAAACTGTGATGGACTTGTCCATCTTGTCGCTGACAACTCGTCCTGTCAATACGCTAGCATTGGTCGCTGTTTGATTGTTATCGCTCATGAGTCGCCTCGTTGTTTCTCGTTAATCAAAGTCTGAAGCTGAGCAATCGCACGACGATTGACACGCACTTCATGGGTATTCCCCAACTGACCAGTTGCTTTAGCCATACGAATACGGAAAGCATCAAGTTGCTTTTCATCAAGTAACTGGGTCAGTTCTTCTAATGATTTATCACGTAATTCACTGATCTTCATTACATTATCGTCCGCTTAACAATGGTAGTTTTAAAGGGCAGTTTTGCTGCAGCAAGCGTTAACGCTTCGCGAGCAAGGTCTTCTGAAACCCCTTCGATTTCATATAGCATTTTACCAGGTTTGACTTCGCATACCCAATATTCTACAGGACCTTTACCTTTACCCATACGTACTTCTAGTGGTTTATTGGTAATTGGTTTGTCTGGGAATACACGAATCCAAATCTTACCGCCACGCTTAATTTTACGAGTGATGGTACGACGTGCTGCTTCAATTTGACGGGCAGTCATACGACCACGAGTCAACGATTTTAGACCAATTTGTCCGAATGCAACGGTGCTTCCACGATGAGCTAGCCCAGTGTTACGACCTTTGTGCATTTTACGAAACTTGGTACGTTTTGGCTGTAACATAGTTTAACCTCTGTCTGTGTTTCGACGGTTTCCGTTTCCACGACCACGGCGTTTTGGCGCACGAGTCTGCTCTTCTTTGACGGGATTGTATACACTGTTCATGCCGTCAAGGATTTCGCCACGGAAAATCCAAACTTTTACACCGATAGTGCCGTAAGTTGTCTCTGCACGTACTGACGCGTAGTCAATATCAGCGCGGAGTGTATGCAATGGCACACGACCTTCACGGTACCATTCAGTACGAGCGATCTCAGCACCGCCAAGACGGCCAGACAACTCAACTTTAATACCTTTAGCACCAGAGCGCATGCTGTTCTGTACCGCGCGTTTCATCGCACGACGGAACATAACGCGACGCTCAAGTTGGCTGCCGATACCATCAGCGACCAAACGTGCATCAAGATCAGGTGAAGTGATTTCTTCAATGTTGACCTGAGCAGGTACGCCCATAATTTTGGTCAATTCTTTTTGAAGTCTTTCGATATCTTCGCCTTTCTTACCGATAACAATACCAGGACGCGCAGTGGCGATGGTAATCTTAGCAGCACCAGTAGGACGCTCAATCATGATATTGCTAATCATAGCATTATCTAGTTTTTTGCGTAGATACTCGCGGACTTGGATGTCGTTGATCAGGTATTCTGAGTATTGTTTAGGGTTAGCATACCAGTTTGCGTTATGCTTTTTGACAACACCAAGACGAATTCCGATTGGATGTACTTTTTGACCCATAACTTATTCTCCTACCTTTATAGTGATGTGACAAGTACGCTTACTGATACGATCAGCGCGACCTTTAGCACGTGGTAGGATACGTTTTAGCGTAATGCCTTCATCAACGTAGATGGTTGATACTTTAAGGGTATCAATATCTAAACCGTTGTTATGTTCGGCATTGGCGATGGCTGAGTCAAGACATTTCTTAACGAAGACAGCGCCTTTTTTATTACTATACGTTAGGATATCCAAAGCACGCTCGATAGATTTGCCACGAACTTCATCAGCAACGAGTCTAACTTTTTGTGCCGAAATGGCGGCACCGCGTAATTTTGCAGTTACTTCCATGGTAAGCACCTTATTTCTTAGCTTTTCTGTCAATGCCATGACCACGATACGTACGAGTCGGGGCAAATTCACCTAGTTTATGACCAACCATCTGTTCGCTCACGATAACCGGTACATGAGTACGGCCGTTGTGAACAGATAAGGTTAGGCCAACCATTTGTGGCAAAATCATCGAGCGGCGCGACCAAGTCTTAATTGGTTTGCGTGAGTTGGTGTCTAATGCATTCTCAACTTTGGCAAACAAGTGCGCGTCTATGAATGGACCTTTTTTCAATGAACGAGGCATGAAATTCTTCCTTTATTTCTTCTTGGCGCGGCGGCGGATGATCATACTGTCAGTACGCTTATTGTGACGCGTTTTAAGTCCTTTAGACTTCTGACCCCAAGGGCTGGTTGGATGGCGACCTTTGTTACGACCTTCACCACCACCATGTGGGTGATCAACCGGGTTCATAGCAACACCACGAACAGAAGGACGAACACCACGCCAACGTGAAGCACCGGCTTTACCAAGTGATTTCAAGTTGTTTTCAGTGTTAGAAACTTCACCGATAACGGCACGGCAGTTCACGTGTACGCGGCGTGTTTCGCCAGAACGTAGACGTAGAATAGCATAAATACCGTCACGACCAAGTAATTGAACGCTGGCACCCGCAGAACGAGCTAGCTGTGCACCTTTACCGATTTTAAGTTCGATATTGTGAATCACAGTACCCAATGGGATGTTTTTCAGCGGTAAACAGTTACCTGGACGGATTGGAGAGTTCTCTCCTGACATTACTGTATCACCAACTGCTTGTTTTTTAGCAGCAATGATATAGCGGCGTTCACCATCAGCGTACTTAAGTAAAGCAATGTGCGCAGTACGGTTAGGATCGTATTCGATACGCTCTACCGTGGCTGGGATATTGTCTTTAGTACGTTTGAAATCGATAATACGATAATGTTGCTTATGACCACCACCGATGTGACGAGTCGTGATGCGACCATTATTGTTACGACCACCTGACTTACTTTTTGATTCGAGAAGCGCTGCAAAAGGACGACCTTTGTAAAGGTGTGGATGCACCACTTTTTCAACAAAACGACGGCCTGGTGATGTTGGCTTTGCTTTTACGATAGGCATGAGTGTAATCCTTATTCGTTGTTCGCTGTTTCACTAGTAGAAGCAGTCGTTTTTGCGACGTCTTCACCAGCATCAGCCATTTGTACATCTTGACCAGCTTTTAAGGTAACGTAGGCTTTTTTATAGTCATTACGACGGCCGATATTCTTACCAAAACGCTTTGTCTTACCTTTAACATTCAAAGTGTTTACTTTTAAAACTTCAACGCCTTCGAACATCATCTCAACTGCTTTTTTGACTTCTAGCTTAGTAGCGTTAGAGTCAATTTTAAATACCTGCACACCAAGTGAATCGCCAAGCATTTGAGATTTCTCTGAGAATACAGGTCCTCTTAGGATCTGATAAAGTCTTGCGTTATTCATGCTAGTGCTTCCTCAAATTGTTTCGCAGCTTCAACTGACATGATTACTTTATCAAAAGCAATCAAGCTCACTGGATCCACTTCGTTTGTACCAAGTACATTGACGTGTGGAATGTTGCGAGCAGCTAAGTATAAGTTTTCGTCAACTTCTTTGGTGACGATTAGTGCACGAGGTGCGCCTAAGTCATTTAACTTTGCAATCAGCTCTTTGGTCTTAGGGCCAGAAACGCTTAGCTCTTCAACCAAAATTAGACGATCTTGACGAATCAATTCGGCTAGGATGCACTGCATCGCACCGCGATACATCTTACGGTTAACTTTTTGTGACCAATCTTGTGGTTTTGCAGCGAATGCACGACCACCAGAACGCCAGATTGGGCTACGAATAGAACCTGCACGAGCGCGACCAGTACCTTTTTGGCGCCATGGCTTAATGCCACCGCCAGAAACTTCGGCACGGGTTTTTTGAGCGCGTGTACCTTGACGAGCACCAGCAAGATATGCGGTGACGACTTGATGCACTAATGCTTCGTTGAATTCACGACCGAAAGCCGTATCAGAAAGCTCAACTGCCGCCCCTGTAACTGTTTTTAAATCCACGTTAATCCCCTTGCTTAGGCTTTGACTGACGGACGTACGATGACATCGCCACCGGTGGCACCTGGGATAGCACCCTTGATGACAAGTAACCCTTTTTCAACATCAACCGATATCACTTCTAGGCCCTGAACGGTAACACGTTTGTTACCCATCTGACCTGGCATTTTTTTGCCTTTGAAGACTTTACCTGGTGACTGGTTTTGACCAGTTGAACCAAGGGCACGGTGAGATACTGAGTTACCATGAGTGGCATCTTGCATGCTGAAGTTGTGACGCTTCACGCCGCCTTGAAAGCCTTTACCTTTACTCTGTCCTGTGACATCAACCATCTGACCTTGTTCGAACAAGTCAGCTAGGATCTCACCGCCAATTTCACGACCTTCAAGATCGCTTTCATTGGCACGAAATTCCCAAACACCACGGCCAGCTGCAACACCAGCTTTAGCGAAGTGACCTTTTTGAGCTGCTGTTACGCGGCTGTCACGACGGGTACCTGTGGTAACTTGGATGGCTTGATAGCCATCTACATCAGTATTTTTTACTTGAGTAATGCGGTTAGCACTGATCTCAACCACTGTTACAGGGATAGATGCGCCTGCTTCAGTGAAGACACGGGTCATGCCGCATTTTTTACCGACTAAACCGATCGCCATTTTAGACCTCTTTATATCTTATATTAATGGGTTGGGTGTTTATGTGCATTAACCCAAAGCAATTTGAACGTCAACACCCGCCGCCAAGTCAAGCTTCATTAGCGCATCCACAGTTTTGTCGGTAGGTTGAACGATGTCAACCATACGCTTATGAGTACGGATTTCGTACTGATCACGAGCGTCTTTGTTTACGTGTGGTGAGGTTAGAACGTTGAAGCGCTCAATGCGAGTCGGCAACGGTACAGGACCACAAACTTGCGCACCGGTGCGCTTTGCAGTATCAACAATCTCTTGTGCAGATTGATCAATCAGACGATGATCAAAAGACTTAAGACGGATACGGATTCTCTGGTTAGCCATGCCAGCAAGCTCCTAATATGTGCCTTTGTCATTCTTGCTTTGCAAGTAAATGAGCAAAAGCCGTTTGGTTAAATATTCACTTAAAGCGGCCTTCTGTTCTAAACCAGAATGAGTTCGTTAACGGAACTTATAGCGTACTAAAAGCAAAATAGTTTAAAGCCCCGCCGACCCTTCCATTATAGGATGTCAGCAAAGGCATAATGAAATAGTGCTAGAAACGATGCTCTAGCTGTCATAGCGCCAGCTGTTTGATTGGCTGCGCATATATAATTCAGTGGTGTGTATTATACATAATTTTTGACCCATTGCAAGGAGGTTATTTGCAATGATGTTAGATAGTAATTGATATAAAACATTATTTGTACACTACATCCCCACTTTTTATAAGAGTATTGGTCATTAAAGATTAACTTATGCAGTCGCTAATCTCTAAACTACTTGCTTTGGGTATTTAATAATAAACGCTTAATCTAGAACAATATCATACTGCTCTTGGGTATAAAGATTCTCAACGTCAAAGGTAATTACCCGACCCAATAGGTACTCTAAATCTGCCACGGTGTCCGATTCTGAAGTCAGTAATAAATCTATCACGGCAGCATGGGCGACCACGGTAAATTTCTTTGGTGAGTTATAAGTACGAGCACAGCGCATGATTTCACGGAAAATCTCAAAGCAGACGGTTTCAGCGGTTTTAACAAAGCCGCGACCCTGACAGGTTGAGCACGGCTCACAAAGCTGCTGACCGAGCGATTCGCGCGTACGTTTGCGCGTCATCTCAACCAAGCCAAGCTCACTGACTTGGGTGATTTTGGTTTTGGCATAATCTTGTGTCAGCTGTGCTTGCAAACTCTCTAAAATATCGTCTTTATGCTGCTGCTCTAGCATATCAATAAAATCTAGAATAATAATACCGCCTAGATTGCGTAGACGTAGCTGCCGTGCAATAGCATGGGTGGCTTCAAGATTGGTTTTATAAACGGTATCTTCTAACGAGCGCGCGCCAACGAATGAGCCAGTATTGACATCAATCGTGGTCATGGCTTCAGTCTGATCGATAATCAGATAGCCACCCGACTTTAAGTCAACCCGCCGTTTTAGGGCGTCGCGTAAATCGTCTTCGACACGGTGCACATCAAACAGTGATTGCTCAGCGGTATAATGCACAATACGGTCATAGACAAAGGGGACAAATTCTTTGGCAAAGTATCTAACTTGCTCATAAATTTGTTCATTATCAATCACCACTTTTTCGGTATCGGCATGTACCAAGTCACGAATCGAGCGCAAAGGTAGCGATAACTCCTGATAGATAAGCTCGGAGCTTTGATTGGGCTTCATTTCTTGGCGACGGGCACAAATAGTGCGCCACAGCTGCAATAGATAGTAAATATCTTCTTCAAGCTTATCAACAGGGACACGCTCAGCCGCTGTACGAGCAATGAGACCGCCTTTTAGGTTGACCGTTTGCATCAGGCTAGCAAGCTCAGTTTTCAGCCGTGTGCGCTCTTCGTCGCCATCGATACGTTGCGAGATACCGATATGCTCACTTGATGGCAGGTACACTAAATAACGTGATGGTAGCGAGATATTGGTGGTTAGACGCGCACCCTTGCTACCGAGCTGGTCTTTGGTGACTTGTACTAAAATACGTTGGCTTTCGTGTAGACGATGCTGAATCAGAGTTTTTGTAACGGGGACGACTTCAGTGCTTTGCGCACTGACAACGGGCGGCGTGATTGCTAATTCATCAGTAGCAGCGTCTATAATAGTGCGTTCGTTATTGGTCGAATCTTGGGATTTGTTTTTCTTTTCGGCGACTGGACGCGGTTCACGCTGCATATCATTGACATGTAAAAATGCGGTGCGCGATTGTCCAATATCAACAAAAGCTGCTTGCATACCGGGAAGCACACGTACCACCGTCCCTAGATAGATATTGCCGACCAAACCCAGTTTATGATGACGCTCAATATAAATCTCGCCTAAGACACCGTTATCCAACACGGCGACCCGAGATTCCATGGGACTAATATTAATCAGCAGCTCTTCGGACATAATATTTTCTCTTATCACTCAGCTTTCTTGTGAAGCGTTCATAGTTTGGTAGCCTCACAGTGTACCAAATGCACCTTGCGTTTGCCCATCACCCTACCGTGTCATTATGTGCATAAGGGCTAGCCATCTGCTTTTAGCGAATTGACAGCCTTAGCTTCATCCTCTGGTATTTCTTTTAGTTGCATGTCATTTATTTGCATCTTGTTTATAAGCGCCAATGTCTGTGCCAGCGGCAAACCAACCACATTGGTATAGCTGCCATTGATACGGCTCACCCATGCTGCACCCAAACCCTGAATGCCGTAACCACCCGCTTTATCAGCAGGCTCGCCGCTGTCCCAGTAATTACTCATCATTTCTATGGTTAAAGGTATAAAGGTCACTTCGGTACGCTCAGTAATTTTTTGCTGATTAACGACTTGCAATACTGGCTTATTATTTGGGCTGCTAGCATTCTCAGAGGAGAATGCTATATGGGTTGCTTGCACCGCTGTCCAGACTTCATGGACATTATCAGACATCTGCTGCCACATGCGATAAGCGTCTTCACGATTAGCCGGTTTAACCAGCACTGTCTTGCCGTCTGCTAAGACACCGATGGTATCAGCGGTTAAAATAATAATGGATTCGGGTAAGTCAGCTTGTTTGTCGTTTAAATCTTTATTCAATGCTCTATTTAATTGTTCGACTGCTGCCTCTGCCTTGGTAGCGACCATACGTTCAATATACGCTTTGGGCGCTTCGTCAATATGAGGCGTCTCATCGATATCGACGCTCATGACCGTGAAGTCCAGTTGCGCTCTGGTTAACAGCTCATGACGGCGCGGTGAGCCAGACGCTAAAATGAGTTTCATTGCTATTCTCTTATTTTATAAATTTATGACTTTTTAGTGTTGCAGATTAATAAGCATCTAAAATCAGCGTGCAAATTTGCGTAATATAAACAGCACCAATGGCCAACTTATAATACTCATCAATAAAGATAAGGCAGATTGGGCGACAAAGGTATCTTGGATATACATCTGTAATATCCATAAAGTAACTTGGAAGATAACCAATCCTAGGCTGGCAATTAACCACGCACTGATGGTATTTAGCTGTCTGATATAGATGCTAGTGACTTTTATCACCAATGCCACCATCACGGCAGCAAAGGCTTGCTGACCTAAGTGTGTGTCCATCAACAAATCAGCGATGATACCAATGGTAAAGGCGGCAAAAACCCCAACATAACGCGGTTGAAACAGTAACCAAAAAATCAGCACCATCATCATAACCATCGGGCGCAATGTTGCCATGCTCGGGCTTAACGGATAAACACTGAGCGAGGAGGCGACAATAAAGCTCAGGACAATCACGGCAAGCAACAGCCCAGTTGCATTATCAGAATCAGGATATGCCATGAATACTTACCTTTAGCGAGTGTTTAGCGGCTGCTATTTGACTATTAATCTAGCATTGAGGGGAATAACACGGCGGTTAACGGTTAATAATATCTTTGGATATCATCCATCTATCCATACATGCACGCTATGGATTATGACAAGCTATACTTTCTTATGAATAAGCTATTAATTTTCACTGATGCCTGCATTGCGTTTATTGCTCAGCTTATCTTGTAGCACCAGCACGTAAGCATTGTCGATAAAGTTTGCCGCTGGCGTGACTTCAATACTTCTAAAGTTATCGGCTTGCGTATCTTCAACATGAGCAATGCGCCCAACCCGATACCCTGCCGGTATACGCCCGCCCAATCCCGATGACACCAGCTCATCACCGACGCGCACATCTGAGGTTTTAAAAACATAGTTTAGACGTAAAGAGGTCGGTATGCCCTCACCGGTGACAATGGCGCGCTGTCCCGTACGCTTGACGGTTACGGCAACAGACTGCTGCTCATCGGTAATCAATAACAAGCGGCTGGTATTGGGATAGACATTAATAATCTGTCCTAAGATACCGTCTTCATCGATGACCGTTTGACCCACTTGCACGCCATCTTGCTCGCCTTTATTGAGCACCACGATTTGCCTGAGCAGATTGGTATCAGTACCAATCACTTGGGCCAAATTTAAATCAAACTGTTCGGGACGTGTGGTCGATAGGATACCTTGCAGGCGAGCGTTTTGTGCCAAGATATAATCTTGCTGCTGCAATTTAGCTTGCGCGTGAATAAGTTGCGACTTTAGCTGCATGTTTTCGCGGCGTAGCGCTTCTTTAGATTGCAAACTGCCACTTGACCAGTGTTTTGCATAGCTTGGCAATAACGACAGCTCATAAATGGGCTGCATGGCGGCATGGGTGGTCGTACGTATGGGATTGAACCATTCTGGATTTTTGCTATCAAACCACATCAATATCAGCGCCACTATCAATACAATAGCAGTCTTACGAAGCGCTAGCGGTTGGCGAGCAAAAATACTTGGAATCATAGTTGGTCTAATCTAGAGGTTTTAATGTGAGCAATAACGGCTACTTGACATAACAATAGCAAATATCAAGATATAAAATATGACCCTATCAAAATTTTGTACTTAGCATCTCGTCGATATAGTAGAACTACTTTAAAAT
This sequence comes from Psychrobacter sp. DWR1-2-3, assembly GCF_049896465.1. Classification (NCBI taxonomy): domain Bacteria; kingdom Pseudomonadati; phylum Pseudomonadota; class Gammaproteobacteria; order Moraxellales; family Moraxellaceae; genus Psychrobacter; species Psychrobacter sp. DWR1-2-3. Next base: position 67,635 of record NZ_JAFCUJ010000006.1, read on the forward strand.
CGATACAATTTTGAAATCGATACAATGCGACTGGGATGAATTTTTCGTAGCCTTTGTGATAACAGCAAGCAAGGAAGATTTATACCAGTCGCACATAACTATAATGTAGCGCTTTTATTTTAAACTAACTATAGCAATGCTAAAAACCAATGACCAAAACGACCAAGCAAGTAATATCGTGCTGCTATTTAATTTCAGCATGAATTTTGGCATGGGTTTTAGCATGGATTAATGTTATTAAAGGCAACCTGATTGGCTACCTTTAATAGAATAAAACGAATAAGAAAAAACGGTTTTTATGATAAAGCGCCCACGCAATGTCATGCTAGCGTTCATCAAACAGAGCAAATATAGCCATGCCTGATTACTAACTATATAGGCAGTACGAAATAAACGGTACCAACTATATGAACAGCACCACCTATATAAGCATTACCGATTTAGACAAAAATCATATTAAGACTTTTGTTATTGATAAAATCAAGCGAAATACCACCGCCGCGGCTGACGCAAGTTAATGGATCTTCAGCAACAGTAACAGGTAGACCGGTCTCTTTTGAAATCAGCTTATCTAAACCTCTTAATAACGCACCGCCGCCAGTCAATACAATACCGCGTTCTGCGATATCTGATGACAGCTCAGGTGGTGTTTGCTCAAGTGCGGTTTTTACTGCGCTGACGATACCACTTAATGGATCGCTAAGGGCTTTTTGCACTTCTTCTGAATTGACCGTAAAGGTCTTTGGCACGCCTTCTGCCATACTACGACCGCGAACTTCAACTTCTAGCTGGCTGTCTTCATTTAATGCTGAGCCAACTTCTTGTTTGATACGTTCAGCGGTGGTTTCACCAATCACGCAACCATGGGTACGGCGTACGTGAGTAATGATGGCTTCGTCAAACATATCGCCACCGATACGAATCGACTCCGCATAGACGCAACCTGACAATGCGATAACAGCAATCTCAGTGGTGCCACCACCGATATCGACCACCATTGAACCACTGGCTTCATGAACCGGCATGCCAGCACCAATTGCTGCCGCCATAGGCTCTTCTAGCAACAATACTTTGCTTGCGCCTGCTGATGAGACCGCTTCGCGAATCGCTTTACGTTCAACAAGGGTTGATTTGCAAGGAACACAAACCACCACGTTAGGCTGTGCCATAAAACGCTTGGCTCTTACCTTAGTGATAAAATGCTTGAGCATTTTTTGCGTCACTTCAAAATCCGCAATCACGCCGTCTTTTAACGGGCGAATCGCCGTAATATTGGCAGGCGTACGACCTAGCATTTGCTTGGCATCAATACCAACGGCGGCAACGGTAGGGTTCTGGGTACGATTACTTCGTAGCGCGACCACCGTAGGCTCGTCGAGCACCACGCCTTTACCAGGAATAAAAATAAGGGTGTTCGCAGTACCGAGGTCGATTGCGATATTATTTGATAAAAATCCAAACAGGTTCATGACTAATATATCCAGCGTCTTACAAATGAGGCGAATGAGGCGAACGAAATTGACTGAGGGTTTACTCGTCAGTGTTGAGCAGGTCGTCGTTAGACATGACCTGTGGCGAGAGTTTATCATCGCAACAAGTCAAACCGAAGCCATAATGATGAAATGCAAAAACTGAGCTAAATTATACCGATTTAGCTCAAAAAAAACACAGATATTTGCATCAGTACGCTAGGATTTTGCTCTTAAGCGCTAAAAGTTGTTACAAAGTTTGAAATGGCGGACAATACCACTTCATTTAATGAAACATCATTTAATTCAATAACTAACAAGGCGCTACAGCCATGTGACATTTCTGCTGAGTGTTTTGCTTATTAATTTGCTTAGCAGTGGGTGCATACTGTAACGTATTTCATAACCAAATAGTGAGTAATTGATAATCAATCCATAACTATCCGGTCAATTTTGCAAATAGGGCTGTTTTCTAAAGTCAGCCTATAGGCAATCCGCTATAAAATAAACACAGAGCTACTGGTATTCAGTTTGCGCAGCCTCTGTCTGCGTAGGCACAGCAAGCAAGGAAAATGAATACCAGTAGCGCGTTATAATACTTGTACTTGTTTCATTTAAGATTGACTATATTAATAAAGACAGTTGCGCGCTTAGTAACAGCAAGGCTTAATAACAGCAGCGCCTCATAAAGCCAACGAGCAAAACATAAAAATGAATGAAGCATAAAAACCAATAAAGCATAGATAATAATGCAGCAATCAAAGCCCTGCTCTGTAATCTTGACTGAGATGCTTTATAATAAGGACACTCTCTATAAAACATACAGATAGAGCCTGTGTTTTCATATTTTTTAACCTATTTTAGTATGTTTTAGCGATTATCTCTCTTAATACTGACCCATTTTAGTCATACCCTACTCTAATAAAAACTGTCCTTAACTGGAGAAATTATGTCACAGCCAACCCCAGCGACTGAAAATACTGTCAGCCGTCAAGAAATCTTAGAAGTTGCCCGCCTTGCGCGCTTAGGTGTTGATGAAGACACCGCCAGCAGCTACGCCGACGATATCACCAAAGTACTAAAGCTGATGCAAACGCTTGGCAATGTAGACACCACCGATATCAAACCCTTGTCAAACATTCATGAAGTTTGCCAAGATTTGCGCGCAGACGTCGCCAAACACGATATCAATCGCGAGCGCAATCAATCAATGGCCCCTGCTGTTGAAGCGGGTCTATACCTTGTGCCACAAGTGATTGAATAATTATTCTAATAATTTTTACCTTTATTTTATCCTATTTACTGCTACTCACATTTTGACGGACGACACCTTATGTCTGAACTTCACCTCTTAAGTACCCAGCAGCTTATTACGGGCTTGCAAGACAAACAATTTAGCAGCGCGGAATTAACTGAACATTATATAAAGCGCATCGACGCGCTTGACAGCAAGATTAACAGTTTTATCACTCATACCTCTGAAACCGCGCGCGCACAAGCACAAGCAGCAGATGAGATGCGTGCCCAAGGCGACAAGCGTCCACTGCTTGGCGTACCGATGGCACACAAAGATATTTTTTGTACCCAAGGCGTATTGACGACTTGTGGTTCAAAAATGCTACATAACTTCATTTCACCTTATGACGCAACCATTGTCACCAATATTGATAAAGCGGGCATGATTAGCCTTGGCAAGCTCAATATGGATGAGTTTGCGATGGGCTCGGATAATGAGAGCTCGCATTATGGTGCGGTACACAATCCTTGGAATCTAAATCACGTCCCCGGTGGCTCATCAGGTGGTAGTGCTGCCGCCGTCGCCGCAGGCTTTGTGCCCGTTGCTACCGCTAGTGACACGGGTGGTTCTATTCGTCAGCCAGCGTCATTTTGTGGTTTAACCGGTATCAAGCCAACTTATGGTCGTATCTCGCGCTTCGGTATGATTGCCTACGCCTCAAGTCTTGACCAAGCAGGTAGCATGGGTCGTAGTGCCATGGACTGTGCGTATCTGCTACAACCGATGATTGGTCATGATCCACGCGACGCCACTTCTATCAAACATGATATGCCAGATTATGTCCAAGATTTGAATGCTGCGGTCACTGCCGCTGGTGATAACGCGAAGCCATTAGAAGGCTTACGTATTGGCGTGGCAAAAGAGTACTTTACGAGCGGACTAGATACGGAAGTCGAACAAGCGGTACGTGCAGCGCTAAAGCAATACGAAGCGCTTGGTGCAACGATTGTAGAGGTCAATATTACTGACCCTGAGATTACCCTTGCGACTTATTATATGCTCGCACCAGCGGAAGCCTCATCGAACCTGTCACGTTTTGATGGCGTGCGTTTTGGTTATCGCTGTGAAAACCCAACCGACCTTCTCGACTTATACACGCGCTCACGCTCAGAAGGCTTTGGCCCTGAAGTACAACGTCGTATTTTGACTGGTACTTATGCGCTATCCGCTGGTTACTTTGATGCTTATTACACCAAGGCACAAAAAGTACGTCGTATCATCGTCAAAGACTTCGAAGACGCTTTTGCTAACTGTGATGTCATCGCCAGTCCAACCGCGCCAACCGCTGCTTATAAGCTTGGTGAAGACCTTGACCCTGCGACGATGTATTTGGGTGACGTATATACCATCGGTGTTAACTTAGCCGGTTTACCTGCACTTAGTCAGCCTGTTGGTTTAACCTCAAATGGTTTGCCAATTGGCCTGCAATTGATTGGTCAGTATTGGCAAGAGAGCAAGTTGCTCTCTACCGCGCACCTATTCCAGCAGCATACCGACCACCATTTACAACACTCTACCATCGCGAAGGAGACGGTATAATGAACACAGCAACTACTACTGATAATGCCGCTCACCAAGAAATCATCCGTAAAGAGCTGTTCGTCGATGGCTATGAAGTGGTCATCGGGATTGAGATTCACTGCCAGCTCAATACCGAAAGTAAGATATTTTCCAGCGCACCGACTGACTTTGGTCATGAGCCAAACACCCAAGCCAGTATCGTCGATTTAGGTCTGCCGGGTGTCTTGCCCGTATTAAACAGTGGCGTCGTCGATCGCGCCTTAAAATTCGGCATTGGCGTCAATGCTGAGCTGGGTTTATTTAATACGTTTGATCGTAAAAACTACTTCTACCCTGATTTACCAAAAGGCTATCAAATTACCCAAATGGCCAATCCTATCGTTGGCAAGGGTTATATCGATGTCGTGGTCAATGAAGGCGAGAAAAACGAATACCCTAAACGCATGGGCATCACCCGCGCCCATTTAGAAGAAGATGCCGGTAAATCTGTGCATGATGCCGTCGATGGCATGACAGGCGTGGATTTGAACCGCGCTGGTACGCCATTAATCGAAATCGTCTCTGAGCCTGATATGCGCTCAGCTCATGAAGCCCTTGCTTATATCAAAGCCATTCACCAGCTGGTCACATGGCTTGGTATCTCTGATGCCATCATGGCAGAAGGCTCATTCCGCTGCGACTGTAACGTCTCTGTGCGCAAGCCAGGAAGCGAGCTTGGCACACGTACTGAGCTGAAAAACCTCAACTCGTTCCGCTTTATCGAGCGCGCTATCAACCGTGAAATCGAGCGCCAAATCGATATCATTGAGGACGGCGGTAAAGTCATCCAAGCCACGATGCTGTACGATCCAGAGCGCGATGAAACTCGTACCATGCGTACCAAAGAAGACGCCAACGACTATCGCTACTTCCCTGACCCTGACTTGCTGCCTGTCCGTATCGAGCAGCATACCGTTGATAGCATTCGTGCAGCGATGCCTGAATTGCCGGTTGCTCGCCGCGCCCGTTTTGAAGAGGCACTTGGTCTATCAGAATATGACGCTCGTATCCTAACCGGTAGCCGTCCGCTAGCCGATTATTTTGAAGATGTCGTCGCTGAGGTTGGACAACAGGATGCCAAAATGGCGGCTAACTGGGTCATGGGCGATCTGCTCGGTGCACTTAACAAAGATGATAAAGACATCATCGACTCGCCTATCAGTGCCAAGCAATTGGCTGGTATGCTAGCGCGTATTAAAGACGATACCCTATCTGGCAAATTGGCTAAGAAAGTCTTTAGTGCTCTCTATGAGCGTGAAGGCGGCGACGCTGATGACGCCGCTGATAAAATCATCGAAGAAAAAGGTCTTAAGCAGGAAACCGATACCGGCGCTATCAAAGCCATCGTTGAAGAAGTTATCGCGAAAAATCAAGCGATGGTCGACGAGTATCGCGGCGGTAAAGAAAAAGCCTTTAACGGTCTGGTTGGTCAAGTGATGAAAGCCAGCCGTGGTAGTGCCAACCCGCAACAAGTAAACCAAATCCTAAAAGAGCTATTGGGTTAAGGTTAACTGCTCATTGGTTATGCTGACTATGATAAGTAAAATGCGACTGTAGATTTTGGCTAAAATAAATAGCCCTTGCAATATGCATAATTTTGCGTAAAATAGTCAGTCATTCGGGGCGTAGCGCAGTCTGGTAGCGCACTACACTGGGGGTGTAGTGGTCGCAGGTTCAAATCCTGCCGTTCCGACCAAATATAGTAGTTAAAGAGAAAAGCCAATCATTATTTTTAATGGTTGGCTTTTTTTATACTTAACTATTCTTCATTAAGTATTACAAAGATGCTTTAGTAATCGTACTTAGCGCTTCATTGATGACAAATACTTTAGATTTAATGTCTTTAAAACCAAATGAGGTCAGCCTTTGGGTATGCTTTTCTAAATATCTGTTGGCATCGTCCAGATTATCAAATACATAAATGCCGCCCGCTTCTTGCGTCTCTTCATTTTCTGTCCATAGCTTATAGACCAGACCGTTCTCGGTTGCGATGTCTTCGGCCAGCTCTTTCATGGCGTCAAAAAACGCACTGCCAAAAGGTCCGCTATAAGGAAAGTCTACTTGCAAAAGATATTTCATTTTTTAGCCCTCATTATTATTGAATAATTGGCAAAAGATATGCTGCCAGATGACTACAATCTTAACATATTACGATTGCCTATAGACTTTTAGCAATTGAGCCGCTAGGGTAAATACTTTATATTTATTCTGATTTGACCTATGTCTGAGCTTAGCGTGCCACGCCCTACAACTCTCGCAACTCATGCCAATTATGCGACTTGGGAAGCGTACCAGCGACCTTATGTGCGTGATTTGGCGTATGTGCTTGCCTGCCCTAACGTCTTGACGGAGTGGCTAGATGTAGCACCGTACCAAAATACCCATGCTATCTTCGTACATAGCGCAAGCTTTTGGCAACAGCAGTTTGAAGCTTATCAGCAACGTTTAAAGGAGTTGGATACCACCAATGACTATCAGGCACTGACCCGCTATTTATTAAAACGTCCTAGCCCCAATCGCTTGGGTTTTCACTTTGAAGGCTTATTGTCATTTTGGCTAGAAGATGGCTTTGCGCGCAAATTGCATTCGTATGAGACGCTTGCTAATAACGTGCAGTTATACAATGGCAAACAGACGATTGGTGAGCTGGATTTGATTTTGTATAATCATGAGGAAAAGCTCACTGAACATTGGGAATTGGCGATTAAGTTTTTTATGGGTGCCGCACCTTTTGAGCCGATTAATTGGGTTGGGATCAACTCCAACGACAATCTACAGCGCAAAATGACCCATATGCAAACCAAGCAGTTTTGTAGCATTTGGGTCGATACTGAGAAGCATGGACAAGTTAAGATTGATAAGCGTTATGGCGTCATAAAAGGGCGATTCTTTTTGCCAATGAATGTCGCTAATTTCGTCTATCCTCACTGGCTAACACCCAGCTTCCCCATACACGAATGGTGCGATAAAACTGATAGCATGAGTCTTGCGAAGTTTGATATCAACGTATTGCGCGCCGCCCATTATATCGAATGGTTTAGCAAGCGCGACTTCTACGATGGTCGTCAGTTGCCACTTATCAATTCTGAAAATGCTATCTTAAAAACAGGGCTCTACTTTGAAGGTGATAGACCGATTGTCATTTATCCTCGGCTGCGTGATTGTGTAGATGATTAATTTTGCCTAGCTTATATTTTGGTTTAATACCTATTAACACTTATCTATGCCTTTCAATAACTCTCAATCACCTGCATCAGCTCATATCTCAGCATATCAGCACTTGGCATACGCTCGGCATGAAAACGGACGATAGCAATACCCGCACTGGCAAGCGCTTTATCCTTTTTATCATCGGCCTTTTGCCGTGCCTTACTGCTATGCGTCCAATCATCAAGCTCAATGGCGAGCAAAGTAGTCTGTGCATCGACATCAACGATGACATAGTCAACGCTTTGACGACAAATACGATTAAACCAAAAACTGCGTTCTGAGGTTTCACTGCTATTGGCTTCGATGATACGTGACAGCTGAACTTGAACAAAAATATGATATTCTGGCAAAGCATTTTTTAATTTATTAAAAAATATCACTTCCGTATCCGTCATAATAGGCATCGGCGCAAATGGCCAAATAGCCAGCTCATCACCGCGTACAGGCGGCGGTTCAGGTTCAGTAACTTGCTTAGGAGAGAACAGTTTTGGCAGGGTGATCAACCCTACAAATCCAATCGCCAATATTAAAAATATAACGCCAAATGACATGGTTTTACCTTATACATAATGAAAGCCGTCAGCTACGTGTGCTGATGTCACTAAAAAAAATGACAACACATGGCCAACCGCGACAGGGCAGCCTTTGTAGGCTGACAGGTTATACAGTACAGAGAGGAACAGAAAGAAATAGGAAAGAGCGGCGCTCATCGTAACCAAGCTTAAGCCAATCGGCAAACGATAAAACAAAAAACACGACAATAGATGTCGTGTTTGAATAAAATTAGCTACAGCGATAAAGATATAAACCAGCCGAATTAAAATGTAGCTATGTATTTAGCAATAATAGTTATCGGGTTACAGCACTATAAACGCTACTTTAGCGCCAGTATAAGACCCAAGCACTTGTCGTATTAACTTTGGGGTCACTATTAATCTTATCTTTTAAGGCCAATGCCGCAACTTTGCCACGCTCAGGACCAACGATAACGCGTACACCGCGACTGGTAGGACTAGTTTTTACTTGATAGCCGGCAGATTGGAATTTCTTTGCCAGCTCATCCGCTTTGGCTTGGTCATTTGCCAAGGCCACTTGCACGCCAAAGCTACCTTTAGCATCGGTTTCTTTCACTTCTTTGCGCGCCTCACTAAGTTTCTGCTGCGCCTCACGCTTGGCATCGGCCGACTTCTTGGCTAACGCTTCTTCTTTTTGACGCTTGTCTTCACGCGCCTGCTCAGCTGCCGCTGCTTCACGCGCTAAGCGCTCCACCTGCTTACGCGATGGAATGGTAAGGCTTTGACCCAGTTGTAGTGATGTTGAAGGTGATAGATTATTCGCTTGTGCCAAGACTTCTACCGGCATATTGTATTGCCGCGCCAGTTTAATCAGCCCGTCACCTTTTTTTACTTGGTAATCAGAAGGCGACTTTGGTGGCTCATTTTTAGCTGCTTCTGCTGCCTCTCGCTTTTTCTCAGCGGCAGCTTGCGCTTGTTTCTTAGCATCAGCCTGCTTTTTTGCCTCAGCTTCCTTTTTACTATCTGCTAATTTCTTAGCAGCCGCTTGTTCTTTAAGGGCGGCTTGGCGCTGAGCTTCTTGTTGCGCTTGGGTAACTTTTTGCTGCTCGCGAGCTTTTGCATCATTTTCAGCTGAAGCAGTAGTGCTATTACTGCTATCCGTACGAGGCTTTACCGTTGGCGTTGCAAGGTTGTTTTTTGCAGCCTCTGACTCTTTACTTTCTTCAGCAGCTGGTGCGCTACTGGCCATATATTGCTGACTTTCCGCACGGGCTTTTGCCAATGCTTGTGCTTCAGCCGCTTCTTGTTCGGTTAAGAACTGCTGAGCACGCTTTTCTTGTTCTGCAACACGAGCGGCGCGCTCTTTTTGTTTTTGTGCCAAGATGCGCTTTTCAGTCTCGATATCAGTCGTCAATGGCTGCGGAGACTCTTGTGCGGGGCTTGGCTTATCTATCATCGCTGACGCTGGTTGGGGTTTATTGCTATCACCAATTTGTTGCACCATGGCGTATAGCATCACGCTACCGCCTATAATCATCCCAATGCCCAATAAGGCTTGTCTCGAAAAGTTCATCCGTTTACGTCTCTTAGTTGGTAATAAGGTTGATTGAGCGGCGCAACTGTCGTTTCAAAAACTATCATTTCAAAAACGGTCGTCTTAAAACTATACTTAAATAGTCTAAATCGCTTTGATAAACAGCCTTGATAGTTAAATAGTTGCTATTGCCGCCGGTTACGTCCATCCATTTATAAAGGTTATGCTGAGCATATATCTCATAGCACTGTATAGCAGGATGCTAAATCAATTTGATTATAAAGCATATTTTTCATACTGTCTGCCATCATGCTCCTGCTAAGATTAACATTATGTGAATACGATTTTAACTTAAATCATCATCGGCAAGTGCCGCTAGCGCCTCGCCAATCGTATGGAACGAGCCACATACCACGATTAAGTCTTGCGCTTGACTGTCATTTATAACGGCATCGGTGGCTTCTGATAAACGTTTAAACTCATGTATTTGCGCATTATCGACATAGCTTGCTAAGATACTTTGCAGCTGCTCAGTGCTCGCCGCCCGTGGATAATCAATCTCAGCGATAAACCAATCGCTAATAGGCAAGCCCGCTTCGGTCAAACGCTGTACGACTTTATTGATATCCTTATCGCCCAACATAGAAAACAGCATTTTAATGCTGGCAGGTTTACGGTTGGCTTGATTGCTGCTTTGATTGCTGCCTTGATTGAGAGCATCAGCGCTATTTTGCGTTGCCAAATGCTGCTGCCAAAGCGGTAATAATTGCGCCAATAAAAACTCAACGCCTTGCTCGTTATGCGCCACATCAAACAACCAATGACGGTTATGCGTCTCACGATAATCAAAACGACCAGCGAGCTTGACCGTCTGCAATGCCTGTTCGATAGCCTTTTTATCAATATTTAATGGGCTTGCCAGCACCGCTGATAAGGCATTGGCGGTATTGGTCAACGATAGCGCTGGGCGTGGTAGCTGCATGGTGACAGCGGCATTACTGTATTGCCAAACGTCGGTATCCACTTCACGATAATCAAAGTCTTGCCCAGCTTGATAACAAGTTGCCTGATGCGTAGTAATCGCTTGTTGTACACTAGCTGGCATCGCAGTAGCGCCATAAACTAGAGTAATACCATCACGTAAAATACCTGCTTTTTCACGGCCGATATCTTCGACATTATCCCCTAGCCAATCGACATGATCGATGGCAATGTTGGTAATCACCGCCATATCAGGATCGATAATATTGACCACATCAAGGCGACCGCCTAACCCAACTTCTAATACCCAGACATCGCAATCTGCTTCGGCAAAGATTAATAATGCTGCAAGCGTTGTCATCTCAAAGAATGACAAGGTTAAAGCGCACCGCAACCGCGCCGTCTCCACTTTGCTAAAGGCATCAATTAGCGTCTCATCACTGACCATCTCGCCATTGATACGCACGCGCTCGTTAAATACACTTAGATGCGGTGATTGATACAGTGCGGTTTTATAACCTGCCGCTTGGCATATTTGCGCGATGACCGCAGTCGTTGAGCCTTTACCGTTGGTGCCTGCTACGGTAAATACATAAGCATCGTCTTTGGCTGACTGTACCACGCCTAATGCCTCAGCAACCGGCAATACTCGCGACAACCCCATATCTATCGCCGAGACATGAATCTGCTGCATATAATCAAGCCATTCGGTCAAACTCGAGTGCTCAGTAGGAGTGGTAGAGGTAGAAAGTGAAGAGTCAGACATGAGCGGAACCTATATTGAAATAGTCGGTTAGGAACTAGTTATTTAAAAGATATTCATTAAGAAAATAGAGACAGTATATAACTACCTGACCAAAAAGCAAAAATAGCATTTACCGTTATTAACGATAAATGCTATTAGTGAGTGTGACTTAGTCGATTTAGTTTAAAAAGTATACAGTTTAAAAAGAGTACAGTGCTGCTGGGATAAATTTTGCAAAGCCTCTAGGGTGCGAAGCGCACAGCAAGCGAGGAAAATTTATACCCGCAGAACGCTATTTCTAACGTTCTTATTTTATATTGCACTGATTATACTTAGTCGGCAAAGCTAAACCTGCTATTCAGTATTGATAAGCTCGATTACCTGCTTGCTAAACCAGCTTAGCACATATTAAGCAGCAACATTCGGTACGCGGCATAGCTTTGCAAGCAAACGATAAATGGTATCAATCAATTGATGACGATGTACCACTTCGTCGACAACGCCATGCTCTAACAAGAACTCAGCACGCTGGAACGGCTCTTCTAGCGTCTCACGCACCGTTTGTTCAATCACGCGCTTGCCCGCAAAACCAATCATGGCTTTTGGTTCTGCTAAATGGATATCACCTAACATAGCAAGCGATGCCGTCACTCCGCCATAAACAGGATTGGTTAATACCACAATATACGGCACGCCAGCAATTCGTAAGCGTTCAATCGCCGCCGCAGTACGAGCCATTTGCATTAATGATAGTAGCCCTTCTTGCATGCGCGCACCGCCAGAAGCAGCAAAGCAGACTAATGGCACTTTATCTTTAAGGGCTTTTTCAGCGGCCTCTACAAAACGGTCGCCGACCACCGAGCCCATAGAGCCGCCCATAAAGCGGAAGTCAAAGGCACAAGTAACGATATCAAGATTGCGCAATTTACCGTACATCACAATTAGCGCTTCAGACTCGCCGGTTTTGTCCTGTGCTTCGGTCATGCGCTGCGGGTACGGCTTACTATCCACAAAGCTCAATGGATCTTTGGCAGTGAACTGCTGTCCTAGCTCACCCTCTACTTGGTCGAGCAACCAGTTTAAGCGCTCACGAGCACTCATCGGTAAATGATGGTCACAATGCGGGCAGACATAGCAATTAAAAATCAGCGCGGTATTGGTAATCATTGAATGACAACTGCTACATTTCGTTGACGGTTCAGTCTCTACCGCCGTTAAAGGTGCGGTCAGTTGCTGCTTAATACCTGGTATCGGGCGATTAAACCACGATTGCCCTGCGGTATTACCGTTTGGCGCGGCGCCGTTATTCGCAGCATTATTATTTATAGTATCTGGTGTTATGGTATCAGTCATATTATTCGCCATTATCAAAGGCTTATCGACAAGTTGGCTTAGTTACTTGTCCCTAAGAAGTCCGTTTATAAGAATCAATTTAAAAGTCACATAGCCTTATAACATGAGCAGTTATAAAGCACGCTTATGCGCAACTGTAACAATTTATATATGATGTTAGTTTACACACGTAAACTAACTTTAGCAAAGTCATTTAACCGTGTCTTTATAAACATTGTTATAAAAGTTACGATAATCCTTGATATAAAAACAGCTATCGCCCCTCTTATAAATAGTAAGATAATGACGTTGCTGAGCCATTCACACGTTGATGCCAATACACTCAATATAATATTAGACCGTTAAACTATCGAGTGCGCCGCGTAGCTCGTCCATTTTTGCCATGATTTTTTGCTGAGCGCTTGCAACCGCAGAGGCATCTTTAGCATCGATATCAGCAAAGTTTTGCACCAACGTACTTCCTACAATGATACCGTCGGCATGCTTACCGATTGCTTTCGCTGATGCTGCATCACGAATCCCAAAGCCCACGCATACTGGCAAATCGGTCTCCGCTTTAATCGCTTGCACTTGGGTCGCAACATCATCGGTATCTAGCGTCGCCGAGCCAGTCACGCCCTTAAGCGACACATAATAAATATAACCACCGCAATGGGTCAGTACTTGCTCACGGCGCTCAGGCAAAGTGGTCGGCGATAATAAGAAAATCTCATTCATCGCATGTTCAGTTAAATGCTGAGTAAAGCTGCCCGCCTCGCTTGGTGGCAAATCAACCATCAAAATCCCATCAACGCCTGACTGCTCGCATAAAGCGACAAAGTTATCATAACCAATGATTTCAACGGGATTAAGATAACCCATGAGGATAATTGGCGTCTGCGTGTCTTGCTTGCGGAATTCTGCCACCATTTTTAGTGCATCACGCGTACTCGTTCCTGCTGCTAAAGCGCGCTCGCCCGCCAATGCGACCGTTGGGCCATCGGCCATTGGGTCAGAAAACGGTAAGCCCACTTCAATCATATCTGCGCCGTGCTTGACTAAGTCATGTAGTAAGCCAACAAAGTTATCAGGGGTTGGATCGCCCGCCATCACGTAAGGAATCAGGGCTTTTTTATTTTGGGCTTTTAGGGTTTCAAAGGTGCTTTCAATTCGGGTCATAGTGTTCTCTACAATTAATTCAAACTGGCTATATTGACCCTCTACGATTTAATGAGAGAGCCAATCAATTTATTTTATAAAAGCGGATTTATAGCGCGCAATAAAATACGCGACTACAACTCAATCCCTTCCGCCTTCATTACCGAATGCAAATCTTTATCACCGCGACCTGACATATTGACGATAATGGTTTGCTCAGGGGTCATGGTTTTAGCCAGCTTAAGCGCATAGGCAACCGCATGGGCAGATTCGAGCGCAGGGATAATGCCTTCTTTACGTGTCGCTTCATGAAAGGCTGCCAATGACTCTTTATCGGTACAGCCAACATATTCAACACGCTTCATATCTTTTAAGAAGCTATGCTCAGGACCAACGCCAGGATAGTCAAGACCAGCTGAGATAGAATGCGTTTCTTGAATTTGACCTTCATCGTCTGCCATCAGATAAGTACGGTTGCCATGTAGCACGCCGATACGACCAGCGGCCAATGGCGCTGAATGACGACCGGTTTCAATACCGTCACCCGTTGCTTCAACGCCATACATTTTGACCTCAGTATCATTTAAGAAGTCAAAAAATAGACCAATAGCATTTGAGCCACCGCCAACACAAGCAACTAGTGCATCTGGTAATTTGCCCGTTTTTTCTAAATGTTGGATACGCGCCTCTTTACCAATAATCGCTTGGAAATCACGCACCAGTAGCGGATAAGGATGTGGGCCGGCAACCGTACCGATAATATAATAAGTGCTATCGACGTTGGTCACCCAATCACGCATGGCTTCATTCATCGCGTCTTTTAGGGTTCGTGAACCTGAGGTAACAGGTACAACGGTCGCACCTAGCAAACGCATACGATAAACGTTCATCTTTTGGCGCTCGACATCATCAGCACCCATATAAACGATACATTCTAGACCTAGGCGCGCGGCAATCGTTGCCGTTGCAACGCCATGTTGACCTGCTCCAGTTTCCGCAATAATACGTTTTTTACCGCACATTTTGGCAAGGAGCGCTTGTCCAATGGTGTTGTTCACTTTATGTGCGCCAGTATGGTTTAAGTCTTCACGTTTAAAATAAATTTGCGCACCGCCAATCTCATCGCTTAAACGCTTAGCATGATAAAGCGGTGTTGGACGACCAACATAATTGACCAAATCATTATGATACTCTTCCCAAAACGCAGGGTCAGCTTTTACTTTGGTATATAGCGCTTCTAACTCTTCTAAGGCGGCCATCAGGGTTTCAGATACAAAACGACCACCGTGAACGCCGAAATGTCCGCGTGCGTCAGGGTATTGGTTAAAGTCTTGTACGTCTGTTGGATTGGTAAAGGTGTTTATAGATTGTGCAGTAGCAGATGGTGCTTTGTTCGTGGCATGACTCATGATAATTCCTACGATAAGTGGTATCTTTTGATATAAGGAGTAATGGTATAAAAATTGGGATAACTATGGAGACGGGGAAACATAAGCCTCAATCAGGAAGTCGGAATAACGCTTAAATAAGAATAAATAACACAAATATAGCAATTATCTTAGATGACGTCAGTGACCGTCTCGTTTTGCCATCGGTCACGCTTGACTGCTTTCATAAAGGCACGCATTTTAGCAGCGTCTTTTTTACCTTTATCAGCCTCAATTCCGCCGCTAACATCGACGCCATAAATAGGCAAATCAAGAGTCGCAGCGACATTGTCGGCATCCAGTCCACCCGCTAAGATAATCGGCAGTGAGCTATTATCTGGAATCAGGCTCCAATCAAAGCGCGCACCCGTACCGCCATATTTATGCTGATGATAAGCATCAAGCAAAATACTGCTCGCCCCTGCGGCGGCAAAACTGTCAATCCGTGCGCTTACATTTTCCACAGTATCTTGCTCAGCATTAATACGCAGCGCTTTCATCCAGCGTTTATTGACGGCACTTGCCAGCTGTTGACACTGCTCAGGCGTTTCATCACCGTGGAATTGAATGATATCAAAAGGGACATTATTTGCCAGCTCAATCAACTCATCATGAGCCATATTGACCACTAACGCTACGACACTGACAAAAGCAGGTAAAGCCGCGCTTAATATTTGCGCTTGTTTTAACGTCACAGCACGTGGACTGGGCGGATAAAACACCAAACCGACCGCATCAACACCTATCTGAACAGCGGTATTGATATCACTAAGCTGGGTAAAGCCGCAAAACTTAACGTGCATTATATGACCTTAAAACGTTAAAGGTGGTGTTGAGTATGACATCATTTGACAAGTTCACGCTAAACTCTAATCCCTAAATATGATGCTGATTTGTTAATCAATTGGCAAATCAATTGCATCCAAAAACTTATCCTAGCATACTTTTATTCATAGTTTTGTTTATGATTGCGATTGATTAAAATAGGAATAATTGAATGTCTAAGACAGCGTCAGCAAATGACGAAAATCATGATAATAAGAATGTCAGTATGCCGCATTACTTAATGTGGTTTCGTCGTGATTTGCGGCTGCATGACAATACGGCGTTGGCGGCACTTTGTGAGCGGGCGAACGCAGACAAGGCGCAAATCAGTGCTATGTTTTTCCTTACGCCTGAACAGTGGCAAGCGCACGATATGTCACTTACACAGCTCGACCACATCGCCCGCACCTTGCCAATCTTAGCAACATCTTTGCATAAACAATTGAATATCACATTGAACGTACAGGTTTGTCCAAGCTTTTCTGATTGTGTCGAGGCGCTAAGCACATTATGTGAGGCTAATAACATCAGCTGTGTGATGGCAAATCATGAGTACGAAGGCAATGAGATTGAGCGTGATGAAAAACTCACCAAACAACTGGCAAAAAACGATATCGAATTTATTCGCTGGCATGACCAATGTATCTTGCCGCCGCAAAGCATTACCACCAACGATGGCGACAGCATGTACAAGGTATTCACCCCATTTTATAAAAAATGGCGGCATACCTTAGATGTTAGCACCATACAAATGCATGAAGCAGCAGCTATAAATAACAACAACAACGCCAAGCTGAAAACCTCGAAAGCCAGCGCCACGACTATCCAAGATATAGAAAAGTTAAGTGAAAATGTTGTTAGTGATTATCAAAAGACATTACAAGATGGCTGTTTAGAAGGTATTGATTCATTAAAGCATATTGATATGGACGCACAGCTTGATTACGTTCGAGAAGCTTACCCTGCTGGCGAAAACGCTGCTTGCCAGCGTTTAGAGGAGTTTATCGCTGATGATATTAATAACTATGATATCAGCCGCGATGTGCCAAGCTTGCACGCGACTAGTCATTTATCAGCTTACCTGACTATTGGCTCAATCAGTCCGAGACTTTGTTATCTGCAAGCCACAAAAGCGCTGGAAGAATTGCACAGTGATGATGGCAACGCCCTTAAGAACTCTGACAACAATGACATCAATCGCTGGATAAGCGAGCTTGCTTGGCGAGATTTTTATCGTCATGTCTTAGTAGATAAGCCAACCCTCATCCGCCACAAGGCTTATAAAGAAGAGACAGATAGTAAGATTCATTGGTCATATAACGATGATGATTTTAAGGCATGGTGCACAGGTAAGACAGGCGTGCCCTTAGTTGATGTCGCAATGCGCTGTCTAAATGCCACTGGTTTTATGCACAATCGCTTGCGGATGGTCACCGCGATGTTTTTGACCAAGGACTTACTGATTGATTGGCGCTTAGGTGAGCGCTACTTTATGCAGCAGCTGATAGACGGTGATTTTGCTTCCAATAACGGCGGCTGGCAGTGGAGTGCATCAACAGGTACGGATGCTGCGCCCTACTTCCGTATTATGAACCCCTTTAGCCAAGCCAAAACTCACGATACTGACGGCGAATTTATCAAGACTTGGCTACCGGAATTAAAAGACGTCCCTGCCAGCATCTTGCATAGCGAGGATAAAATGCGTAAAGAACTGGCTAAGGGTGGTAAGTTTGCTAATATTAACTATCCAATACCAATAGTTGAACATAAAGCGGCTCGGCAATTAGCGATTGCAGAATTTAAAAGATAAGACTGAGTGTAAACAGCTCTAAGTTTAAAAACAGTTATACACTAAAAATAGCCATGAACTAAAACTCAGTTATGAGTTAAAAAATAGTCATGATTTTAAAAGCCTTAGCTGTCTGTTTGCACCAAACTACTTTGTGGCGCACTCGCTCTATCAGTATCTGACTCTAATATCCGCGTCTTAATGGTGTAAATGGCATAAGCGAATAAGGTAAAACTAAGAATTAACAGTACCCAAGTCGCAAACGATAGCGACCCTTTTGCTTTAGGATGTTTGGTTAATTTTTGCTTCTCATGGGCAGACGGCTGATTATTAGAAGTTGTCATAGATGCCACCTCTTACATTATATGAGATATAGGTCTATTTGAACGACAGCATTTATAAGTCTGTCGTTAATCACAAATAAGTCCTGCTATATAATATAATAACCCTATTACTCATCATTTCAAGCAACAACTGTTAACTGGCGAAGATATTTATCAGAACACCGAAATCTCTCTCCTCGTGCTAACCCCTTACAATGCCAAAATCCAATCCATTTAAACCATTTAAACCATTTAAACCATTTAAGCATTAGTCACTGGCATCTGACATGCCCCTGCGCCCTGCGTGGTTACCGTTACTACTGCGCCAGTTAATGAAAATAACTGCTGCAACTGGGTTTGCGCATTTTCTAATGCCATATTCATCACATCACCGCGGCAAGCACGTTCAAGCACTTCCTTTTTCGCCATACTTTGCGCTTGTTGCAAAATCTTTGGATCAACCTGCATCATGCCAAAAGCACCCGTTTGCCAATCATAAATCTCGATATCGTCTAAATAAACCGAAAACACCTCTGATGGCGGCAAAGTAATATGAATTTGCGGCATGATAGAGACGGGATTATTGGCATCAACGCTTTCAGCATTTTTTATAGCAGCCTCAGCAGGCGCTATCACTTGTACCATCTCAGGCGTTAAAGCACTCAAATCAATTCCCGCTTCTACGCGCCCACGAGCGATAAACAAGCCTTTTTGCTCATCTTGCCACAGCTTCATCCAACTGCCCGATTTTTGGCTAGTAATCACCGTATCAACACTAAACGCCACCGTCTCCAAGCGATTCAATTTCTGAATCTGCATCACCACCCCTTCACGGGTAATGGTCTCTATCGGCGCTTCTTTGCTACTTTTTTGCAGACTATAAATCGCAAAAACGAGCGCGGCAAGACCAATCATCAATACCAACCACGACATCATAGCGATGGGTTTTTTCGCAGGCGGCTGATTGGCATTATTATTACTGATAGAAGAATGGTTCTCAGGATTGGTCATGTAAACTACCTCAAAGTTTTTTTGTTTTTATAAGCGAGTTAAAAAGCTAAATATTTAATATCGAAATCTAAGATATAAATGCTAGTTGCGCGCGTTAACTTCAAGTAATAACTACCAATACTCTACATAATTCTCAATAGTGCTATGGCGAAGAAGTCAGCTCATTATTTGCTATAAATATGCTTAAAACCGCTAAATAATCGAATTAATACCAACATATTTGGCTCTTTAAGTAATGTTCTGGCTGAAAAAACAAAAAGTCATTGCGTCTTAGGCGAACTTTACCTAACATAGTCAGATTGTATAAGCAAAATGTTGGCGTACACCTATTTTTCTGGCTTATATGTCTAAAATATGACGTTGCCAATATGGACGTTTAATACAAAATGAAAAGTTCCAGCCTTTTTGCAAGGCGTTTTATGAACGCACTTTCTACTGATGTACTGTTTGTCGCAGTACTTTTTAGCTAGGCATGTCCTAGACTATTACCAAGTGATAAAAGGTAAGCTTGCGTCGGCCATCAAAGCACACGCTCAATATCCTACTATTTCTTATTTATTTTATCGTTGATAAGGTTATGCTTTATTTATGAAAGCCAGTCAATTTTTGTTTGCCACGCTAAAAGAAACTCCCAGCGATGCTGATATCGCCTCAAGCCAATTAATGGTAAGAGCAGGTCTTATTCGTAAAATCGCTTCTGGATTATATATCTGGTTGCCGATAGGTTTGCGCGTGTTGCAAAAAGTCGAACGCATCGTTCGCGAAGAGATGCAAAACGTCGGCGCTCAAGAGGTGCTGATGCCAATGACCCAACCTGCTGAGCTTTGGCAGATGACCGGTCGATTTGACGATTATGGTCCTGAGCTATTACGCTTCAAAGACCGTCATGACCGCGATTTTGTTTTGGGCCCGACGCACGAAGAAGTCATCACCAATCTTGCCCAAGGCGAGCTGCGCAGTTATAAGCAGTTGCCGATTACCTTTTTCCAAATCCAAGGTAAGTTCCGTGATGAGATTCGTCCGCGTTTTGGCGTAATGCGTGCGCGTGAATTTACCATGAAAGACGCCTACTCGTTCCACGTTGACCAAGCGTCACTCGCTAAGACTTACCATGATATGTATGACGCTTATACGCGCATCTTTACCCGTTTGGGTTTGGATTTCCGTGCGGTACAAGCGGATACGGGTTCTATCGGCGGTTTTGCTTCGCATGAGTTCCATGTGTTGGCAGATAGCGGCGAAGACGATATCGCCTTCTCAGATTCTTCTGATTATGCGGCCAACGTCGAGCTTGCTGAATCGGTAAGCACCGCTGAGCGTCAGCCGCCGAAGATGGAGCGCGAAGACGTCTTAACGGAAAACATGACCAGCTGTAAAGTGGTTGCTGAACATCTAGGCGTACCGCTAGAGACGACGGTGAAAACCTTAATCGTTCATGGTCATACTGAAGATGGTGAGCCGCAATTAATCGCTATCGTTTTACGTGGCGATCATCAGCTCAATACCATTAAAGCTGAAAAAATCGAAGAAGCCAATGTGCCGCTTACGATGGCCTCTGATGAAGAGCTCATAGCAGCGGGTCTGCATAAAGGCTTTATCGGTGTTGATTTGGATATGCCAGTATTTGTCGATCGCTCAGCCGCCACCTTGTCAGATTTTGTCACGGGCGCGAATGAAGTCAATAAACATACCGTTGGTATGAACTGGGTACGTGATGCAAGCATTACTCGTATTGTTGATGTGCGCAATGTACAAGAAGGCGACCCTTCTCCAGATGGTAAAGGCACGCTAAAAATCAAACGTGGTATCGAAGTCGGTCATATCTTCCAGTTGGGTGATAAGTACTCGCAAGCGCTGAATGCTACCGTATCTGGTGAAGATGGCAAGCCTGTCACTCTAATGATGGGTTGTTATGGTATTGGCGTTAGCCGTATCATCGCTGCTGCTATCGAGCAAAACAACGACGAAAACGGCATCATGTGGCCAAAAACGCCAACCGTTGATGACTCGATTGCGCCTTTTGAAGTGGCTATCATTCCGATGAAGTCAAAAGAAGAGACCGTCATGGAGACGGCGACCGCTTTGTATGAAGAGCTAAAAGCGCAAGGCATCAATGTACTACTTGATGACCGTAACGAGCGTCCAGGCGTTAAGTTTGCCGATCTTGAATTGATTGGTATTCCACATCGTATCGTGGTTTCAGACCGTAACTTGGCTGAAGGCAAATACGAATACGTCAATCGCCGTGAGGCAGAAAAGCAAATGCTTAGCCGTGAAGAAGTCATGGCGAAAGTAAGTAGCAAATAGTTTTATTAATAAAACTTATGCCATAACAAAGCGCCTATCTTAGTGAATAAGATAGGCGCTTTGTTATGTCTACACTAATTGCTCAGTAAATGATGAAAAGCCAACCTTTTACCTACTGACGTATTAAACGGCTTGGTTTAGGTAATAAGCTCATATCACTGACACGGCAAGGATTGATATCGATACCGCCGCGGCGTGTATACCATGCGCGAACCATCAATGTACTTGGCTGATAGTATTGACTCAAATCAGCAAATATCTGCTCGACACATTGCTCATGAAAACCATTATGCTGACGAAAGCTTAAGATATAACGCAGCATATTGGCGGTATTAACTGGCTTTTCACTGCTTATCGAAACCGCCAATGTGCCCCAATCTGGCTGATTGGTCACCGGACAATTACTACGCAGCAAGTTAGAATAAAAACTGAAATTTTTGCCAACTTTTTTTTCAGAGTCTCTAAAATCGCTTTCATTTTTAGCTAATAATGACGCATCAGGATGCTCCGTTAGCGCTACTTTCTCGCTGCTATTTGCAAGCGCCGCATCGATGCAAACACCTTCAGGTTGTGCAATCAATAAGCGTGTTGCTTTATCGTTCAGGTCATCATTTAAATCAAATAGCTCAACCTGTACTTCTGCTTGTACGCAGGCTGATAAGTCTTTGGCTATCAGCGCTTGCACATCGTCCCAGCCAGAAAACTCAGTAAAGTTAATACTGTTTAAATATAACTTAAGCGACTTTGACTCAACGATAAATGGCGAGCTTGCCGGAATACCAAAGCGTGCAATAGCCACTTGTGAAATACCTTGGGAATTTAACCAAGACAGCTCAAACGCCTGCCACCAATCAACGCCCACTTTTAGTTTATCGTCTTGCCAGCCAATCGCATCACGTCCCATACTACGAGCAATCGGGTATAACGTCTCTGGACTATACTCAGTCGGATAGTCGGTAGTTTGCTCACCCAAGATACCGTGAATACTCATTTATCTTCCTAATATTAAAGCGTTAAAGTCTTATTGAAATGGCCAATTACCAACTAGGTCAAGCAGGTAGTAAAACTATGACCTGCTAAACTGCAAATACTACAAGCGTACGCGTGAGCCATTACTCAATAATCGATAAGCGATGGTATAAAATATCGCACAGAATACAAAAATCGCCGCCATCGAATACCAAACATTGACATCAGAATATCCCAAGATGCCATAACGGAACGAATTCACCATATAGACAATCGGGTTCAATAACGAGACGTTTTGCCAAAATGGTGACAGATTTTCCATCGAGTAAAACACCCCGCCAAGATAAGTCAGTGGCGTCAATACAAAGCTTGGAATGATGGAGATATCATCAAATGAGCGGGCAAATACTGCGTTAATAAAGCCGCCCAATGAAAACAAGATAGAGGTGCCAAGCACCGTAAATACCGTCACAAATAAATGCTCGATACCAAGGTCAGTAAAGAACAGCGCCACTATCGAGACGATAATACCAATCGCCAGTCCGCGAAAGATACCACCACTGATATAACCCATCAAAATTGCATGCTTAGACACCGGCGAAACCAAAAGCTCTTCGATACTGGCGGTAAATTTAGCACTAAAGAAGCTCGAAACCACGTTAGAGTAACTGTTGGTGATAATCGACATCATGATTAGACCGGGTACGATAAATTGCATGTATGGCACGCCGCCCATTTCACCGACACGCGAGCCAATCATCTTACCAAAGATGACAAAATACAAGCTCATGGTAATGACTGGCGGCAACAACGTTTGCGGCCAAATACGTAAAATCCGGCGCACTTCTTTGACTAAGATAGTGCGAAATGCAATCCACTTTTGGGCGATGGTTAAACCGTCATGAGGACGAGATACCTGTGCTGCTTTATTCATATCACTCATGTCCTGACTCATAGTCCCGCCTCCTTCATACTGTCTGCACTATCGATATTTTTGTCTACCAAGCGCATAAACAACTCTTCTAAGCGGTTGGCCTTGTTACGCATACTCGCCACAGTAATGCCTTGCTCTGATAATTGGTTAAAGACACCATTTAACGACTCGCCTTCTGTTAAAGTCACTTCCAGCGTCTGCTCATCTGGCTGCGACAATCCCGTTATCCCAGTCAAATCTAATTGACGCGTAAGCGGCGTCTCTAAATCAAAAACAAAAGTCTCAACCGATAATTGAGCAAGTAAATCTTTCATTTCTGTATTAATACGAATCTCACCATGATCCAAAATCGCGATACGCTTACACAGCTGCTCTGCTTCTTCTAGGTAGTGCGTGGTCAAGATAATAGTGGTGTTTTCTTCGATATTAATCTGCTGCATAAACTCCCACATAGAGCGGCGCAGCTCGATATCAACACCAGCCGTTGGCTCATCAAGAATCAACAGTTTTGGCTTATGAATCAATGCGCGAGCAATCATCAAGCGGCGTTTCATACCGCCTGATAATTCGCGTGATTTGCTATCACGTTTGTCCCATAACCCGAGCGCGGTCAGTAAGCGCTTGGCCCGTGGACGTGCTTCTTTGGCAGAAATACCAAAGTAACCCGCCTGAGTAATCAAGATGTCTTCCACTTTTTCGAACTGATTAAAGTTAAATTCTTGCGGTACAACCCCAAGGTATTGCTTGGCCACCGAAGGATTTTCTAATAAATCCGTGCCAAAAATCTTTACGCTACCGGCCGTCGGCTTAAATAGTGAGCTAATAATGCCAATCATCGTTGACTTACCAGCACCATTTGGCCCAAGCAGCGCAAAAAAACCACCCTGCGGGACGGTTAAACTGACATCTTTGAGTGCCGAAAACCCATTGCTATAGGTTTTGGATAAATTCTGAATAGCAAGTGCTGGTACTTCAGACATGAATACCTCTTTATTGGTTATAAATTTGTATGGACAGCGATTTTTAGCATACTGGTATTTTTTAGCATACTAATATCTAGAAGAGACGATGTAATGTCATAAAGTGAGGCTACTAGCAATGAATTTCAACTGTTCCCTATGAGAAGTATCATATTGATAATACTCATCATTAAAAAAGCGCCTACCTCATTAAATGAAATAGACGCTTTATCAATACAGGCGTTAAAAGGCTGAATAGATTTATTAGCAATAAATCATGCTTACACAGTTAACTCATAAGCCTAAAAACCATTTGGCTAAATGTAGCTTATTATCTAGCAACTAATAACTAATAACTAATAACTAATAAAAACTAGCTTGCTTCACCAATC
This sequence comes from Psychrobacter sp. DWR1-2-3, assembly GCF_049896465.1. Taxonomy (NCBI): domain Bacteria; kingdom Pseudomonadati; phylum Pseudomonadota; class Gammaproteobacteria; order Moraxellales; family Moraxellaceae; genus Psychrobacter; species Psychrobacter sp. DWR1-2-3. The sequence goes on from NZ_JAFCUJ010000006.1 coordinate 92,372, forward strand.
ATATAATCAACCGCGCTTTGTACTTCTTCATCAGGAATATCCGCGCCGCCTTTGGCAGGCATGGCGTTGAAGCCATTGATAGCATGGGTATACAAAGTCTCTGTACCTTTTGCGATACGAGGTCCCCAAGCACCAGCGTCACCTAACATAGGTGAGCCAAGTAAGCCTGACGCATGACAAGTTTGGCAGACAGCGTTATAAACATCTTTACCATCACGAGGACCATCGCCTGCAGCTGGACCAGCAGAACGTGCGGTCACGTCACAAACTTCGTCGTCTTCAAAGCATACTTTAGCAACAGGTTGAATACGAGCAATCAAGTTAGGATACAAAGCAATCAGCTTTTGTACTTGCGGCGTGTCCTCTGGAATTGGCTCTTCAGCAGCAGGTGCTGCAGCGGCAGTTGCTTCAGTTGGCGCAGCGGCATCAGCGCCGTCTGTTGCAGTTGCAGCGGCATCAGCAGGTGCAGCCCCATCGGTGGTATCTGCAGCCGCTTGGGTATCATCACCCAGTTTTTGCGGCGCATTTTCGACAACGTCTTGCCCTTCTGCAACATCAGAGATGGTTACAGGAGTGTCTACAACACTTTCAGCTTGGCTCACAGCGATACTAGCGATTCCTAGAATGGCAGCTGCCGATAACATAACTACTTTTCTCATTCGTCACGTTCTCTTATTGCGTATACAAGGGCCGACACGGCTTGGACATTCTGTCTGTCCTCCTTTGACAACCAAACCAGTTATCAATAGCAAACAGCCATCCCGCATGCAGGCGCGCTTGTAATCGGTGATTATAAATATGGATTCTCCCTGACATTATAAGGGAAAAGACAGGTAGATTGCCATGCCTGTTTGCTGACTATGGTGTTTTTTCTTAAAAAACCTCAATAGCGACCTTCATTCATTGGCTTTATGGCTTTTATTTGTTAGACTAAGCGGTCTTAATTTTTAGACGTCTCGCAGTATTAACGACAGCTAATCATCCTCGTTTATACAGGGCGTTAATTAGTACGTTTTTAGTCAATAAATTATGCGCTCGTAGCTCAGTTGGATAGAGTATCGGTCTCCGAAGCCGAGGGTCGTGGGTTCGATTCCCGCCGAGCGCACCAATCACCATAATCAGCAGTATTTTACCTTTTCCTAGTCTCACCTATTATCTCTATAACCCTTTGACAGCAACGTTTGGGGTTCTTAACTGCTGCCTATCGTTGTGCGCTAACATCGATAAAATGTTGTACATAGAGTTGTTAAATCTATTTAATTTATATAACCCTACTCTGCATCTTGTAAATTTGCGGTTAATTGAGCGCGGCTGGGTACACGGTGATAATTGATTACAGGTACGTCACCTAAACGGCGCTGACCGGCGGCAATCTTTTTATCAATCGTAATCATGGCAATTTTTTTATCTTGCTTACTGATAAGCAAATGATTGGCTTTGCGGTTGACACGGTAGTCAGGAAAATGCTGCTTTAGCAACTCTGAGGTTTTTTGCAGCGCATCATTTATCGGTGTCTTCATAGCTGTCGACTTTGAACTATGCTTATCAGCAGCTTTAGGGGCGCGTGATTTTGCCAACAACCATAATCCAACGACGACCGCCAGCAATATGACAAGCCACCACATTCCATCTATCATAGAAGTCTATATCCATTGTTAATAAGGGTTAGGTCATGTTAGCAGAATTATCAGCAGCGTTAATAGCAGAAGTCGAGCGTGCGGCCAAACTACTTGGCGCAAAACAGCGCATTTGTATTTTAACTGGCGCAGGGATTTCCGCAGAAAGCGGTATTCCTACTTTTCGAGATAAGCAAACAGGCCTCTGGGAAAACTATGGCGCTGAAGATTTGGCGACGCCAGAGGCTTTTACACGTGACCCAAAGCTGGTTTGGGGATGGTATCAATGGCGCAGACAAGTGGTCGCCGATAAAAAACCAAATCCCGCCCATGACGCCTTAGCGCAGTGGCAGTATCATAGCCAATCCTCTGGCCAGCACATAACGCTTATTACTCAAAATGTCGATGACTTGCATGAACAGGCTGGCAGTACGGTCACTCATCTGCATGGACATCTATGGCGTAATCGCTGTAGCCAATGTAAGACACCCTATCAGAAGCAGTCTAGAGGCTCATACAGCAGCGCCGACACTATGGATTATAGTGAGGCGCTGATTAGCTGTCCGCATTGTGATGGTTATATTAGACCAGATATCGTTTGGTTTGGTGAAGCGTTGCCCGTACAAGCATGGGAGACGGCTGAACAAGCGGCGGCTAATTGTGAGGCTTTTATCAGTATTGGTACGTCAAGTCTCGTCTACCCTGCCGCTGGGCTGGCACTGTTAGCAAAAGATAATGGTGCCAAAATCATCGAGATAAATCCAAATCCGACACCCAATGCCATCGTGGATATCACCTTAGCGGAAAAAGCAGGAATGGTGATGCCGTTATTAATCCAAAAAATCACTGCTTTATAATCGCTTGACCCTAAAATAATAGCAAATGACAAAACAAAAGGCTTAACGATTGAATCAATCGTTAAGCCTTTATTATTAAAGATATATGCAATCAGTGCTTTATTCAATCAGTGCCTTACTACATCAATGCTTATTGCAGCGCAAGATCAACTCTCGCTAAGTATGCTTCTTTTAATTCATCATCTATGAATGATGATCTAAAAGAGTTTTTTACCAAAGTAATGATATCGTTTTCCGTTAGCGGCAGATTTTCACATAAATTGATAAAGTTTTGATTGATATAGCCTTTGAAATAAGCAGGATCGTCGGAGTTGACACTGACATTAAGACCATAATCTAACAGCGCTTTGATATTATGCGCTTGATAGCTGTCAAAAACTTTAAGTTCGATATTAGAGTTTGGGCAAACCGTCAGCGGCATTTGCTCCTCTTTTAGGCGTTGCATCAATGCGGCACTTTTTATCGATTGCACACCATGATCGATTCTACTAATACCCAGTAAATCTAACGCTTCATAAATATACGAAAAATCGGCTTCTTCGCCAGCATGAGCGACCAATGTAAAGCCTGCTTCTTTGGCCTTTTTAAAGACCTCTTTAAACTTGGCAGGAGGGTTACCCAGCTCCGAAGAATCAAGACCGACACCGATAATATCGTCTTTAAATGCCATTGCTTCTTCTAAGGTTTCAAAGGCATCTTCTTGCGATAAATGACGCAAAAAACACATGATGATACAAGAAGTGATGCCGTATTTTTCTTTAGCATCATCGAGTGCCTCTTTGATGCCAGTAATAACGGCTGCAAAAGGCACGCCTCTTGCGGTATGGGTTTGCGGATCAAAAAATATCTCAGTATGAATGACATTGTCTTCAACACATTTTAAAATATATTCCCACGTTAAATCGTAGAAATCGTCTTTGGTCATTAGGACATTGGCGCCCGCATAATAGATATCTAAAAAGGTTTGTAGATTGGTAAAATTATAGGCGCGGCGTACATCCTCGATGTCATTATAAGGGATGTCTATATTATTCTTTTTCGCCAATCTAAACATCAGCTCAGGTTCTAATGAGCCTTCAATATGCAAATGCAGCTCTGCTTTGGGTAATTTCTTTATTAATTCAATCATAATGTTCCAGTAGTGGTTTTTATTAAGCGCTGCGTTTGTCAGCGGGGTATATTTATAAAGGCTATTATATTTCAATTGGCCGTAAAACCCCATAGACAAACAGCAAACCCTTGCATTCAGCTATAAACACGACTTTATAAGGGTAACTTTATAATAAGGGTTGCTTCATAATAAGGGTTACTGCATAAAAGCCATTTCAAAAATACAGTATTAAAAACGCTATTTTAAAAATACCACAGTATCAGACAGCTCATTACCGGCGGGATCATCGCCTAGATGATAATACTGACGCAATAACTGACCTACCTCATCTAGTAGCTCCGCTAAGCTTTCTTCAGTTTTTTGATTGGCAATACCTGAGACCGCTTTTTCACACATGGCGCGCCACACAGTCGGGCTCACATGCGTGCTAATACCGCGATCCGCGACGATTTCAAGCTTATGCTCGCAGATATTGACGTAGATTAAAACACCCGTATTTTCTTCCGTATCCCAAACGCGATATTCACTAAACAAATCAATCGCCCGGTCACGACAGTCAAGACGATAGGCATCTTGGACAGGTAAGTGATTTTCTATAATTAAAAACACCTCACCGCGATGCCCACGCTCAGCCAACGTCACCTGCTCTGTCAGCCGCGCTTTAGCCGCGGGCGTTAGCCATTTGCTATGCAGCATAGGGACAAACAGTACTTGACGCCACCAACGAGCAAAACTTGCCTGCGACGAATTGCTTTTTACCATTATATTATTTCCTCAAGTACGCCATTGCTGGCAGTCATCTAATGTCTGAACCTAACACGCCTTTATCAAAACCGCCTTTACCAAGAGCCGCCTGCCCCGCCGCCGCCAAAGCCGCCGCCACCTCCTCCGAAGCCGCCGCCAAAACCACCACCGCCGAAGCCGCCGCCACTACTGCCGCCCATACCCGGTAAGAACACCATACCACCGCCGCCGCGTCCTCCACGACCACCGCGCCCGCCACCTGAGCCGCGCGAAATTAAAAACAGCCATAAAAATATCGCCATAATTAAGGTCATAAAGAAACCACCGCCCAAGGCAAGCGAGCCTGCAAAGAAACCGCCAGCAGTCAGGATAGAACCAAAGATGCGCCCAAAGATACTGGTAATAAAGCTACCAAATATCATCGCCATCACGAATAAAAACACCGGTGATGGATTTTCACCAATATCACTTTGGCTTTGACTGCGTTCAGCCGCTTGCGCATCGGCACGCGCCAACACTTCAGGGTCAGCGGTCAGACGCGTTTGCAGGGCACCAACGCCAGCCAATATCCCAGCGCCATAGTCATTTTGCTTAAATAGCGGCGTAATATCTTCACGAATAATACGGTTGACCGCAGAATCGGGCAACACACCCTCTAACCCATAACCGGTCAAAATGTACATATCGCGGTCATTGACGGCAACGACCATCAGCAAGCCATCATCAATGTCTTTATTACCAAGCTGCCATTTTTCGGCGACCTGTAACGCATAGTCAAAGATTGGCATGCCATTGGTCGTCGGTACAATGACAACCGCAGCTTGCGCCAAACCTTGCTGATAAATACCTCTTAGCTGCGCCTCTAAGCGTTGTTTTTCTTGCGGGTTTAAGATATTGGCTTGATCAATGACGGGTGAATTTAGGATGAGCTTATCAGCATCGACACTTTCAGCACTCGACTGCACAGCTGGTTTAGTGGCTGTCGACGCGCCTGTTCCTTTTTCGCCGCTACCATTATTAGCGTTTGCCGCATTGGGATTAATAGCATCGTTGCCAATGATGGCCTCATTAATCGCTTCGTTACCTAAAACGGCATCGTTAAGGGCTTCATTAGATTCTGCAGCTTTTGCAATCGCCACCAAATCCTCGACACTACGATTTTGCATATCTGAGGCGCTATCGCTAGCGACAGCAATATTATCATTAACACTGCCGTTGGTATTAGCATCGGTATTGGGCGCAGCATGCAGCACCGAGCCACTAGCGATGCTTAGGGTGAATAATAATGCGGATAAAAGTGCTTTTGAATTATTCATCTAATCTATACCACCTCAAATAACATCTGGACTAAATTAATGGCTGCAAAACCAAGCTAACGGCAAGGCGACGGATATAAAAGCGCTCAATAGAAAAACTCACTATAAACGCTCATCTTTATCCGCCACGATTTTACTTTACTGCACTTTATTGAGCGGTCTTCGTATCGTCATCACCAAAGTCTACACTGGGTGCAGTCGATATCTCTTTTTCATTGGCGACGCTAAAGTTTGGCTTTGGATCCATACCAAATACTTTGGCAGTAATATTGGTTGGGAACTGGCGCACTGTGGTGTTATAGCCTTGAACTTCTTGGATATAACGATTACGCGCCACAGCGATACGGTTTTCCGTGCCTTCAAGCTGAGCTTGCAAGTCTTGGAACAGCGCATCTGACTTTAGATCAGGATAACGCTCAGAAACTGCCATTAGACGTGATAGCGCCCCAGTCATCTGGTCTTGGGCAGCGGCATAACGCTCCATCGCTTCAGGGTCATTAAGCAGCTCTGGAGTGATGGTGATACCGCCAGCTTGTGAGCGCGCTGCAGCAACTTGGGTAAATACCTCTTGTTCTTGCTCAGCATATTGCTGCACAACTTTAACTAAGTTTGGCACCAAATCCGAGCGGCGCTGGTATTGGTTGACCACCTCCGACCACGACGCAGTGACTTGCTCGTCTTGCGCTTGCAGATTGTTATAACCACAACCTGTTAAGCCAACGGTAGATGTGGCCAATACGGCTGCTAGCAACATAGGTTTTACAATAGATTTACGCGTCATTTTTGACTCTCCTAAAAATGATAAATAACAAACAAGACGTTTTTTTAAGCACTTTTTTAATCATACACATTTATATAGGCGTATATCGCCTCCTCTACAAATGTGTCGCCTGCCATACATTGTGCTAATAATGGCGCTATCAGGTTACTTTTACAATTCATCGTTACCAAAACACAACCGCAAAAGCACGGCTCCTAGCAAGAGTTTGAGCGCTTTTTTCGACCTCTCTTAACTCATAAATCCTAACGATATTTTCAGCAACATTGAAGAAGTCGTAACAAAAGCGTGATAAATAAAGGGTTTTATCACTCTCTGGCATAAATTCAGTGTTAATAAACACTACTATATAAACGCCTTTATAAAGAAAATTCTAGTAATTGGCTAAAAAATATGGCAAATTGCAGTTACGTAGCCGTACGGTTTGAATACATTTGGTAGTGGACTTGTTACATTTTTGGTATTAGAGAATTGATAACAGCCCCTTAAAAAAGGATTGATAAGCAAACAGATGCTTGCCTATCAAGCTTAGCATAGAGATGTAAGCGACCGATATGACTCATAGAAAGTGGATTGCCATCACCTTAAGGATGGAGATTTAATATTATAACCGCCTGCTTTATCCGCTGATCTATTGATAACTGCTTAAGCATTTATAATGTGATAACAAAATATCGTCGTTATCAAAGCGCAAAAAGATAGATAAGAATAGCAACCGCCGCTCATTTATTGCCATTTATAAATAAGCAGTTAATAAGGAGTGAATTTGATTACTAGCTAGCGCCAATAAGCGCTTGCCTGCGATCAATATTGCTAATAGACCCAGCGGATAAAGACAGAAAACTACAGTCCATTCTTGGTGGCTAAGCGCGTATGAAACTTAATCGATAGGTTCAAGTAGATGCCGATTATTTGAGAAGTTGGTTTTAATAAGGAAATTAAATAGCAAACTTACTCTAAGCATCATCATATATAGCCATTTTGAGACAGTACTAGGAATATATACATATGGAAAGTTTAGTTAATGTAGTAAACGGAATTATCTGGAGCCCGGCATTAATTTATTTATGCTTGGGCGCAGGTTTATTTTATTCCATCATGACGCGCTTCGTACAAGTACGTTTATTCAGTGAAATGATCAGCTTACTATTTAAAGGTAAGTCGAGTGCACAGGGTATTTCATCATTTCAGGCACTTGCCGTATCCTTAGCAGGTCGTGTGGGTATGGGTAACATCGCAGGGGTAGCAGCAGCTATCGGCTTCGGTGGTCCTGGTGCGGTATTTTGGATGTGGGTTGTGGCGTTCTTAGGCGCATCTACCGCTTATGTCGAATCAACCCTTGCGCAGATTTATAAAGAAAAAGACGTCGTCACTGGCGAATATCGTGGTGGTCCCGCTTATTACTTTGAGCGCGCGCTTGGTCAACGCTGGTACGGCATTATTTTCGCCATCGCGTCTATCTTAGCTTGTGGTATGTTCTTACCTGGTGTGCAAGCAAACGGCGTTATCAATGCCTTTGCACAGGTGATGGGTGAAGGCACCGTGATGAATATCGGTAGCTTAGAAGTGGGCTCTATGCGTCTTGTCGCATTGGGTATCATTCTAGTGGTACTAGCGATTATTATCTTTGGTGGTATTAAACGTATCGCAACCTTTACTGAGTATGCGGTTCCTTTTATGGCACTGGGTTATATTGGCCTAGCGCTAGTCATCATGTTTACAAACTACCAGATGATTCCAGAAGTATTTGGCTTAATCATTGGTGATGCCTTTACCGCTCAAGCCGGTTTTGGTGCGGCCATCGGTTGGGGTGTAAAACGTGGTATTTACTCTAATGAAGCCGGTCAAGGTACAGGTCCTCATGCTGCTGGTGCGGCTGAAGTTGAGCATCCATCACAGCAAGGTTTAGTACAAGCATTTTCAGTCTATGTTGATACCTTATTGGTTTGTTCGGCGACTGCCTTTATGATTTTGACCATGGGTACTTATAACATCCAAGGTACGCTACCTGACGGTCAATATATCGTACAAAACGTTGCAGCGGGCGTTGAGATTAACTCACCTGCCTTTACCCAAATGGCAATGGAATCAGTATACGGTCAATTTGGTAACACCTTTATCGCTATCGCCGTATTCTTCTTTGCCTTTACCACCATCTTGGCTTACTACTATATTGCTGAAGTAAACGTCGCGTACTTAACGCGCTTTATCAGCCGCGGTGCCAATAAAACCGGTCTATTCTTAGTTAAAGTACTAATCATGGTGATGGTTGCCTACGGTGGTCTTAACTCAGCCGGTTATATCTGGGCGATTGGTGATATTGGTGTTGGTCTCATGGCTTGGCTTAATATCGTTGGTATTTTGGTCATCTTCTTTGTCGCCCGTCCAACGCTTACCATGCTTAAAGACTATGAAGCACAGCGTAAAGCTGGCGTGAAGCACTATACTTTTGATCCAGCAAAATTCGGTATCAAAAACGCGCCGTATTGGGAAGAGCGTCATCTTAAGCAACAACAAAGAATGGCAGCCCAAGATCCACTACATAAAGAGCGCCTATAATTCACTCTACTGTAGTGCTGTCTAAGTCGTATTAATAGTATCGATGAGATTGATAGTATTGCATGAATAGTATCGATAGCATTGATAACATCGATAAAAAACAAAAGCCCGAGGCCATCGTCTCGGGCTTTTTTATGCGCGTAATGTTGTCATAAAGACTGTGATATATTTTGCGATGAGTCATAAAATAAGTCATAAAATATAAAAAAGCCCAGCTCGGTGGCTGGGCTTCTTAAACACTTAGATGCTTTTACTGTTGTTTATAGCGATAAAATCAGCTTATTTAGGTAGCAGTACATTATCAATCACATGGACTACACCATTGGTCGCCATCATATCTGTGCCAACGATATTAGCCGTATTGCCGCTCGCATCAGTAATGACGTTGGCATCGCTGATAGAGAACGTTTGACCGTTTGCGGTTTCAATAGCATTGCCATAAGGGATATCAGCGGCTTTTACTACCATCGGTACGACATGATAAGTCAGGACGCTAGTGAGCATCTCTTTATCTGCCAATAACTGCTCTTTGGTAATGTTCAGCTTGGTTAATAAAGCAGCAAAGGCATCATCAGTTGGGGCAAATACCGTGTACTGACCTTCTGCCATCATCATGTCATCAAGGTCGGCGGCTTGTAGTGCTGCCGTTAAAATGGTTAGATTTTCATTACCGGCCGCCATCTCGCCAATGCTTTGGGTAGCCATATCTGCTGGCATGGCAGTCGCGTCTGCTTCAGCCATTGCTTCAGGGGCAACTTCTGGCTCAACGACGACGTCAGTAGTCGCTTCTGGCTTAACTGGCTCGGTAACGGCTTCTTTATCGTTACAAGCAGCTAGTGACAATGCAGCGGTAACGACAGCGATAGATAATAGGTTCTTCTTTAACATAGGGTATTCCTTTGGGGTAAATAGTTGGTGATTGGATGTTTATAAATGGGTAAGGGTTAAAGATGGAGAAGGATTTGAGTGAATGGCTTATAAATAAGTAATTTAGTGAATATGTAATACCGATAACTTTTAATAACTAATATGCTAAGTTAATAAAGAAAGCTTAGAAATAAACCAACGATTTCAATGACTACCATATTAGCTGATTATTTTTTAATTGGTGCTTACTTAGGTAGGGACACTGTATCGATCACGTGTACAAAGCCATTGTTAGGTTAATAACCCTTTTTAGCTTAAAAACCATTTTTGGCTTATAGGCTAATAATATCGCTTTGTACTATATGAGCTTGTGTACCACCTAAATGAGCAGCTTATTAAATACCTGTTTGAATTTATACAGCTTATATAAGAGCTTATTTAAGAAATTAATTAATTACTTATTTAGGCATTAATACTCTATCAATCACATGCACCACTCCATTACTCGCAGCGATATCAGTTTTTAAAATCTTGGTTATGCGGCCATTTTCATCCATGAGTCTGCCTTGTGGTGTAATGACCAATGTATCCGTACTTAGCATGGTGTAATTACCGGGTCTGACGTGTTTTTGATAAACGGGCGTGTTACCTTTTAGCACATGGTAAGTCAAAATCTTAGTGAGCAATGGTTTGTTGGCAAACAGCTCAGCTTTGGTCATGCCCGTTTCTTGTAATGCTTGAACAAAGGCGGCATTGGTCGGTGCCAATACCGTATAGCTTGCACTGGTATCAGATAATGCGCCTGCTAAATCAGCAGCGACCACCGCTTCTACCAATAGCGAAAAATCTGGATTACTTTGAGCGATTTGTACCACGTTCATACTGGTGGTAGCTTGGCTATGCATCGGTGCTTTCATAGTGGGGCTTTTGGTTGGCATCATATTATTACAAGCGCTAAGACCTGCGATAGAAAGTGCCAGAGTGCCAAGGGTGGCGATTTTAACTAGTTTCATAACATTGTCCTTAATGATTGAATGACTATAATTTATTCAGTTTTTATGCCTGTCTTACAGTCAGATTGTCTTTCCTTAGAACCACTGCTTATATCAGAAGCACTGCTTACATCGCTGGTTGATTCCCAATTGTTAATCACTCACAAATAAAAATCATTAGCAGTTACTAATAAGCATTGCTTATGAAACGCCAATCCTTCTGAACTTAAATTAACATATAGCTGGTCTTTATAAATTTACGTTTACGCTATTTTTTGTGCTATCGATGTAAGTTTTGTCAGTGTTTTAGGTGAATAATCAGAGTTTCACTATTGAAAGCAAAGCTTTATGTAATCATTGCGTGAAAGGATATTCATTTGTACCAAATGGCATTATCCAATAGAATCAATACAAGAAAATCAATGCCATAAAATCTAACACTATCATGTGTGAGCCATGGCACGTTTAATCATAAAGCTATTTGTAAAACGCCAAATTTCAAATATGTTTAAATGCGATGGCTGCAATGGTTTTGCCAAAGCGGAATAAGTACAATTCCGTGATTCATAGACATTTCATGCTAGAATAATCCAGATTTGCTTATCGGTTTTAAGCCGTTATTTTATGAAGTATATGATTTAAACGCCCTATTCTATTACTAAGCTAATTTACCAAGCTAACCCTAAAAAATATTGAACGACGTTACCTCCTTCCCTTTATTATCTTGACTCTATAAGCAGCGCTCCTATGACTCAAAAGACTAATACATCACCGACCTCTTCTCCCGCTGATGGCTATACAGATGTAGCTAATGCATCAAACACGGCTAATGATTTTATTCTCACGCCGCCGGCTGTGTTTCCTTATAAGGTACAGCAACAGGACGCGCGCGCTCGTATCACCGAGCAGATGGCGTCGCGGATTTTGATGTTAGATGGAGCAATGGGCACGCATATTCAGAACTATAAGCTCGAGGAAGCAGATTATCGCGGTGAGCGTTTTGCCGATATTGAGCAAGATGTACGTGGTAATAATGATTTACTGGTACTCACGCAGCCGCAGATGATTAAAGAGATTCATATTGCCCATCTGGAAGCCGGTGCGGATATTATTGAGACTAATAGCTTTAATGGTACGCGCCTATCGATGGCCGACTATAATATGCAACATCTGGTGCCGGAACTGAATAAAACTGCTGCCAAGATTGCGCGCGAAGCTGCTGATGAATACACCGCTAAGACCCCAGAAAAGCCGCGCTTTGTCGCTGGGGTTATTGGTCCGACGTCGCGTACCTGTTCATTATCTCCTGATGTTAACGACCCCGCCTTTCGTAATATTACCTTTGATGAATTAGTACTGAACTATCGCGAGGCGACGTTGGCACTGATAGAAGGCGGCGTCGATATCCTGTTAATCGAGACCATTTTTGATACGCTAAATGCCAAGGCAGCCATCTTTGCGGTAACCGGCGTCTTCGATAATATTGGTTTTGAGTTACCGATTATGATTTCGGGCACGATTACCGATGCGTCCGGTCGTACCTTATCAGGTCAAACGGCTGAGGCATTTTATAACTCGATTCGCCATGCTAAACCATTATCAGTTGGCTTCAACTGTGCTTTGGGCGCTGATGCGCTACGTCCACATATCCAAACACTATCAAATATCGCCAATACTTATGTATCTGCGCATCCGAACGCTGGTCTGCCCAATGAGTTTGGTGAGTATGATGAAAGCGCTAGAGAAACCGCGGCACTGCTTGAAGGCTTTGCCAAAGCTGGTATCTTAAATATCGTCGGCGGCTGCTGTGGTACGACGCCTGAGCATATTCGCCAAATCGCTAATATGGTGGCCAATTATCCACCGCGCGTCATTCCTGAAATCGCCCCTGCTTGCCGCTTATCGGGACTTGAGCCTTTTACCATTACGCCTGAGAGCTTGTTCGTCAACGTCGGTGAGCGTACCAACGTTACTGGCTCAAAGAAATTCTTACGCTTGATTAAGACCGAAGCTTATACCGAAGCGCTGGATGTCGCCCGCGACCAAGTCGAAGGCGGCGCGCAAATCGTCGATATCAATATGGATGAGGGCATGCTTGACTCCAAGCAAGCGATGATTCACTTCGTCAATTTGGTCTCTGGTGAGCCGGATATCAGCCGCGTACCCTTGATGATTGACTCCTCAAAATGGGACATTATCGAAGAAGGTCTCAAACGTATCCAAGGTAAATCCGTCGTCAACTCTATCTCATTAAAAGAAGGTCATGCCGAGTTCGTCGAGCGTGCCAAGCTTTGTATGCGCTATGGTGCAGCGGTCATCATCATGGCATTTGATGAAGACGGTCAGGCTGATACTTACGAGCGTAAAATTCAGATTTGTCAGCGCAGCTACGATGTCTTGGTTAATGAGGTCGGCTTCCCATCGGAAGATATCATCTTTGACCCCAATATCTTTGCGGTTGCGACCGGTATCACTGAGCATAATAATTACGGCGCTGACTTTATCAATGCCACCAAATGGATAACCGATAACCTGCCAAACGCCATGGTATCGGGCGGCGTCTCCAACGTGTCGTTTAGTTTCCGTGGCAACCCGATTCGTGAAGCCATCAATTCAGTCTTTCTATACCATGCAATTCAAAACGGCTTAACCATGGGTATCGTTAACCCAGCCATGCTAGAGGTTTATGATGATATTCCGAAGGAAGCTCGCGACGCCATCGAAGATGTGATGCTCAACCGCAACCAAGGCGAAAGCGGTCAAGAGGCGACCGAACGTTTGATGACCATCGCTGAAAGTTATCAAGACGGCGGTAAGAAAAAAGACAGCACCGTCGATATGTCATGGCGCGAAGGCACGGTCGAGGAGCGTATTGCCCATGCACTAGTGAAAGGTATAACCACCTTTATCGACGCCGATACCAAAGAGGCGTGGGAGAAATATCCTAAGCCGCTAGAAGTCATCGAAGGGCCATTAATGGATGGCATGAATATCGTCGGCGATTTATTTGGCGCAGGTAAAATGTTCTTACCGCAAGTGGTCAAATCAGCACGCGTGATGAAACAATCGGTTGCCTGGCTAAACCCATACATCGAAGCGGAAAAAGTTGAGGGTGAAAAGAAAGGCAAAATCCTCATGGCAACGGTCAAAGGTGATGTCCATGATATCGGTAAAAACATCGTCGGCGTGGTGCTTGGCTGTAACGGCTATGAAATCCTCGATCTTGGCGTGATGGTACCGTGTGAAAAAATCCTCGATACTGCCATCAAAGAGGAAGTCGATATCATCGGTTTGTCAGGTCTGATTACTCCAAGTCTCGATGAGATGGTCTACGTCGCTAAGCAAATGCAAGAACGCGGCATGACCCTACCCTTGATGATTGGTGGGGCAACGACTTCTAAAGCGCATACGGCGGTTAAAGTAGAGCCTCAATACCAAAACGATGCGGTTATTTATGTATCAGACGCTTCACGCTCCGTTGGTGTCGTGACAAAATTACTATCACAAGAGCACCGTCAAGGCTTAATCGATGAGACGCGCGAAGAGTACATCAAAGTACGTGAGCGCCTTGCCAAACGTCAACCGAAAGCGGCGAAAATATCTTATGCTGAGTCGATTGAGCTTGGCTTTCAGTACGATTGGGACAACTATGTACCGCCAGTGCCAAATAAGCTTGGACAAGTGATATTTGATGATTACCCCATCACTAGCCTGCTGTCTTATATCGACTGGACACCGTTCTTTATCTCTTGGGGCTTGGCGGGTAAATACCCAAAAATCTTGCAAGATGATGTCGTTGGCGAAGCGGCGCGTGATTTGTTTGATAATGCCAATGACTTGATGCAAAAGATGATTGATGAGAAGTTAATCGTCGCCAAAGGCGTCTTTAAGCTCATGCCAGCCCGTCGCACGGGTGCCGATACCGTCACCGTCTATGACAAAGCACCGACTGAGGGCGGCACAGCAGAATATCAATTTGAGCATTTGCGTCAACAGTCAGATAAAGCCAGCGGCAAGCCAAACTTTAGCTTGGCAGACTTTATCTCGCCATCAGATGCGCATACCGATTATCTTGGCGGTTTTACCGTCTCTATCGTGGGCACAGAGGCGCTTGCTGAACAGTACAAAGCAGCTGGTGACGACTATAATGCCATCATGACCCAAGCCTTATCTGACCGCTTAGCGGAAGCCTTTGCCGAGCATCTGCATGAGCTCATACGTAAAGAGTACTGGGGTTATCAGGCTGACGAGAATCTAACCAATGACGAGATGATCAAAGAAAAATACGTCGGTATCCGTCCTGCGCCTGGCTACCCTGCTTGCCCTGAGCATACCGAAAAAGGCAAGTTATTTGAGTGGATTGGTACGGGCGATGCTATCGGTACTAAGCTCACCGAAAGCTATGCGATGTGGCCTGCGTCATCGGTCAGCGGTTTTTACTACTCGCATCCTGAGAGTGAATACTTTAACGTCGGTAAAATCAGCAGCGATCAGTTAGAGAGTTATGCTGAGCGTAAAGGTTGGGATATCAAGACTGCTGAGAAGTGGCTGAATCCGAATTTGTAGGTTTGGTTTTGGTTAGGACTTTCTGAAGAAGTGTTTCAGATGAGATTGGTTACTTAAGTAGCCAATCCCACTTTTGCTTCTATCTGCCACTCTAGGCGACAATCGAGGCTAGATGCAGCATCTAATTCTTGTTACTATTTGTAGTATTTAATTTTTTTCACCAAAAAGTTAGTAGAGTTCTAAAAATACGGGATTTAATTTAGATAACTATCTTCTAATTGTTTCCTAGAGATGTTTGGAGCACCTTGACGGGCATAATATCTTGAATACCTTTCAATTAAATCTTTTAAAAAGGGCTGAGATATAGTGGCAATTCTTTCGACTTTTGAATTGTCGCTTATTTCTTTGAAATCGAAAGATGTTTGATTTTGAAAGTCAATAATTCCCGAATCATAGCTTTTATTTTTAAAGTATAGCGAAGGAATGAAATGATACCGAGGCTTATTATTAGTTAAAAGCGGTTTCAGATCTTTCTTAGCACTACTAGTCATATTTAAAGGGATGAACCTATCATCTATTTTTTTTAATTCATTTATTTTTAGACATAATATTCTATCAGCCTTATTGTTACCAAAATCACAGGCTGGAGTTATTGCTACATAACGGCAACTATTGTAGGTAAAGATATCTCCAGTGAACATTCTATTTTTTATAGGACCTGTAATAAAAAACTCTGCTGGAAAATAATCAGAAAACTCATCAACTCCCCCTGAAGACATATCTAAATATTCTTGTAAGTGCATGATACAGTAACGGATTAAAGACTGCTTCTTGTCTTCTTCAGACCTAATCTCGTCCTCAATCCAAGGAAGTAAAGAGCTTGAGAGATGATCCCAGTAAATAGTATTTATAAATTGTTCAATTTTACCTGTTCGATTAAGAATGTCAGTTATTCCAGTTGAATGAATTTTTATAAAATCTTCTATAAACTCGTAATCGTCATCTCTATCATAAACTTTATATAAGTCGCTCTCTTCTAACTCTTCTCCAGACAAATTAAAGGTTGTAGACGATATAACGTATACTGGAAGTCTAAGGTTTTTCTTTATGAATTCTATAACCTTTTTACCAGACTGATCTTCACCATTTGAATTTGCCAAATCCAGATCTACAACAGCTCCGATATAAGTTTTATCTAAAACATTTAATTTACCTATTGCTTCATCTAAAGCTTTTACCGAATCAATAGATATATTGTATAAATCGTCATGCCGATTATGAGAATCAACCATATCTCTATAGGTTTCAATCACACTTTCACTATCTTCAACTACAAGAATTTCTAAGTTTTTAACCATCAAGATAACCCCTTAAACTCAAATCTAAAAAATGCACCTCCATTGTGCTCCATAGCTATCAATTTGCCACCCATTCTTTCTACAGCTTCGCCTGCAATAGCTAAACCTAAACCAGTGGCTTCTTCAATCGAGTCTCTACTAGTAAATCCTGGTACAAAAATGATTCCTGATTCAATTTTTTCGTTGGATATGCCTGGGCCTGAATCTTCATAATCTATAACAAACATTTCTAATTCTTGATATATAGCTATAGAGATATTTTTTAAAACATCATTTTTAGTATTGACCCAATAAATACTATTCTCTATCAAATTTGTAAAAGCTGTAACTAAGTCTTCTCTCCATCCATATATCTCAAAATCACTTTGAATATTAATATCATAAGTTATATTACTATCTTCTAACTGCGTCTGAAATATACCTATACTATCCTCAACTACCTGTGATACTTTGAAATTTTTCTTCTGACCTTTTCTAAGGCTTGCTAGTGGTGTAATTCTTTTGAATAATTGAGTTATTCTATTAGAATTATCTCCAAATTTATTTAAGCTGCTCTCTATGCTTTCTAGGTACTTTGAATCATTAGTTTTTTTGAAAGCGTCGATATCTCTCGTAACTATTCTAGATCCTTGCTTAAAATATTGTAGTGGCTTTCTACCTTCGTGAATAACTACATTTACAATCTTGCCTAGTGTAGCTTGACCTTGATAGACTGCGATCTGTCTTTTGATATCAAGTAAAGCCTTACTTTTCTCTTTCTCCTCTTTCGATATTAAATTAACAATATCATCTATTTTTTCTCTTTTAACATTTTGTTTTTTTAGACTTTTCTCTACAATATTTCTTATTTCATCAAAATTAAACAGATCATCTATTGCTGCTTCAATATTATCCTTTTTTCCTCTGCTTTTATTAGTCTGGTCACGATATATAAATCTTCTTTCCTCTAGCTCTTTAAGAATGTCTCTAGCAATATATATTAAACCATTATAGTAATTATTCTCTCTAAGCCCATCCCGAGCACTTTTCTCTTCTAAGCCTGATTCTTCCTCAGACTCTATGAATATGAATCCTACTACTTGGTTGTTACTCACTCTTAGAGAAGGATTTTGAATTCTAGAGTTATCAAGCCTTAACCAATCTACGCCAGGATTTCCATAAGGTTTTAATCGAAATCTATTTCTAAATATATTGACTCCATGTACACGATTAAGTTCTCTTCTAGCCTCTAGCTTACCCATTTTTTCGCCAGAAAAAGAGTCTATGAGTCCTTTATTTATCAAATTATCTATAGCATCTGGCTCTCTATCGAAAACTCTAAGATCAATATATAGTTCTCCACAATATTTTTTATTACCTAACAAATCGATTTTTTTTGTGAAACTAATACGCTGAATATTGTTGATATCTTTAGCATTCAAGTAGGTTAGACTTGCTTCTCCATTATCTGAAATGTTTCCAAATATCCTATAATCATAAAATTCAATAATTGGATAACTTTCAACACTAATTTTTTCTTTTATAAAATCAAAAGGTGCATTTATAACTTCAATTGATATTTGAAAAGAATCATTCTCATACTCTTGAAAAGGCGACAATAATTTTCTGAGTTCACTAATCAGGTTCTCTAACTCATCTTGATTCCAGTATGATTTTTTTAAATCATCATCAATATCTTTTGCTAGAATTTCAATTGTAGTTCTAGGTTTAAAGTTGCCGTCTTCATTTTCAATTAGCAACTCTATATCTGATAAGAATTTATCTGATTCAAACTCTCTCCAATCCACCATTATAGTTGTCTTTTCATCCTCAACAGTAGAGGTCAAAGTTAATTCCTGCCCTAAAATAGCTGAAGCAAACCTTCCTATGCCTTTACGACCTTGAAGCTTTCTCTCTAGTTGGGGACTAGTTTTCCTATTTAATTTGTCGCCCGTAGCTGGTACTAGCCACTTGTTAATTATAGTTTCAGAGTCCATCCCATGACCGTCATCATTCACAATTATAGATAAAACATCCTCGCTATCAATTTCTTTATATTCAAACAGTATTTCAACAGATTTAGCATCAGCGTCATATGAGTTTTTTACTAGTTCGATCAGTGCTGAATTTGAATCACCGATTAAGCCTTCACCGATTGATTTTATTAACCTTGCAGAAGGTCTGATCGTATAAGTGTTTTTATTCATAAAGCTCTCTTTATTTCTGTAGCTATTTTTAAAGCCATTAATGGCGGCACAGCATTTCCAATTTGTTTAAAAGCGGCACTTCTTCCACCTTCAAAATAATAGTCATCAGGGAAAGACTGGATGCGAGCCGCTTCTCGCACTGATAATGAACGAATTTGCTCTGTACTAGGATAAATATAGTAATGTCCATCTTTTGATATATGAGCAAGTATAGTATGGCTGTAATTATCAATATCTACGACTTTAAAACGGTCAGTAAATGATGTCTGATTTTTATGTGTTTTCAATCGTTCTGGTAAATCAGCATATTTAAGCCTTTCTCTGCTACCTATCCACTTATCAATAGCTATTTTATATATCTCTAAATCTCTATCATTATGCGGTCTTGCTACATGCTGGGTAACAAAATCCATATCACTACGTATTTCTGATTTTTCAAGATAATCATTGATATCGTTAGCATAGTTAGTAATGTTCTTTTGATCACCTGGCTCAAGATAAGCTAAATCCTCTAAGATATCGGCTACAGTATATGGGTTCGGCTCTGCTACAAGTTCAGGATAAGAAAAGTCACTACCTTTCTTCCAACCAATAAGTATTACTCGCTTACGGTTCTGAAGTACCCCATAATCAGATGTATTTAGTACTCTTGAATCTAACTCATAACCCAACGTTCTGAAATAATCCTTTATATCGTAGAAATATCTTCCATTGTCTGCGCTTAATAACCCTAAAACATTCTCAAAAACAAATACTTTTGGACTATATTTTTCAAGAAAAAGACCATATTGTTTATATAACAAATTTCTTGGATCGTCCTCTTCGAGCTTATTGATACGATGCCGACCAACGACTGAATACGCTTGGCAAGGAGGTCCACCAATAATTAAATCAACCTTTCTACCTTGGCATAACTCATCAATACGATTAAATATATTTGTATTGTCATCACCGATTGAAGCATTAATGACATTATCAAGTTTATTCAGCACACTTTCTGCTAAGTCTTCGTGCGAAATAACGCCCAATAGATAATCGTAATATACCTGTAATTTGTTGGCATTTTTCAAAGCATAGTAGTAGTTTCTAGTCTCAAGCGTCTTACAGGCATGAGTATCCATCTCGACATGGGCGATTGGCTCAAACCCTGCTTTTACAAAACCCTCCGACAGCCCGCCAGCACCCGCGAAGACGTCAATAAAAGTCATCTTTTTCATCAAGTACTCACCTAAAAATATATAACTTTAAATAGCACTATGTTATCAGAATAAGGCTTCTTATAATTTAGTAAACTGCAATTATTTTGCCAAGTTTTTTGATCGCATTGGTAAGGTAGAAGTTTTATGAAATTGGTGCGCTGGGAGCACCCTACGCCAAATTTTGCAGTACGTACAGTTTGAAGATTTGGCGTTTTCGTAGGTTGGTGTCGAGGCACGAGACCCAACCTATCTACTAAAATATTCAAGTGCCTCAGTAATTTTTTCAATTCTGATTTTATCTTTTAAAATTATTGCATCATGTAATAAACCGGACAAAATAGCATTTCTTGTACCCTTAGGTATCACACAAGGACTTAATACTCCTCTAGATTGAGGATAATTTATCCAATGTATGCCAAGTGCTTTCTCTCCTCCACCATTTTCGTTCATGTGGTCATATCTTCCAATAATAAGTGACATCTCAGTATCTGTATAAATCACCTTTGGGTTTTTCCAATAAGATATCATTTTCATATTAAATCTCCTATCAATAACAAATTTGATTAATAAAACTCATAGACATAGTAGCGCAGGCTTTGTCAAAATTATTCATCCATACTAACCCTATTAAATATCTTTATATTATAATTTTCAAAAGCGATAAATAATTCATACTAAGTCTAAATGCACGCTGAATATACCTTACAGGTAGTCGATTCTCTATACTTCGAAGTCAGGTTAGATCTTGCCTACTTTATAATGGTTGCCTTAGGGAGTGGTTTAGCCCTGATTGT
Source organism: Psychrobacter sp. DWR1-2-3 (assembly GCF_049896465.1). Classification (NCBI taxonomy): domain Bacteria; kingdom Pseudomonadati; phylum Pseudomonadota; class Gammaproteobacteria; order Moraxellales; family Moraxellaceae; genus Psychrobacter; species Psychrobacter sp. DWR1-2-3. The sequence goes on from NZ_JAFCUJ010000006.1 coordinate 113,255, forward strand.
AGCGGTTATCCTGCTTGGCTAGGCGAGTTGCAATGGCTTAGTTTGGAGTGGCGCGCGGAGCAAGCGACGCACCATACCTTAGCCAGTGTTTCGCATAGACCAGCAGATATGAGCGAAAAGCAGGAAATAGCTATAGTTAATTCTTAGTCAACTTTAACCTTGGCTCTACGACACTTCTCAGAACAATAAATCACCTGCTCCCAATCCTTTTCCCACTTTTTGCGCCACGTAAATGGACGCTGACAGACGGGGCAGGTTTTTTGCGGTAGGTTTACCTTTTTATGTGCCATCATCTGCCCCCTTGTGCAGTATATCTATGGTCAATTATTACTGCCTATTTATCTTCTTTTTGATGATCTAGACCCTCATACTTTTTCACCCGTCGGCATTGGTCGGAGCAATAGACCATGCTCTCCCAGTTTTTATCTAGCTTTTTAGTCCAGCTAAATTCACGCTCGCAGACAGGACATTCTTTCTTACGGACGTTTTTCTTTTTGTGCGCCATATTTTTCTCATTGGTTTGTTTGATACATCAATAGTTTACCTCTATTATCAATACGACTATTCATAATCATCAAATATTTTGTTCAGCCTATTAAGACTATTGACGATAAGTTTGCCAGATTGATCGGTGCTGCTATCAATTGCCAACTTCTCGTCCATTCGCATCGTCAGTGGCGTAAGCGCCTCTTTAAGTGCGTTTGCTATCAGTGCAGTCTGTTGATGAATATCAGGAATATCGGTACCTGCTATTTGATTCTCATCACTCTTAGATAGGGTTTCAGATAATCTATCAGCCATTTTTTGCGGCAGTTGTTCAACGGCATTAACCAGCTGTACCATCAGCTGTTTTTGCACGTCTTGGTTTTGCTTGAGATACTCGCTTTCCGCCTTTCCAATATTATGATCATGCTTATAGATTTTTATCAGCTGATTCATACTTTTTTCAAAGCCATTATCGATGCTGTCGCTGACGACTTTGGCATTGCTGATCACGCTATCGGCAAGTATTTTCTGTGCTTCCAACTGGTTATCGAGTTGCACTTGTTGTTCCGCTTCTCGTAAGCGAGCGATTTGCTCTGGATTATTTTGCGTGAGGTACGTTTCAAACTGGCTGCTAATAGCATTAAAACCACTCGCCAAGTCGACCAACTGAGCGACAATGCGTGCGCCTGTATCACCGTCTTCGCCGCCCATGGCTTTATTGCGTAAGAAGTCAGCCTTGATTTGCGCCCAACGCGCAGCCTCTGCCTCAGTTAATTCACCGCGTATCTCAGCGAGCTTCAGTAGATTGCTTTCTGCGCCTTGGGTTAATAGCTGCGACTCGCCTAGATAATGATCATCGATTAGCTGATTAAGCTCGTTCTCATTCATGACTGCCGAGAGTTTTTCAGTCATCTTATTCATATTACGGTAACTGCCTTGCAGCTTAAATATCGGCTCGACGCGATATTTATCATCCTGCGAGGCGGACGCAATATAGGCTTGGTTAACGTCCAAAATGACTTTTTGTACCGTAAACATATGGCGCAAGATAGCAATAATCTCGTTAATCTCTGAGGTGCTATATGGATAGGTCAGCTCGCTGCTTTGTGCTTGGGCAAGATTGGCATTGTCGGCTTTGGCCATTTTAATGAGGCGGTGTACATCGCTCAAATCACGGTTAGCAAGGGGCGCTAATACCGCGTTAGAGGTCAGCGAATTTTCAATATAGCTGAGGGCAAATATCTCTTCCATGCCGCTCATGATATCGCCTAAGTTATAGATATCGGCACGGTTGGCGAGCATGTCAGGGACTTTGAAGGCCTCGCCACTTTCGGTGTACGGGTTACCTGCCATGACCACGCAGAACTTTTTGCCACGCATGTCGTAGGTTTTAGTCTTACCTTGCCAGACACCATCGATACGGCGTGTACCATCGCCCAACGAGATAAATTTCTGCAAAAATTCCGCATGCGTATGCTGAATATCATCGAGATAGAGCATGACGTTATTACCCATCTCAAAGGCTAAGTTGATTTTGTTTAGCTCTTCTCGGGCAGTGGCGTTAGGGGCTTTCTCTGGATCTAATGAGGCGACGTCATGACCAAGTGAAGGACAGCTAATCTTCATAAAGATGAGGCCGAGACGATTTGCGACGTATTCCATCAAAGTGGTTTTACCATAACCTGGTGGCGATATCATCATGAGGATACCCATCAAATCGGTACGCTTATCTTCACCGACCGTGCCCATCTGTTTGGCAAGATTGTCACCGATAAGTGGCAGATAACTCTCGTTAATCAGACGGTTACGCACAAATGAAGACAATGGACGCGGCATAAATTCGTCCAGTCGCAACGTCTCTTTTGAATCATGCAATATCTCTGAGCGCATGGCCAGATAGCGTCTATAGGCAGGGATAACTTGGGTATCATGATGATGTAAACGATTTAAGAAATCATCGACGGCAAAGGTTAAGGTCTGCTGATGAATACGCGTATGCTCACCTAACAAATTATTGACTTGTATCTCAAGCGATACCTTACCCGTGCTACGCTCAAAGCTTTGCACTTGATTAAGCGGATTATTAATACTGGTCAATGAAGGCGTTGTTGAGGTGATTGATGAAAATGACAAGGCCGATGATGTGCCACTTGTACCTTGATTATCTATTTTTTTACTACCTTGCCCTTTATTAAAAGCCCCTTTATCAAAGCTAGCACCTGAATCAATGAGTCGTTGTACCAAAGCTTCACGCTGAGCATCATTTAATTGAGTAAGTAAGACGGCAATGGCTTCGGGCACATAATGACGGCCACTTTCTAATTGCTGCTTGCGTAGCGCCTCTTTTTCCTTACTCTCAGCAAGCTGCTCTTCACTGAGTGCCTCGCCTGCCTCATCCGTGCCATCAGCTGATACGTTAGCCGACTCAGTACCACCATAAGTCTTATCAAGTAGTGCATGAAACCATGTGGCTAGTAGCTCATAGGCTGATTTGGGTTGAAAGCCAAGCTTACTGATAGAAGATTGTAGTTGGTCAAAACTGGCCGTATTTTGCGTGCTGCCTGAGGCACTATTCAATGTTTGGCTTAGCTGCTCACACAACTGCTGCGCTTGTTGGCTGGTTTGCCAGTTTATTGTGTTATATGCGCTTGCATTTGGTTCAGTCAACTGTCCCATGGCGCTGACTAAATACTCACTAGCAAGCTGGACATAGCTCGGTTTAAAAATATTAGCGTTATGAATATCGCTGGTTTCTATATTCGATTTTGAATTTGATTTTTTGTTAAATTCATTATTGAGACTCAAGTTATCGTCATTATGAGCGGTAACAAAGTCGCGCATTACTTGGCTCATGTCCTCGACCAATAAAGACTTCGCAGTGTCACTGCCCAATGCACGGCGCAGTTGCTCAGCGGTAGTGGCTCTATCTGTCCAGTTATTTGCGCGCATGAGCACAGATTCATTCAACCATTTGTCATAACCAAATTGACGTAAGCTATCCAAACCAAGCGCTTGTACGATATTTAGCTGCCAATAAAACAACTGCGCCAAGGCACGTACTTGCGGGGTATAAATCAGAAGCCCTGCCTCACGCAATGTCGGCAGTATTTGCATCAATAATAGCGTAGCATCATGATCATGAATGCCTTTGTCATAGCCAAGCTGATAACGAGGGGTAGCGTAAGCTTTGACCAGTTTAGACAATGGACTGTCGTTATCAATGTCACCATTAACATCTAAGGTAATGACAGTCGCATCGTATGCTTGATATAAACGTTCTTCGGTTAATCCATCTTGGCTGTTCTTAGCACTTTCGATAATGCTATAGGCCAAATACTCCGCGCGGTACACCTTGTCAGACTCGGAAGCGATATTCATGTCCCAATACGGGCGCAAGGCGTTCAGCTCAGTATTATTAAGCACTTCATAATAGTCGGTACCCGTTAGATGCAAATTCAGCACGCGTGTGCCATCTGACTGTTGACGGCTCAATAAGGTCAAATCTAATGGCTGAGTATTGACCGAAAAACGGTGCTTGCCCAGCTTGATTATCTGACCGCCATCTTCAAACAAATCAGACTTATCTTTTAGACTCTTATAGCTTTCGATTTGGATGGCTTTTAGGCGGGCATCGATATCATCGGCTTTGACGCTAAAGCTCATCGCTTGCAGCTCTTTTGCGATGTTACGTACCTTTTGTACCAGACCATCTGAGGCAAAATAGGTATTTAACGCCTCTTCCTCTGTAAATCCAGTAACGCCAGTGCTTTGCGTGCGCTTCTTGATACTCTCAAGCATCCGCAGCGCACCGTCGCCTAAGTTTTGTGCTTTGCGATTTCGGGCATCGAGCAGTTGCTGTTTATGATTTTCAAAGGTCTCGTAAATCTCTTCACGTTTACTGATGATATCGGCTAAAAACCGATCACCGCTATTGGTCTCCGGATCAGCGAACTGGCTTTCCAACTCTTCTAACTGCACTAATAGCTTTGCCATTTGCTCGTCTGATTTCTCAGGTGTATTGGCAATGGATAAGGCATTGGCAATCGACTGACCAAACAGCTTAAACTGCGCGCCAAATTGCGCAATGGCCTCAGCTGAGCCTAGGTTTTTGCGTTTATGATTGAGCTTGGCTTTGCTTTGGTTCAAGCTCGCATAAATGGTCGATATGTCATCGATGATTTTCGTGCGTACTGTGGCATCGGCTACATTCAACGTACCCAGCAGCTCGGTCAATAGATCTAACCCTTGCGCTGTTTCATCAATTTTTTCTAGTACAGGTTTTAGTTCAGCATTGGTTTCGGCGGTGTTTAAGCGCTCACTGACGTCTGCTAATATGCCTTCGTAACTTGATAGAGCCTCTTCACCACTTAAAAAAAGCACGGTTTTTTCGGCAAGTTCGCTCTCTGCTTCTTCTAATTGCTTTTGCAACGCTTGTAGCTTATCGCTATCTAAATAACGTAAATCTTCCAAGCTGACCAATCGGCCCTTTTGGCGTCTTAGTGCTGAAAGCTGATCCACATAATCACTGGCAGATTCAAAAGTAGTGACGCGTATCTGCCGCAAAATCTCGTTTTGCTGCGTGTCAGCATCACTCAAAGCTGTTTGGGTTTGCTTTTGGATACTTTGTACTTTGGCGAATTCATCTATGACCAATTCAGCCGTTGCCGTTACTTCCTTAATACTACTGGCGACTTCGTTAAGCTCAGGCTCAGACAGCCAATAGTAACTGTCAAAGAGACGACTGCTATTGTCAGCCAATTCTTCATAGAGCTTTTGTGACACGCTTTGATTATCAATGAGGCGAGTAATACTATAGAGATCGGAGATACCGCGCACCAACTCTTTATTACCAATTTTGCCATAAAAGCTGGTACTTTCAGGCAACTCACTGACATACTCAGGCGACGCATAAGGTGTATGCCATATCTGCATCGGGTGAATGCGTGATGGTTCACTTTGATCACTAAACAGCATTAAACGCCCATTATCAGCTAATGCCATACCATTGCAGTAAATAGGATTTGCCAATTGTTTCTTGATAAGATTATAAGGAAATAATCCTGTGATACCTAAAGCGACGTCATAAAATAAAAACAACACATCTTCGCCATTGGGCGAGACGATTTTACGTTTAAATTTTAAGTCTTTAGCACCGACATTATTGGCCTCGAACAGCTTATACTCACCCGTTTGCAGATAATAACCACCCGGAAATATGATACCGTGATCTTCTGGTAGCTGAACACACGACTGTCCTATCGCATCTAAACGCAGTACCACTTCGGTCAAAGTGTTATAAACAAAATAACGATAACTGTCTTCGCGATACGGCAGTATTTTCAGCAGTATTAAACTGCCAACTTTGGCATAAGCAATTTCAGCGTCAGTCAACGACTGGGTGCGGTCATTCACAGGCTCGCTATAAATACCCTGCCCTGATTGGGTGTTATCCTCAATCTTAATGGTCAAATCGCCACCAATAGTTTCCACAAATATGGTATCTAAGATATTCATATGCGGATGTTTACCATTGATCATCTGATCACGCGTGGTATCTACCCAATCAAAATCGTAAGCAGGAGGCAAATCGATATCACGTTCGCCTCGATTGTCTACGTAAATAATCTGGGCAGATTCTGGTATGCCTTGGCTAAAATCTAGGGCAAAACGAAACACCCGAATATCGGTGATACGCTCGCCAATTTGAAAGGCCAATAGCAACTTACTGTCTTTGACAGTCAGCTGAATTAACCGTGTCTGCTTGTAATAGCGATATAGCTCGTTAAAATCTTGGACAAATGCCTCTTGATCTAAAAAGGTATTTTTTAGATCCACTTCTTCCAGCTGATATTCTTGGTCAGTATGTTCGCTGCTATTGTTATCGGTAGTGCTTTGGGCGTTTGCTGTAGTTGCCCCGTTATCAGTATCAACAACGTTTTCGCTATTATTATCATCGTCATTTTTTTTAGCAGGATCTATCAATCGATATAGTGAGAGCACATCCTTGATATTAATCGCCCGCTTTAGCCCCATAAAGACGTTGTAGCCGAATAGCATATAATCACCGACTTGCACCATGTCTTGCGCCACACAGTTATATTCGGTGCGAATGCGGGTGCGAGCGATGACTTGCATTTGGGTACTGCCAAACTCTTGCAAGCGCGCATTATTCAGCTTGGCAGTTTGTTGCTCTAGACGAGCGCCCTGCTCAGTGAGACGTTTTTTAATAAGCTCATAAGCATTGCCTGAAGCGACCGCTTGATCCGTTTGCTCGGATTGGTTCTGGCTATTGGTATTATTTGGATTGGTTGCGTTTTGCGTATCCGCCATCGTTGCTCGTCCATTTTATTTTCAGGCAATAAGATAAATCTAAGGTTTTTTTGAATCAAAGAAGCACTTCAGGGAAGTAATAAAGGTCTGGAAAAACTTGATCCTACTGCTAGAAAACTTATAAATTCTAGCCGTGTAATCTTAGCTTGTCAGGCTAAAAAATCTGCCGCCTAAGCAACAGATTTTTTATTAATATTAAAATTACTAGTTATTATATTGAGCAGTCTTATTAGGCTCGTCATTAGCTTTGTTGGCTTTATTGGCGTTGTTCGCTTTTGTCATCACTTGATTGGCCATCATAGTATTGATAATGCCGCTTAAAGTATCTGACTTGCCAGCGAGACCATCAATAGCTTTACCGATAGATAACGATTTGGCAAAATTATCGAAGAAGTGCGCTTCACCGCCGACGATATCGATTTTGGCTTTTTGTAACGCGACCGCCAAGACTTCAGCATTTTCTTTGGCAATCTCTTTACCGGCTTCAATTGATGCCATGGCTTCTTGTAGCGCAGTTTCAAGTCCCATACGGAACTCTTCGTGTTCGCGTGCTTCCTTGCTCATACTACCCATGGCATTGAATTTCTCGACCAAACCATCTGCTTCGGCTTGGAAGTGCGCACGGGTAACTTCCGCTTTTGCCAGCCCAACTTCACGTTCCGCTTTGGCATTAGATTCGCCGCGAGCTGCTATAATCTCAGCATCAGCCATACCTTTTTCACGTTCTGACTGTGCTTCCGCTTGCCCAGTGGCTTTAATAATATTGGCTTTGGCAATGCCTTCTTTTTCTAAAGATACCGACTTGGCTTCTTGAATGGCCGCTTCAGCAAAACCATGCGCAGACTCTTCAGCCTTGATACCTTCAGCCATTTTAATTTTGGCTTCCGATTCCTTGGCAGCTGCATCAAGATTGGCCGTCGCAAGCGTGGTAATCTCAACCGCTTTATGCTTAGCAGACAACTCTTCTGCTTCGGCTTTTTTCACTTGACGCACTTTGATTTCTTCCGCATCCGCTTCTGCTGCTAGTACGCGTGTTTGCTTAGAGCGTTCGGCTGCACTGATTTCACGGACTTCTTTAATACGTTCTTCTTCTTGTGCGACGGTTTTGTCTACCGCAATACGCTCACGAATGACGTTCGCAATTTCTTTTTTCTCAAGCTCAATCGCGCGTTCGGCTTCGATACGTTGCAAATCAACTTCACGCTCACGCGAGACGATTTCTAAATCACGAGCGCGCGTGACTTTTTCTTCTTCAATCACAACCGCACGCAAGCGATTCTGTCCAGCCACTTCAATTTCACGCTGCTGATTTTCACGCTGAATCGCTAAGTCTTGCTCAACCATGATAACGGCTGTCTCTGACTTTTTACGCTCTTCTTCTTCAATCTTGCGCGTTTCAGCTGTTTCACGGGCAATCACTGATGCGATTTCACGGCGCTGTTTGGCTTCGGCATCGGCTTGTTGACGCTCAAGCTCAAGCATCGCCTCTTTAGTCTCGACGTTTTTCTTCTTAACAGCCAGCTCTTCGTCACGCTCAAGCTCGTTGGTAATGATGTTTTGGAAGGCCGTTAGCTGGGTAATCTTTTTGATACCTTCAGCGTCTAAAATATTGCTTGAATCAAGTGACGCTTTTGGCGTTTGCTCTAAGTAATCAATCGCCACGTCTTCTAAGACATAACCATTAAGATCATTACCTATTTCTTGGACGATACTGTCACGGAACTCGCTGCGATTTTCAAAGAGTTTGACGAAATCAATCTGCTTGCCCACTGTTTTTAGCGCTTCTGAGAACTTAGCATTAAACAGCTCATTGACCGCAACTTTGTCTGAAGCTCTCTCAACGCCAACTGATTTAGCGACTTTGAGCACATCTTCTTCGGTCTCATTAACACGCAGATAGAACGCTACTGTGATGTCAGCACGCATATTATCGGCGCAAATCAGCCCTTCCTTACCGCGTCTATCGACTTCTAAGGTAATAAGCGAGATTCTCATCAATTCTTTTTTATTGATAATTGGCCAAACAAAACCACCATCAAAACGTACGGCGATTTTATTCACGCCGTTAATAATCAATGCTTTGCCCTGCTCAACCTTAAAATAAAAGGCTTTGAGCATCAAAAGCGCTGCCATAATAAAAACAAACGCCAGCACCACAACCACGCCGACGATAATGAGTACGTCCATATTCATTCCTTTAATTAAAACATTCCAACCAAATTTAAACAGGTAACACGACACTTAAAAACAGACTATTTACTTTTTATATATCGCCAATATGCTAACTAGTAACACTAATATATAAAGATTATTAATTTCATTTTTAAAATTATTTGTAGCGGCTTTTTATAGCGATTTCTTTTTTATAGGAGCAACTCGGTAGGTGTTGGCTTGTTCTAAATACTCTACCAACATCACTCTATCCCCCTGTTTTAGTAAACCGTCATTGTTGTCTGAACGAATTTTGAGTATTAATCCTGCACCGCCATCATTCAATTCTGCTTCGCCATGTTTGTCAGTCACACTCAGTGTGCGCACCACGGCGATTTTACCGATATTATTAGACGCATTACTTTTGGGGATTTTGGCGATATTTTTGCGGATGGGGGCAATGATCATACCTGTCAGCCACATAGATACGACCAATACAAAAATGAGCGCCCCTGTGCCGAATAAGTAATACAAAAGACCAGAGTCAAAATACTGATGTAAAAAGCTCGTATATAAGTAGCTTAATAGCCAACCGATTAAGCTGATTAAGCTTAGTATGATGATTAGGGGTACACCATAAAGACCGAATTTGAGCATGAGACCGGTAAAGAAACCCGTTGACGATAAGGTGGAAACATCACCATCTGGTTCACCAAGGTCTACGCTATCCATATCTGCCATGCCGAGTAAAGACACCAGCCAATATAGAGTCACGAACATTACAAGCCCCGTAAAGATAATCGTGGGATATAAACTGATTTTAGTGATAAAAATTAAAAAAGACTCCTGCATGAACCGCGCTCTCCTGTTGATCGCCTAATCCAAAATTTTGATAACTCGGTTATACAATTTGTTATTATAGGACTGACATTTACTCAACTTATACTCGTTATCTCGGCTTATGCCTAGTTGCTTCTTTCGTATTATCTAATTATTAAATTTTGAATAACTAAGAAGCATTGATACTATTTTATTGGCTTTAAAAAATTTAGTATGTCACCAAGCCGCCTCTAAAATTCAGCTACTATAATCAACTTATGTTTCTTAGTTTGTGATTATATATACATTCCATTACATAATACATAAACTTTGCCATTAACGACCCCAAATGGGTGAGCGCACTACCCCGCCCGTTTTACTGCTAATCGCATAGCTTGTATTACCGGATAATGAGTGAATAACTAAGCTGCCGCCATTTTGACCGCTCACTTGTGGAAGCTTGGTGGGATAGACAGCATACTGTGCAGAAGGTGACAGTCGCGCAGGCTCATCAAGTCCCGTTTCTGCCAGATTGATAACTTGCCCTGTGGCGAGCGTCATCACCGCCGCCTTACGACCATTAAGATATGCCAAACGTTGACCATCTAAACTCAGTTGTGGACTGGCCGCATAGCCGGCTGTCGGTATAATACTCGCATGACCGGTGGCAAAATTATAACGATAAATACTTGGGCGACCAGCGCGGACTTTATCACTGGTATAAACAAAGCTTTGCCCGTCGCTAGCGTAGCTTGGCTGCACCTCAGTACTTGGCAACGTGGTCAGCTGTTTGGTATTGCCGTCACTTAGGCGCATCTCATAGATATCAGCATTACCACCAACCGTTGAGCTATAGAGCAGTTTTTGCCCATCTGGCGAAAATGAGGCTGATAAATTACTGCCCTCCGCATCTACGATTAGATGTTGCGTGTTGCTTTTGCGCTCATAAATATAAATTTTGGGATGTTGGCGCGCTGCTTGTTTGCTATAGGCCAGCATCTGACCGTCTGCTGACCACGCTGGCGCATAGATATAACCATTTAACTGATCTATCAATTGGCGGTCGCTGCCATCAGGACGAATGCTATAAAGTGTCGATATCTTTGCAGCACCAAACCCTTGCTCTTCGACATAAGCAATACGCCCTTGCCGATCTATCGCTGGCATGCGCGCCGTCAGTGGATTGCTCGCACGCATATCAGCAGGTGTCTGAGCCATATTACTTGTTGTTAATGTTTGACAACCCGCTAACAAACTAAACGCCGTTATCGCCGTGATGCTACTCAGCGTACGTATATCGAAGAATGACTTTGATACAAATATTTTAAACATAAGATGACGTCCAATAAAGTATTGATTATTGCGTACTGAGAATCTTAATAAATAAGGTTAAAAAATGAATAGCATAAAAAACATCATTGCTGCCTGAATACTTTGCTGCCTAAATACTTGGTTTAGCAGCTCATGACAGTGTAGCGTAAACCATGGCAAATTTTAGATAAAAAAATGCCCCACTGCTTAGTGAGGCATTATTTATATTAAATTTTATAGCATTTGTATTAAATAAATCAGTTACTTAAAGACTGCTTTATTTAGCAACGGCTTTAAAATAAGCGACTTGATTGTCGTTTTTAATAGTCAAAACAGGTACATTATTCGCATTATTATTGATGCTGTATTTACCTTGTACCGTCGCCAATGTCGCGGTATCAAAGCTGGCTTGTGGCTCAGGGCATGCCATCATCGTCGACATGACATTACCTAATACAACATTACCATTTACGACGCTATAACTAGCACCCATGTTATTACAAGTATTGGTAAAGGTTACACGGTTGGTGGTGCCATCTTTAAAGAATTTTAGCGTTAATGGTTTTGCTGGATCAAAGAATAATTGGCTTACTTTCTCGCCATTGGTGCGCTTAGCATCGACAAGCTGCCAGTTATGTGCTTGTAGGGCATCAGCAGTAATTGGCTGAGTCACAGGTGCGGTAACACTAGGGGTCGTGGTTTGGCAACCAGCTGCAGCAAGTGTACCAGCAGCAAGGGTGGCAGCCATCATCATTTTAGTCATGTTTTTCATATTAGCTCCTGTAATGGTTAACATTCAAAATAAAAAAGTAGTCATTATCTTTTATTTTAAGTATGCATTTTTATTATGATTAATTTATTGTCTTCTTCATTAACCTAAACAATGGCGCTATTATGCACAAATGATAGCTGACTGTCATTATAGATTGGGTATCGATTACCGCGATATTTGTTCCACTGTATGGTTTTTTTGCTAACGCACCTTGTATGAACAAGTATTACCTGCTAACGCTTTAGCCAATAGTTCGTTTCGAAACCAAGCCTTTACCGAATGTAATCAAGCATCAAATTAATTAGGATTGGAATTGACACTAGAATTTAAAGCAGCTGCCTTTTGCTTTTGCAAAGCCGCATATCCTGCTAAGCGTTTACGTTCTGTCTCATTAAATAATTGCTGCTCTATTTGATTGATTTGAGTTTGCGCTTGTACTTTATCTGCATTTTGACTTAACAGCTGCTGTTTTTGTGTTTGATACTGCTTAAAACGTTGATCAAAGTCAGCATCTTGTTGATCGACCTGTGCAAGCCTTGCTGCTGCTGGCGCTCCGACTAAAGCACGGCGCATATTGTATAATTCTTCAGCCGTTGCGCCCTTGGCTTGCATCTGGTCTGTACGAGTAATTAGCTCATTAAGATTGGCTTGCTGGGCGATATTGGTTTTAATCGCGCTGTCTGGCATACGGCTAATATAATCCTGTCTGGCCGCTTCTTTTTGCGCGTCAGAGAGCTGCTTGTCTTGATTGATTTTGACCATCGCAAGACTGTAATCATCATACTCATCTTCTGCCCCAAAGAAGGCTTTAATGGTCGCTTTATCAAAATGTTGCTGGCGCAATTTGGCGACGTCTTGCTGTTGCTGTGACACCACGTTTAAATCAAGTTCACCAGTTTTTGTCGCTTGTAATTGTAGATTGCCATAACGGCTTTCTATAGCAGGAATCGCTTTAAGATAGGCCACGTATTGGTCAAATATCGTCACCGCTTGGCTTGCCGCTGGTTCTGGCGTGTGACTGCGGATATAGCTTTCCACACGAGCATAAATGACGGCTTCCTCTTCTTCGCCTAGCGCCGATAAGAAATAATCAAATAAGCGCCTTAAGCCTTCAGTAACGACCAACTGCTTATTTTCATCAATGATAATCTCACCATCTACATCCGTCCCTTGTAAGGAGCGCGGTAGATTTTCTAGACCTGTGGTAAATTGGCTACTGCTTTGCTTGGATAATGTGTCAATGCCATTATTAACATTTGCTTCGTCTGTAAAGCTGGCGCTTGTTTGATTGTCCAGCGCTGTAGACTGTGCTTGATGAGAAGCATTACTAGAATTATTCGGCTTAAACCACCAAATAATTGCTCCTACTAAAACGACTATGACAGCGATGATAACGGGCAAAAATGGTACACGGCGATTATGTGACATAACGAGAATATCTTATTTAATTAAGCGGTTTATATAGGAAGTTACTATCCATAAAATGGGATAAAATAAAAGGGTCACTATAAACTGACCCTTTTATTTAAAAGCGGTTAATTTGCTAACTTATATATGAACTCTAAAACAAGCTTTAAAAAATAGCTTTATAAGTTGGCTTTTTTAAGGCGGTTAACCTGATCGCGATATAAAGTTTTAGGACTAGGCTGTCCCCATGCCGTCAAGCCCAATACTTGATTTGATGAATCTAAATGGTTCATTTTATAGTCATCACGAATCACGTAGCCTAAACGGCTCGAGCAAGCAGAAACCAAACCATCATTGCTCTCGCCATCAAAGGTTGTGCCAGTCAATGCTAAGAGATAATCACTGGGATCTAAGCCATTGGTCACTTGACCGATACCGCTAAAAGAGTAGTATTTGATACCGTTGACTTCAGTATTGGTAGGTTGACCACAATAACTGCTAGGCATAGCGGCTGGAAACTTGGCGTTAAACTTCGCAGAAGATGCAGTAGATAACGCCGTTACCGCCTCCCAGCCATCTTGCTCTTGTATCTCTTTAAAGCTGATACCCGAGCCGACGTCCATGAAGCCACCAACGAACTTAAAGAAGCCTAAAGCAATCTGAGAGCCTACGTTAAATTCACCTTCAGCATAGCCACTATTCGCGCTACCTTCCACGACTTGTTTAATAACCCAGTCGGCCATTTTTGAGCCTTGCTCGGGACTTGAAACCGCGGTCACAGAGGCAACGTAATTAGGCGCCACACCAGCGACATAACGAATATCGATACCGCCCATACTGTGACCAAATAAATTTACTTTGGGTTTACCTGAGATCGCTGTAATGGTTTTGATTTGTTGTAGTAATTGCTCACCGCGCACTTCACTGTTATTAACAGCGGAGGTCTTAGTGCTATAAACCTCGCTGCCACCTGCCATCAAGGTTTCAGGAATGCCATAAAAGTAGTCAAGTACGCCAAACAGCTTCGTCCAGCCGCCAAGCCCATGTGCCATTACGACAGGATATTTGGTATCGGTATGGCTTGAGGTAAAATACTTGCTACTGACCAGTTTACAGCCGGTTGGATTGGCGCAGTTATAATACTGTCCAGCTGCTTGGGCGGAGGTGGTTTGCAGGGTCATCAGCAGCACACCAGCGGCAATAGAGCCTGCGGCACCCAGTGAGGGTAAAAGTGCACGTGGCGTGAGCGGCGCGCGAAAACGGTCTTTGAGAGTCATAACAACATCCTTGTTATTGTAAAAACGGGGGTTTAAAGAGGTTTTTATCGTGCTTATTTTTAACGCTTAGTGCTTATTTTTTAGCGCTCAGTTATTGCATCCTGCACCAAGCGCTAAAAACCGTTGCCAATTCATTTAGCAAACAAAATTACAATACTTCTATAATCTGCAACATTCAACCGCTTTTTTGCGTCTAAAGCCTATTTCAATGACTTTATAGTCACGTATATGCATATAAATGCGCTGAGACGATTGGTATCAGTATATTGCACTGATTTGGTAGATGCGTACAAACTCGCTAAGCACTTTGCAAAACAGTGCCTACTACATTTATGGTATAATTGACAACCCAAATTCTATAAATATAAGTACGACCATGATGACTAAAAAATCCCTTATCCAATCTCCTGAAGCCATAGAAAAAATGCGCGTGGCTGGTAAACTTGCCAGTGATGTCCTTGTAATGCTCGACGAACACGTCAGAGTGGGCATCAGCACCGAAGCATTAAACCAAATCGCCCATGATTATATTGTTAATGTACAAGAAGCAATTCCTGCGCCCCTTAACTATAACGGCTTCCCAAAATCTATCTGTACCTCGGTCAACCATGTGGTTTGTCACGGTATTCCAACCGACAACAAGCTGCTAAAAGATGGCGATATCATCAATATCGATGTCACGGTCATTAAAGACGGCTATTATGGCGATACCTCAAAAATGTGGATTGTCGGCAATGGCTCAATCATGGCGCAGCGTATTTGCAAAGTGGCGCAAGAAGCCCTTTATGCTGGTATGAGTGTGGTCAAAAACGGCGCACGCTTGGGCGATGTCGGTGCGGCTATCCAAGAAGTGGTCGAACCGGAACGCTTTAGTATTGTGCGCGAGTTCTGTGGACACGGTATCAGTAATGAATTCCACCACGAGCCACAAGTCATGCACTATGGTAAAAAAGGCACGGGTTTTGAGCTAAAAACTGGCATGACTTTTACCATTGAGCCGATGATTAACCAAGGTACGTGGCAGACCAAGATTTTACCGGACGAATGGACGGCTATCACCAAAGACCGTAAGCTGTCAGCGCAGTGGGAACATACCATGGTGGTGACAGACAATGGCTGTGAGGTATTTACCACTCGCCCCGAAGAAGACTTAAGCTTTTTGACCCAGTAATATCATAAAAGATCGCCTAGGCGGTCTTTTTTTTGCCTTATAATTCAGGCATATTGACCATGCTGCTTATTGATTTTTATTTTGATAATTTTAATGTAAGTTTAATAGTAGTTTTAATAATAACTTTAGTGCTAAGTTTGATGACAGCACTGTTAATACTCTCAGTAGCACGTTCGTTTTAGTACCCTCATTTGCAAATTTTTAACTGGATAACACTCATGTTTAATTGTGATGTCGCGGCCATTGATTTAACGCCCATGCCTTTACTCTCAACTAATAGCGCGACACTCTCAGCCGATAGCGTGGCAACTGTTTCACCGCTAGTAGATGACAGCGAGAGAAGCAACGCCGTTCATGCAACGGATATAGCAATAGCCGCGCTTCCTGAATGGCTAGTGCAAATCAATGACGATATCAGCCGCGCGCTCGAACGCGGCGTCAATATTCGCCAATTGGTCACGGCGCGATCCTGCGTCATCGACGATTTACTGATTGCTTTATTTAACTGGTTTGAGCTTGATAAGACTGACTTGGCATTGTTTGCCACCGGCGGCTATGGACGTGGTGAGCTGTCATTATATTCCGATGTCGATATTTTACTGCTAACGCCAAATGAGATTACGGCTGATAGCAGTGAGAAAATTGATAATTTAGTCGCGCTCCTATGGGATATCGGGCTTGAGCCTGCCCTATCCGTACGCAGCGTTAGTGAATGCTTGGAAGCGGCACAAGACCATACTATTGCGAGCACCCTATTAGAAGCACGGCTATTAATCGGCAATGAGGAGCTGCAAGAAGTACCCCATAAAATCGTCAATACACAGTGGTCACCACGTGATTTTTATGAGGTAAAAATCGCTGAAGCAAAATCGCGTTACTTACAGCACAATGCTACCGAGTATAATCTTGAGCCCAATATCAAAACCGCGCCCGGCGGTCTGCGTGATATTCATATTATCGGTTGGGTGACCAAGCGCTACTTTCGGGTCAGTAAGCTTTATGACTTGGTACAACAAAACTTTTTAACGGAAAAAGAGTTTGATGAGCTTAACTTCGCCGAAGGCTATTTATGGCAAATACGCCATTATTTACATGAGCTGACCGGGCGCAATGAAAATAAGCTGTTGTTTGATTATCAGCGTGAAATTGCCCAGTTAATGGGTTATGAGACGCAGCCGGATGATCAGCCTAATGCTGCCGTTGAGCGCTTTATGCGTGATTATTATCGCTGCGCCATGCAGATATCGACATTATCTGAAATGCTGACCAATCACTACTATGAGACGATTATAGAGCCGCAGTTACCGGACGAAGAGCGGCCAAAAAAACATCCGATTAACGCCCGCTTCAATCAAGTCGGCGAACAAATCGCGATGTCACATCATCGGGTATTTGCCCAGCACCCTGAGTCGATTTTAGAGATGTTTTTACTCATGGGTCAGTACGGCATCAAAAATGTCCGCACCCATACCCTGCGCGCGCTAAAAATAGCGGCGCGCGGTATCGATCAGGTTTATAGAGACAATCCGACGCATCAAGCGCTTTTTTTAGCCAATTTAAAAGAACAGAATTACTTATTTCATCGTCTGCGCACCATGAATCGTTATGGCGTTTTGGGCAGCTACATTCCTGCTTTCGCCCAAGTAACGGGGCTGATGCAGTACGATTTATTTCACCGCTATACGGTCGATGCCCATACTTTATTTTTAATTCGTATTTTACACCGCTTTACCGACCCGCGCTTTTCTGAAGAATTTCCACTGGTCAGCTCTATCTTTCAGCGTATCGAGCGCAAAGAGATTTTGGTGTTGGCGGCGATGTTCCATGATATCGCCAAAGGTCGTGGCGGCAACCATAGCTTGCTTGGCGAAACGGAATCAATTGAGTTTTGTCTTGCCCATGGTATGAGTACCGCGGACGCGCATTTGGTCGGCTGGCTGACCCGCTATCATCTATTGATGTCGATGACAGCACAGAAAAAGGACATCTCAGACCCAGAAGTGGTGACGCTGTTTGCAGATTTAGTCGGTAACGTTACCCATCTAAACCATCTGTATGTTCTGACAGTTGCTGATATGAATGCCACCAATCCACAGCTTTGGAACAGCTGGCGCGCGACCTTGATGAAACAGTTGTATTCACAAACTAGGCGCATCTTACGCGCCGATATCGACGCGCCGACCAACCGCCAAGATATGATTAGTGCCACACGCAAACAAGCACTGGCCATGCTTGATAATGTTGACAATCAGCATATGAATCGCGATGAAGTCTTAAGGCTGTGGGATGACTTGGGTGATGAGTATTTTTTGCGCGAGATTGCAGAAGATATCTTATGGCATACCGAAGCTATCTTAAACCATCCACCCCTTGGTCGCGCCTCTGATGCCGATAGCACGCCACTGGTGGTATTGCGCGAGCATCGTGAGCTGGCACTTGATGCGGTGCAGGTGTTTGTTTATACCCAAGATCAGGTCAATTTATTTGCCGTTACTATGGCAGTCTTTGATCAGATGAATCTAGATGTATTGGATGCGCGTATTATTACTGCCACCCGTGATTTTGCCTTGGATTCCTACGTATTGCTCGATCGTAGCGGTACGCTATTGGTCGATATCGACAGCCAACAAGAACTTAAACAGCGCTTAATCGATGCCTTTAAAAATCCGACCGTTCCTAAGCTGACGCATCGTAAGATTCCGCGTCAGCTGCGTCACTTTGATGTAGCAACGACGATTAACTTTGAGTTTAATGAAGCCTCAAATCAGCATATCATGAGTTTAGAAACCCTTGATCAACCAGGCTTACTTGCCCGCGTCGGACAAGTGTTTTTACAACAAAAGATTGAGGTGCATGCTGCCCGTATTACCACGTTGGGCGAGCGCGCCGAAGATATGTTTTATATCAGTGATCAAGACGATTTGGCATTATCGGCTGATAAACTTGAGACGTTAAAAGCGACATTGATAGAAAGTCTTAGCATTCGTAATGATTGTTAATCACTATATAACTGCTTATGTTAGAAGTTTAATCGTTAGAAGCTAAATTATAAATACGAAAAACGCTTTATCGTTAACCTTTAACGATAAAGCGTTTTTTTAAGACAAAATATCAACGATAGCTTTTGGCCAAATATCTATAAGCTCCTTATATTAAACGCATACTTTATAACACGCTTTTATAGACCATCTCGCTTGCCAATTCTTTGAGCTCCTCATCGGCAAGCTCCAACGGCAAAATCTCAGCTTCTAGCTGCTGTTGCCCAAGTATCAAGCGCCCAGCCTCCACTTCTTTTTGTAATAAGCGCTGCAAGCTTGCCAAACGAAACTTACCATCGTAATATTCATAGATTTGCCGTAAAGAAATCGGCGCCTTAGCATGGACATCACGATATAGGCTGTCTGCGGCCAAAATCGTCATCTCATTGAGCAATTCTTCGCGCAATACATCGGCTTGATTGATTTTGCTTTGTAAATGATTGGCAAATCGACCTTTAAAATAAAGCATCCCGATAAAAATCAGCGTCTGTATGGCAAATAAGCCAATATACTGCCATAAAGGCAGCGAAATATCTAACAGCTTGCTTAGCAGCATCAGTACCATCGCCACAATAACATAGCTGACCAATTGCCAAAGCAGCCACATCATAAAGCTATTATCGCCAAACCAAAACATCTGCCTTTCTTTTAACAACGTCAGCTGCTGCCGCGCTTGCCACCAGACATGCTCGCGTTGTTCTAATTGCGCGTACAGCTCGGCACGCTGATTCCCATCGAAATCTTTGTCATTGATATCTTTAGCGCTGCGCTCATCAGTTTGTAAAACACTAGACATATCAAAGTATCCTTAAAATAATCTGTCGTTGCTGCGGACAGTTATTTTTTGCTTGGTTAATAAGTTACACCTGCTCAATCTTATCGATGCTTAATAGCTTGATGAAAATTGGCTAGACTCAAAATTCATTGTCATTACTCGTTTTTTTTCAAAAAGCACCTATCTAAATCGCTTGAAGAGGTTACTTTTGATGGACAATGATAAGCATGAGAAGAAAAAGACAAAAAATAAGAGAAGTGCTACACTGCTCAAATGTAATTTTTCTTTATAACTTTATTATTAATTGTCCATTATAGTTAGCCTACTTATGAATCACAACTTAACGACCCTGCATCCTTACCCGTTCGCTAAGATGGCGACTTTACTTGCCAACAGTACGCCAGCCCATAACCACAGTGAAATTAAGCTGGGTATTGGCGAGCCAAAACATGAGCCACCCGCCTTTGTGTTGGACGTACTACGCGAAAACTTGGACAAAATAGGCCAATATCCAACCACTAACGGGCTGTTCGAGCTGCGCCAAACCATCGCCCATTGGCTAGAGAAGCGCTTCTTTTTAAATCATCTCGATCCTCATAGCCAAGTATTACCAGTCATGGGCACGCGCGAGGCGATTTTTAGCTTGGTGCAAGCGGTAATTGACCATACACCAACCGAGTTATCCGAAGGCATTTCTAATCAGCCAGCCAGTAAAAAAACGCCGGAATCTGCGCAACCACCCACGGTTGTGATGCCCAATCCGTTTTATCAGATATACGAGGGCGCGGCGATACTGGCGCAAGCGACGCCGTACTTTATGCCTTGCACCATTGATAATGATTTTAAAGGTAACTACCGCGCCGTACCAAAAGACGTCTGGACGCGCACGCAGTTATTGTTTGTCTGTAGTCCGAACAATCCAACTGGCTCAGTGATGACCATGGACGATTGGGAGTACCTATTGCGTTTATCGGACCAATACGGTTTTATCATTGCCAGTGACGAGTGTTATAGCGAGCTGTATTTTGATAGCGCGCCAATTGGTCTATTGCAAGCTTGCGCAGCACTCGGTCGTCATGACTTTAAAAATTGCGTGGTATTTCACTCTTTATCTAAGCGTTCAAACTTGCCCGGTCTACGCTCAGGCTTTGTAGCGGGTGATGCCAATATTTTGCAGCCTTATGTGCAATATCGCACTTATCAAGGCTGCGCGATGCCGATACCGCATCAGCTCGCCTCTATCGCCGCTTGGGAAGATGAAAAGCACGTGGCGCATAATCGGGCGCTCTATCAAGAAAAATTTGCCTTATGGATGTCGGAGCTCGGCGAATTACTTGATTTACGCATGCCAGAAGCAGGTTTTTACTTCTGGATAAAAGTACCTGAGCAGTTTGATGGCGATGACGAAATCTTTGTCAAAGCCTTGTACGAGCAAGCAAATATTCACGCGCTGGCTGGGCGTTACTTGTCACGCGAGGTCAATGGGGAAAATCCAGGACAAGGTTATGTACGCATTGCCTTGGTTGCCAGCGTTGAAGAAAGCCGCGAAGCCATCAGTCGCATTCGTCAATTGCTTGCTGCTTAAAAGCTCATATTAAAAACAAGCTTAAAAGCTTGTTGAAAGACAATTTAAGCGCTAGAACCACTGATAATTATTACCATACTACCAAGAAACCGCCAATAACCACAATATTATCATGGTTATTGGCGGTTTCTTGCTATGCTGTTTATCAAACAATGCTATAGTAAAAATAACGCGTCTCAGTTTCTCTATTTATTTAGTATCAGGAAAACTGTAAAACCTTTCTTATTAAATTTTTTGTTAAATATGCCATCAAGGATGATGCCATGCCCCATCTTGATTTTACCCAGCCGCCCTTTGATGTACTAAGCGCGGCTGAACGCCAAAGTATCAAAAAAAATACCCAAATTCGTTATCTTGCTAAAGATGAGTACTTGCCTGCCGACGATTTGCAATACTTTTATGTGGTACTCAAAGGACAAATCGAGCAGCTGCTTAATGGTGAGTTTGTCGCGTCCTATTTAGGCAGCAATCATACCGACCATCTGAATAGCAACGATTGGTTTGACAGTCGGCGGCTACCAAAATCACTTATAGAAGGTGATTTGCCAGAAAGCAGCGAGCCAACTAACGCCCTCCTTAGCAGTGCTGAACCTACAAGTAAAAACCCGATATCGCCCTACGATTTTCGAGCTATCGAAGACACGCTGCTGTTACAAGTCAATGGCGCAACTATTGACAAAATAAGTGCGCAAAATCATCTGGTGCGTCAATTACTATCAGAAGATTTACCTGAACGGCTAAAAGCATTGCAGCAGCGGCGTAGCAGCCAGAGTTTAAGTACCGCTAGCTACCATGGCTATAATGAGCAGCAAGAAGTGCAGCAGATTATGATGCAGCCGGTGATTGATGTCCGCTTATTGCCGGTGCATATCATTGACGCCACCAGCAGCCTATACGACGCTGCCCATATCATGACTAAGGAGGGGCTTAAGCATGTGTTGGTGCGACCGCTTGACCAATTAAGCCAAAGTAAAACACAAGCACACACACAAACATTAGATAATGATTTAGATAGCGATTTAAATAGTAACTTAGACAGTGATAATGGCCGTTTGCAAACTCCTGAGGCTTACTCTGGTCGTACGTTAGGCATTTTGACCGATACCGATATCTGCCGCGCGGTGAGCGACCAGCAAAATCCGACGACAACCCCTTGCCAGCGTTATGCGAGCTTCAATTTGCGTACTATCGATGCTCATGATGAGATTGGCGATGCGCTATTGACCATGACGCGCTACCGTATCCATAGGCTGCCGGTGATTGACGCTAATGGTGAAGTCGCAGGTGTACTTGGGCAAAGCGATATGCTCGCCCATATTGGTCATCATTCGCAGCTGATTAGTATTCAGATTGAAAAAGCAAAAGACTTGCCAAGCTTAGATACGGCAGTTGAGCTTATTGGGCGCTATATTCGTGCGCAGCATCAAAATGGGGTAAAAATCGGTAACGTCAGCCGCATGGTACAAACGCTTAACGCGCAAGTTTTTACCAAGCTGTGGCAACTTATCGTACCTGATGAAGTAATGAAAAATACTTGCGTTATCGTCATGGGTTCAGAGGGTCGCGGCGAGCAAATCATGCGTACCGACCAAGATAATGCGCTGATTATCCGTGATGGGTATAATCACCCTGATTTGGCCCAGTTCGCTGAAACCTTTAACAATCATTTAGCCGCATTGGGTTATCCGCTTTGCGATGGCAATATCATGATGACCAATCCAATGTGGCGGCAGCCGCTTAAGCAGTTTGAAGCGCAGATTGGCTTATGGTTTAGAAATACCGACCCGATACACAGTATTTATTTATCGGCAATATTAGATGGCGAGTATGTCTGCGGCGATGAGTCGCTGCTGACCCATGTCCGAGAACATTTAAAAATCGCCCACCGCCAATCAGACCTGATGTTTGTACGTCAGTTCGCCCGAGCTGCTCTACAATTTGGCGATGTCGGTCAATGGTGGCAAAAGTTTGTGCCGTTACTTAGCGGCAAACCTAGCTCTTATGATATTGACCTTAAAAAAGCCGGTATTTTTCCGTTGGTACATGGTATTCGTACTTTGGCATTAGAAAACGATATTTTTGATGCGCCTAGTAGTAAAGGACGCTTAAAAGCCTTGGTGCAAGCGCGTGCCTTGACCCAACAGCGCGCTGATACCTTGCTTGAGGCGTTAGAGTTTTTTATGGCGCAGCGTTTGTCCGTTGCCCTATTGACAGATGATAAGTATGCGCGGCACGTCGATCCGACAACTATATCTGCCCTTGAGCGAGATTTATTAAAAGAGTGTTTGGCAGTGGTCAAGAGTTTTAAAGGTCAGCTCAGTCGTCATTACCAGCTGGAATTTGGTTAGTAGTATGCCATGATTAATCAGGACCATTCAATCAGCACCATTCAGTCAGCCAGTAAACAAAAAAGGGAGCAAAAATAAAATGAGTTGGCTAAAACAATTATCTTCTCATTGGCAAAAGACACATTTGCAGCGCCCTGAGCTGGCATCGATGTTTGATAAACCTTTGGCTAATGAATGGGTCGCGATTGACTGCGAGATGACGGGTCTTAATCCAAAAAAGCATCACTTGCTGTCTGTCGCCGCCATTCATATTAATGGCAATAGCATCGATACGGGCAATGGTCTGCATCTGGTTTGCCGGCCGCCTGTCATGCCTGACCGTGACACCATTGTGATTCATGGCTTGCGTACCGCTGATGTCGAGCACGGCATGAGCTATGATGAAATGCTCGCTTTGCTGCTGCCCTTTATCGATAATCGACCGATAGTTGGGTTTTGCACACAGATAGATACGGGATTTTTGAATCCTTTGGTTAAGCGCTATATGGGCACGACATTGCCTAACAATATCATTGATGTACGATTGTTATACAGTCGGCGCATGGGCAATCTTGCTCAGGGCGATCCCAACCAATCGCAGCATTTGACCAAGATTTTAGCGCATTATGAGATTCCTGAGCTTGGCATTCATGATGCTTATAATGATGCCATCATGACTGCAATGGCGTTTTTGCATATGCGTTAAAATTGATGGCTGACAATTAATAAGCCCTTAGAAAAAAATATTCAGCACTATTATTTATAATTTTCCACTCAAAAATTTTTAAACCATTACCTTTAAGCCTGTTTACAAGTTTTAGCCGGACGCTGCATTTATGCAAAGGCTGTACCTACGCGAAAATAGCAACTCATGTTACCATAGGGTGTTTTTGCCACCTGATGATAGACTGCTCATGCTACCCACTTCTAAAACTAATAATCGCCCTACCGCCTTTGCTAAATTAGCGCCTTTTTCTAAGCAACCATATACGCTACATAAGCCTGCTCACTACCTAGCATCGCTGACCTTATTTGCGAGTGTTTTGCTGACGCCGCTATGTGCGCAAGCGGCTTTACCAGAAGCGATTCAGACAGCGCTTACGCGCGCAAACTTAAATGCGACCGATATTAGTATTGTCATCACCCCAGTCGGTGATAAAACTGCGAGCCGCTTACCTGCGCCTATTCAGGTGATTGATAGCCCTAAAGCCGCTAATCAGCCTGAATCGCTAACTACATATAGTGCTGCCGCAGAGCCTAACGGCATCCAAAAACAAACGACTCAAAATAGTAATACTAATGCTAAAGAAGTAACGGTGTATCAAAGCCCGTTGATTACTATCGAGAAGCAGACGATTAAGCAACACGAAAAACAACTCCATGCTTATACCGATGACCCTTATACTTATCAAAGTTTAGAAAGTACTCCATCGCTACTGCCAGATGATGGACAATCAGTACCTTCCGCGCCTAATCAGAATAGTGAAAATAATGGCAGTAACGTTACGACTAACAATATTAAAATCTCTTTCTCACCGTTATTAAGCTATCAAGCCGATATTGCACGTACGCCTGCCAGCACCATGAAACTGGTGCCAAGTTTTATTGCTTTAGATACGTTGGGCGCTGACTTTGTCTGGCATACCCGCGTTTATCATACGGGTATTATTGTTGGCGATAAGCTCTATGGCGACTTGATTATTCAAGGTAGTGGCGATCCGAAAATGACCCACGAACGTCTGCAACAGCTGCTTTATAAAGTACAAACAGCTGGTATTCGCCATATCAACGGCGATATCATTGTCGATAGCGCAATCTTTAAAAATGTGACAAAAAACCCTGCTGCCTTTGATAACTCACCGCTACGACCTTATAACGCTAGCCCTGATGGTTTTTTGGTTAACTTTAGCAGTATCGGTATCCAAAGCTATCCACTAGACAACACGCGCGCACAGCTGACCTATACGCCGCAATTGGCAAGCTATCAATTGCCTAGCATGATAAATATACGCTCAGCTGCCTGCGGTCAAGCGCGATATAGCCTAGCGCCGCAGTGGCAACCGACCCAGCTGACGCTCAATGCCAATCTGCCCGATAGCTGCGGTGAGCATGCTTTTTATGTCGCCTACCCTGATGCCAAAGATTTCGCCGCACGCGTCATTGCTTCTAAATGGCAGACGCTTGGCAATAAATTAACTGGTAAAGTCATCAGCCAAGAAGCGCCTTACCTTTCTAATAAAAATACTAAAGAGGCAAAATCGCCACGCGGTCTGGCCGCTATTGCGATATCGCCGTTACCTATTGTCAGTTATCCCTCTTTAAACCTTACTCAGCAGATTTATGATATCAATCACTTCTCTAATAATGTGATGACTGAGCAAGTGGCACTCTCTATTGGCGCTTATGATAAAGCCGGTATTAATAGCACTAGCATTAATAAAGCTGGCAGCGATAAAGTCAACGCTGATAAAGCGGGCGTTAATAAAGTAGACGTTAACCAAGAAAGCACTGATACGGATAAAGTCATTCATCAGCAAGCAACAAGCCTATATCAATTTGGTCAGCCACCAGCGACCAATTATTCACAAGCGCTACAAGCGATTAATCATTGGTGGCAAACCAAGCTCACTAGCCCGCCACCTCATTTAACCAATGGCTCAGGGCTCTGCCGTGACTGCACCATCAGTGCCGAAAATTTAAGTGAGCTATTAACCTACGCTTATGAGCAACCAAACTTTGATGCTTACGTGAGCTCATTAGGTATCGCTGGCGTCAGTGGTACGATTAGCGCCCATAGCGAGCGCTTGCCTGAGTCGCAAGCCATCGGTCGCGCTTGGATAAAAACCGGCACGTTAAATAACGTCACCTCGATGGCAGGCTATGTTAAAGGCCTATCTGGACAGGATTATGTAGTGGTCGGATTGATTAATAGCGACCAAGCGCTCAACGCTTATACTGCCAGACCCGTATTAGATGCGATGCTTGATTGGACGGCGCAGCATTGATAATGGAGTATTAGCTGCTATTTTTTTAGCGCTATTTGTTTAAAAAAACCTATGCTCACCCCTTTATAAAGGTCATTTTATGTCACGTAAACCAACGCAGCTTAGCAAGTCTCCCAGTAGCTCAGGAGCTAGTCAGTCGGGAAGCAAGACACTGCTATCAAACCCAAAAGCCACTCAACCTAAGATGGCGCAATATGTTGGTTTTTTTGCCGTTGGTTATATACTTGCCAGCGCCATATTTATGATGATTCAAACCAAACTTGCCTTAAACTCGCAATTGGTCACAGTCATCTCTATCGTCATCGGCGCTTATATTGCCGTGCATAAATTTATCAAACATCAACAGCGCGCGCTAGATAGAGGCGAGATTAACCGCTTAATGTTCGGCGGCGTTGCAGTGGTTTGGCTACTGACGATTATTTATTTCTTGGGCATCTGGTTTTTCTTATTTGATGCGGTGAGCCGTGAAGTGTTGATGGAGATGAGCATGCAGCAGCCACTACCACTGCTTTCAGCATTAGTCATGATATTGGTGCTGAGCTTGGTCAGTGCGCGCATTAGCATTTGGGCCGTCAATCGCTTACTTGACCCTAAGCGCAAAACCATTTAATTATTATTGAAATACTTAGCACTTTTAAATAGCCAATAACTTTACCTATTTATCACTATCCAAGCGCATACAAAGTTTTTGTCCTATGCATGAGTAAATTACGGTACGCTGTTTCTATAAGGTTTCATGTTAAGTAGTATTTAAGTGACATAAATAATCAATAGGAGCTCAAGCAATGGACATGCTTTTTTTCGATAATATAGACAAGCTCGGACGTATCGTGCTGACGGCGGTAACGGTTTACGTTTTGATTGTCATCATCACTAAAGTCTCTGGAAAACGCTCCACTTCGCAGCTTAATAACTTTGATTGGATTGTCACCGTGATGATTGGCTCACTCGGTGCCAGCACTATTTTACTCAAAGACATTCCGCTTATCGAAGGTATCTCTTCTATCTTGGTGCTGTATGTCATGCAGTTTTTGGTCACCAAATACGCCTCTATTTCACCGCAATTTAGCAGCTTTATTTTATCCGAGCCGCGCATTGTCTTTTATCAGGGGCAGTTTTTACCCGATGCGATGCGTGCTGAGCGCTTGACCCGTCAAGAGCTTGAATGTGCCATGCGTTCTGAAGGGGTGAATAGCTTCGATGATGTCGAGGCGATCGTTTTTGAATCGGATGCTCAGCTGACCATTATTCCAAAACCTACCTCTTCTGATAACAATGACAATCATCAAAGTGAAGAAAATACGGTATCAGAAACCATCGCCCCGCTTATGTAAAATAATTGGCAAAAGTTAAAGATTGATAAAAGCTAAAACATAAAAAAGGATAGCCGCTATAAACCGACTATCCTTTTCTTTTAACTTCAATGATTACTAACCGCTATAATCGTTATTTATCAATACAACCTTAGCGCGGACCTAGTTCGGAAACTACTTAATGCGCTGCCACGTTTGCGAGCGACCAAAGACTGGGGTACCGACAAAGCCGCGGAGTTTTAAGCTTTGACCATTATCACTTAGGGTCAATTTGCCAGAATAGGTTTTACCGGATTCAGGGTCAACTAGCTTGCCATCACTCCATTGGTTATTACCATCCGCTTTTAAGCCTGAGAGTATCTGTAAGCCTTCAACCGGTTTGTTTTTTAGGCTACCAGGACATTTGGTACAAAGCGCATCCGCCTTTTCTTTATTCAGCACTTTAATGATTTTTCCTGACACTTTACCGCCGCTTTCTGTTAACTGAATAACGGCCTTTTTTTCACCGGTTTTATCATCGATGGTTTGCCATTGCGTGCCATTTAACGAAACAGCAAACACAGAAGTAGAGAGCAGCGCGCCTGCGCTAAGGACAACTAGACTTGATATAGTACGTTTCATGAACGACTCCTTTCGTTTAAAAAAATGTTTCAAACTATCTTTTGGTTTATCATAAAGACCTCACAGTGTTGCTCGTTATTTTATGACTGGTTTTATAGCTTGGGTCATTACTTGTTCATTTACTTTATTGCTTTTAACGTTCTGCCACTATTTTTATAGCGCAGAGTTTAATAATGATAAGCAAAAATCAGCAAAATAAAGAACAACTGTTTGTCGAATGCTAGTAAAGCACAAAATTATGCGTTGTAAAAGGTCTGTTTGTTACAATAACTTAAGCGCAGAATTCTTTTGTTACATTTACTCAATTATCAAAGTGGTATGTATTATGAAAGTAAGAATATTGACCGTCGGTAATAAAATGCCCAAGTGGGTACAAACCGGTTTTGATGAATACTTCAAACGTATTCAGCCGATGCTTAGCACCGAAATCGTAGAAATTGCGGCGGCAAAACGTGCCAAAAATCCGTCAGATGCCAATTTGGCGCAATACCGTGAGCAAGAGGGTCAGGCGATATTAGCCGCCCATGCGGCAGGAGGGCGTGAGCAACTATGGGTGCTGGATGTCAAAGGTAAAATGCTCTCTACCGAACAGTTGGCCGATAAATTGGCCGATGGTATGCAGCAAGGCGATGATATTGCCCTAGTCATCGGCGGTGCTGACGGCGTATCGCCAGAAGTATTGGCAAAAGCCGATGTAAAATGGTCGTTATCCGCGCTGACCCTACCGCATCCGCTGGTGCGTGTGGTGCTAATGGAGCAGCTTTATCGGGCGATGAGTATCAATCACAACCACCCTTATCATCGCGGTAATTAAAAGTAGTAATTAAAAACTCGCAAAAATTGGTTGATATAAAAGAGTAGCTACTTGATTGAGAGAGTGCTTGATCGAAAGAATGCTAGACAAACTCAATGGCAAAAGAGATTGAAAAACAGGCGCGCGCCCTAATACATGCTACATGAAACATCCTAAACCTGCAGTACCTAAAGCATTCAGCGCTCATACGCAAGCTGATGACAAACGCCAACATCTAACGAACTCAAAGCCGACGCCTATCACGGCAGCGGCTGCTTGGGCAGATGCACCTGCGATATCGCGGGCAGCGACAGTATCGAAGCGACCAAAATTGCCCGCGCTATTTATCTCGCATGGGGCGCCAACGCTTGCAATCGAGCAGTCAGCGACAACTAGCGCGCTAGCACGCATTGGGCAAAATTTACCTAAGCCACGCGCTATTATCATTATGTCGGCGCATTGGCAGTCGGCTAAGCTTGAAATCAGCAGTAATCCACAACCAAAAACTTGGCATGATTTTTCAGGCTTTACGCCTGAGCTGTATGATTTGCAATACCCTGCCGCCGGACAACCAGCGCTTGCTGAAACTTTAGCTCAGCAGTTGACGGCGCGCGGTATCACCTGCCGCGTAAACCCTTTACGTGTTAGTGACCATGGGGTCTGGGCACCGCTTTTGCATCTGTATCCAGAAGCTGATATCCCTATCGTGCAAATATCGCTACCACGGGATTATGACAGTGTCGCTTGTTATCAATTGGGCGCGCAACTGGCGCAATTGCGGGATGAGCAAATCCTTTTGATTGGTTCAGGAAGTATCACCCATAATTTGCAAGCACTACGCTGGCAAGCAGAAAGTATCGATAAAACCGCTAGAGACTTTAAAGTTTGGCTATTACAACAGCTCAAAACAGACATTCCGAGCGCCCTAGACTGGCAGCAGTATCCTAATTATCAGAATGTACATCCAAGCGATGAGCACCTACTGCCCCTATTCTTTGCTTTAGGTGCGGGTCAACGCGTCTCTGTGGTACACCAAAGCATGGCGCACCATAGCTTGGGTATGGATATTTATCGTTTTGATTAAGCTGTCTTAATCAAAACGCTTTTTATAAAATACATTTATTAGAAATCATTTCGAGTATATAAGACTATTTCTCAAAGGCAGGTTTGGTAAATAATCCCGCGCGCTCCATTTCGCCAGCAATACTAAATAGTGTCGTTTCATCATTCATACGCCCAATCAGCTGCATACCAATTGGCAAGCCTTTTTTACTCATCCCAACAGGCAATGACATCGCCGGCAGCCCTGTAACATTACCTAATAAAGTAAAGGCCATTTTACCGAGTACGGGTGAGCTGAGTTTTTCAATCACGCCTGAGCTAAAGGCATATTTGCCCATATCAATGCCTTTATTTAGCAATCCGGCACTACGCATGAGTATCTCATCCATACGGCTTGGCGGTAGTACGCCATGTTTAACAGCAGGGGTCGGTACGGTTGGGCACAAAATCATATCGTAAGTTTCAAGCAATAAACCGGTTTGATATTGACTATGATGCCAGCCATGCTTAGCATGCGCCAAATCAACGGCGGATAATGAGCGTCCGAGCATCGCCATATTATAGGTTTGTGGCTCAAGGTTTTGGATATGCTGGGCGCCATAACAACGCTCGACATAATCGATGGTAAAGGCAGTATGGGCGCAGACTACCACTAAAAAATCATGCCAAAACTGCTCAATATTAATATTAGGCTCAGCCGGTATCACGCGATGTCCCATGGCTTCTAGCTGCTTAGCGGTCTGCTCTAATACAGCGAGTACCTCTTTATCAACCACCGTATTAGCCACCAATGGCTGTTGATGCAAGGCGATGGTTAATTGCCGTGGTGCGCGCATCGCTGCTTGCAAAAACGTGCCATCGGGCGGGGCAATGATAAAAGGCGCACCGATTTCCGCACCGCTAGTCGCATCTAGCATCGCTGCGCTATCACGTACAGAGCGCGTAATTACATGGTCAGCGACCGCCCCTTCCCAGCCTTCACCAATGGCTGGACCCATCGGATTACGACCACGGCTAGGTTTGAGTCCAAACGCGCCGCACCATGCAGCAGGAAAGCGTATTGAACCGCCGCCATCACCCGCGCCTGCCATCGGTACGATACCACTTGCCACAGCCGCCGCACTACCGCCCGATGAACCACCAGAGCTATAGCCTTTTTTAAACGGATTATGGGTGGCGCCATGCGCTTTTGGTTCAGTGGTGATAATCAAACCAAACTCAGGCGTATTGGTTTTACCAAAAGTATTTACGCCGCTGGCTTTCATGCGTTTAACGATTTCACTGTCATCATCAGGCACGATGTTGACGCTACGGCTACCCATGGTAATTGGCTCATCCGCAAAATAAAAGGATAAGTCTTTGAGTAAATAAGGCACGCCATTAAATACGCCTGCTGGTAAGCCTTTTTGCGCCGCCGCATAAGCGCGCTCATCAAAACGATGGATAATAGCGTTTAATTTAGGATTAAGCTGATTGGCTTGCTCAACTGCCGCATCGAGCAATTCTTTGGCGCTGACTTCACCTGCATTGACCAATGCTGCCAGCGCTATCGCATCATATTGGGTATATTCTTTAAACATAACTGACCTTCCTTGGTTTATAAGTATTGAGTTAAGTTAAACTAATATAGTGTTGTTTTCTTAGTAATGTCTACTCATAAAAAAAGCCAAACAGTTATGTTTGACTTTTCTGTTTTTGAAAGCTTTATTTTAGTTCAAACTGAACAAACCTATTCCATTCTTCAATCGCATTATTTATTGATTTTTGATGGTTTTTAATTCCACGGTTCTGTTCCTCAACAAAGTCGTTAATACAACTTTGATACTTATTGACATCATCCACAAATCGATTGTATTGAGCCTCAGATGTAAAGTTATAGGGTTTACTAGGCTTAGAACAGTACATATGCTTTTGAAACGTATCAGCAAGCGTAATGTTGGAAATACCTAAAGTTGCAACTATAATAGTAAATACTATCTTTTTCATAAAACCTCCCTATATATTGAGCAGATGCAATTATTACTCTTTATATTTATTCTAATATAGATAACCAACGATAACTACTTTTAAGCTCAACATTTATCTACATTAACAGTTCACGCTTACCACTTTTACCCATAGAACTGACCAAGCCAGCCTCTTCCATTGAGTCAACGATACGCGCAGCGCGGTTGTAGCCGATACTAAATTTACGCTGAATACTAGACGCTGATACTTTGCGTGTCTCCATGATAAATGCCACGGCATCATTATAAAGGTCGTCGTCTTCGCCAGAAGCATTGGCCGCACTAGCACCACCGCCAGGACTCATTAATTCAAAATTACCCGCCATATTATCGATATAATCGGGCGCACCGCGTTCACGCCACGCATCACAGACACGGTTGACCTCTTCGTCGCTGACATACGCGCCATGCACACGGTCAGGCTCAATTTGCCCTGGTCCTAAAAACAGCATATCGCCATTACCAAGCATATCTTCTGCACCGCCGCTGTCTAGAATAGTCCGCGAATCTACTTTTGAGTTCACCCGTAACGCTGCACGCACCGGAATATTGGCTTTAATCAGACCAGTAATGACATCGACCGACGGACGCTGGGTGGCAAGCATTAAATGAATCCCTGCTGCCCGCGATTTTTGTGCAAGACGAGTGATAAGCTCTTCAGCTTGCTTACCCACCTGCATAATCATATCGGCAAACTCATCGGCGACAATGACAATCATCGGCAAGGTTTTTAGCTTTGGTGCTTGGCTAATACTAACGCTATCATTGGGACGCCATAAGGGATCTAGCATTGGATTGCCCGATTTTTCAGCTGCGATAACTTTTTTATTAAACTCGTTAAGTTTACGCACCTTTAATAAGCTCATCAACTGATAACGGCGCTCCATCTCTGCCACGCACCATGACAAGGCACTGGCGGCTTCGGTCATATCAGTGACGACTGGCGTTAGCAAATGCGGAATATCGTTGTAGTTGGCAAGCTCAAGCTGCTTTGGATCAATCAAAATAAGGCGCAGCTCATTCGGCGTATATTTTAGCAGCATCGACAGTAGCATCGAGTTGACCAAGACCGATTTACCAGAGCCTGTGGTACCAGCGACCAACATATGCGGCGCACGAGCAAGGTCAGTAATAATCGGATTACCGCCGATGTCTTTACCCATCGCCATACTGATTTGGGCTTTAGGGTCGTTAAATTTCTCCGTATTTAACAGCTCAATCAAACGTACCATTTCGCGCTGCTTGTTTGGTACTTCAATACCAATATACGGCTTACCCGGAATAACCTCGACCACACGCAAGGACGCCATCGATAACGAACGCGCCAAATCGCGTGAAATACCCGTCACTTTACTGGCTTTTACCCCAGCAGCAAGCTCTACTTCAAAGCGCGTTACTACAGGACCTGGAATCGCATTAACCACAGCAGCCTTGACATTAAACTCTTGCAATTTGATTTCTAATAGCTCGGACAACTGTTCAAGCTCAGCCAATGTATAGCTCGGCTTACGGTCAGGATCTGGCTTATCTAAAATAGAAATCTCAGGGATAGGTGTAAGGCTACTGCGATAGGCAGCCGTTTGCATCGAGCGTGATTTTTGACTGAAGGCGGCATCATCGCTAATATGCGGCATCACAGGCAGGTCAGTGTCGTCAGCTCGACTGTCATCTTCTGGCATCATGTCAGCAATATGATTGCTGCTATCGCCTTCTGGCACCGCAAAGCTTACCGTAGGTTTAGTGGCGGTGACCGGCGAAGCATGTGTTTGTGCAACGCTAGCTGTCGCTGCAGTGCCCGCTGTTTCTATAATACCAGTTGCTGTAAGACCAGTTGCTGCTGTCGGCGCGAGTTTAGGATTGGCAGGCGGCGTATTGGTCGGTGTCATATCAGTAACTTTAGCAACGTCACTAATCGTGTCGACTGGCGCAGCAAACTCTACTGCCGATGTACTGACTGTTTCAGGCTTAGCTAAAGGCTCAGTATCATAAGAAGAATCGGGTTGATCGATAGACCAACTTTCAGAGAGGTCATCTATTGAGTCATCAACCACATTATTTAATGAATTAACATTTAATGAATGATCAGCTTTCTGTTCCTTTAGCACTGTATCAAACGAGGTGTCTAATACCGGCGCTTCAATCAAGGTTTTATCTTCTTCTAACTCAGGCGCGACTGGAACTGCCGCATGTTCTTCTAGCCAAGCATCAACTAAGCTATCAACTGCTGAGCTATCGACTGCTAAACTATCAACGCTTTCTGTCATTTCATCTTGATCAGCAGCATCATAAACAAACGTATCCTGCCCAGCAATGGCCTCACTTGCCAACAAATCATCGACCGTATCGGCATCATTCCAAGCAAAACTTGGTTCAACTTTGCGCGCAGGCGCCATCACAGGATTTGCGGTAGGCGCTGACACTTGCTGTTGGTTAACACGATTAAAACTGCTTGCATTAGCTGAAGCCGTTTGTAGTTGCTCATCCTGCGCTGTGCTGCTGGTTGCAGTTTGTGCCACTGCTGCAGCGGCTGACATGGATGCTTTGACGCTAGCACCTAGACCCGATGTCGCTAAAAAATCTTTCAACACATTATTAAAACGACCACTTTTATCGGCTGTTTGAGCATGATTTGCAGGGTCAGTAGCTGGCAAATCTAATGGTAACTGCTCAAAGGCTGCCGCCGCTTTTTCATCGCTCACACTTGCATCATTTTGCTGTTGTTCAGACGCTGTCTGCGCGGCTTGTCTATTATCGCGTTTATTATCATTATCTTGGAGCGCAGCATCACGCCATGACCATGTCTTAATTTTTTGATAAATCGCCAGCCAATGAATATTAAAGGCAAAAGTGGCGGTAATTATCACAAATACCGTTAAAAAGGTCACACTGCCCCACTGCGATAAGAGCTGTGCCAAACGTGCTTGTAGCTCAAGGCCAATAATACCACCAGCAACGCCTTTAAGGCCGGACACCATTGGATCTGCCACTTGCTGTACTAGCGCTACCAATTGCGCAAACAAGGCACTGGCACTTAAGAGCAAAAACACATAGGCAACTAAGCGTAATAACCAAAACGTTGGTTTGTTATCCCACCAAATCAGCACCGACTCATAAACCAAAAACGCCAGCAGCCACCAAGCTCCAAAACCAAAGAAGCTATAGAGCAAATCAGACAGCCAAGCGCCCATCTCGCCGCCCATATTATTCACGGCAGTCATATCACTACTGATGTGCGACCAGCTCGGATCATTACCGGTATAAGTCATCAAAATGACGAATAAATAAACCGCCAGTATTAACCCAAGCAGGGTAAATATGCCCTTTTTTAAATACTCAATAAGTGGTGCTGATATCACGTAAGATCTGCCTTGTTGTTAATACTCGTTATTAATATTAAATGGTCGCCAGTTTATGAATAAAGCTAGTTATGCTTATTATGCTCAAATGGTTTTATGCTGATAAGTGACAATATACCAATATAAGTAAATCACTTACTCTAGCTACTACTACCCTTGCATAACTTCTTATAATAACAAATACATAGGCGTAGTGGCGACAGTGTTATCAAGAAAGAGGGTAAGAAAATAAATCTATCAGTGGTTTAGCAAAAAATGCGCTCATTAACCGAACATTCGCCACACCTTTGCGTAATAAATGGCTGAGCGCTAAAAGAAATACGATTATTTTTAGGCATCGTTTTTTAATTCAGTATTTTTAGATGCCATATTTTCAGGCCTATTTTTCAAGCTTATGATGCTTTGATTCTAATGATACCCATATTCGTTTTAGCAAACTTGCACTTTTTGCTATCTGCCCTTATGTTATTATCACATAGCAATGAGAAAAACCATATTCATCGCTACTTTTAGCGACTATCTTTTATAATATTTGTCGTTTATATGACGCACTTTTATCATTCTACTTTTTATATTTTTCATTCTAATCGTTTTCATTTTGATAGCTAGCAAGGAAATTTTATGGCAACTGATATCACGGCTCCGCGCCACGAAAAACTCATTATTTTAGGCTCAGGCCCTGCCGGTTACGCCGCTGCCGTTTATGCAGCACGCGCCAACCTAAAGCCTGTTATGGTCACGGGCTTAGAGGTTGGCGGGCAGCTAACCACGACTACTGAAGTCGATAACTGGCCAGGCGATGCCCATGATTTGACCGGTCCTGCGCTTATGGATCGTATGAAAGCCCATGCCGAGCGCTTTGGTACCGAACTGGTCTACGACCATATCAATGAAGTCAATTTGAATGAGCGTCCTTTTACGCTAATCGGTAATAACGGTAGCTATACTTGTGATGCCTTGATTATCTCAACAGGTGCTTCTGCGCAGTATTTAGGCTTAGAGTCAGAAAACAAATTCCGTGGCCTTGGCGTATCAGCTTGTGCCACCTGCGATGGTTTCTTTTATAAAAACCAAAAAGTAGCAGTTGTTGGTGGTGGTAATACCGCCGTTGAAGAGGCTTTATACTTATCAAACATCGCCTCTGAAGTGACGCTAGTCCATCGCCGCGACAGCTTGCGCTCTGAGAAAATCCTACAAGATAAGCTGTTTGAAAAGGTTAAAAACGGTAACATCAAAATCGAATGGAACCATAAAGTTCGCGAAGTCGTCGGCGATGATATGGGCGTCAACGGTTTGATTATCGAATCGATGCTTGATGGTAGCACCAAGCAATTAGACGTATTTGGTATGTTTGTCGCCATTGGGCATAAGCCAAATACAGACTTGTTCAAAGGCCAGTTAGAAATGAAAGATGGCTACTTAATCGTTAATAGCGGTCTAAATGGCAATGCCACCCAAACCAGTATCGAGGGCGTATTTGCCGCGGGTGACGTCGCCGACCACGTTTATCGTCAAGCCATTACTTCGGCGGGTACTGGCTGTATGGCAGCGCTTGATGCCGAAAAATATTTGGACGCTATGGGTGAGACAGTCGCTCGTGACCACACTTATGCTTCCACATTGACTGAAGATAAAGAAGCATAAATGAGCGATTTTGCTAAAGATAACGACCGCATTGATATTAATATTAATGCGGCTGCTATAGCGCCTGAAAACTTTCGTCAATACATAAAAAGTCTTGGGCGTTATAATTTTCCCGATCCTGCGATGGTGGACCCTGATGGCATCGGTATCGTTGCTGTCGGTGGAGATTTATCACCGGAAACGCTAATTTCAGCTTATGCGCAAGGATTATTTCCATGGTTTAATGAAGATGACCCTATCGCTTGGTGGTGCCCTGAGCCGCGCTGTGTCATGGTTCCAAAGGATTATAAACCGAGTAAATCACTACGCAAACAAGCGAATCGCAGTCGTTGGCAGTTGACCCTCAATCAAGCGTTCGATGACGTTATTCATGCTTGTAGTCTACCGCGTAGCGACGGTAACAATGACACGCTGCCCGAGGGCGAACATACTTGGATTCATAGCGAGATGATTGACGCCTATACCGAGCTGCATGCTCAAGGCTTTGCGCATAGCATTGAAGTATGGGATGATCAGCAGCAGTTGATTGGCGGTTTATATGGCTTAAAGATAGGCGGTATTTACTTTGGTGAATCGATGTTTCATATTGCATCGAACGCGTCAAAGCTCGCCTTTTGGGGCTTGATGCGTTTATGTGCCCAAAGCAAAGTCGAATTGGTAGACTGTCAGTTGCCAAATGAGCATCTGCTGAGCTTGGGCGCTGAAACCTTGCCGCGTGCTGAATTTTTAGCGCAGTTAGATACCCTTATTGGCAGCCGTTCAGTTAAATGGCAAAAGGGCTCGCATCAACCTCTAGCCGTATCATTACTTGATAAACTACAGCCGTGGCAATTAAAAATATAACGCAAATTAACAAGGCAAATAGCTTGGTTTAGATAGTGAGCGTATTTATTGCTTTCCAATATAACTTTAAACAAGCTATCTTTAAACAAACATAGCTTTAAACAACGCATCCAATCATCATTTATACAATAAGTAAGTTAAATATTTTACTTACGAGGTTAGCATGGCACCTGATACCGCATTTTTATTGATTGGTACACTGGCGACCGAGGCCAATACCACCAAAGATACCATTCGTCATTACGACCAACTGGGGCTACTAAAATCTCGCAAACGCCAAGCAGGGTCACGGCTTTATACCGAGTTTCATCCAGAGTGCGTTGAACGTATTGAGCTGATTAAAAGCGCCCAAGCCATCGGTTTTACGCTGACTGAAATCAAAGATAGCCTTAATGATTATTATGATGGCCAGCTCGATATTGATTTGCAGCTAAGTCTTACCCAGCAGAAACTTGCCCAAGTAAAAAAGCAGCAAGCGACCATTGGCTTAATGATAGAGATGTTGGCTGAACGCATTGAGGTTCTTGAGCGCATGAAAGCAGACAGTGACTATAAGCTCAATGTTGAAATCTGTAAAAAGAAAATACCCTCACAACCCTAGTCAAATGACCGGCAAACATATTAACTTTATCTTCAAGCAGAATCATCAGCGTTAATTATAACTATTAAACATAAACGCGCTGCATAATTAACGCATCAACTGCTGGCTGATGTGGTACTTGATAATAATCTTTACGCGTATGAATCACGGCAAACGCTTGCTGCTCATACAAAGCAATCGCAGGTGCATTATCTGCCCGCACCTCTAATAATAAGCTCTCTACCTGATTGCTCATTAACTCTTTATTTAATTGTGCAAAAATTTGCGAGGCGATACCCTGACGCTGATAGTCAGGATGGGTGCCGATACGCAATATTTCTGCTTGCTCAAAAATAACTTGATAGAGGCAGTAGCCAATTACTTTATTATTATCGGCTTTATCTTCTTGTTCATAAACCATCAGCATATGCATACTGTCTTGCGCAAGCATCTCAACTAGCGTCTGATACATCCATGCGTCGTGTGGCTGTACTAGCAATTCGATATTTGCCACGGCTTCAATCGTTTGTTGCCGCTTTGCTGTATTGGTTGCTAGCTTCTCGATAATAAACACAGCTTTTCCTTTTATTATTTTATTCAAGTTTACTTAAACTCAGTTACATCTATTTTATCTTAAATATTTATCATTAATTTTTAAACACCTACTTTCAAGATAAAGCGCCCACAAAAAAAGCCACCCTTTATTTAAGGATGGCTTTTTTCTTACTGCTTAACGTGATCAGATTGCTCTGATAGCGTTAGTGCTTTAATGCTTAGCTAAGTACGTTAGCAACAACACCAGCGCCTACAGTACGGCCGCCTTCACGAATAGCGAAACGTAGACCTTTGTCCATAGCGATTGGGTGGATAAGCTCTACGCCCATCTCAACGTTATCACCAGGCATGACCATTTCAGTACCGTCTTGTAATTGGATTGCGCCAGTTACGTCAGTGGTACGGAAGTAGAACTGTGGACGATAGCCGTTTAGGAATGGTGTGTGACGACCACCCTCTTCTTTGCTCAACACGTATACTTCAGCGTCAAACTTGGTGTGAGGGGTGATTGAACCTGG
>NZ_JAFCUJ010000007.1:0-116432 GCF_049896465.1 Psychrobacter sp. DWR1-2-3
AACTTTATTTTTTAGCATTCTGAATCAGCAAAAATCCACACAAGTTGTTCTTTAGTTATGCTTTTAAATAGTGTCACGCTACTGTCGTCCAGTAGATGATTATATAGGGTATTTCTCTTTGCTATCCAGTTTAAGTTAATAACTTATCCTATCTAGCGAGCCGACTATCATATCATAATGATTTGGTTTGTCAAGCTTTTTTATAATTTGTTTCAATAAGTTATCTGGGTTTGTTATATGTAATCTACATATAAGTCATTCCAGTTCGTCTTAATGAGGTGCGTATTATAGACGTTTAATTTGTTAAGTCAAGAGGTAAATTATTTTATTTTAAACTAGGTTAATCTAAAATGAATTTGCTCGGTTGGATGATTAAGTAGTAGCTTGGTTAAAACCCGCTATTGGTAATCAGTGGTAATCCACTTTCCAATCCGCCTTCCCTTCCGACTGGGTGGCATTATACGCGCTTTGGGGTGGCGGTCAAGGGGGTTTGTCGGCTATTTTAGCGATTATCTGACCTTATTATTAATACCCTCTATTTATCAGTCAGTTAGGATTAAAAATAGTTTTACCTTTAATGATAGTCAGCCTTTTTTATTTAAGACCGCTTATTGCCTATATATAATTATCTCCTATATATGACACTTTTATAGCTTACCTATCTTTTTGAAGAAGTCTTTATAGGCAGCCACTTTCTTATCTAAGGCTAGTGGATAAGCACGCGAGGTAGAAGGCAGTCTATATAAGGTAAGATTATTCACATTAGCTTTTTTATTATTGTCACTCTGCCATTCATAAGGATAATCCATACTTTGATTGGTCTTCGGGTACTTGGACTTGGCAGGTGGCTCGGCTAATAAATTGAGTAGCACCTCAGTTGCTTTACCGCCCGTGGTAAATAAGGTTTCAACTTTTGGCACTTGTGGCAAAATACTATCTAGGTCAACGGGGGTGACAACGGTTAAGTTTTTATCTGAGGCATTACCGGTTTCGCGGATAGCCTGAGTAACAGTAGGACAAGAAGCAATGCCGCGCTCGAACATAAAGGCGCGAATACGCTCAGGGTCAAAGCGCTTCTCATCGCCTACTCTGAAATAATTCACATCGTCAAAAAATACGCTGCCATAGATACGCCACATATCATTATAGAAGTTTGGATAGTGAAAGCGCATTGCCCATTTATCAGCGGTCGGTGGAAAAGTACCCATCATCATCACGGTGGCATCAGGCGGTAGCACTGGACCGAATGGATGGGTTTCTACTTCTGCGGCGCGAGCTTCAGACAATATCGAGTTAGTATCCATTTTATGAGTATTATCATGCGTATGGGATGGTTGTGTAGTCATAAGATTCTTCATCAGAAAAGCGGTTTTTTTGCTATCATAGCAAGCCTAAACACTACTTCATTTATCAGGGCGCTATTATAGTCAAACATAGTCGACTTAAATAAAATTAATCCTGTTATAAAGGCACTTGGCTTATTTTTTTATTAAAGCATTAAGCTTACTATTGATGGGCTAAATATAGAGTTGAAGTGCGGTAAGTGTTTGTATCTTTTATACTAATGGCAACCGCAGTAACTGCGCAAGCATCAGACCAAAAACCAAGAGAGACCTTATGAGCGACTTAAAAATCACCGTCATCGATCACCCGTTAGTCCGTCATAAACTCAGCCTCATGCGCGAAAAAGACTGTAGCACCTATAAGTTTCGTACATTGACCAAAGAGCTTGCGCGCTTGATGGCGTATGAAGCGAGCCGTGATTTTGAGATTGAAACCTTTCCAATGGAAGGATGGTGTGGTGAAATCACGGGTGAGCAAATCATCGGTAAGACCGCAACGATTGTACCCATTTTACGTGCCGGTATTGGTATGCTCGACGGCGTGCTCGATTTGATTCCTACTGCGAAAATCTCTGTCGTTGGTTTACAGCGCGATGAAGAAACTTTGCAACCTGTACCCTTCTTTGAAAAGTTTGTCAGCCACATGGACAAACGCCCAGCCCTTATCATTGACCCAATGTTAGCGACTGGCGGCTCAATGGTTGCGACCATCGAGATGCTAAAGAAAAATGGCTGTACCAATATTAAAGCATTGGTATTGGTTGCCGCACCTGAAGGCGTTCGTGTGGTCAATGAAGCGCATCCTGATGTGACTATTTATACCGCTGCATTAGACAGCCATCTGGATGAGCACGGTTATATCATTCCAGGTCTTGGCGATGCGGGTGATAAAATATTTGGTAAACAACTATTTAACAAGTAAGACAACGCCAATAAACCAAGACAAGCCGTCGTTATAAAACCATGACACATATGCAGAACATCAATGATAAGGATATAAGATGAACGTATTGATTACAGGCGCAAGCGCGGGTTTCGGTAAAGCGCTGGCTGAGCGTTTGGTTGCCAATGGCCATCGCGTGATTGGTTGCGCCAGACGCATAGATAAGCTCAATGCGCTAGCAGAAACTTTGGGCGAGGCATTTTTACCTGTGGTCATGGATGTCAGTGATACAGCGTCTATTCCACAAATCATTGCTGACTTACCTGCTGATTTCAAGCAAATCGATGTCTTGGTGAATAATGCTGGGCTAGCACTTGGTACAGAGCCTGCGCACAACGCCAATCTTGATGACTGGATGCGTATGACCGATACCAATATTAAAGGGTTGATGGCGCTCACTCATGCAGTCTTGCCAGCGATGGTCGCACGTGATA
Organism: Psychrobacter sp. DWR1-2-3; assembly: GCF_049896465.1. Lineage (NCBI taxonomy): Bacteria > Pseudomonadati > Pseudomonadota > Gammaproteobacteria > Moraxellales > Moraxellaceae > Psychrobacter > Psychrobacter sp. DWR1-2-3. The sequence continues at coordinate 2,721 of NZ_JAFCUJ010000007.1, forward strand.
GCGGTTATATCATTAATGTGGGCTCAATTGCAGGTAGCTGGCCTTACTTTGGCGGTAACGTTTATGGCGCGACCAAAGCTTTTGTTAAACAATTTAGCTTAAACTTGCGCGCGGATCTCATCGGTACGCAAGTGCGTGTGACCAACCTTGAACCGGGTAATGTCGCGGGCACTGAATTTTCAAACGTGCGTTACCACGGTGATGATGATAAAGCTGCTCAAGTTTATGATGGCTTTAAAACCATGACCGGCGATGATATTGGCGATATTTTATTATGGCTGATTGAATCGCCTGCCCATATTAACGTCAATCGTTTAGAAGTCATGCCGGTTGCGCAAACCTATAATGGTCTAACGATTGCTAAGCAAGATTCTTAAACGCTTAACCGACCGTTTGGCTCATTAACGTAATTCATAAGACCGAAGCAATATAGATTCCTCTATATTGCTTCTTTTTTTGGTATTGATACTCTCTTCATTGACCAAGCGCAAATCCTGAAAATCTAAAATCGATACCTCATTACGCAAGCGCTCACTAGTTCGTTTATTGTGGCGTATCGGAAATCCTAAAACTTGCTTACCCCTAATCACTATCTGATTGATAATCGTGGTTGTATTATTGATAGAAGATTTTGTACTTAGCTTCTGAGCATTGATGATGGCGGTGGCAGGATTAACCGTTGTGCTTAAAACTTTTATCTGGCGCACGCTTTTTGGCATATCACCTGCAAAAAACAATACTTGCTCTAATGGCAAATACTGCGCGTGCCGCATTAATTCCTGACGAAATAGCAAAGGCATATCTGCATTAAAGCTGTCTTCTGTTTGCTGAGAGAACGCCGTAAAATTACGCTGTAAGTAACGTCCAAATACACTGCTATTAATCCAGTCTTGATAAGTATCATTTTTTAACAGCTGCTTTGTGAAAGCATCGGCATCTGCTGTGATATCTATCGTAAGCATTGCTAACAGTAACGCCTGCGGATTGGTAAATTTTTGCTGCTGCCAGACTTGTGGATACAGGCTGCTATCGAGCAATGGTAACATCGACTTGTTCATACCTTAATATCCTTATATTTTACTTGCTGACGTTTGATTCGATTGGTCAAAGTCTATGACAATTCGCTACTTTTACCGCTCAACTGCTTTCAACACTTAACAAATTTTATGCTATGGTCAGTTACCTATTTTAATATAGTAGTCCTTCATTAGTGGCATAAATAATTCCACAATAAAGCATTTCGGCTAAATCGGCTTTATAAAATTGCTTAATGAAAACAAGGTATACTGCCTTATGAAGAAAAATTTAATTAACTTGCCTGCTAACTACCAGTTGAAAACGATTGATATCGCTTTGACTGACGGTACATTACTACCCGTATCTGTCATAGGCAATGGCAAACCCGTACTGCTGCTACATGCTTATGGCATGGATGCACGTGAATTTTTGCCATTTATTTTACCTTTGGTTGGCAAATATGCATTTTATCTGCCGCACCTGCGAGGATTTGGCGCGGCAAAAGATATTAAGCTGACCCAGTTTGATTTTGTACGCCAGTATGCCGATGATATCAGTATCGTCATTGAGCAAATTTGCTTGGCGCGTAGTATAGAATCCTTACCTGTTGCCGCTATTTCGATGGGCGCGCAAGTTATGTGGGCGTATTTTGAGCGTTATGGCAGCGAAAGAGTCAGCCGCTATTTAAATATCGACCAAAGTCCTGCTATCCATAACCAGTCCGACTGGCAAGGTGGCTTGTTTGGCACGCGCCAGCAAGAAGTATTCGATATCTTTCATGAGGTAATTGATAAGACTTTGCCTTATGCTGACATCGAAAGCTTTACCCATCTGCCTTTTGCCCTGAAACGCCGTGCAACGGATGTCGAACGGCTGTTTTCTCTATTATCCGTCAATCGCACACGCTCAAAAGCCTTTATACAAGTGATGACCTATAAAAACGACCCCAAACTTGCGCTTTATGATCATAGTATTTGGCATCATAAGATGCGCTGCTTACAAGCTTATTTAACATTACCCTATGACTTTCGCGGCGCTTTAGAGCGGGTCACTATTCCAGTGGTCAATCTGATTGGCGGGCGCTCAAAGCTATATGATGCTATATGGCAGCAAAAAATCACCCAAATGCTACCTAATGCCACTGAGGTCGTGTTGCCGCGCTCAGGTCATGCGATACCAATGGATGAACCTGTTGGGTTTTATAAAGTATTAAAAGGGTTTTTGCAGAATTAGTTGTTCATTTATATAAAAAAGCGACCTTAACGGGTCGCTTTTTATTTGGGCAATAAATTTTAAACATTTTGAAGTATTAATCAGCTAATACTTTAACTAACTCAAATCTAGCTACTTGCTTACCATCAACTTCAATAGTTTCAGTAAACATCGCTAATGGTCGTACCCACACGCCATACTCACCGTATAGGCAGCGGTAAACAACTAATATTTCTTCCGTTTCTGAATGCTGCGCGGTATGCAATACTTGGTAAAGGCTGCCTTTATAATGGCGGTAGATGCCTTGGGTGACGGTTTGGCTCATATTGTCTTCCACTTATTCAATTTTATTCATATCAACATCGTAGCCAGAGCTTTTCATTTCCCTAGCAACCTTATATTTCCAAGCTCCGCCTTCATCCATAGACTCGTAAACTACGCCTGATATATCGTTAGGAATTTCGACGTTACCTTTTACAAGTGCAACAACGTTTTCTCTTCCAATTTTACCCATTAGAAAACCGTGTTCAAAAACAACATTTTGCCTAGCTCTCGGCTTAAGATTGTCTAAATCAGCCTTTATCCCACCAATATCACATGCGGTATAAAGTACGATACCGAAACCAACATCAGTATTCTTCTCAATTTTTTCTATAATCGTCGCACCAGAGTTTGTCTGTTCGTGAAGAATAGTAGCCCCAAAACCTAATTTATCTATAAACCTTGCTACCGCTTCTTTAGCACCATCATCACGTCCATGAACAATAAAGACTTTGGAAGTGTCACTTTTAGTCATCAGCTTCTTATCTCGCAAACCTTCGGAAATTTCTAAATCATAGATTAGAGTATCAATTAAACCGATGAATTTATCTTTACCAGTATTCCACATTTCTGTTTTAGAAACCGTAGAAGCGCCTGAGTTAAAACCAGTAAAGTGAAAACTTATAGACAGAAGAAGGTTTTTATACTTTGAATTTTTCCCAAAAAAGTTATCTACTATTACCCCTGCCTTTAGGAGAAGAGATTCTCTTTTATTAGTATAGCCACGTTCTAGATTCTGAACTTCTATTTTCAGCTTCTCAAGCTCTTCTAGTTTATTCATATTGACCTATCCCACTGTCACTTTCGCATACGCCTTTTTTCCTGCTTGGATAACGACTGTTTGACCAGAGGTTAAGCTAAAGCCCGCATCAACCACTTCGCCATCTACTTTTACCGCGCCACGTTTAATCATATCTTTAGCCGATGAGCTGTTTTTGGCAAGCTCTGCTTGATTTAATATCTGCGTGATAAATAATGCATCCTGCCCTTCTAACTCTAACGTCACTTCTGGTAAATCGACTGGCAATTCGCCATCAGCTAATACGTTACCCGCTGATTTATGCGCATTAGCCGCAGCATCGGCATCATGGAAACGCTCGATTAATTCTTCAGCAAGGATACGTTTGATTTCCTGTGGGTTGCGACCGTTTTCCATCTCTGCCATTAACGCCTCAACTTCTTCCATCGGCTTAAAGCTTAAAAATTCAAAGTAACGACGGATTAAAGTATCTGGCATCGACAGCAGTTTTTGGTACATGGTGCCCGGCGCATCGTAAATGCCGACATAGTTGCCAAGTGACTTAGACATTTTATTAACACCGTCTAGCCCTTCTAAGATTGGCACCGTGATACAAACTTGCGGCTCTTGACCATAACGACCTTGCAGGGTACGTCCCATCAGGATGTTAAAGGTTTGGTCAGTACCGCCAAGCTCGACGTCGGCTTTTAGCGCGATAGAGTCATAACCTTGCACCAATGGGTAGAGAAACTCATGGATAGCAATGGGCGTTTGCGCCGCATAGCGTTTAGAGAAATCATCGCGCTCAAGCATGCGTGAGACGGTCAACTGGCTGGAAAGCTGAATCATATCGCCCGCTGACATATCCTTGAACCATTCAGAGTTAAAGACAATCTTGGTTTTTTCTTTATCCAAAATCTTAAAGACTTGCTCAGCATAAGTCTGCGCGTTGACTTTGATTTGCTCATCGGTCAAGGGCGGACGCGTGCTGTTTTTGCCAGAAGGGTCACCAATCTTGGCAGTATAATCACCGATTAAAAAGTAAATCTCATGACCCAAATCTTGAAAATGCTTCAGCTTATTAATCAACACGGTATGACCCAAATGTAGGTCAGGAGCGGTGGGATCAAAGCCTGCTTTGATACGCAGCGGGCGATTCAGTTTTAACTTCTTAACCAAATCCTCTTCAGATAGGATTTCTTGTGTACCGCGTTGGATTAAGGCAAGTTGTTCTTCTAGGGTGTAAGTTTGGGTGGTCATGATGCTCTCTTTATTGTCTTTATTAAAAAGGTAAAGCGTTTAGGCTATTTATACCAAGCACAAAAATAGGGTTAGCAGCGTCAAACTCGTTGAGTCTACTATCTATTAAATGTAGTACTTGAACTCATTTATCACTACTCTGGTTTTTGGGAATGGGATTAAAGTTTCGTAGCCGGTAAAAGATGTTAGAATTTGACAGATATACTAGCGTTTTTTAAGGTAAATTGCCATGACCAACCCTGCATCGATTGCTGATACCAATGATAATACTCATTCGACTATAAACTCAGACAATGATTTAGACAACATTTTAGATAATGGTCTAGAAAATAGCTTAGCGCATATTGACGACTTAAATTATGCCACCTTGACCGATGCGCTTGAGCAAACGGTGTTTGAAAACTTCGATGACGGCTTATATATTGGCATGATGTCTGGCACCAGCTTAGACGGTATGGACGCCGTGCTTTGTCAATTCGGTGGTGAAGAAAACACTCAACAACCCATGCGACTATTAGCAACTCGTAGTCAGGACTTCCCACCGCGCTTGCGTGAAGTGTTATTGGCTTTATGTCAGCCTAATGGTGTCCAAGAATTAGTACCAACAGTGGGTGAACCAAACAGCGAATTAGACTGGTTCGGTTGGGCTAGTAAAGAATATGCTGAATTTGCCAGCGAAGTGGTCAATAATTTATTGCAGCAGTCCAATACCGATGTAGAGTCGGTGCTGGCAATTGGCTGTCACGGTCAAACCGTGCGTCATCGTCCACAAATGGGCTTTAGCTTGCAATTGCTCGATGCCAATATCATCGCTGAGCGTACTGGTATTAGCGTGGTCAGTGATTTCCGCCGTCGTGATATGGCCGTTGGTGGTCAAGGTGCGCCATTGGTACCTGCCTTTCACCAAGCTTTATTTGCCACCCCTGATAGCACACGGGTGTTATTAAATTTGGGCGGTATTGCTAATATTACGGTCTTGCCAGCCAATGACAGTTCTGTTAATGATGCTCTTGTTAATAATAGTCCTGTCATTGGTTATGATACGGGTCCTGCCAATTTATTATTAGATGCGTGGACAGCATTGCATACAGATAAAGATTATGATGCTGGCGGCGCATGGGCGCAGTCAGGACAAGTCGTTGAGCCGCTACTTAACCAGCTGATAGAACATCCATTTTTTGCACGCTCTTATCCCAAGAGTACCGGACGTGAAGACTTTAACTTAGCATGGCTACAAAGCGAGCTGCAAAAATTTGACCAAGCATCTGCTCATATTCGCTATTCATCAGCCGATGTACAGGCAACGCTCACTGAGCTGACCGCCATGAGTGCCAGTATGCAAATCAATATGTTTATTAATGCACAAGAAAATAGCTCGGTTTATGTCTGCGGTGGCGGTGCGTTAAATGATTATTTGATGACGCGCTTGCAAGCGCATCTGCCTCATTGCAAAGTAGAAACCTCTGCCAGCTTAGGACTGAATCCCGCTTGGGTCGAAGCCGTCGCCTTTGCATGGTTGGCACGCCAAACCCTAATGGGCGAAACCGGTAACTTACCAGCGGTAACTGGCGCAAGTAAAGGCGTTGTACTGGGTCAGGTTTGTTTTGCCTGATTGGTCAAATTTTAGTTTACATACGTACACTTATGTGTTTTATAATGGCTTTTGAAATAACATCCTCTTAGGACCGTAAGTACAGGATATAGCGCATGAGCCAGCATAGCAGTTTACCGACCGACTCACTTACCGAGCAAACGATGAATAATACTCCCGTGGATATTGCTACCAAACAAGCATATAAGCCAAGACAGAAACCACCGCACTACGAGCGTTCTGACGATATGCGCGTGGTGGTCACCGGTATGGGCGCGGTGACGCCTTTGGGATTAGATGTCGAAAGCTCATGGGCAAGCCTGCTTAATGGCGAGAGCGGTATCGCGCCAATTACCCATTTTGATGCAACAGACTATCGTGCGCGAATTGCCGGTGTGGTCAAGGATTTTGACGCCAAGCAATATATGAATGCCAAAGACGCGCGCCGCTATGATGAATTTATGCATTATGCCGTTGCTGCCTCTGCCATGGCATTGAAAAATGCCGGCTTTATCGATGAAGTCAGCGCTGCTGATGCGCCTGTGCAAAATGTCGACCAAGAGCGCTTTGGGGTGATTTTGGGTTCAGGCATTGGTGGTATCCAAACCATTGAAAACAGTCGCGATACCCTGCGTGAAAAAGGCGCGCTGAAAGTGTCACCTTTTATCATCCCTGGCTCTATCGTCAATATGGCAGCAGGTTTGGTTGCGATTAAACACACTTTAAAAGGTCCAAACCTTGCGACCTCGACTGCTTGTACCACCGCGACCCATGCAATAGGGATTGCCGCACGCTTGATTGCGTATGGTGATGTCGATGTGATGCTAGCAGGTGGTAGTGAAAAAGGCTCAAGCCCACTTGGTATATCAGGTTTTGGGGCGATGCATGCCCTCTCAACTCGTAATGACGAGCCAACCAAAGCCTCACGTCCTTTTGATAAAGACCGTGATGGTTTTGTGCTTGGGGATGGCGCTGGTGTCGTCGTCCTTGAAAGCCTTGCCCATGCTAAAGCGCGCGGAGCAACGATACTGGCTGAATTGGTTGGCTTTGGTATGAGTGATGATGCAAGCCACATTACCGCACCCCCAGAAGATGGTAGCGGTGCGGCACGAGCCATGCGCAATGCCTTAAACGATGCCGGTATCGAGCCTGCCGCAGTTGGCTACGTCAACGCCCATGGGACCAGTACTCCTGCTGGTGATGTCGCCGAATCTATTGCGATTGAAACCGTCTTTGCGCCAGTGAAAGACAGCATATTGGTCAGCTCTACCAAATCCATGACTGGTCATTTATTGGGTGCCGCTGGTGGTGTTGAGGCGATATTTACCGTCCTTGCTCTGCAACATCAGCATGTACCGCCGACCATCAATTTAGACAACGTCGAGGACAACTGTAATCTTGATTATGTTGCCAATCAATCACGCAAAGTTGAGAACTTACAATATGCAGTGTCTAACAGCTTTGGCTTTGGTGGCACTAACGGCTCATTGATATTTGCCCGTTGGCCGGTGCAACCCTAAAGCTAAAAGAAATACCAGAAACAGCGCCAAAAAGCTTTGGATAGTCGCCGTTGTAACCTTGGTGTCAGATTTACTACGTTTGTCCACTTGCAGCCCCTTATCGTACTTGCGTATGATAAGGGGTAATTTTTGGAACATTTATGGAAGATACCATGTCAAGCTACTCATTTTCCCATCAGTTTTACCAACGCTGGACGTGTGCACCTGAGCCTATACGCGCGGCAATCACCCAAGAGCTAAAAGACATCACCACCTTACTGCAAACAGAGACGCCATTTGAGAGCTTTGTTTTTAGCACCCACGACTTAGACGCGCATCTTGACAATCTTTATGAGAATCATGACGCCGAGCAAGCTATTGCCAAAGCCATCGCGGACAAACAAGCCCAAGCGCGTGCTACTGCTGAAAAAGAACGGCTAGAAGAACAACAAAAAATACAAGCGGCAGAAGAAGCCAAGCGTAAAGCAGAGGCTAAGATAGAAGAAGAAACCCGACTGCGTGAAGAAGCAGAAGCGGCGCAACAAGCACCACAGAAAAATGAGCTATTAGCAGCGGATAAAAACAGTTCAGATAAGAACAATCTTGATGCTAAAACTGCTATCACTCATGCTAATGACACTAGCAAGGTCACAGCGCCAAGCGTAGATAATGTTGATAAGGTTGATAATAGCGCTGATAGCAATACTGCTAAAGCTCAGCCTACTGAACCATCAAATGCCGTAAAAACTGATGTTAATAACGACTCTAGTGCTAGCTCTGAAAATAAAACTGTCAGTGAGCATGCCAATACGATTAGCGGCAATACGATTAGCGGCAATGCAATTAGCGATAGCCATATTGCTAATGATAAGCGCATTAAAGAAGATAGCAGCATTAAAGCGGTCAATGATAAAGCCAGCGCCGCCATCAAGCTGGCATTAAAAGATGCAAAGCTAAATACCACCCATCAAGAGCTAATCCGTGAGCTTGAAATGCAAATTGATGATTATCTTAGTGAACAAATGATGCTGATGTCTGAAAACTTAAAATCTTGGTTACGAGCGGAGATGACTCAAAATTTAAGTGAAGATAAAGTAGAAACTAATAAAGAATCGTAAAAAAGCTAAATATTGCTATCCGTTCATAAATCGATAGCAACAAATCTCTAGCAGTGAATCTCTAGAATAGAAAAAGCCCCGTAAATTTACGGGGCTTTTTTTGTTTTAAATTCAAGAATATAAGCTTTTATTTTAGATAGCTTTTGTACGCTCGGTTAACCATTCAAGTGCCGTACCTTTAACTCGGTCTTTTAGCTCGGCATAAACTTGGCTATGATAGTCATTTAGCCAATCAATCTCTACTTGAGTTAGTAGTGCAGGCTCAATCAAACGCGTATCGATTGGGCAATACGTGATGGTTTCAAAGTTTAAGAATTTACCAAACTCAGTCTCAGTCGGACTCGCCACTGGCATATTGACCACCAAGTTTTCAATACGAATACCCCACTTGCCTTCACGGTATAAACCTGGCTCATTACTGGATATCATGCCTACTTTCATGGCGCGCTCTTTTGGCGTACTGGCACTATAAGCAATGACTTGTGGGCCTTCATGCACATTTAAGAAGTAACCAACGCCATGACCAGTACCATGACCATAATCCATTTGTGCCTGCCATAATGGCGCACGGCAAATCGCATCGATAAGTGGTGAAGCAATGCCATCAGGGAAATGCGCTTTTGCCAACGCAATATGGGCTTTTAGCACGGTGGTAAAGTCACGTTTATGCTCAGAACTTACTTTGCCAATACCGACCACACGGGTGATATCGGTGGTACCGTTTTGATACTGGGCGCCTGAGTCAATCAGCAACAAACCGCCCTCGCCTTCATTAACATCAAGGTAGCTGAATTTTTCTGGCGTCGCGCGGTAATGCGGCAGTGCACCGTTTTCATTAAAGCCTGCAATCGTTGGAAAGCTTGGCGAGACATAATGCGGCTGCTGACTGCGTGCTTCGATGAGCATACTATCGACATCAAGCTCACTTAAACGTTCACCGGCTGCTAGACGCTGCTCAAATGTAGCGAAAAACTCACTTAATGCCGCGCCATCTTGACGCATGGCTTCACGTACATGATCGATGTCTGAGTCAGATTTAACAGATTTAAGCAAAGTACTTGGTGCCATTTGCTCGATAAAGCCAACATCGTCCGCCATCTTTGATAGCGTACCGACTGCCACTTTACTTGGGTCTAGCAATAATAAATCTTCTGGTGTTAATGTAGCCAAGGCCTCTTGCACTGCTTCATAATCAGCAAGCATGATACCACTGTCTTTTAGGGCTTTTTCAATGTCAGCGCTGACTTTATTATTATCAATAAACAAGGTCGCTTTATCCGCATCAATCAGCATATGCGCCAAAAATACAGGGTTATAATCGACGTCCGCACCGCGTAAGTTGGTCAACCAAGCGATATCATCTAAGCTTGAAAGCAAATGATGGGTTGCGCCTGCATCCGCCATACCTGCGCGCACGGCGGCAAGTTTTGAGGTCGCAGACTGCGCAACAAATTGCTCATCGTGTTGGTATAGTTGTGCCGATGGTAGCGCTGGACGATCGCTCCATATATCTGTCAATACATCGCGTTCAGTGATTAAGGTAATATCATTGGCATCAAAAGCATCAAGCAATCTGTCTTGCTCAGCGATAGACAACACATTACCATCGACGGCCACACTATCGCCCTCGGCCAAGTGCGCAGCAAGCCAATCGATATGGTTTGGCTGACCGGGTGCCAGCTTCTCTAAAGTAATACCGGTGCCTGCTAATTGATGAGCGGCGTGTACCCAATAGCGGCTATCAGTCCACAGTCCCGCAAAATCAGCGGTAACGACCAACGTACCGACTGAACCGGTAAACCCTGATAACCATAAACGCGCTTGCCAATACTCAGGCAAGTACTCAGATAAATGTGGATCTGCTGACGGCACGATAATCGCGGTCAAGTCTTGCGCCGCAATAGCAGCACGCAAGCTGGTAATACGTTGTTGAATTTCAGTTTTTGGAATGGCTTCTTGAGTAGACATAACGTCCCTTATTGTATATAAAAAATTAGTATAAAAGCACGAGCACCATGCTGTTTAAAACGCTGCATAAAATGCTGTATAAGTAGAAAAAACTCACCGCCATACAGCGCCGTAGAATCGATAGGTTCTCGATATATTGTTATTATAAACTGACATCATCAGCTGATTATTAGCGGTTAATTAAGTGGGCGTTTATTAAGTTTGCTACAGATACAAGCTAGCGCATATAACGATATGGGGATGATAACTGACTTATAAATGCCTTTAACAGCAATACCCATTTAATCGTGAAAGAATCGTGAACAAATCGTAAAAATGACCGATAACTAAAAATAAAAGAAGCCACTGTTTAGTAGCTTCTTTATTTTTATCACCTATCAAACGACGGCTATAGAGTGCTATAAATAGTACTAATACTCTTATGCTTATATTAGCCTCTTACTTAAATTCTTTGCTTACATTCTGATATTACTGCTGTTTTTAATCATATTGCTCATCGGTTTTGACAATGCTAATAAAATCAGCGCGGTCACTACCAAGAACATGGTCATAATAGAGAATAAATCCGGCAAGCCTTCGATTTTATCAGCGGTGACATGGCTACCAAAGAAGGCGGCGACCAAGTTACCCATCGCAATAGAAGCAAAAAACAGCCCCATGATTTGACCTTGCATACCCTCAGGTGCCAAGCGTGTCATTGACGACATACCAACAGGGCTTAGCGCCAGCTCACCTAGCGTCAGTAAAAACAAACTGCCAACCAACCACAGTGGTGATGCCAAAGCACCGGGAGCGACCAAGATACTTTTTGATGCCATAATCATCAGCCCAAAACCTGCAGCGGCTAACAACATACCAAGCGCAAATTTTACCATGCTATTAGGCTCAAGACCTTTAGCACCGAGCTTCACCCACAAAATACTGATAATGGGCGCTAATAATAAGATAAATAACGGATTGAGCGACTGAAACCAAATACTTGGGATATGAAAACCCATGACTTCTAAATCCGTATAACGGTCAGCAAATAAGTTAAACGAGGTTGGCTGCTGATCAAAGCTTGACCAAAACAAGGTTGAACCAATAATCAATAACAGACAGACCAGTAAGCGTTTTTTATCAGAGGAGCTCAACCGTGATGACATAAACATCACCGCAAAATATAGCAGCACCACAGCTGCGATGGTATAGGTCATATACTCTGCGACCAATATCGGATTAAATGGCATCAAACCGGTGCTAATGAGCACAATCAATACCACAAAAATAGCCGCAACGCCTAATACCCAGCGCCCTATATTTTGAAAGCGGTCATTTGCATGCTCCCAATCAGCGGTGATGTTTTTGGCACGCGCATAACGATTTAATGTCTTTCTGGCTGAAAAACGGTAAATCAGTAACGAAGCCAGCATACCAATACCACCGACGCCAAAGCCTGCATGCCACATGCCTTTTTCTCTAAACACCCCAACAATCAGCGCTGCCAATAGCGCACCGATATTGATGCCCATATAAAACAGCGTAAATCCTGCGTCACGGCGATTGTCCGTTTCGGGATATAACGCCCCAACCATGACCGTAATACAGGTCTTAAACAATCCTGACCCAATGACAATAAACATCAAACCGACAAAGAATAGCACCATGCCAAACATGGCTGACAACGCAATACATAAATGCCCAAGCGCAATAATGATACTGCCCCACCACAGCGCCCGCTCCTGACCAAGCCAGTTATCCGCCAACCAGCCGCCCGGTACTGCCGCCAAATATAATGAACCGGCGAAAATACCATAGATGGCAGAAGCCGTTGCTTCATCAAAACCGAAACCACCACTGCCAACCGTCGCCACCATAAAGAGTACTAATAATGGACGAATACTATAATAAGAAAAACGCTCCCACATCTCGGTGAAAAATAACGAGCTTAAGGGTTTAGGATGCCCCATAAAGCCATTATCTAATGCTTCTAATTCAGCAGCACTAGCGTTCGATTGTGAGTCTGTGCTCATAAATCTATTCCTTTAAAAACCACTGTAATGATGACCAAACTTCTAATTATTCTGCTAGGCGGTCACATAGGCGCATTATTGTTTCACTTGCCTAGAACCAAGTAAAGAAAAAAAGGTTTAATAATTACACAAACACTCACAAAAAAACCCGCCCTCAATTCGCTAAGGGCGGGTTTTTTGTGAGCTGTACAAATAAAACAATCGCCATGACCGTTTTAATTAATCAATACCATTAATCAATATCATAGACATTAGAAGCAATATTATAAGAGATAGGGCTATGACAAACTCTATTGCTAGGTTTAGAAATTGCTAGGTCTAAAAATTGAATCAGCAGCTATCTGAATAAAAATCACTCTGCTGTCGCAGCTTTTTCAGTCGTGCCAGCATCCAAATCAGCATCGGCTTGCTCGGCTGTCACGTCAGCATCAGCAACCGCTGCTTGATTAACAGTGCCTTCAGCCGTGGCTGTACCAGCTTCAGCGCTAACCACAGCACTGTCCGCATCGGTAGCTGGCGTTGCGTTAGCATCCGCTGCAGTATCGCTCGTTGCTGCTGCATCAGTCTCTGCTGCTGGCGCAGCCGCTGTTTCAGCAGTCGCAGCTTCTTCCGGAGCAGCAGTTGCTTCTGCTTCCTCGGCGGCTGACGCTTCAATGGTCTCAGGAGTGATATGCTCACCCGCTGGACGCAAGAAACCAGAAATGCCAATCAATAAGACGATACCTAAAAATAAGGCAACACCGCCTAAAGCATATAGGAATTCTTTCTTGGGGTTGTTATTAACGATATCTTCTGACATACCTTATCCACCTTGCACAGAATATTTAAAATATTGGGCTATTATATCGCAATTTATACTGATTTGTGAAAACCCTTAACTATTTAAAGGTTTTATTCATAAAAAAAGTGAAATCCGCTCTATATTGGCATGCTTAACGTATCAAATTACTAAATGGCAACCTAGGCAACCAAACGCGTCCGCGGGGTCGCACGCTTGCCAAGATAGCTTAATAATAATAGAAGCGCAATAATGATTAAGATAGGATAATTACCAAAGCTCATAAACGGCGTATTACCAACACGGGCTTGAATATCACCGCGTAATACCGTGCGCTCAAACTGCGGGGCGCGCTCAACGATGCGACCTTTGTGGTCGATAATAGCGGTAACCCCCGTATTGGTCGCGCGCATAAACCAGCGACCATTTTCTAACGCGCGCATTTGTACCATTTGCAGATGTTGCAGTGGACCTGCTGAAGTGCCAAACCATGCATCGTTTGAAATGGTCAATAAAAAGTCAGTGTTGATGGCGTTTTTACGGGTGGTATCAGGATAAGCAACCTCGTAGCATACCGCCGCGCCCAAGTTATGTCCACGAACCCGCAGCGGCGATTGATTGTCACTACCGCGACTGTAGCTTAAAATCTCTTGGCTACCCGCCAGATTAGGCAGAATATCTAACATGCCTTCAAACGGAATATATTCGCCAAATGGTACTAAGCGCTGTTTTTTATAAAGCCCTTCTGCTTCCGCGCCTAACGCAATCACACTATTATAAAACGGTGGATATTTGTCAGTTTTGGCATCAAAAGCCGCTTCATCTTTATAAGGAATGCCGGTCACCCAAGTGGTATTGGTTTCTTTGGCCATTTTTACCATTTCGGTGATAAAACCAACCGCATCAGTCTGAAACATCGGAATCGACGATTCGGGCCATAAAACAATGTCACGCCCCCACTCGGTACGCGTCAAATTTGCATAGATTTTTAGCGTTTCTATCTGATATTCAGTCAGCCATTTTAAATCTTGCGGGATATTGCCTTGGATTAATGACACCGATAAATCAGGCGTGCCTTTTGGCTTCGTCCACTGTGGATTTATCAACCATAATGCGCAGCTTACCACCAACAACGCGCTGGCAGGAATCATATAACCGCCGCGACGACGTAACAGCTCGACCAAACTTGCCGCCAATAATACCGCCACAAAGGAGACAGCAAACACGCCAGCAACGGGCGCTAATGACGATAGCCAATATTGCTCAGTAAAGGCATAACCGACAAATAACCACGGGAAACCCGTAAATAGCCAGGTTTTCATCCACTCTTGTAGTACCCAAAGCGCCGCAAATGATAACGGTTGCTTGCCGACCACCCGATTAAAAACCAACGCCAAAAAGCCATGGAATAATCCCATGCCCAAACCCATTAGCGCAATCATAATCAGCGCCAGCCAGACGGGCGTATCGCCATAAACATGGATAGAGGTATAGAGCCAAAATGCTCCCACACACCAAAGTCCCGTGCCATAAGCCTGACCAATGACAAATGCTCGCTTGCCGCTCATCTGTGGCATCAGTAACGCGTATAAAATAGCAGGTGATACCAAGGCGACTGGCCAAAAGCCATACGGCGCGAGCGCAAAGATAAACACTGCCCCTGCCAGCAACGCAATCAATATAGTCAGCACCATAGGTAAGCCCTTTGGCTTATCGGGGTTCAGGCGTTTTTGCAAATCAACAGTAGACAGACGCATAGCAGTTATCCAAAACCTTATTATTCAGTAATTTAAAACTTATCAAACTTAAATATTAACTTTGAGGGATTCAATCAGTGGCGCATTCAGCGCTTACTTGATAGCCCTCTATATAACGATAAAGACATTACTCAAAAATCAAACCTGCCCATGATACCAGTCTGTACCACTCAATGGGTAAATTTGCGTTGCAAAATATCGGTTTTAAAAGCGAAAAAAAACACGACCGCAATCGTGTTTTTTATAGCTATAAAGACATCAAATGATAACGTTACTGATAAACTTGCTAGGCCGTTATGAAAAGCTTAATAATAAAAAGCTCAGTCATAAAGACTCAGTCATAAAAAGCTGAATAATAAATTAATGGCTACCTATCAGTATTTGCTGGTCAGCATTGATCTTAGTGAGTTCTAAATTCTGAATAAAGCGCCCTTCGACATCGGTAATGGTGATTTGCCACTCATCGATAACCACGCTTTCACCCTCCAAATCACCAACGTAACCAAGCGCCTGCATGACCAAGCCGCCCATGGTATCGACATCGGTATCATCGAAGTGGCTACCTAGCTCATCATTACAGTCTTCAATCACCGTCGACGCTTGCACGCGCCAGGTATTTGGCTTTTCAGGGTCGGCGACGATATTATTGATATCACTGTCTTCATCGAAATCATCATGCTCATCGACGATATCACCAACGATTTCCTCGAGTAAGTCTTCCATGGTTACCACACCGCCGAAGTTACCAAACTCATCGACGACAATCGCCATATGCACTTGGGTACGCTGCAATGAGCGTAACAAAGTATCAGAACGCGCGGTTTCACTGATATAGAGTGGCTGACGGACAAGGTCTCTAAGACGTTTGCTGTCGATTTTGTCTTCTTGGTCGCGCACCATATGCACGAGGATAGGAATCAAATCTTTTGCCAATAAAATACCGATAACAGCGTCGTCGTCTTGGCTATCAAATACCGGATAGCGCGAGTGCGTGGTCTCAAGAATGATGTCCATTACTTCAGCAAGACTGGTACTTTCATGCAGCCCAACCACTTGCGGGCGCGGGGTCATAATTTCGCGAACTTGGGTCGCAGGTAGGTCGAGCACGCCTTCTAGCATATCGACGGTATCAGGCTCTAAGAATTGACGTGAGTCCTGTACCAAACGAATCAGTTCATCACGGGTTTCGGGGGCGGTCGATAGCCAGCGTTTTAAGCCGCGCATCGACCAACTACTCGGGCTGGGAGTGTCGTCAGACATGGTGGTGTGATTTAACCTCTTTAGTTAATAGAATGAGTTAATAGCAATTGTGAATGTCATGTAAAATCATAAAAAATGTAGATGGGGATTAAAGTAATAAATAAAACCGGCCATTTATCATTAGATGATTAAATAATAAATATAAATAGACCAGCTTAATGTGTTTCACTTTATCGCAAGGCTTGCTGACATTCAACGACAAATTCACTCAAATTGTATTGTCAGTGTGTTATAAACTTTGCTATGGTCAAAGCCTTTATTTATCAATAACAAACACTATGTCCCTACGCGCGTTTTTCTCTCGCCTGCTCACGCCCCTCTCAAATAGCCATCGCTTAGAGAGTGGCGCCGCTCATGGTCGCCAGCAAAAGCGGACATGGCGCTATTACCTTGTACAGTTTTTTATCATTACTACCTTACTGCTATCTGCTATTTGGCTATTGATGGCGCTTTGGTATCAGTTTGGAATGCGCGCGCTTATCACGTGGCTGGCAACTATCGTGATTGTCGGCGTACTGATAGCCTTGCTTAGTAGCCGTTATTGGCCAAAAACCGCTAAGCAACTGAATAACCAGCAAGCGACTAGTCAATCAATTATTAACGCAAAAACAAGCAAAAATAAAAAATCAGCAAGCAAATGGCTAATGGGTTTATATGCCGCTATTTGGTTTGTCGGTCTTGGCTGGTTTCTATCTATTGAGCCAAAGCAAGATCGCGATTGGATGCCTGAAGTCAGTGAGCGAGTCACGTATGAGCGTGATACTAATAATCCTGATTTGATTACTTTCACCAATGTACGTAACTTTGATTGGCATACGGATCAGGAAGCGACCGAACATTGGGACACGCGCACCATTGATATGTCTAAATTATCTGGCGTCGATGTCACCAACTCCTATTGGATGGGACCGCTGATTGCTCATACCTTGGTCAGTTTCCGCTTCGAAAATGATAGACCGCTTGCCTTCTCATTTGAGATTCGTAAAGAAAATGGTGAATCGTTTTCGGCATTGGCAGGGTTTTTTAGACGTTTTGAATTAAGCCTGATTGCCGCAGAGGAGCGCGATATTATTTACACGCGTACCAATGCGCGTGGCGAGCAAGTTTATCTGTTTCCGGTCAGCAATCTACAACAGCATGAGGTCAAGTCATTATTTGAATCTTACTTAACCGCCGCCGATGAACTGAATGCCAAGCCGGCTTGGTATAACACCTTGATTAGCAACTGTACCAATATTATTTTTTATATGGCGCGTATTGTCAGTGGTGACCGTCTGCCATGGGATTACCGGATTTGGGTATCTGGTTGGCTGCCAAACTATTTATACGACGTCGGCATGCTCGACGCCAATCCTGAAAAAGACGGCCAGCCTTGGTCAATGGATACTTGGTACGAGCGTACCCATATCAACGCCAAGGTTCGCGGCTTTGATAATCGAGCAGGAAATAGCGCTACAAATAGCCGTAAATTCTCTGAGCAGATTCGGCAAGGTATCCCTATGCCGCTATTAGCTGATTCGCAAACGGATGCGGAAGCAAGTGCTAAATTGGCGGCTGATGCTAAGGATTAACCCAATTTACCACCCGCGTTTCCATCTCTTCATCAGACATACCAATCTCGGAAACACAGCGCCCTGCTACGCCAACATTGGCAGCGCGCATTTGCTGCTGGGTTGCCACCGCATTTTGGGTTAATAACAAATGCCAACTTGGCAAACCTTGTCCTTTATACAAGCGTTTATAAGCGCAGTGCGACGGTAGCCACATCATCTGTGGCAAATTCTCCATGGTCAGCTGAATACAATCGGGCACATGTTCTTGGCGCGTGTCATAGTGCTGACAATAGCCCGTCGCACAATCCATCAGCTGGCAAGTCACATCGGTATATTCGACCATTTCTGCTTCATGACTATTGTCATCGTCGCTGACGTGCTCATCGTCGATATATTTGATGAGACAGCAACTGCCGCAGCCATCACACAAGGCTTCCCATTCGCTATGGTTTAATTCTGACAGCGCAAAACGTGACCAAAACTGCGGACGCAATGTTTCAGTCGATTTATTGTCGCTGCTAGTATTGCTAGCAGGAAATAGGCTTACAATTGGCTTTAGCCCTGAGTTTATTTCTGTATTTGAATCAGCTTTGTTCTGCGAGGCTGAATCAGAATCTAAGTTGGCAGCAGATTGATTTAACAAGTTGATAGTCATAGCGTTGTAGTCGATTTTTTATAAAGAGACATTTTGATAAAGAGCGTTACAGTATTATAGCTGTTTTTGCTCAACTTGGGCGTTAAGGTAGTACGAGTAAGCAAAAGGATTGCGCTAGCATACGCATTATTCATATTTATAGAACAACACTCATAACATAAAAAAGGACAATAATATGTCAATTAAGACCTTTGAATTAATCAGTACCACTGAAAATAACGTCCAACTGATCAGCTATGTGGCGCTGCCAGAATCGGCCTCAGATGATAATCCGGTAGCTGGGATTTTGGTCGCGCCAGAATGGTGGGGCGTGGTCGATCACCCAAAATCGGTGGTTGAGCGTTTGGCAGAAGCAGGTTATGCTGCCGTGGCGATGGACGTTTACGGTGAAGGCAAACTGACCACTGATGCGGCCATGGCAAACATGTGGATGACACAAGTACTTGAAGATCAAGACATGCTGATGGATCGCTGTCGTTTAATCCTCAATGATTTTGGTGACCAATTGGCCGTTAATCGCGATAACTTAGCAGCGATAGGCTATTGCTTTGGCGGTAAAGTCGTCCTCGATATGGCGCGTGAAGGCATGCCATTAAAAGCTGTCGCCACCTTCCATGGCAACCCATCAGCAAAACAGCCAGCCGACAAGAACTTTAAAGCTAAAGTATTGGTCGCTCATGGTCGTGATGATTCAATGGTATCCATGGAGGCGATAGAAGGTCTAAAATCTGAGTTAGATGCTGCCGATGTCGATTACACTATCGATGTCTATGATAACGCCAAACACGGATTTACCAATCCACATGCTGATGAACGCGCTGCCAAAAATGGCGTCGACCTTGGCTATAATGAAGCCGCGGCTAAGCAAAGCTGGGAGAATATGCTTGAGTTTATGAAAACCAACTTGGCATAAATCTCTGCAAAAAACGCCTATAATAGGTAGTTAAAAAAGGGTCGCTTATCTATTAAGCGGCCCTTTTTATTTGTCTGATCGATTTTATGTTTATGACTTATCTTGTACTTCTGATTAAATCGCGTCATTATCACTTTATTATCAAGTGGATTGAGTGACGAGGATGCTATATCTATTAATGAGCCCGTTGGGTTGGCTGGCTTTTATTGTTCTATTAATTGTGGTTGTGGTGCTATATAGCAAGATAAATCGGCAAATTGAGCAGTTGCGCCATGATATGACGGCGCTACAAGCTGAGCTTGAGCAGCTTGCAGATAGCGTGAATACAGCAAAGCCCTCGCACTCGGCGTATATACATCCTACTCAAGAGAGCCGGTCTGAATCAGTAGATTCATTAACACAGTCAGCAGCAGAACTGGCTACCTCCGCTGTTCTCATTCCCGATGCTACTTTTATTCCTAATGTCGAATCTACAAAAAATCAGCATTTAGAAACAACACCTCCAGAGCTGCCGATATTATCAAAGTCACCACAATCGCCCTCACCGCCACAATCGAAAATCCCACAAAACACCACCGCAACCATAGAGCCGGACGAACGCTCATTGCCTATCGTCACCTCCATTATTCACTCTATGCAAAATTGGTTTTTTGGCGGTAATTTAGTAGTGCGCGTTGGGGTATTGGTATTGCTCGTCGGCGTGGTGTTATTGCTGAGATTATTAAGCGATTATATTGAAATTCCGATTACCGTGAAGCTTATTAGCATTGGTATTATTGGCTTAGGGCTCGCAGCGCTGGGATTAAAATTAGCAAAAAACCGTTTTGCTTATGGTATTACCCTGCAAGGGGCAGGTTTAGCGATTGCTTATTTAACCACCTTTTTTGCCTATAGCGCCTATCACGTGCTCTCAAGTGTGCCGAGCTTTATTGGACTTGGTATATTATCAGCCATCACCATTGGCTTAGCCGTACGCCAAAACGCCTTACCGTTGGCACTCCTAGCCCTATCTGGCGGATTTTTTGCGCCGATATTGACCAGTAGTGATATCGGTAATTTAGTGGTTTTATTCAGTTATTATCTATTATTGAACGTTACCATTGCTATCATCGCTCACTACCGCACTTGGAAAATGCTCAATCTGCTCGGCGTGATGGTCACCTTTGGACTGGCTTATTATTGGGGTGTGACTGAAAGCTTAAGTGCTGTTATTGAGGCGCAGCGCTGGTCATTGGTATTACTGGTCGCGCTGCATATACTGCTATATTTATTTGTCGTCATTCGCTACGCGCAACAAATTATCGCTTATAACACGCTTAATGAAGCAGGTTTCGCTGATACAGATGCTGTAGATACTTTTAATAGTGTAAACAACGTCAACCACATGGATAAGGTTCATCTAGGAAACAATAGCTATGTATTTCCTATTGATACCGGTTTACTGTTTTCCGTACCGATACTAGCCTTTGGTTTATTTGCTGCGCTGTTAGACGCTGTTCCTAACGCGTTAACCATTACCAGTGCTGTTTTAGCAGTGATTTATTTGGGCATTGGCTGGGTGTTTGTGCAGCGTAGTCAGCGTTATGCCTTAATCACCGAGGGTATGCTGGCGTTAGGGTTTGGCTTTTTAGCGTTGGTCATCCCACTGGCATTCGATGCTGAATGGATTGCCTTTGGCTGGTCGGTACAAGGGCTGGCGCTGGTATGGTTTGGACGGCGTTCACTACGCGCATGGTCAGTATTGTTTGGATTGTTATTGCAGCTGCTCAGTATCGCCATGCTGATGATAAATGTGGTCTTTACGATCAAAGATTATCCAACGCTGGCATTGACGATTTCAGCTCTTAGCTATCTAGCAACGATGTTTATTTTACGCACCAGCAATTCGCCTGCCGTTTTAGACGATACTGAAAACCTTCCTGCACAGCAAAATGCGACTACAGATTCAATGTCTGTAATGTCTGACGCAACAGCCACCGTCGCTCAATCGCTGGGTATCAGTAACCAAGCCGCTCAGCAATGGCTTACCAGTATCAATAGCCAAAGTATGGCGTTTAACCTGATGTGGCGCAGTCCGATTTTGAGTCGCTGTTTGACCTTTACCGCAATGGTTTGGCTGCTGTATGTATTGGTCATCGATTTTGACCAATGGCTTACCAGCTGGCAATTAGCAACGACGGCACTGCTAGGATTAGCCACCTTAACCAGCCTAGTTATTTATCAGGCAATCAATCACTATCATTCGTGGCGCGAGATTAGGCAGTTTAGCCATGGTTTATTGCTGCTATTTTATGCCATGTTACTGTTTCAACTGCCGCAAAAATATGAATTTGATTATCAATGGACAACCTTTCATTGGCCGATATTTATTACCTTACTCATAGGTTGGTTGGTCGTTGGGCAACTATGGTTAAATTCATGGCATAAAGAAGCGGAATTAAAAAGTTTTGATAGCGCGAGCTGGCTTGGCGCTGGCATCATCATATTGGCAGAAGCCATGCATTATGGCTTGCCCGATTCAAAAGGCGTCATGGCTATTTTAGTGCCGATTGCGCTGATGTTGGCAGGCTTGTGGTGGACACAACGTCATGCCATGGCTCAATATAATGATAAGCAATCAAAAGCAGCTAATTCAGCGCTTGTACCTTATTGGTTTGATTGGCATCAGGCGCTGTTAGACAGTGCCAAAATATTTGTGCCTATTGCTTTAGGCTGGGCTATTTTTACCAACTTTAATTACGATGGCGTCATTTGGCAGCTACCATATTTCCCCCTATTTAACTTATATGATGTGACGTTATGGCTGGTGGTTTTTTACAGCTTGGGCGTTTATTTGCTCCGTCAGCCACATGGCATGAAATCGAGAAACCTATTAAGCGCCATTCCTAAAAACGATATGCTATTAATTATCTTAGCGCTGATTGGCCTTTGGATAGGTTCTAGTATGTTGGTTAGGACGCTGCATGCATTTATCGGCACGCCGTTATGGACTGGCGGTTTATACGACGTTACAGGGGGTGCTTGGAATAGCGAGCAGGTACAGACGGGGCTAACCATTTTATGGACGCTCATTGCTTTGGTCGCCACTATTATTGCTAGCCACTATGGACAGCGAACACTATGGTTTATGGGCATTGGACTGTTGGGCGTTGTCGTGCTAAAACTGGTAATTGTCGATTTATCACAGACCGAGGCAATTTGGCGGGTGATTTCCTTCCTTGGCGCGGGTAGCTTAATTTTAGTCATTGGTTATTTAGCACCATTACCACCAGCGCGCGAGGATTTAACAGACGAGTCTGCATGATAGTCTGCTATGAGCGTTAAATGAAATTATAACGTGATAACTTGATAACGTTGGGTGATAGCGCTGGTTGTGTAGTAAACTGGACGCCATTAAAGAGTAAGCAAAGAGTGTCTTACTTTTAGCATTTTTTATAAAAGGTTATAAAAGCAGATGGATAAGAGAGCAAGTATTCAGTGGTTCCCTGGGCATATGAACAAGGCCCGTAACGAAATCAAAGAAATCATGCCGCAGATGGACGTCGTCATTGAAGTGATTGACGCGCGTATTCCTTATAGTAGCGAAAACCCCATGGTCGCGGCATTACGCGGCGAAAAACCGGTCATCAAAATTTTAAATAAAGCCGACCTCGCTGATCCGGAATTGACCAAAGCGTGGATGGAATATCTTGAGCAACAAGATGGCGTTAAAGCCATCGCTTGCGACAATAATAAAGCCGATGACGTCAAGCGTATCATCGCGATATGCAAATCCCTCGTGCCCAATAAAGTCGGTACGGGTCGCCAAATCAAAGCCATGATTATGGGTATTCCAAACGTCGGTAAATCGACCTTGATTAATACCTTAGCTGGACGCGCCGTGGCAAGAACCGGCGACGAGCCTGCCGTCACTAAGTCGCAGCAGCTGATTAAGCTTGACGATGACATCATGCTCTATGATACCCCCGGTATGCTATGGCCAAAGGTCGAAAACGAAAATTCTGGCTATCGCTTGGCTGCAACCGGCGGTATTCGTGATACGGCTTTTGACTTCGCCGATGTGGCCAGTTATACCGCTGAGTATTTGCTGACAGCCTATCCTGAGCTGCTAAAAAGCCGCTATAAAATTGAAGCGCTCCCCAAGACTGATTGGGAGTTTTTTGAAGTGGCGGGACGCAATCGCGGCTGTGTCCGCGCGGGCAATCAAGTCGATACTTACCGCATGTCTGAGATTCTGATTAACGAGTTACGTAGTGGCAAGCTTGGCGATATTACGCTCGAGACGCCTGCCATGACAGAAGCTGAAGAGCTGGTCGTCGCCGAACAACGCATCGCTGCAGAAGAGAAAAGAATCGCTAAAGAAGAAGAAAAGCGCTTACGTCGTTTAAAAACGCGGAAGAATCGGAAGTAGGTAGAATATTCTCTATAAGTATATTTGAAGTTCGTAGGGTGCGCCTAGCGCACCTGCTATATTTTATTATTTACCTTTAACTTATCTGCAGATTTACTCAAACTTTACTTGGCAAACAAGACGGTCAATTATAATTTCATCTTCTGACATTGAAAACGAAGCTCACCCGCTGTTGTCTTGTATCAATCGTATTACACCCCATAAACGTTCTTAATCTCAAATTCATATATCCCTGTTCAATTTACAAGGAATACTCTTGCCTACTCAATTTTCTCAATCATCAACCTCTCTCAACTCCCTCGCCCCACGCCTTCTCGACTGGTTTGCAATTAATGGACGCCACGATTTACCTTGGCAACAGCACCAAACTGACACGCCCAATCCTTATATCGTTTGGCTATCAGAAGTAATGCTACAGCAAACGCAAGTAACGACAGTGCTGCCCTACTTTGCCCGTTTTATGGATAGCTTTCCGACGGTGCAAGATTTAGCAGCTGCAGAATGGGATATGGTGGCGGAGCATTGGGCAGGGCTTGGCTACTATGCGCGCGCGCGTAATTTACATAAAGGCGCGAAGCAATTGGTCGAAGTAATTAATGAGACGGGCGACTTTCCGCAAACCTTAGCCGGTTGGGAGGCGATATCTGGCGTTGGCCCATCGACCGCTGGGGCGATTATGGCGATGGGGCTACATCGTTATGGTGTCATCTGTGACGGTAATGTCAAACGCGTCCTGACACGCTGGGCAGCAATTGATGGCGATATCACTAAATCTGCCACCACTAAAGAGCTGTGGGCATTGGCAGAACGTCTAACGCCTAGAGAGAACTCAGGATTATTTGCGCAAGCGATGATGGATATGGGCGCAACTTTATGCACCCGTAGCAAACCTGCTTGTCTGTTGTGCCCACTACAAGATGATTGCTTAGCGCACGCGCAAGGTCGCGAAACAGATTATCCGGTCAAAGCAAAAAAGCAGCCCAAACCCAGTAAGTTTAGCAATGCCTTACTGATTAAAGATGCAGATGGCAATATCTTATGGCTACAGCGTCCCGATAACGGCATTTGGGGCGGGTTGTGGAGTTTGCCGCTAGAATTTGTAGAAAAGATTAGCGGCAAAGCTGCTGTTAAAAATACTGGCAAGAATATAGATAAGAAAATAAAAGAAGCGACTGTTGAGCAATCTTTAGAAGTGGCTAGTAATGAAAAAGTATACGAAACAGAATTTACCACCGCTGAGCAAATTATCAATGAATGGCTGATAAAGAATAATTTAGCAGCAGCACCAATGAATAAAACCTTACTTGATGACGCGCCTATTAAACACTCATTAACCCATTTTCATTGGTATTTAACGCCGCAATCAGTGACTTTAAATGGCGAGCAAACGGTTGATTTAACCAAAGCATTACAAGCAGCAGAGATTAATATGAATTGGTTAAATGCTGATGCTGCGCAGGCGACACTAGGATTGCCGCGCGCGATGGTTAAGATTTTAGAATAATGAGTGAATGCAACTAAATAACATTCATAAAAAAAAGCGACTCACAATAAATCATGAGTCGCTTTTTTAATTTATAAAGCACTAAAAACTTAAGACTTCGGCACTCGTAAGCGCATCAAGCCTTCTTGTTGTACCGTTGCTACCAATCGACCATCTTGCCAAAACTGCCCATGGTTCAGACCCATGGCATTGGATGTGGTATCACTCCACATGTCGTATAGCAGCCAATTATTTAAGTCAAACTCACGATGAAAATGCATCGAGTGGTCGATACTCGCCGCTTGCAAACCACTGGTCATAAAGCTTACACCGTGCGACATCAGCCCCGTACCTACTAGATAGAAGTCGGATGAAAATGCCAATAGTGCTTGCTGAATTGCTATGGGTTGATTGCCCAATTCACGAATACGCAGCCAGTTTGCTTGCTTGGGTTTCATCGGTTCTGGATGAATTGGGTCACGCGGTTTGACCGGTTTAATCTCGACGTGACGACGACGCATAAAGCGCGCTTTAAGCGCATCGGGGACTTTACCGACGTACTCTTCTTTTAAATCCTGCTCGGCAAGCAAATCCTCTGGCGGCGGATAAACGGGCATATCTTCTTGATATTCTAAACCCTCTTCCATCGGTGAAAACGACGCAATCATCGAAAATATCACTTGCTCAACAGGCGCTTTGCCGCGCACTTCTTTATATTGAATCGCCGTTACTTCGCGCGCAGACAGGCTGCGGCCATCACGCAGGCGGCGAACTTTATAAATGACTGGCTGATTGATATCACCACCGCGCAAAAAATAGCCGTGCAGTGAATGACAAGGTTTGTCTTTATCCAGTGTATGCGCCGCTGCCATAATCGCTTGCGCCAGCACTTGCCCACCAAAAATACGACTGCCAACATAGTCGTGGCTTTTACCTTCAAAAACATCAGGGCTGACTTCAATAAGCGCGACAGTAGCCAGCAGCTCATCTATCAGTTGCGGATAATCAGACATGACGATACGTTTCCTTATTTTTATCAATAACGCCAAGCTTCTCGGTATAAGCACCTAACGATATTGATATCGATACCATATGCTTAAGCCAATACGGCGTTTTAATTTAAAATAATATGAAATGGCTTGCAGTAAACTACAAGATAACGCTTAGGATGAGCAATAAATAACCAATAAAACGATTGCTAAGAACTCATTATAAAGCGAAAAGCCAATCATCTTAACGAATATTAACGGCTTTGACTAGGCAGTTACCGTGCAATGTTAAGCATAAAACAACTATCTAGGATAGTGTTAATAAATAAAAAACGAGATGCTTATTGCCATCTCGTTTTTATATTTGCCAAATTTATGGTTTCACTGCCACGAGCACACGGATAGAGTCTGGTACTAAAGACAGATTACCCAATGCTTGCTCGCCTTGGGCTTTTAATTGCTCTAAGCGCTCAATCTCTTCTGGGCGGACGTTAGGATTGATGGTTTGCAAATGCTTTAGGCGTTTGATTTCACGTGACCACTGCTGGCTAAAACGCGCACTGGCTTGCTCGCCAATCTCCGCTAACTGCTGGCGGGCAATGTCTTCAGCTTCATAATAGCGCTGCTCAATCACATCGCCGCGTACTTTTATCACTTGGCGGGCGCGGTTTTTATCCAAACGTTCAATATGCGGCATAATCATATCGGCGCTGATACGCGCGGATAAATCACTGCCCTGCTCACTGATAAAGACACGGATATTTTGTGTGGTTAAAGTCGCAGGTAAATTGAGCAATCTTGGCGCAATGGCTTCGACGCGGAAATTTATCTCGAGCAGCACCATACCTTGCGGGACGGCAGCGCTCTTTAGCATCGCAACGGTGGTATTACCAAAGGTGCTGGTACTTGCCAGCTCATAAATCGCGCGCATCAATGGATGCTCGTGAGTGATAAATTCGATATCTTCACGCTGCAGCGCTTGCTCACGCTCAAAGGTCAAGGTCATGCCATCTTCATCGCCAAGTGGCAGACCGTCGATATAGTCACTAATCTCAGTGCTATCAATCGGTGCAATCACCCATGAACCATCACGCTGAATATTGTGATCGATATTGGCGGAAGCAAAAAAGCGCTCGATAAATTGCGGCAATAGATTATGCCCATCAAAATCACGCATGGCATCAGCAATACGCCCAGCAACACGCGGACGGCATGAGTTGTACTCTAAAAGACGATCGCGACCGGCTTGCAACTGCGCCTCAAGATCCAAACGCGTTTGTAGCGCCGCATCAATGATATCTTGCAAAGTGGTGCGGTTAGCGTCGTTATCCGCGCCTTCAAGCATCGGCTTTAGGTCTTGGATATACTGCTCTTGCACGCTTTGGGCGGTCGGTGAAATCTGATTGAACATATTTAGCGCGTCGTTATACCACAGATATAGACGCTCTTGCGCCGTACCTTGTACATAAGGGACGTGCAGCATAATTTGCTGCGTTTGTCCGATACGGTCTAGGCGACCGATACGCTGCTCTAAGGTATCTGGGTTGGCAGGCAGGTCCCACAATATCAGCTGGCTTGCAAACTGGAAGTTACGACCTTCTGAACCAATCTCCGAGCACAATAATATCTGTGCGCCTTCACTATCAGCAAAAAACGCCGCCGCTTGGTCACGCTCAAGCAAGGTCATCTGCTCAGTAAAAATGGCGGTTTTAATACCGGCATGCAGACGTAAGACGGCTTCTAAGCTTTCAACCGTCGCCCCACTACGGGCAATCAGCAATACTTTTTTATGCTTAAGCTCACCCTTTAAGATATCAATCAACCACGGCACACGTGGGTCATCTTCTAACCAGCTACCGTCAGGTTGGTTTTCTTCGCCCCATAGCTGCTCGCGCAATTTACCCTTGGTTTGATAGCTATCGACCCATGCTTCAGGTAGCGGCAATGGATACGGCTGGCTGCTACGACCATAAAAGCCTTTGACGCTTTCACGGGTATTACGGAATAAAATACGCCCCGTACCATGACGGTCAAGGAGTTCATTGAGCGCATAAGTACGCAGTTTTTCGTCGTCATTAATGTTTGCTAATTCATCGATACTAATAGTAAGTAAGCTGCTTAACGCCGCAATTTGACCATCACTTAACGGCTTATCTTCGATTAAGACACTCGCAACCGCTGCGGTTTCAGCAAAGGCTTCTTGACCATCGATAAATTCATCCAAATCATCAAAACGATCGGGGTCTAATAAACGCAGACGGGCAAAGTGACTTTGCGCGCCAAGTTGCTCAGGCGTCGCGGTTAATAGCATCACACCCGGTGTTTCTTCAGCAAAGTCGGCAATCAAGTCATATTTATCATTGCCGCCTTGCGCTTCATCCCAATGCAGGTGATGCGCTTCATCGACGACCAATAAATCAAAACCGGCTTCCATCGCTTGGTCATACAAGTCAGGATGGTCGAGCAATAAATCCATGCCTGCAATGATACATTGCTCAGTAGCAAAGACGTTTTGCTCAGGGTCGTGTTCTTTAATCGCTGCCGTACGTACTAAATCAAATAAGGCAAAATTTAGATTAAAACGGCGGCGCAGTTCAATCATCCATTGATATTGCAAACTGTCTGGTACGAGGATTAATACACGCTCAGCTTTGCCAGTCAATAGCTGCTGATGAATAATTAAACCTGCTTCAATGGTTTTACCCAAACCGACTTCGTCAGCAAGCAAGACACGCGGCGCGATACGCTTACCAACTTCATGGGCGATATAAAGCTGATGCTCAATAATATCGACGCGCGCGCCCATTAAACCTTTAAGCGGATGACCTGCTAGCGCCGATTGCATACGCAAGATATCTTGACGCAGCTCATACCAATCGCCACGTTCAATACGACCAGCAAGCAGGCGCTCAAGCGGCTTAGCAAGCGTGATATTGGCCGCCAAACGGGTTTCCATAATGCCTTTTTCATGCTCATCGACACTGTATTTGAGCACACCCATCACTTCTTCGACCGCGGTTACGGTATAGGTTTTACCGGCTTGGTCAGAAATGCTATCGCCTTCTTTGAACACCACGCGCGATAACGGCGCAGAGTTTTTTGCATAGACGCGGGTCTCTTCACTTTGTGGAAATAAGATATGTACACAGCGGTCATCAACATCGATGACCACCCCCAAGCCAAGCTCAGACTCCGTATCAGATAAATAACGTTGACCAACGGCAAATTCGGTGCTGTGCAATGAAGCGATAGAGATAGTCATAAGGCGATGTCTTTTGTACTCAGATGATAAGAAAATAGATAGTTAATGAGGCAAGCTACGTTTACTGGCCAAGCTAGCATTACTGGCTCGATAGCTCAATGTCATTAATAAGCTGCTGGTCATTGGCGATATCAGCAACGCCCAACTTAAAAGCTAGGTCGATTGATAAAACAGACCATTATATAACGTTAGCGCCTAGATGAGTGCGTTAAGTTGACTTTTCAAGAGCAGATTTTGCCAAGATTGCCGCAAAGCCAAGCATAAGTTGGTCTTATAAAACAACAAGATAACGACTCGCAAGTAAACAAAAAATATTGCCATCATATAATTGTTGCTGTATTGTTAAAAAATGCAATAAGTTATTTGTTTATGCGGCTAATTTGGCTAAGTGTTTCTGATTAATCATCTCTGGATAAGTGTCTCTGGCTAAATATCTTTGACTAGATACCTTTGACTGAATCTTTACAGTATTTAGCTGAGCCATATTGAAATGACTGTCTGCGTTGTCTAAGTTTACCAAGTACCTATTATCTATCATCTATATTTAAGCATTAACGGTTTCTAATCCCACTTTTATAGATTCATAGTCGTTATAGATGCTGTCTAAACGCTATAGAGATAGTAGTGCTTATTATAGTCCATTTAGTTATCACTTATAATATTATACATAATTATATTTTATGAGAGTGATGATAACTTTGAGTGTCATATCGCATTAATCCCATTAATCATCTTCTTTGTGCTTCTTATCATCCAAGGACAAACCCCATCATGAGTGCCTCCAAAAAAGTTGGCTTTTTTAACCAAGTCAGTACCCAAGTGACGACCATTCTATTTATCGCTTTTGCGGTCGTACTGGCGGTCGTCGTCTATGTTGTTGATAAAGAAGGCTATGAGAAAATTCGCCTTGAGTCAGCAAAACTGGTCGCCGAGCGTGGTAATACAGCGGTCAATAGTATCTCAGCCGATATCAATCGGGTGATGCGTAGTGCCCTACTACTGCAACAAAGCGCGCAAACGCTGCCGCCACAAGAAGCGATTTTACAAGCCAGTACCGCCAATGCCTTTGATAAGCGTGATTATAACTTATTAGGTAGTGGCGGCATTTGGCCTGAAAAAGGCGCACTTGGTGTCAATGCTGCAACCCATCCGTTTTTGATGGTACGTCAAAACGGCGATTATCAAGCGGTACTCAGCGATCCAAATCCTGCCAATCCTTATTATCAAGAAGACTGGTTTAGCGTTTTAAAATTGCTCAAACCTGAAAGCTGTATCTGGAACCACGTACGCGCCAGCCAAACCAAAGGTGAGCTGGCAATGAGCTGCGGTGTTGCTATCGAGCGTGACAATCAGTTCTGGGGTGCCAGTACGGTTAACTTTACCCTAAACCAGCTACAAGAAAACATCGTGAAGCTAAGCGAAAGCTCGGGCTCAGGTTATATTCTATTGCTGGATAACAGTGACAAAGTTATCGCCTCGTCTAACCCTGAGCGCTTAAGCTATATTGATGAAAAAACCGGTACGCCGCTTGATATCAAACAAGTTATCAACTCTGACCCTGCTTGGAATCCGGTATTAAACTTCTTGGAAGCTCAGCGTAACGAGACTATCGAGCGCGTTGCAGCTAGCGTATCGCCGCAAGTACAGCAAGTATTGAATACGATTGATAAAGCAGAAACAGGTGATTCCAAAGGTTATTATTTGGTCAACTATGCCGCTTATCTAAATAATAGCGAAAACAAGCAAAACGCCATGGATAGTCGCTTATTGCAGAGCTTTGAGCTGACTAAAGACAACTTCTACAACGGCAGTCAAGCGTATGTGTTTGAGATTCCTGAGACTTATTGGAAACTTATCGTTGTCCAACCTGACGCTGAAATTAACGCTATCGCCGATAATCTCAGTGAAAACTTGATTAACTGGATTGCCTTGGCGCTATTAATCACAGCGGGTGTGATTTACTTTATGTTGACTTTCTTAGCCTTTAAACCGCTAAAAGAAACCACGGATAAAATCTCGCAAGCAGAAAAGCTGATTAACGACAAGCAATACAATAAGCTGAGTGAGGTTAAATTCGCTGAAGGTCGCAACGAGATTGGACTGGTAAATGGCTCTATTAATGACCTACTAGACCGTATCCAATCTAACGAAGGTAAGCTTGCCAATATCAATCAGCAGCTAGAGATTAAAGTCGAAGAACGTACCGCTGAGCTGCAAGATACGCTAAAAGAGCTGAAAAACTCACAGCTGCAATTGATTCGTTCAGAAAAAATGGCGACGTTAGGTCAAATGGTTGCTGGTGTTGCTCATGAAGTAAATACACCATTATCTTATGTGCAAAACAATCTTGAGATTATCGGTCAGCTAACTGAGCAATACGAAGAGCTGATTGAACTGGTACAAGGGTTAAAAGGCGTTAAAACTGATGCCGCTGCTGATGGCAAAATTGATAAGCTATTGGCAGATATCGTCCGTGCTTCTGATGAAATCCAAGAAGATGATTTGTCCGCTGAGCTAAAAGAGCTGATTAAAGATTCGTTATTTGGCGTTGAGCAAATCACCGAGATGGTCCTAAATCTGCGTAACTTTGCCCGTCTTGATGAATCAAAAGTGAAAACCATCGATGTGCGCGAATGTATCGAAGCGTCATTGAAAATCGCTGGTAACTCTATCAGACATCAAGAAATTGTCACTGATTTTGCCCCGACGCCTGAGATTAAATGCTCGCCGTCACAGATTAACCAAGTCTTGGTGAACTTGCTCAATAACGCCGCGCAAGCCATGGGAGAAAAACCGGATGGCAAAATCGAAGTGCGGACGCGCTCTGATGACAGCAATGTCTATATCGATGTCAGCGACAACGGCAAAGGTATGAGCACAGAGATTCTCAATCAAATCTTTGAGCCGTTCTTTACCACTAAGGGCGCAGGCGAAGGTACTGGACTTGGTATGGCCATCAGTCAGCAGATTATGGAGCAGCATAATGGCGACATTAAAGCGGTCTCAACCGAAGGCGTTGGCACCACCTTTACCTTAACGCTACCGATTGATAATGATTTAACGGAACAAAGCCTAGCAGCGTAATCGCTAGGTTCTGTCTTATTTTAATTGCTATTTTAATGATTATATAAAGCTATAGCACTATTATTCATCATAAGGATACCATCATGAATGAATTGGAAATGGAAACCCCTAGCACGGAGTTAGGGTCTGAAGCGAAGCCGAAGTTGGCGTTCATTGACGATGAACAACGTATTTTACGTTCGATGAAACTGCTGTTTCGTAAAACGCATGACGTTTTTATCACCACTGACCCGACTGAGTATATTGACTATATCAAAAACAACCACGTACACGTGGCGGTCAGTGACCAGCGTATGCCTGAGCGCGTTGGTGTCGATATCTTGCGCGAAGTCAAAGAAGTATCGCCGTCTACCATGCGGATTTTATTGACCGGTTATGCCGATTTAAACGCCATTATCGGCTCTATTAACGATGGAGAGATTTATCGTTATTTGACCAAACCTTGTAAATCTGAAGAGCTGCTTGCCGTCGTCGGTCGCGCCACCGAAATCGCTTTGACCTATAACCCAGACGAAGACGCTGAGCAATTTGACAGCTCCGGCAACAAGCAAACGCTATTGGTCATCGATGAAACCAACGATCTGATTGAGCAAATACGTAAGCAGTTTTCGAACAGTTATAGAGTCCTGCATGCTAAAGGCTTAGAAGAGGCTTATGATTATTTGGCGAATGAAGATATTGGTGTTTGTATTACCGACATCAATGTCAGTGGCGAGAACATCGCGCCGATTATCTTTACCTTAAAACAAGATGCGCCGCACTTGGTGGTTTTAGTACAAACTGAATTCCAAGATGCAGGTTTGCTCATTGATTTGATTAATAAAGGTCAGGTCTATCGCTGCTTACCAAAACCAATGCGCGCCAGCTTACTTGAGATTAGCGTCAACCGTGCATTCCAGCATCATACAAAACTGAAAGCCAGCCCTGAATTGGTGAAGCGCTATGAAGTCGAGCACGACCCTGAAAACGACGTGCGTATTGATTTAAGCAGTCGCGTACGTAGTCTGATTGGTAAATTGCGTAAGCGTTTCTCTTTATAAGCGTAAAAACAATATAAGCACAAAAACTCTTGTCGCAAAAACTCTTGTCGCAAAAAATAAAACCTCTATTTCAATTGAAGTAGAGGTTTTTTACTGTACGCTTTTTGACGTGCTTTTTGACGTGCTTTTTGACACGCTTTTTGACACGCTTTTTGACTAAACCCTGCAACGTGCTACATTAAGCGGATAACTATGTCAGCCTATTTAAAATGCAAGACCATTTAAAACGTACTCTGTTTAAAATGTCATCTATTTAAAATAACAATGAGATAAGGAATCATCATGCAAGCGGTTTTTTTAGACAAAGGTACTTTTTCTGATAATGTCGACTTGCCAGCACCTGCTGGCGTGACTGATTACATTACCTACGAGGATACGCCTCGGGAGCTGATTATTGAGCGCTGTCAAAATGCCGACATTATTTTTACTAATAAAGTCCAAATCAATGCTGACATCATCGCCAATTTGCCCAAGCTTAAGCTTATCCAACTGACCGCAACAGGTATGAACAACGTCGATCAAGATGCCTGTGCTAAGCACGATATCGCGCTGTATAACGTTGCTGGTTACGCGGTCAAAAGCGTGCCCGAGCATACCTTTATGCTGATGCTAACTGCCATGCGTGCTGGCATCCATTATCATGAAAAAGTTGCTGACGGCACGTGGGCAAACAATGGTAATTTCTGCTTGCTCGATATTCCACTGATAGATTTGGAAGATAAGACACTGGGGATTATTGGTGTTGGCACTATTGGTAAACGCGTCACCGACATCGCCCGCGCTTTTGGGATGACGGTATTGTGGGCAGAGCATCAAGGGCGTACGCCGCGTAATGAGGATTATACGGCGTTTGAAGACGTACTGGCGCAGTCTGATGTACTGAGCTTACATTGCCCATTAAACGAGCAAACCAAGCATCTTATTAATGCAGATACTTTAGCAGAAATGGCTAAACAGCCGCTGATTGTGAATGTCGCCCGTGGTGGTATTGTCGATAGCCAAGCGCTAACTAATGCGATTAACAACGAGCAAATTATCGGTTATGCCACCGATGTATTTGAGCAAGAGCCGATTGTCAAAGACGACCCTTTATTGACCCTTGCTAACCATCCGCGGGTGATATTTAGTCCACATAATGCGTGGGGCAGTAAAAGCGCGCAAGAAACCTTGTGGCAAATCTTAAGTAAGCAGGTGACTGACTTTATTAATAACGGTCAATAGATTTAGTGCTTGATTAATAGCTAATCTAAGGATTCATTTAGCGATTAAAAAGCAACCAATCGTCTTTTATGTTACGGTATTTGAGCATCACGCGGTCACTCAGATAATTATTGGTGACTCGCCAAGGATAAATATCGCCTTGTTTTGGTAGCTCGTATTGCGCGCGCTGGACATAGCCTGCCGATAGCGCACCCATGACCGTATCTGGCTGAGCATGTGCCTCGCTATGCGCAGTTTTTGCTTGCGGCACTGCCACTTGATAACGATGCTTATGCATATGGTTGAGCAGCCGCAGCACATATTGACAAGCCAAGTCGATTTTTAGTGTCCACGAAGCATTGGTATAGCCAAATAGCGCCACCATATTTGGCACGCCTTCAATCATGACCGCCTTATAAGTCATGCGCGAGCCGATATCGATTGCTTGCCCATCGACATAGACTTTAGCGCCGCCAAGCATTTGTAGCTTTAGCCCCGTTGCGGTGACGATGATATCAGCCTCAAGGTGTTTGCCCGAGTCAAGCATGATGCCAGTCTTGGTAAAATGGCTGATTTGATCGGTCACTACGGCAGCTCGTTTGCCATATAGCGCCATAAATAAATCACTATCTGGCACGGCACAAAGCCGCTCATCCCAAGGATTATAAGCGGGCATAAAATGCGCAATATCAACCCCGCTGCCTTTTAATTCGGTTTTAACGCCACGTTTTAATAATGCTTTCATCACCTTGGGCGCAAACACCGCCGCTCGATACGTCCCTTGTTGCATCAACACATTACGCGCGCGCAGTAGCTTATAAGCTTGCGTTTTTGATAACGGCGAAAACTTACCTGCCAGCCAATCAAGCGCATAATCATCGCCCGGTACACTTGCCACATAGGTTGGCGAGCGTTGTAACATAGTGACGTGCTGCGCGCACTGCTCGCTTTCTTCATCGACCATAGCGGGCAGTAGCGTCATCGCGGTGGCACCGCTACCGATTATGACCACTTTTTTATCGTCATAATTGACGTTTTGCCAATGCTGCGGATGGATGATTTCACCTTGGAAATCTGCTTCGTTTTCAAAATGCGGGCGATAACCTTGCTCATAATCATAGTAGCCTGTAGCACCGACGACAAACTTTGCCGTTAAGGCAAATACCTCGCCGCTTACATGGTTTTTTACCGTTGCCGTCCACTGCTGACTATGGCTTGACCAAGACAGCTGCTGCACCTCATGCTGATAGCGGATATGTTCAGTGATACCAAACTCGCGCGCCGTATCAGCAATATAGTTTTTAATATCAACGCCTTTTGCCAATACTCGATGGTCCAACCACGGACGAAAGCTATAGCCAAAGGTTAAGGCATCAGAGTCGGAACGCACCCCAGGATAAGTAAATAAATCCCACGTACCACCCAAATCTGCGCGTTTTTCTAATATCACAAAGCTCTGGGTAGTTTTTTGCGGCTTTCTTTTTACTAGCTGCTTTAAGCGACTTCGGCTTTTATGCCCAAACAGCCCTTTGTGCTTTTGCTGCTGCAATCGACTGGCCATGCCGATACCGGCAATCCCAGCGCCGATGATAAGCACCTCACAATCGACGGGCGTATTCAAGGCTGCTGGCGATGATTTAGATTTAAAGCACTTTTTAATTGCCTGTTTGCCGGCAGTCATATCAAGCATAATACAATCCTTGTTTTTGCATGATGGGTTTTAATTTACATGGTCTATTTAAAATCAATCTATTTAAAAGAGAACGACTTAAAAAGGGCTTGGGCTTTCCCAATCCATCCAAGCACCAAGTGTCGGATGTTTTAGGCGTAATTGCTGGGCATGTAAATTGAGCCGTGGCGCAATCGTTAAGGCGTCACCTTCAGCATAAATTGGGTCGCCAACCATCACATGTCCGACATGTACCATATGTACACGCAGCTGATGACTGCGACCGGTAACAGGCTTTAATAGCACGCGCGTGACGGTTTGCCCGTTGCACTCTTCATGCGCCAGCACCTCATACAGCGTTAATGCATGCTTTGGCCAATTGGGATCGACTATATGCCGCGGCTTAGTTGCAGGCTCATAACGTACTGGCACTGATATCTCACCTTTAGCACCGACGCTTTGCCATTGACCAAAGACGCGCGCTTGATAGCTTTTTTGCGGCAGCCGCTCAATAAACTGCTTACTAATATGGGTTTGCGCGGCAGCATTTTTGGCAAAAATCAGCAGCCCTGAGGTATCCATATCTAAGCGATGAATCAACTTAACCGCTGGATTGGCGCGCTCAAGTCGTGCTAATAAACTCACCTTGAGCGTTTTACCATCTACGCTTAACAATCCTGCAGGCTTATCGACGACCCAAATATCATCATCTTCATAAACGGTAACGGCTTGCGCAAATTCTCGAAAAAACTCCGGTGGATACGCATTTTCTTCAGCATTCAGGGCGTCTATCTTTTCATCAGTGAAAGGCATAAAATTTAGCTACTTATAGTAATGGGTTCTATATTGATAAGGTTTCGATATTCATAAATGGGCGATATAAACAAATTACCGATACTAATTAACTTTGAGCAAAATGGGTGGTGATTGCGCAGTTAAAAATAATAATAAATTAGTATTCGACCAGTATTCAAAGCGACGACTGGATTTGCGTTAAAAATGACGATAGCGATGGCAAGTGACAGATAAAACATAACCTGTGTCGTTATGTTTCGATTTATTGTGCTAATAGTAATTGTTAAACAATTTAACCGGCCTGCATCTGTCAACTTTGAGCAAACATGTTAATATAATGGCAGAATTTCACCCCTTCTTAACCATTCTTTAGCCATTCATCTGTTTAATATGACCCTCATATTTATATAGACGGCTGGTAATAGAAATAATAAAACAAGAGAGAAAAGTTATGTCAGACCTTATTGTTAACACCACCGATGCAAACTTTGACCAAGATGTTCTACAATCAGACGTGCCAGTCCTAGTAGATTTTTGGGCAACTTGGTGTGGTCCTTGTAAAGCCATTGCGCCTATTTTAGAAGATTTAGCGACTGAGTACCAAGGTAAAGTTAAAATCGTTAAAGTCGACGTCGATAGTAACCCACAAGCGGCGAGCCGTTTCGGTATTCGTAACATTCCTACCCTGTTTGTCTTTAAAGACGGTGAAAAAGTTGATTCAGTGATGGGTCTACAGCCAAAAGCCGCATTAGCAGCCGTACTAGATAAGCATCTATAATCGTTTTTAGTAATTGTTTACTAAAAGGTTTTTATATAAAAGCCGACACCGAAAAAGCTATTGTCTACAGCAGATAATGGCTTTTTTGCTGCTTTTCTGAGCAAAAAACGAGATTATGCGAATTTTTTGGCAAAAATTATTGACAATGCCAGCTTGAAGCCCGTATAGTCTGCTGACAAGAGAAAACTAACCATTTTCCTAAGTGTCTTGTCGCTATTCTCCTCGTGTTTATCAACAAAAACACAATCGTCATTATAAAACACCACTACTGAACGCAATGACTAAACACAATTACTGATATTGAGTTTTTGACGCAGACTCTTATGTAGACTTCTTTATCTTTACCTCTTATGAGCGTGCCTGACTTTCTGGCAACGCGTCCATAAGCTGGCACGTAAAATCCAACCTACATAAACCCCAATGCTGTGCATATACCCGCTATCGCCCTATACCCGTTGTTTTAATCAATGTCTTGATTTGTGCTGATAATGGCATCTCTCATCTGATCAACTGCTAATGACCTATCTATGAATCTTACTGAATTAAAGAAAAAAACAATCGCTGAGCTATTGGCCATCGCTAAAGAAATGGGTCTTGATAATATGGCGCGTAGCCGTAAACAAGACATTATCTTTGCGATTTTAAAAACCCATGCCCGTAACGGTGAAGCCATCTATGGTGACGGCGTGCTTGAGGTTCTTCCTGATGGCTTTGGCTTTTTGCGCTCATCTGAAGGCTCTTATTTAGCAGGTCCTGACGATATTTATGTCAGCCCAAGTCAAATCCGTCGCTTTAGCCTCAAAACAGGCGACAGTATCGCGGGCACCATTCGTCCGCCAAAAGACTCTGAGCGTTATTTTGCGCTATTAAAAGTCGGTGAGATTAACTTTGATACGCCAGATCGCTCGCGTCATAAGCTGATTTTTGAGAACTTGACGCCACTATTCCCAACTGAGCAATTAAAGCTCGAGCTTGGTAATGGCACGACTGAAGATTTGACCGGTCGTATCATTGACCTGATTGCCCCAATCGGTAAAGGTCAGCGCTCAATTATCGTTGCACCGCCAAAAGCCGGTAAAACGATGCTGCTACAGACCATCGCGCAGTCGATTACTCGTAATAACCCTGAATGTTATTTAATCGTACTCTTGATTGATGAGCGTCCAGAAGAAGTCACCGAAATGGTACGTACGGTACGCGGCGAAGTGGTTGCTTCTACCTTTGATGAGCCACCACAGCGTCACGTCCAAGTGGCTGAAATGGTCATCGAAAAAGCCAAGCGTTTGGTTGAGCACAAACAAGACGTGGTCATTTTACTTGACTCTATTACCCGTCTTGCTCGCGCCTATAACACCGTGATTCCATCATCAGGTAAAGTATTGACCGGTGGTTTGGACGCCAATGCCCTTGAGCGTCCAAAACGCTTCTTTGGTGCGGCGCGTAACGTTGAAGAAGGCGGCAGCTTGACCATTATTGCCAGTGCACTTATTGATACCGGTAGTAAAATGGACAGCGTTATCTTTGAAGAGTTCAAAGGAACCGGTAACCAAGAGATTACCCTTGAGCGTGATTTAGCGGAAAAACGCGTCTTCCCAGCCATTAATATCAAAAAATCAGGCACACGCCGCGAAGAGCGCCTGCTTGATGAAGATAAATTGCGCAAGGTTTGGATTTTACGTAAGCTGCTTCAACCAATGGATGGCGTCCAAGCCACTGAGTTCTTGCTAGACCGTCTAAAAGAAGCCAAAACCAACGACGAGTTCTTTGAGCAAATGAAACGTAAATCACAAAACTAATTAATAGTTATTGTTTATTAAATTGATTAGATAGTGAATATGCAAACATAAAGACTGCCTTAGGGTGGTCTTTTTTGCTTTTTAAATGCTCGTTTAAAGACTTTCTCGCTATCTAGTCGATTCCACTTAAAAAAAATACAGGGCTGTGGGGATAATCCTTAAAAACAGTTAGCGGACTTTCATTATAAATACAATAACTCCAAGCAAAAGCCCTACCAACGATACAGTGAAGCAACATACTTTACAGGTTATTTGCAAAGCTTAGCGTTTCTACTACGCCGCGATAGACATAAACGGGCTACTATGCAAAGTAGTACTAACATCACTAGATACTTATTGTATTTTAAACTGTATATTGTATTTTAAATTTGACGACTTAATAGGTGATAATATGAAATTTGCTAAAACTTTTGCAATGACAGCCATTACTAGTTCAGCATTAATCATGACTGGTTGTAATACAGGCCCATACGGTAACGCAAACAACACCGTAAGAGGTGCTACTGCAGGCGCTGCTGCTGGTGCTCTAATTAGAAGTAAAGGCGATAGTAAAGACATCGCACGTGGTGCATTAGCGGGTGCTGCTCTTGGTGGCGCTGGTGGTTATATCTACGACCAAACTAAATAATATATTTTAGATAGCTATCAACAGACAGTTATCAAAATAAAAAGCCTGCAATTAAATTGCAGGCTTTTTTATGTTTATCTATTAAGCAATGAAGCAATACTTTTATAATGCTTCACTATTTATCATGCTCTACTACTTATAGTGCCCCACTAAAAGTATCGCAAGATTGGATATTGCCACTCTCTAAACCACGGGTAAACCACTGAACGCGCTGTTGACTGGTACCATGAGTGAAATTATCAGGTACGACTGCCCCACCACTAGCACGCGCCAAGCGATCATCACCGATTTGACCGGCAGC
This sequence comes from Psychrobacter sp. DWR1-2-3, assembly GCF_049896465.1. Classification (NCBI taxonomy): domain Bacteria; kingdom Pseudomonadati; phylum Pseudomonadota; class Gammaproteobacteria; order Moraxellales; family Moraxellaceae; genus Psychrobacter; species Psychrobacter sp. DWR1-2-3. The sequence continues at coordinate 43,810 of NZ_JAFCUJ010000007.1, forward strand.
ATTGATGGCTTCATCGATATCACCGGCTTCTAAAAACTGCACGCGCTCTTGATTACGCTGTGCCCAAACGCCCGCAAAACAATCCGCCTGTAGCTCTTGTAATACCGACAGCTTATTGGCCTGTGCACGCGTAACTTGACGACCCGCCTCATTTACTTGTTGGGTAATACCGAGCAAGGTCTGTACATGATGACCAACCTCATGAGAGATCACATACGCTTGGGCAAAATCTCCGGCTTTACCTTGGTTTTCGCTATCACCTGAGCCTTGCTCATCGCCTGTAATGCCTAAGTTTTGGCGCATCTCTACAAAAAACGACGTATCCAAATAAACCGTTTGATCACCCGGGCAATAAAAAGGTCCGGTTGCCGCACTGGCGCTGCCACAAGCGGAGCTGACTTGCCCATTAAATAAAATCAGGGACGGCTCTTTATAGGTACTGCCGGCCTCATTAAATATCTGATGCCAAACTTCTTCCGTATCCGCCAAGACTACTTTGACAAACCGTGTATCACGGTCGTCACTGGTCGCAGGCTCAGTAGAGGTATTGCTGCCACCACCTGCCACCACTTGACCGGTCTGTAGTGCAGTCATTGGGTTGACCCCAAACACCAACCATAAGATGCCAGCGATGATGATACCGCCGATACCGCCACCGATCATCTTGCCGCCACCACTGCTTGTGCGCACATTAGAGCTGCCGCGTCTGCCTTGCCATTTCATAATATCTCTCCTAAAAAATACCATAGTCACCGCTATGCGTATCGTCGTTAGTCTTGTTATATAGTTATGGATATTTAATAATTTTAAGCTCAGTCCCTTGATTGCCTATTTTATTTAGCTATTTTTCATTTTTCATTTAGCCATTAACCGTAAAAAACGAGGTCAAACAACGATTCTGATGCTGCTATTGTTTTGTTGCTAAGACTTCGTTTCTTACTACTTTTATAGACGGTTTTTATTGATAGCTTTTACGAATACTACCGCTATTTATACCCTGCTAATATTCATCATTCAATGGCTATATTTGATGATAATTGTACTGACAATAGGCCATAAATGGGTATAAACTAGCACCCTAATCATGAGAGAAAACCTTTTATAGGAAAACCCTTAAATCGTACTGATGTCATTGATTATACGTCGATTAATTTGGCTTGTTGTATTAAAAGTTATATTAAGTAGACCATGTAAACCCCTATTTACAATTTTATTGTTACTTAATTGTACAAGCTCTTTCCATGCAGAAAGAAATCATATAGAATGCGTGGAAGCTGAGTAGCTGCGATTAATACTAGTTGAATTCTGAGACATCTCGGATATTCAACCTTTTTTGCTGCTACTGATCATTTCATTTTCCCGGAGAAAACCTTATGAACTTAAAATTACTTGCTCTAGCTGGTATCATGACTGCAACTATGGGCCTTACTGCCTGTGACAGCAACAAAGAAAACGCTGCTGAAGATTTATCTGACGCACAAGAAGAAGTGCAAGATGCTTCTGAACAGTTAGACGAAGCTGCTGCTGAAGGCGAAGCTGTTCCTGCTGATGCAGAAGCTGCTGTTGCTGACGCTGAAGCTGACATCGCTGATGCACAAGCTGCTACTGCTACTGACGAAATCGATGCTGAAGTACCTGTAGACGGTACTACTACTAGCGTTGACGTAGCTAGCGAAACTCCTGCAGTAGACGCAGCTGACGAAGTTGTAGTTGAAGAACCAGCTCAGTAATTTTTATTTTTCATAATAAAAATACTGTAGTAAAAAAAAGAGAGCTTATGCTCTCTTTTTTTATGTCTGTTATTTAGGGTTTTATTAGCGCTTCAAAGGTTAGGTAGAAAATGCGTTAGGCTATGGCGCTAAATAACACTGACTACCCTATCTTGTAAATCATTTGCTTGATAAATCTAAAAAGCCAATAGAATGACTTTCATCATCGATATTGGCTCAACAGAGTAACTTATTAACAAAGTTTACTCATCAAATAAACGTTCATCAACCTGCTGACGAAATTTTTGACCGGTTTTAAAGGTAACCACACGGCGCGCAGACACCGCAACAGGCTCACCTGTCTTTGGATTACGACCGGGACGGCTGTTTTTATCTTTCAGCTCGAAGTTGCCAAAGCCTGAAAGCTTGACCTCTTTGCCATCAATCAAACTCTCTGACAATTCATCGAAAAAGTTCTCCACCAAACAGCGGCCTTCTTGGCGTGTCAGGTTAAGATGACTCATCAAATGCTCAATCATGTCAGATTTGGTTAAGGTGCTCACAGTACGACTCCTATGCTATGTCGTGATGTCGAATATCATGGTTTAGCGGTATGAGGATTAATGTTAGCTATTATAAAGGTTTTTTGCCGTCATTTTAATAAAGTCTGCAATAAAATCCTTTATTAATAACCACTTAACTTAATTTATGTCTAAAAATTTTTATCAGGTAATTTTTTTCATCAATAGCAAAGCGCCATAGCCTCGCTTATGAGGAGGCTATGGAGGATTTTATATTTTTAGGATTAGATATTAGCTGTCACGCAACTGAGCAGCGTGCTTTTCGGTTAGGGCTTGCACTACCTTATCGGTCGCTGTCTTTACCGCTTCATCAGAGAGTGTCTGTGTTCTGTCTTGCCATATCAGCGCAAAGGCTAATGAGCGTTGACCCGCTGGCACTTTATCACCTTGATACACATCAAATAGCCACATATCTGTCAATAACTCACCGGCTGCCGCGCGTATCGTCGCCTCTAACGTCTGTAAGCTAATATCGCTATCGACTAAGATGGCAATATCACGGCGTACCTGCGGGAATTTGCTTGGCGTGGTGATGGCATGCTGTTCACGTACAAGGGTTAATAATGGCGCAAGTGATAATTGAGCCACCCATGTAGCTGGCAGATCCAACTGTTTAGCGGTATTAGGATGCAATTGACCCAACCAACCGACATACTGATCATCGATATAGAGCTTGGCACTTTGACCCGGATGTAAGAAAGCAAGCTCACTACGCTCATAGCGGATACGCGCACTATCCACTTGCGCAGGTAATAACTGCTCAATATCATGCTTCAAATCATAAAAGTCTAATGCCCGGTTTTGATACGCTTGCTCGTCCCAAACATCGCCGACTGCTACTAACGCAATACTTGGCGTTTGTACCAACTCGCTAATACTTTGACCGACAAAACTAAGACCAGTTTCAAAGAAACGCACGCGCGGCTGCTGACGATTGAGGTTATATTGTACACAAGGCAATAAGCTTGACAGCAAAGTACGGCGCATTACCGCTAAGTCGCTAGAGATAGGATTGGCCAGTGCCAACACTTCTCCTAACGCTTTATCATCGAGCAAGGCTTCTATTTTTGCATCACTAAAGCTAAAGCTAATCGCTTCCATATAGCCATTATCGACCAGTGCCAGCTTCATTTGATGCGTTAAGTCTGCGGTATCGTCATAATCCATACTGACTTGCAAATGCGGTAAGACGCTTGGAATATTGTCATAACCATAGATACGCGCAATTTCTTCGATTAAATCCTCGCGGATACTCATATCAAAGCGATAAGATGGCGGCGTACAAATCAGGCTATCCGCTTGCTGCGCTACCTCAAAGCCCAATTGATTCAAAATACGTACCATCACTGCTGGTTCAATCTCAATACCGATGACATCACGGACTTTAGCAATTGGTAAAGTTATCGGTGCGCGTGCTGGTAGATGCTCACTGTTTTCCACTTTTACTATTTGCCCGGCTTGACCACCAGTAACGCTAGTAATCAAATCACAAGCACGCGCCAGTGCTAGCTCTGGCAATTCAAAATCGACACCACGCTCAAAGCGTTGTGAGGCATCAGTATGCAGACCAAAACGGCGTGCACGTGCAGCAATAGCAAGCTGGTTAAAGAAGGCGCTTTCTAAGACGATATTGGTGGTGCTATCAGTAACGCTACTGCGTTGACCGCCCATGATACCCGCGAGCGCAAGTGCGCCTTTATCATCAGCAATGACCAATTCATCACCCGTTAGAGTAATGGTTTGCTCATTTAATAAGGTAATGGTCTCGCTAGGCTCTGCCAAACGAACCACGATATCACCAACAATGGTATCGGCATCAAACGCATGTAGCGGCTGACCCAATTCCATCAACACATAGTTAGTCACGTCGACCAAAAAGTTATGCGAGCGTAATCCTGACTGGACTAGCGCATCTTGCATCCATTTCGGAGTGTCGATGCTACGATCAATATTACTGATTGACTGCAGTAAATAGCGTGGGCACGCCTCAACCGCACTTACTGTCACCGCTGGCGTTGCGCTGTTATCAGTAGCTGCTACATTGGCAGGAATCTCAGGCTGCTGCATCGGCAAATCGTTAATGACTGATATCTCGCGCGCGATACCACGTACGCTAAAGCAATCTCCGCGATTTGGGGTGATAGAGATATCTAGTATCTGATTGTCTAAACCTAAATACTCACGGATATCCATACCAATCGGTGCATCAGCTGGCAATTCAAGTAAACCATCGATGCTATCGGTTAAATCAATTTCAGAGGCACCGCAAAGCATACCGTTAGAGTCGACACCGCGTAGGTTACCGTTTTTAATTTCAAAACCTGCACCATTATCAGAAGGCAAAATGGCACCAACGGTCGCAACAGGTGCTTTCATACCGACAGTCACATTGGGCGCACCGCAAACGATTTGTAACGGTTCAGATGCACCAATATTAACCTGCGTAACGCGCAGTTTATCGGCATCTGGATGCTGTTCAACGCTGATGACTTCACCGACAATCACACCACTAAAGGCACGGGCAACCGCAAAGCGATCATCAATCTCTAGCCCTGCCATGGTGAGTTGTTCGGCCAATTGCTCACTGCTATTGTTGGGATTTACCCATTGACGTAGCCACTGTTCGCTAATTTTCATAAATATCTCGGATCAGAATTTTATAATAAAGATTTTGAATTAAAGGTTGGCAAATTAACTTGTTGTATTAACAAGGAACACTTTTTATATAAACAAAGAGCACTCTAGCCAAACTGTTTTAAGAAGCGTACGTCGTTTTGGAAAAACAAGCGCAAATCGTCGATACCGTAATATAACATCGCAAAGCGCTCAATACCCATCCCAAAAGCAAAGCCGGTGTATTTATCGCTATCAATACCGCAGTTAGTCAGCACCTGTGGATGCACCATACCGCAGCCCATGACCTCAAGCCATTTGCCATTATCATCGAGGATATCAACTTCAGCAGAAGGCTCAGTAAATGGGAAAAATGACGGACGGAAACGCACGGTCAATTCTTTGGCAAAAAACGCTTCTAAGAACTCACTAATCAAGCCTTTTAGCTCAGCAAAGGTGCTCGACTCAGTAACCATTAAGCCTTCTAGCTGATGGAACATCGGCGAATGGGTTTGGTCTGAGTCGTTGCGATAGACGCGACCTGGGCAAATAATACGAATCGGCGGCTCATTTTTTTCCATCGTGCGAATTTGCACCGGACTGGTATGCGTACGCAGTAAATAATGCGCATCAAAATAGAAGGTATCGTGCATCGCGCGTGCTGGATGATGAGAGGGAATATTAAGTGCTTCAAAATTATAATAGTCGCTCTCAACTTCAGGGCCAGTAGCGACATTAAAACCCGCTTGAATGAAATACTGCTGCATACGCTGGGTAATCATCGTCACTGGATGCAAATGACCTTTTTGACCACCGCGCGCAGGCAAGGTGATATCAATGCTTTCGCTTGCAAGCTTAGCATTTAATGCCGCCACTTCTAGCTGCTGTTGCTGCGCCGTCAATGCATCTTGAATACGGCTACGGACTTGATGTAACCAGCCACCGTAAGTTTTTTTATCATCGCTGCTAAGTTTGCCCATCTGCTTTGACCAGCCAGTTAAGGGGCTCTTTTTACCCGTCAATTGCACGCGCAAATCTTGTAATAAGCGGACATCATTGACTTGTAGGATTAAGGCTTCAGCGGCACTAGCAAACTCAGTCAACTGGGCTTCAGTTAGCTCGCTCAGTTCTGAGGATAAGGTCGGTAGCGCCGACAAATCGGTGGTAGCAGCAGGGGTAGTCATAAGACGCATTCTTCCTGATTTAAACGGACTATTAATTATAGTGATAGGTAATTGTAGGGATTTGACCAAATATTGCAAACCATTTACCCATTCATTTTAATATAAGGGCGTGTAATATGAATGGCTTGAATATTTAGACAATGAAAGGTGCAACTTTATAAAAAGCATGTTGCCTCTTAGCGGTGATAAAACCTTAGCGGTGATAAACTGACCATAAAATAATTTAATATAAAAAAAGCTACCGACCAGCGGTAGCTTTTATTAATATCGTACTATTAATCAATATTAGTCCTATCCATTCAAGTAATCAAAAAAGCTGAATACCTAAAGGACGGTTAATATTTAGGCCAATTCCGCTTTTGCTTTTTCAACCAAGGCGGTGAAAGTCGCTGCATCATGCATAGCGATGTCAGCAAGTACGCGACGATCGATTGCAATGTTAGCTTTTTTCATGCCATTGATAAAGCGGCTATAGCTTAAGCCGTTTAAGCGTGCACCAGCATTGATACGTGCAATCCAAAGACGACGGAAAGTACGTTTTTTGTTGCGACGGTCACGATAAGCATATTGACCAGCTTTGGTCACTGCCTGTACCGCTACGCGGTAAACACGTGAACGGGCACCGTAGTAGCCTTTTGCGCGCTTTAAGATTTTTTTGTGACGGCGATTTGCCTGTACACCACGTTTTACACGGGCCATAAATTACTCCAAGATATTTTTAATCATTATTAAACGAATCACGATGTCATTAATTAATAGACATCGTTATCAGATTGCAAAGTCAGATACTTTTAACTCAGTCGCTATTTATTAATTAAACAGCGCTTAATTAAAGATAAATGACGATAGCCTTATTAGATGTATGGGCACATACGACGAACTGCTGCTTCGTCAGACTTGTCCACCATCTTAAGACCGCGCAACTGGCGAATACGCTTAGCTGATTTCTTGGTCAAGATATGGCTTTTGAATGCTTGCTTACGCTTAAAGCCGTTCGCTGTTTTTTTGAAGCGTTTAGCTGCACCGCTTCTGGTTTTCATCTTAACTTTCATGATGATTTGCCTCTTTGTCTTTGATAGAACCTGGTCGTCAAATAGTCAATAACGAATAGTGGCTGTAAAAACAGGCACTAAACCTCTATTTGCCTCGAGGTGGGAGGCGCTATTTTAACAGATCATGCGCAGTTTTGCCAAGGAAAGTTTCAGCTCGGTTTAGCGTATGTTGTTCTTTCTAATCACAAATACCATGGCGCTTATTTTAAGCGGCTAAACCTTGGTCATTAGCCACTTAAAATCCAAGCTTCGAAATAGAAACTAAGCTATATAAACTTAATAAAACTAAGGTTAGCTGAGTCTTATTTACAATTATTATTTTATCAAAATTCCGCTCAGGTATAATTGTGCTTTATTTACTGCTTTAACATATTGAATGTCAGCCTAAGCTGTGTTTAAGTAGAGTGTGAACACTGATAAAGCGCTCTCATAAACGGTAGATAGGCTAAATGACTTCATAAGCTTCCTTTTATTGATGAGTGCTTTTTATTAAAACCTATTTTTTATTATTAATTAGTTTGTATGACTAATTACTTTCTACTTATAAGACGATAGACGATGACTTTACCTGCTTGGCTTGCTGCCGTAAATTTTAATGCTGATGGTTTGATTCCTGCAATTGCACAAGATTATGTGTCAGGGCGTATTTTGATGATGGCGTGGATGAACGCCGAATCCCTACAATTAACCGCACAAACGCAGACGGCGGTATACTTTTCGCGTTCGCGTGGCAAGTTATGGCATAAAGGCGAATCTTCTGGGCATACCCAGCGCGTGCATGATATTCGTCTAGATTGCGACGCCGATGTGATTGTCCTTAGCGTCACTCAAGCCGGTGGTATTGCTTGTCATACCGGCCGCGAGTCTTGTTTTTATCAGCGTTTGGATTTGTCAGGGCAAACACCTGAATGGCAAACAGTCGATAAAGTATTAAAAGATCCTGCAGAGATTTATCAGACAAACGCCGCTGCAAAAGCCACGCCTGAAATTAATGAAGCGACTGCGGAAGATATAGACCATTCAGACACCCATCAAAATAACAGCCTTGCTACCACTCATTCTATTTTGCAGCAGCTTGATAAAGTATTGGCCGAGCGCAAACAAGCGGATACTGATAGCTCGTATGTAGCAAGCTTATACGCCAAGGGTTTAAATAAAATATTAGAAAAAGTCGGTGAAGAAAGTACCGAGAGCATTATCGCTGCTAAAGACTTTGCCAATTGCGATGAAACAATTGATAAAACCCAATATGACGAAGCGCGTCATGAGCTTATCTATGAAGTCGCTGATGTCTGGTTTCATACCTTAGTAGGTTTGGCTTGGTTCGATATCGAGTCAGAGGCGGTATTAAATGAATTAGGTCGACGCTTTGGTCTCTCAGGTATTGATGAAAAAGCGGCGCGCTAGCGTTTTTTAAGCTTAGCCATTACCCTGTTTGATTATTGTTGCTTTCACCTTTTTGTCATAACGGCAGGTTATAATAGTGTGACGTGTTACTTCGCATAAGCTATCGATAGCTTTTGTGTACGACAGCAATATTCTATACACTCAACGTATTCCTATAAAGACTGAAAACCAAGACATAAGGATAGCATTATGGGCAGTTTTTCCATTACGCATTGGCTGATTTTATTGGTGGTGGTGGTTGTCGTATTTGGCACCTCCAAACTAAGAAATGCCGGTAAAGATTTGGGCGGCGCGGTCAAAGGTTTTAAAGAAGCCGTCAAAGACGAAAATACTGAACATGCCAAAAAGCAAGTGGTGCTCGACCATGATGGCAAAGCACACCCTGAAGAGCGCCCAACAACCACTAAGGTTGATGACAAGCATAATGTATAGCATTTAGACAGTGACATCGGAACATTATGTTTGATATTGGGTTTTCTGAATTATTGCTTTTTGGCGTCATTGCCTTAATCGTCTTGGGGCCAGAAAAGCTGCCCCAAGCGGCGCGCACTGCTGGACAATGGTATGCCAAAATTCGCCGCACGGTTTCTACCTTGCAGTCTGAAATCGAAGCGGAGCTTGACTTAGCTGAGACGCGCCAGCAAATGCAAAAAGAGCTGGCCAAAATTCGCCAAACGGAAGCAGAAATGCGCCGTGAAATGGCAGAGATGCGCGGCAGTATGCAAGAGTTTTCATCCTCGCAGAATCAGCATCTAAAAGCAGCGCATCAGCCTACAACCGATAAAGTGGATAATACCAATAATAAAAACGATGGTGAAAAAGGCGGTAATTCGTCCGCGGCGCCAAAAGAGTTTGACTATGCCTATGACAGTGATGGGTCAGATAAAAAGTTAAAAGAGCCTGAACTTTCAGAGAGTCAAGGTAATGATGATAGCGACACTCAACACATCACTATACAAACAACGCAAAGCAACATGCAAAATATCAGCACCAAACCGTGGGAAAATATGTGGTTCCGTCTGGGCGCTTATGATAAAGCAAGGCGTCTGCCGCAAGCACCCTATTTACCCAATTATAAAGCCGATATTTTATTAAACAGTCCTGTCAACCATTTGGACACTCCTTTACCCAAACAGGCTTCTGTTAATAAGCAGGAGAATGATTAGTGGGCTTATTTAAACGTAAAAAAAGCCGCCAAGAAAAAATAATGGATGCAGATATTAAGGCTGCAACAGAAACCCTTGATAGTAATACCGATAGTGAGAACGTCGATAACATTAATGTCGATAGTAATAATGAGGACTCTGGCGATATCTTAAGCTCACTGGGCGATATGCCGATTACCGAGCACTTGATTGAGTTACGTCGGCATCTGATTAAGATATGCGTCGCGGTATTGGTGATATTTTTAGCCTTGGTCGGATTTTCACGCGAGCTGTATGATTTTTTATCTGACCCATTGGTTGCTCAGTTGCCCGCCAACTCGACAATGATTGCGACCGATATTACCTCTAACTTTATGGCACCGATACGCTTGACCATATTTGTCGCGGCATTTTTTGCGATGCCGTATATCTTGTATCAAATCTGGTCGTTTGTCGCACCCGGTTTATATAAAAAAGAGAAAAAAGTCGCCATTCCTGTACTGATGTCCTCGATATTTTTATTTTATGCGGGCGTGGCTTTCTCTTATTTTATTGTACTCAAAGGCGTACTTAAGTTTTTTATCATGTTTGCGCCGCAGAACGTCTTGCCGATGACAGATATCGACAGTTATTTAAGTTTTGCGCTCAAATTATTCATGGTATTTGGGCTGACGTTTGAGATTCCAGTGGTCACCTTACTATTGATATTGGCGGGTGTCGTCTCCATTCAGAGCTTAGAAGATAAACGCCGTTATATTATCGTCGGCTGTTTTGCCGTTGCGGCGGTCGTTACACCGCCTGATGGCGTATCGATGTTGATGCTCGCGATTCCGATGTGGTTATTGTTTGAGCTGGGATTATTTTTAGCGAAAATCTTAATCAAAGAAGATCGCAGCCTTGATGCAGCAGACGATATAGAATTGAAGAAAGAATAGCTCTACTTATCAGACACTTATTGCAAAACAGCCAACGCGCTAATCTGTTAATATAACCTGCTTATTTCCACCTTTATTTTCTACTAACTTTTTTATTATTGTCCTGTGCGCTTGCAATTTTTTTGCAATCAACATCATGACCAGTCGGCCATTGTCTATGCAGTGGCTTTTTTTACCCCCGTTATTTTTGTCCCCATTCTAGTTTTTAGGTAGCTTTATTATGTCCGCATCTATGCCAGCTTATATGAGCGATCCCACCGATGAGCAGCTGAACGCGCTAAATATGGCGATGGATCACAAGTCATTTAAAGTGGTCGCTTATGCGGGCGCAGGGAAAACAACGACGCTCAAATTAATCGGTGAGCGTCTGCGTGGCCGCGGCTTATATTTAGCCTTTAACAAAGCAATTGCCAACGATGCGCGGCAAAAATTCCCCGGTCACGTCGACTGTCGGACCTTTCACTCACTGGCTTATCGTCATGTACCGCGTGATATCACCGCCAAATTGTCGTTGCCAAGATTTTCACCCAAACGTTTAGGTGATGACTTGGGTCTGCAACCGGTACAAGTCCGTCGGCAAATGGATGGGATTAATAAATATATTACCCTCACGCCAGCGCGCTTGTCGCGGTTTGTCAGTGATGCGGTGAGCAATTTTTGTAGTACCCACGCCAGCTATCCTGCGCCAAGGCATATTGAGTTTCCAAGTTGGCTCGATGATTCTGATGCCGAGCAACTGCGTGAAATGCTCTACCCCGCCGTTGAGCAGCGTTGGTTACAGTCAATTGATGCGCGCCATCCTGCTGGTATCGGGCATGATATTTATCTTAAATTGTGGGCATTATCGAAGCCGAGTATTCCCGCAGATTTTATCTTATTTGATGAAGCGCAAGATGCCGATCCCTTGATGATGGGGATTTTGACCCAGCAGCCACGGCAAGTGATTTATGTAGGTGACGCCCATCAGCAGATTTATGAATGGCGCGGGGCGGTCAATGCGATGAAAAAACTGCCATTGCCGCAGACTTTATTAACGCAGTCATTTCGTTTTGGCGAACCGATTGCTGAGATTGCCAATACCTTGCTCAAAGCCTTACAAGAAGATGTGCCATTAAAAGGCAATCCTAATAAGCAGTCTTCTACCGAAAAAGGCATGGTTCATAGTAAAAAAGATGCCATTCTTTGCCGCACCAATGCTGCTGCTATGTCGCAATTGCTAACGGGCTTAAAACTCGGTCACCGCGTGGCGTTGCAAGCGGATACCGATCGTATGCTTAAATTCTGTCAGGCAGCCGAAAACTTAAAAAACGGCAAATCGGCGTATGGCGTCCCTGAGCTGGCGTATTTTTATAATTGGGGTGACGTCCAAGAATATTCTGAAACCAATGAAGGCAGCGACCTTAAAACCTTGGTCAAATTGGTCGATGATCATGGGACTAATGTGCTCAGCCAAGCGGTCAATAGTTTATCCAGTATTGAAAATGCCGATTATGTCATCTCAACCGCGCATAAAGCCAAAGGGCTTGAGTGGGGTAAAGTACAACTTGATGATGACTTTTATTATGATGTGACGACCAATGCGGTAAAAATCAGCCCAGAAGAGCTGCGTCTGCTCTACGTTGCTTGTACGCGGGCACAGAGCAATTTAGATATTCATAATATTAAAGACTTGATATCAGGATTACAGACGGGTAAAAAGGTGGTTTTTGGTAATACTTAGTTTTCTCTTTTATCTCACACCTCATAGTCTTTGCCGACCTCAATTTACAATAATAGCTTACCAACCATGAATAACACTCCATCTTTATCTCAAGCACTGCAAGAGCGCCAACACACTATTCAGCGCTTGTTTGCCAACCCCGTTCGTCTCCTTGCGCCTATGGAAGGCTTAACCGACCCATTAATGCGCCAAATCCTAACCCAAATTGCGTCAGACTTGGGTCGCCCTTATGATTGGTCGGTCAGTGAATTTATTCGCGTCACTCAGCATGTATTGCCAGCACACGTTTTTTATAAATACGTGCCAGAACTACATCATGATGCCAAAACCGCATCCGGTACGCCGATTCATATTCAGCTACTCGGTAGCGAAGCGCAATTGATGGCAGAAAACGCCGCCTATGCGTGTGAGCTTGGTGCGCCGGCGATTGATATCAACTTTGGTTGTCCGGCTAAAACGGTCAATAGCCATCGCGGTGGTTCAGTGCTACTTGATGAGCCCGAAGTGATGTATGAGATTATCAGCGCCGTACGCCAAGCGGTTCCTGCTCATCTTCCCGTATCAGCAAAAATTCGCTTGGGCTATACCGATACCAGTCGCATGGATGATATCAAAGCTGCCATTGCAGCGAGCGGCGCCGATTGGCTAACCATTCACGCACGTACCAAGACCCAAGGCTATAAACCGCCTGCTTATTGGGATAAAATTCAGAATTTTAATACCTTAGATATTCCAGTGATTGCCAATGGCGAGATTTGGAATAGTGAGCATGCGCAAAACTGTATGGCGCAGTCAGGTACGACGCATCTAATGCTTGGTCGCGGAGCCGTTACCCGACCTGATTTAATTGCTCAGCTCGATACTGATAATTCTAAAAACCTAGAAAATACGGCGATATTATTGTGGCAAGATTTAATCACCCATCAGATTAAATTTCTAGAGGGCGTCGCGAAAAGCGATGTGGTTTTAGTCGGTCGTTATAAGCAGTGGTTAGCGATGCTGACCAAAGGCTATAGCGAGGCGAAAACAGTATGGGACGATATCAAACGAGAAAAAAATAAAGCAGTGATTATCAAGGCGCTACAAGCAAGTGTTGCTTAATGAATCACTACCTTATTGATAACATACTCTATTGCTAAAAGAGCATGTTTTACAACAGCGCGCTCAGGCTAATTGGCTTACATACTGACCCGAATCGCTAAATAAAATAACATCAATGAGCAGGCCATCGATAGCGTCCAAAGAATAGAGCGAAAGGTAGCTAAATTGGTAATATAGGCCACGCAAAAACCAATACGAATCAGCACATAAAGCCAAGCGATGGTATTAATAATCAACTGCGGTACAAAAAACAGCATCGCAACCAACACTGCCGCCAAAAATATAGGCAAGGTCTCATAGCTGTTTTGCTGGGCGGCATTAGCCCGCGCCGCAGCTCCCGTCGTCCCTTGTAAAAAATCACGCGGATGGGCATTGTCAGCCAAATTAAAGCCGCCAATTGCTTTTGCCGTCAGCGCCATCACTAGGGGCAGCAAACTTGCCACCACCATTGCCCAAATACCTGACGCTGCGCTATCGGGAATCAACCCAAAGAATAGACTCATTAGTATAATCTTCCCTATCCTGCAATGACTTCAAAATCGTGAGTCACATTGACGCCGCCCTGTACTAGCATCCGACTGGCTGAGCAGTATTTTTCTGCAGACAGTTTGATTGCCTTTTCGACTTGGCTTTCTTTGACATCTTGTCCTGTCACCACAAAATGCATATGAATGTCAGTATAAACGGCTGGCACGGTTTCGGCACGCTGCGCGGTCAGCTCACAGCGTACGTCTGTCACTTCTTGGCGCGACTTTTGTAAAATTGCAACCACGTCATAGCTTGCACAGCCACCAAGCCCTAATAAAATCAGCTCCATTGGGCTGGCGCCTTTTTCTTTATCGGCATCGATTTGGACGTTATGTCCTGATGGTGACACACCCATAAAGGCTTTATTTTCTTGCCACGTAACGCTTGCTTTTGACTCTGACATCTTAAATATTCCTTGTTTTAATTGCTACGATTTTGAATGCGCATGCTTCTTAATTCACATGGTTTTTTAATTTGAATAGTAACGGTTTCTTATTTTTTGAAGAACAATGTCTTTTGGAAAAATAATGTCTTTTGCTAGTGTAGCATAAGCCAAAACGAGATTTATAAAGCCATATCCTTGTTTACCTTTTATAAACCGTTTCATCACATGTTTTTTAGAAATCACCATTTCACCCTGAATCTGATTGTTAAGTATTTATCACGATAATATTATTCAAACTTATTACTCTTATAAAATCCATCATAAAAAACTTACAAAAGTCTAATTATAACCCACTGATTTTAAAGCATTAATCTTGTGAAACATTTTATAGCAAAATACTGTTACACATTTGGGTTGTTTCTTGGTTTAATAACGGTAATGAATCTTATTTTGCCATGGTATCGATAACAGTCACCCTATAATAATTATGATTGCTGTCACTGTACCTTGTTGAAATAAGCTATTTTTAAACAATTTAAAAGGGTTTAGTCATGATAGATGCAGACGGCTTTCGCGCCAATGTCGGCATCATCTTGGCAAATACACAAGGGCAAGTTCTGTGGGCAAAACGTATTGGTCACAACGCTTGGCAGTTCCCTCAAGGCGGCATCGACCGCGGGGAGACGCCGATGGATGCGATGTATCGCGAGCTCTGGGAGGAGGTCGGCTTACATCCGCGTCATGTGGATTTACTGGCGGTCACGCAAGATTGGTTGCGCTACCGCCTGCCGAAACGCTATGTGCGTCATGGGCAGTATCCTTTGTGTATTGGGCAAAAACAAAAATGGTTTTTGCTGCGCTTAGATGAGCCGAATACTCAACATATCCGCTTTGATGAGGGTAAACCAGAATTTGACCATTGGCAATGGGTCAGCTACTGGTATCCACTCGGACAAGTGATTCATTTTAAACGTGGGGTATATCGTCGCGCCTTGCAAGAATTGGTGCGCGAACTACCGCTTAAACAAGAACTGATTATTCCAGAACAAAACAACCATTTGTTGGTGGAATAAATAGTTAGATTTATTGTTTTAGTAGTAAATACGAAAAAGCCTGTATCGAGTGATACAGGCTTTTTCGTATTTATAATTGCTAAAATTATGGTTTGATAGCAACTTTTAAGACCCCATCACGCTGATGCATAAATAAATCGTATGCTTCTACAATATCGTCTAGCGCATAAGTATGTGTCACCATCTCTGATAGATCCACACGACCTGACTCAATGACATTCAGCAAACGACGCATGCGTTCCTTACCACCTGGACAAAGTGCCGTACGAATCGTATGATCGCCAAGACCAGCAGCGAAATTTGCTATTGGAATGACTAAATCCTCAGAATAAACGCCAAGACTTGAAAAAGTTCCACCCGGTTTTAATATCTTGATGCATTGATTAAAGGTAGCTTGCAAACCTAATGCTTCGATACTACTATCGACACCACGCCCAGCAGTGATTTTCATGATTTCATCAACCACATCAACTTCTGTGAAATTAAGCGTAATGTCCGCTCCTAATTTCTTCGCCATCGCTAGACGCTGATTGTTACCATCAACAGCGATAATCAGTGACGCACCTTTGAGCCTTGCCCCAGCAGTAGCACATAAGCCAATAGGCCCCTGTGCAAAGATAGCGACAACATCACCGATCTGAATATTAGCGTTTTCTGCCCCCTTGAAGCCTGTTGACATAATGTCAGGACACATCAACACTTGCTCATCCGTCAATCCATCTGGCACTGGACATAGATTGGCCTGTGCATCAGGCACTAGTACATACTCTGCTTGCGTACCATCAATGTGATTACCAAAGCGCCAACCGCCGGTCGCTTTATAACCATGACAAGAGCATTTGCCATCGGCATCAAGATAGCCACCATCTTGTGAGGGGAAGCCATCTTGGCTAGCATAAGAGGTAAATGTTGGACAAATCGCGCCAGCGATGACTCGTTGCCCTTCTTTATAACCCATCACTGCACTACCTAGCTTTTCAATAATCCCTACCGGCTCATGCCCAATTGTCAATCCTTTTGCAACAGCATACTCACCTTTAAAAATATGAATATCGGTACCACAAATCGTCGTAGTGGTAATTTTTAATAAAGCATCGTTCGGGCCGACATCAGGAATTTTCTTATCAACAATTTCAATTTTACCTGGCTCAACGAATATTAATGATTTCATCATAGTCATATCGTACTCCTTGTTAAACTGACCTCTGATTAGAGGGTAGTAGGCATTATTAATGGCGCTTAAATGACCTATATATCCAGTTTATGTCATCAGAGTCACTATTAACAGGCAAATCCCTAAATATATTGGGGATTTACAATTACCTCTGTAATAAGGCTTAAATAATAACTAGAAAAGCCTAGCCATAAGTCATAGTAAAATGACAATATATAAATTACTCATATTCTCGACTCTGTAGTTGAGCACGTAAAATAGGTTCGGCATCGATAGGACTAGGAGATTGATTTAAAGTCAGAATACTTTGGGTGCGAGTACCGTATGTCGGGACGGTAGCATCCATGCTAAGCAAAGCAATGGGCTCAATATAAATAGAAGATAGTGCTCGCTCAATCTGCTTAGCAACACCCGTTTCGGGTAATTTATTTTCTGGCGCTGGCGTTTTATCGGACATCACTGCAAACGCCGCTTCTTGCCAATACTCAGGAGCGCTATTTTCAGCAATCAAAGGCAATACTTCTTGTCTTAAACGGCCACGTAACTTCTCAGTCTTAAACCACTCTTCCTCAGGCTGACCATTAGAGAATACATGCAGCCCCGAGTGTAAGGCGGTTGGTGCATGACCACGATTATTGACAATCACCGCTTGCGCCGCATCACCAATAATAAGATTGAAGCCTGCATAATCTTGTAAGCTGATTTGCCGAGCAAAATTCATCGGGCTTACAGTACTGGTCAAGAAATCGGTGACCAACTCACCGCGCGAGCGTTCGTCATTACCTGCTTGCACGCCATCTCGAAAGTTTAATACCGCCGCCCAGCGACCATTTTGCTCGTAAAAATTACCATATGGCTCTTGATGTATACCAAGCCATGTGCCGCCACTTTGCTTATCACGCCCTGCATAAACAGGCTTATCCGCCCACTGATGGAGCGGCTCTGTCGGACGCTGCAAAAACTCATCACGATTGGACAATAAGACCAAAGGTAGCTCATCAAATAACTGCCAAGCAATGGCGACAATACACATAGTTTTCCTTTTATAAGATTGGTACGTGGTTCTGATTTAGTATTAATTGGTGCTTAATTTTTTATCGGCAGGGTAGCTGATTTGATACGTCGATTGCACCACTTGCGCTTGCTTACTTGGCAAATCAAACTCCCAAGCGACCATGCCTTTATTATCGTTCCAGTCTTTTTGGCTAATAGCTGGCGTGTGCGCCGCGGTGACTTTAATACTGTCATCGCTACTAACCGGCTCAGCGCTTAACACTTGCAAGCGCACGCTACGATTGTGCTGATTGGTAAACTGATAAGCTTGGGTGATGGTTTTGGTTTGCTGACGGTTAAACACGCCTTTATCGCCTTGCTTATTTTCATCGGTCAGCTGCTTCACCAGTAAACTTGGGTCAATACCAAAACCGATACCCTGCTCTTTTAGGTTTTGATAGTTGTAGCGCGACTGTCCAACATAGTTATCATCGCGGTATAACTGCAACGAGCCATCTGCCCAAGCCGGCGTCAAAAACGGCGCAGACGCATACCAGTAAGCGGCAGCTTCGGCACTTGGTGTGCTACGTAGCCAAAGCTTACTGGTGCCAGATTGCTCATCAATGACCGTGCGTACGCGCCTGCCATCACTTGGAATACTGACCCGCTGCGGCAGTCTATATTCGGTGATGCCATTTTTATTTTGACTGCTGACGCTAAAGCTCGGTAGCGGTGGCATCTCTGCAGCCCCTGCTCCACCATAATTGTCTCTTGCAGACACGACCATTGGCGCCGCTTCCATCATTGGTTGTGCATAACGGCTTAACTTAGCCTGCTCTTCCTCATATAACGACAAACGCTCAACTCTTGGCAACTGGCTGGTGGTCGTTTGATTGGGATTAACGGTGCTTAGGATAACCGGCACGTTGCTCCAGTTCTCTCCCGTTTGTTGGGCGATGATGGCAGAAGCGGTGATATTCAGCTGCTTACTATCGGTATTTAAGCGCGCTTGATAAGTCGGCTCCCAACTGGCACCGCGCACTTGATAATGCAGTTTAACGGTGCTTGGCGTGCGACTGGCAGTACGTACACTGACTTGGGTCACACTATTCTGTTTCGAGGTAGTACTGCCGGCTAGCAGCTGATTGAGCGCATCTTTCGCTTGCGCTTCTCGCTGTTGTAGCTCGACTATCCTTTTATTAATACTTGCCGCTTGCGTTTCTAAATCGCGGGCATTATTCGCAAGAGTACCAGCCGTATTGATTTGCGTCACTTTAGTAAGGTTTTGCAAATAGGCTTTGGTTAAACGTGCCGCTTCTAATTCAGCGCTGATATCGGTGAGATTATTCTGCTGGCTCTGTACCTTGGCTTCACCTTGATATTGGCCATATTGACATTGTGCCGCTTGCGCAGCGCTTAACGTTTCGATACTGACTTCACCAACATTGACATTGCCCAATGCTTGTACGCTGATACTTTCTGGATCAATAGTCGGCGATAAGCAAGAAAAAACCAACGTCTGCTCGCCATTGCCATTGATTGGCAAGGAACGCGTCACGCTAGCTAAACCTTGATAAATGGTAATGTTATCAATATTGCTCATCGCTGCTTGTGCATTCATAGGAACCCACAGCGCTAGGCCTGATGCTACTACGCCTAGCAAGGATAGTTTCGATAAATATGGCTGCATAAGGGTTCCTTAGAAATTGAAGCGCTTTTTTTCATCTTATCGGTTTTTGCAACGCTTTGCTATCCATTCAATGAACCATTCACTTATCACAGTATTCGCAACGGATGAATTTTGCTATTATGAGCTACATTCCATTATCAATAATATGATGCTCTTATGATGATTCACCCTCAGTATGATCCCGTAGCGCTATCTTTGGGACCAGTAGAAGTGCACTGGTATGGCTTAATGTATCTGTTGGCCTTTGCTGCCGCTTATGGTCTGGCGTGGTATCGCAGCACCAAACGCGACAATTGGACCACCGATATGGTCTCTGATTTGGTCTTTTATGGGGCGCTTGGCGTCATTTTAGGCGGTCGTATCGGCTATGTGCTGTTTTATCAATTCGGCGAGCTTTTACAAAACCCTGCGTATCTGTTACGAGTTTGGGAAGGCGGCATGTCTTTCCACGGTGGTTTTATCGGCGTCATGTTAGGCATGTGGTTCTTTGCTCGTAAGTATAAAAAGACTGCCTTTCAAGTGTTCGATTTTATCGTGCCTTGCGTACCGACGGGCTTATTATTCGGTCGCATCGGTAACTATATCAATGGTGAGCTATGGGGGCGCGTCTCAGATGGTGGTTACAACTGGCTGACTTATTTCCCGCAAGCCGCTGCCTTTGATATGGAGCAATTACAGAGCAATCCTGAGCTACAAGAATTGATGCTTGAGGTAAATGGACAGTATTTATTACCGCGCCATCCATCGCAGCTATACGAAGCCTTTGCCGAAGGTTTGCTTCTATTTATCTTTTTATGGTGGTATTCATCAAAACCGCGCCCACGGATGGCAGCATCCGCGGTCTTCTTATTGGGTTACGGTATCAGCCGCTTTATCATTGAATTCTTCCGCCAGCCAGACGCTGACCAAGGATTTATCTTATTAGGCTGGATGACCAAAGGGCAGCTCTTAAGCGCACCGATGATTATCGCAGGCTTAATCATGCTGATTTACGCTTATAAACGCGGTATTTATGATTGGGGTAAACAGTCAGCTTATTAAGCCCTATTTAGCAACAACTACCCTATTAAAAGCTATATTAAGCATGATTTTAAGAACTATATTTTAAAGTCTATGTTTTTAAGAACTTTGTTTTTAAGAACCATATTCTTGAGAACTAAATTAAAGAGACGTTTTCACAACGTAAAAGAGCAATTTTATGAGCAGTCATTACCATAACAGTAAAAATGAGCAAGCCTATTTAGACTTGCTACAACACGTCCTTACTCATGGCACTGAAAAAGGCGATCGTACTGGCACCGGTACGCTGAGTCACTTTGGTGCGCAGCTACGTTTTGACTTAGCCGATGGATTTCCCTTATTAACCACCAAAAAAGTCCATTTTAAATCCATCGTTTATGAGCTATTTTGGTTTTTAAGTGGCAGCACCCACGTCGATTATTTACAAGAAAATAACGTGCGCATCTGGAACGAATGGGCGACCGCTGAGCAAACCGCGCGCTTTAACCGTCCAGCGGGCGACCTCGGTCCTATCTATGGTCATCAATGGCGCAATTATGGCGCGACCAAGCGTGAAGATGGCAGCTATGAGAACGATGGCGTCGATCAAATTACCCAAGTTATTGAGCAAATTAAGAACAACCCCAACTCGCGCCGCTTAATCGTTTCTGGTTGGAATCCCGCTGAAGCGGAGCAAGTTGCGTTGCCACCTTGTCATACTTTATTTCAGTTTTTTGTGGCTGACAATAAACTGTCATGCCAGCTCTATCAACGCTCAGCCGATTTATTCCTCGGTGTGCCATTTAATATCGCTAGCTACGCCTTGCTTACCCATATGGTGGCGCAAGTGTGTGGTTTAGAAGTTGGTGAATTTGTTTGGACGGGCGGCGATTGTCATATTTACCAAAACCATCGCGAGCAAGTTGAGCTGCAACTGACACGTGAGCTTTATAGCTTGCCAACTTTGACCCTGAATCCTGATGTGACCGATATTTTTGCCTTTAACTATGACGATATCAGCGTCGATGGTTATGAGTCGCATCCTGCCATTAAAGCCAAAGTTGCCGTCTAAGTTTTTATCGCTTGAATGTTAAAAAACAATAAAAAGGATAGGTTATGAGTTATGCCAATACCGAAGTTGCCCAGATTGCGGCTATCAGTAGTAATCGCTGTATCGGCAAAGGAAATGAGCTGCCGTGGCATATCTCTACAGACTTGCAGCATTTCAAAAGTATGACGACCAAGCAAAGCGATGGCGCAATACAAGGTATCGTCATCATGGGTCGTAAGACTTTTGAGTCGATGGGCAGCAGACCATTGCCAAAACGTATCAGCTTTATCATCACCAGCCAATTAGATTATGCTGAGCAAAGTGGCTTGGTCGGTAGTGAAAAAGCTTATGTGATGCATAATTTAGACGATGCACTCACCCAAGCGGCAAGTTTGGCTCATGGTGCGCACCTTGATACCATTTGGGTTATCGGCGGCGAGCGCGTGTTTAAAGAAGCGATGATGTATACTGACCGTGTCGAGCTAACGCATGTCGATACTGACATTACGGATGGCGATGCCTTTTATCCTGAGCTGCCAAATGAGTTTGTAGTCGCAGAAGAATCTGAGCAAGTTCACGATGAGAAAAGTGGGCTAGATTTTAAGTTTGTGACTTATAAAAGAGAAGCTACTAAATAATAGCAGTTCATGAATTTAAAATATTAACAAAAAGAGGCTGTCCTAGATAATTCTAAGACAGCCTCTTTTTCTTATTGAATTTTATTAGCAGAAACTTAAATTTAGCCCATATCGCCTAAACTATTCATGCAGCACTTTATAAACAGTTTTCGCCAATATCGGACCAATTCCCTGCACGCCAGCCAGCTCTTGCTGTGACGCACCAAGTAATTGCTGCATACCACCAAAGTGATTAAGCAAGTCACGACGACGCTTTTCACCCAGCCCCGGTATAACCTCTAGCACTGATGACGAACGGCGCTTATCACGCTTCTTACGGTGCGCAGTAATGGCAAAACGATGCGCTTCATCGCGAATATGCATCAATAAATGCAGCGCCTTACTATCCATCGGTAAATCAAGCGGCTCGTGGTCAAGGAAATGCAATACCTCAAGCCCAGCCTTACGCCCCTCGCCCTTTGCCACACCGATAAGTAAGGTATCGCCTAAAATGCCCAACTCTACCAGCACCTCTTTTGCCATACTGAGCTGACCTTTACCACCATCAATCAGCAATAAATCAGGCAATGGCTGCTTTTTATAACGCCGCGTTAGCACTTGCTTCATCGCCGCATAGTCATCACCGCCGACAATATCATGAATCGCATATTGGCGATAATCACGGCGGCGCGAGCCACCTTGGTCAAAGACCACGCAGCTACCGATGGTCGCCTCACCCATGGTATGCGAGATATCAAAACACTCGATACGGTCGATGGTTCGATCAGTAACCTCTGCTAGCACCTCTTTAAGCACGCCAAAGCGGGCATGCAATTCTAAATAATCACCAAGTTTGGTTTTTAGCGCATTATTGGTATTAAGTTTTGCCAAATCTAACCACTCAGCGCGGTGCTCACGGACATTGGTTTTAATGACGACTTTGCTACCAAAATGCGTTGCCAGTGCTTCACTCACCGCTATCTGATCGGGTAGCTCATGACTTAAGATAATTTCTGCTGGCAAGTCATCGGTCACCTGAAAATAGAATGAAGTAATAAACGCTGATAAATTATCAGCAAGAGGCTCACTGCTATCAACATCAGGGAAATAGTTCTTACCGCCTAGCACGCGCCCGCCGCGCACCGTCAATACATTGACACAGGTCATGCCTGCTTGGCTGGCAATAGCTATTACGTCGGCCTCGCCTTGTACGGTATAAACGGCTTGCTTTGCTTGGACTTCACGCAGCATAGACAGCTGATCCCGATAAAAGACCGCCTTTTCAAAATCTAAAACTTCAGCCGCGCCTTCCATTTTTTCAATCAGCGTACTATGGATATCGCTAGAATCGCCTTTTAGGAAACGAATGGTGTTATTCACATCTTCCGCATATTCTTCTGGCGATACCAAACCAACACAGGGCGCACGGCAACGCTTAATCTGATACTCAAGGCAAGGGCGCTTGCGCTGTTTAAAAAAGGTATTGGTACATTGGCGCATCTGAAACATTTTTTGCATGAGCACCAGGGTCTCTTTTGCCGCATGCGCAGAAGGGAAAGGACCAAAAAACCGGCCTTTTTGGTGATTGCCTTTACCGCGACCATAAGCCAATCTGGGATAAGGTTTATCGGCTGAGATAAACACATAAAGATAAGATTTATCATCACGCAATAGCACGTTATAAGGCGGACGGTGTTCTTTAATCAGATTTTGCTCGAGCAGCAGCGCTTCAGTTTCACTACGAGTAATAATGGTTTCGATATTATGAATCCGCGCGACTAACGCTCGCGTCTTTGGATGGTCAATGGTCTTGGCAAAGTAGCTGTTGACGCGACTTTTAAGCGACTTGGCTTTACCGACATAAAGAATATCGCCATTTTTACCGAGCATTTTATATACCCCTGGCAAATTTGGCAGGCGCTGAATCAAATGCTTAAGACGGGCTTTTTTATCGTCGACGGGACTCGATGCTGAGACATTAACCATAGAATTTACTGCTCTCAAGATACTGATATATAGCTATTTATGGGGCGATAGTGAGTGTTTTACAAGAACCTTTATCAGCTTAGCAACAACCATAAAAAAAGCCAGCACCAAGGCTGACTTTTTGCAGAAAAACAACCCTACAGTGCGACTAGTGACGGAAATTTGGTAATAATGCTGGGATACCTGGCAACATACCGACGATTGCCATCACCCCTGTTAATATCACAAACGTGACCACAGGAATAATCCAGCGGCTCATTTTGGTCAGATTGGCACTACGCTCTTTCGAGCCAATTAAGCCTAAATTATCCAGTACTAGAGTAATTGACCAACCAAAGGCTGGATTTACCAAGGCTGACGCAAAGACAACAATAGCAGCAGACTGAGTGGTTTTGCCCTCGCGTGTCATCTCCATCCCAGCTTCAAGCAATGGGATAAAGACACCAACAATCAGCGCCACACACATCACCGGTTCCCAAATAGCCAAATCCATGGGATAACCCCAAATACCGGCAATAAGACAAAATACGCCCGTTAATACCGCACCAGCTGGAATAGGACGTTTGGCAATTGCGGCGGGTACAATATACGTGCCCCATGACGACGCAAAGTTTGCACCGCCTAATAAAGAACCTGCTACCTGACGAATAGAAGCACTGGTCATGGTATCATCGATATCCATAAGCACGCGCTCAGTGCGTTTTGGATAGCTAATTTTTTGAAAGACTTGATGACCTAAAAAGTCTGGCGACCACATGGCGACGGCCAACACCGCAAAGGGTAACACCACAACGAAGCTTTCAATGGTTGGCAATCCGAGCATCCAACCGGTATCTTCACCCCACCAATACATAGGGTTCATGTGCGGTAAACCCGGTGCCGTTTCAAAAACAAAGGGTGCACCCATCGCAAAGGCAACCCCGCCACCTAACAGACAGCTTAACGGTACCGCAAGCCAGCGCTTTTGGAAGTTCTCTAACACCGCATATAAGATAATCGTCAGTAAAATGACCACAAAGGCAATATGCGCCATGCCAATACCTTCTGCCCACGCAAATAGGTTTTTGACTTGCGAGATGGTACCAATAAAGCCCAGATACAACAGCAAGCCACCGCACACGCCTTTACTGGTCAAGTTTGCTAGCAAACTACCTCCTTTACTGATGGCAAGTAACAAGCCAAAAGCACCGATTAGCAAACCGAAGGCCATTGGGTGACCGCCAGCAGCAACGACGATAGGAATGAGCGGAATCAGTGGACCGTGCGTACCGGCAAGGTTAGCAGTTGGTAGTAGGAAACCTGAGAATAAGATAATAAAAAATGAAACGATTAGCAGCTCATAGCGGACGTTTTCTAGGACAAAGGCATCACCTAAACCAAGCGGGCCGGCAAAGGTTGCCGCAATAGCACCCACCATCACGACTTTACCAATGGTCGCGGCCATCGCCGGAATCGTATCTTCATATTCAAAACGATAATCACGGAACGGCAGATTGGGTCGCCAGCGTTTCGGCTGCATGATTTGCAATTCATGATTGAGATAGGCGTTACGATTTTTAAAACTAGAATTGGGCTTATGTAAGTCTACATAGCTGTCTTGCAAATCACTATCAGAAGGGGTTGGTTGCTGCGGGTTAGACCCTGAGGCGGGAAGCTGTGTACCACTCATCACATTTCCTTATGTCGACTGAGGTTTGAGCGGCGCTACTACCCTAAGAGCGGGTAAATATGACGCTGCCCAAAACAAAATTGCGGCTATTGTAAGGCATCAGTAAGGATAATGCGAGGCTTTATATATGAAAAGATACCATACGTATCGTTATGAAAAGTATTTATTATGGCTTAGCAGGTAACACTTATAAAAATGTAATGAATCCACGGAAACGATAAGCGGTATCATGGTCATTTTGCGCTTGTTACGCTTTAAAGCTGGTGAGCTTAGGTGTTTTTCACTATGATAAATATCTTTTTATCGCCCATTGCTTGATAGCTCGCATTTAAAAGCAGCAAGCACGGCGGTCAAGGTTGACTGCATACAATAAAAACAACCTATACGATAAAAAAATCCATACGATAAGATTAGCAAAACCGGAAAAGCCAATAGGAAATATTGATGAGTTTACTGCCTAAAAATCTTGAAACGCTGAAACGTAATGCCAAAAAAAACATCATGCCATTACTCACCCCTTATTTGCTTAAATTGCGTATCAACACTTATGCGCCCTACATCGGTGCCGGTATCAAGATTGAGCATATCAACCTAGACCAAGGTTTATGCGTGGTCAACATGGGGCTAAATAGCTTAAATAAGAATATCGTCGGCACCCAGTTTGGTGGCAGTCTATATTCGATGGTTGATCCATTTTATATGCTGATGCTGATGCACCAACTCGGTAGCAGCTACGTGGTTTGGGATAAAAGCTCACACATTGAATTTATTGCCCCTGGTCTTAGCAAAGTCACCGCGCGCATGAAAATTCCTAGCGCCGAGATTATTACTATTCAAGAATTGGCTAAAGAAGGTGAGCCGGTATTTCGTGAATATAAAGTCGATATCGTCGATGAACAACAAAAAGTCATCGCGACTGTGACTAAGACCCTTTATATTCGACTGCGTAAGTACAGCAAATCTAAAGACCAAACCAACCGTATAGACAACCTTGAAAGCTAACGTTAAGTTTAAAGCGTTCAATTAAAATAAAGCCCCACATACAAAAACCCCAATCTGGCATGCGCACAGATTGGGGTTTTGTCTTTTTTGGTATGGCCCGCTTATTTATAAATAAACCTATGAATAAGGGCTTGTATCTACTTTTACTTCATAATGCAGCTGTACAATAGACAGCTGAATCATAAAAGTAATTTTAAGCGCGATGCTTAAAATCAGATACTCGGTACAGTCTAAGCGTCAGTTTTTTTCTGAGCCGCTTTAGGAGCACGAGCAACCAACTTTTCGCGGATACGTGCTGATTTACCAGAGCGCTCACGTAAGTAGTATAGTTTCGCACGGCGAACTGCGCCACGGCGTTTCACTTCAATGCTATCAATGATTGGTGAATGCAATTGGAATGCACGCTCAACACCAACACCGCTTGAAATTTTACGAACGGTAAATGCTGAGTTTAGACCGCGGTTACGCTTAGCAATTACAACGCCTTCAAAAGCCTGTAAACGCTCACGCTCACCTTCACGTACTTTTACTTGAACCACAACGGTATCGCCGGGTGCAAAGCTTGGGCGCTCAATCAATTGAGCATTTTCGATGACCTGAACCAATGGATGCTTGTTGCTCATGAGAGTTATCTCCTCACATTAGATAATAGAGGCTTGACGCATATCACCTGTTTGTAATAATTAATCATAGCTGTTATTAATATCTTGGATTAGTAATAGCTACAACGTAAATGGGTTATGACAAACGGCCATTATGCTATGACTCGTTTTATTACTGCTCAAAATTTTATTGCTTAACTGTTTATGTTTTTAACCGCTATTAACGTGGCTTTTTATCTGCTTTAGCCAATGCTTTAAGCCACTTTGCTTGCTCTACCGTTGGGGTAAACGCTTGCCACAAATCGGGACGCCGCGCTTGCGTGCGGCTGACCTGTTGGCTAAAGCGCCACTTAGCGATATTGGCATGATGTCCTGAAAGTAATACTTCAGGGACGGCCATACCAGCAAACTCATGCGGCTTAGTATAATGTGGACAATCAAGCAAGCCATCGACAAACGAGTCTTGCTCAGCTGACTTATCATCACCCATAATATCAGGCAGACGACGTATCACACTATCCATCAGTACCATGGCTGGTAGCTCACCACCCGTTAAGACATAATCACCGAGCGATATCTCCATGTCGACATACTGCGACAGTAAGCGCTCATCAATACCTTCGTAACGACCGCATAATAAAATCATGCCATCGTACTCAGTCATACTGACCACACTACTCTCGCTGAGCGTTTTGCCTTGTGGTGACATATATATCACCGGACAATGCTCACTATCGACACGGCAACCATGCTGACTGGCTCGTAGGCGGGCATCCTCAATGGCTTGGGATAATGGCTCAGCCATCATCACCATGCCAGGACCGCCGCCATACGGGCGCTCATCAATACGGCGATAATTATCAGTGGTATAATCACGCGGGTTGATGCATTCAATCGTGACTTGCTCCTGAATGACTGCCCGACCCGTGATTCCAAACTCACGAATCGTGGCAAACATTTCAGGGAAAATACTAATCACGGCAAAATACATCTGATGTCTACTTGCACAAGGGATAACAGTGGCTAAATAAATCGGTGTGACTATCAACAACCTTTAACGATAAAGTCGAAACTTATCTCACTACAGCTTGTCTTAATAAGACCTTATTAACCATTACTGATTAATAATCACTTATTATTAATAATCACTTGGCCATGCCACAAGCACGGTTTTTTCAGTCATATTGACTTCAATCACTGTTTGCTTATGCCACGGTATCAGGCGCTCTTCTTTATCTAAACTGTCTGAATTTGCCGTTACGCGCATGATGTCATGGGCACCGGTTTCAAACATTTCAGTGATATTGCCTAGATACTCATCTTGCTCGTTTATCACGCGCAAGCTGACCAAATCCGACCAATAATATTCGTCTTCCGCTGTTTCTGGCAAAACGTTTTGTTCGACCCAAAGGGTTACCCCATTCATGGTCTCAGCAAGGTTACGGTCAGGAATCTGCTCAAATTGAGCGACAATGCCCGTCCCTTGCTCACGCCAAGCCTTTACGGTCAAAGGCTTCATGCCAGTAGCAGTTTTCATCCACCAAGGCTGCATGTCAAATATTGCCGTACGATCATCCGTATCGCTAAATACCCACAGCCAGCCTTTAATGCCATAAGGCTTTTTTAGCTGACCGATTTTCATAAGTGCACTAGCGTTTGGAACAGATGACATAACGGCTAACCTAACGATGATTAAAACAGCAATGCTGAATACAGTTCAATCAAAAGCGATAAACGCAATCAAAAGTAATAAACAGTTAATGGCGTACCCTGGTCAGACCAGTTACGCTATGTTTTCTAAAGTCGACTAATAAACGCAAACATCACGCTATCAGTACTTAGTAGCCAAAACTTAAGCAGTTGCTTCAGTTTGAGCTACAGACTTGTTATAAGCTTTTGCTAATGAAGCAACGCGATCTGAAGGTTGTGCACCTTTAGCGATCCACGCATTGTACGCTTCCATGTTTAGGCGTACTGCTTCTTCAGACTCTTTAGCGAGTGGGTTAAAAAAGCCGATGTTTTCAATGTAGCGACCGTCACGCGCGCGGCGTTGATCAGCAACAACTACTTGATAAAATGGGCGTTTCTTGGCACCGCCCCGTGCTAAACGAATAACAACCATGTGAATTCTCTCTTTCGCAGGTATACCAAAAAGGGCATAATTATAGCACAGTCTTGTTTTATTGAAAACATAAACTGTGCTTATTTAATTATTTATTAACAATAGCTTAAATAGCAATGCATGTAAAACATAATTCATAATTCGTGGTCTATTTATTGGGCTTGACCCTATTAAATTGGCTACTAATTCTATCGGTAAAGCCAACAACCGCATTATTTGATTATGCTATCCTACAAGCAAACGCTAAGACCAAACCCTACTATCAAACCGTACAACTTGGACTCTTATGACCACACCAAAATCGCAACCACGGCGCACGCAACCTCGGCGCAAAGGTCGGCTTGCCCGCTCCTACTCCAACACTTGGCTGACCACCTTAATGGTGGCGTTTATTGTCATCATCAGTGTTGGGGTATCGATTTCGTTTTTTTGGCGTAGTCTGTATTTACCCGAGCTTAAAAACCATGCTCGCTATCTGACCAGCGAGTTACGCTTAATGAACAGCGTTAACCAAGACTGGAAACATAACCCTGCCGTGCGGCAATGGATTTATCAGCACTCACACGTGGTGGTGGTCAATAACCCTAGCGACTTTCCGACGATAGAAGATAAAGCCTTTGTTGGCGTGTTCACCGATGTGCTACAACGCGAAATTGGCGCACAGTTGGGGCGTCCAGTTGAGGTGTATTTTAAGTTTAAACCAACGCCGCAGCTGTGGGTGCAAGACAGCCGTGATACCAGCTTTTGGATTCGCGAACCAGTGGTATATTACTCGCAATATAGCCCTGCGCTACTATGGTTATTCTTAGTAGGCCTGCCTATTTTGACCTTGCTGACTATTATTTTATTGGCACGGCAATTAAATCGTCCGTTACGGTATTTGCAGCGCGCAGCAACCAATTATATTCGCTTGGGTCATGCCACTACGTTACCGACCCATAACGGACCGACTGAAATACGCCAAGTTAATATGGCCTTCAACCGTTTATTTACCACTCTGAATCAAGCGCAAAAAGAGCGGACGATTATGCTGGCCGGTATCTCGCACGATTTGCGCACACCGCTAACGCGTATGCGCTTGACCGCTGAGATGCTGCCTGATGATTTTTTCCGTGAAGGTTTGATTTACGATATTGAGGATATGGATGCGATTTTAGAGCAGTTTATTTCATTTATGAAAGACGGTTCTGATGAACCGGTACGCCTGACCAATTTAGATACCATCTTTAATGAAATCATGGTGCAATTTGCGCCGCTGGAATTCATTTACCAGTCTGAATGTCACAAAGTGGTTCCTATACGGCCGATGTCAATTAAACGTTTGGTTATCAATTTGGTCAATAATGCCAAGCGTTACGGCAAAGCACCGATTTATTTATCAGCGACCGTCGTACCGACCTTTATAGAGACGGCTGAGATAGAAGACAGCGATGTGGTTACTGAAAACGAGGTCAATAAAGAAGCAAAAGAGCAATTGGTGATATGTGTGCGCGACTGTGGCGATGGGGTCGCAGAAGACCAGTTAGAGCGTGTCATGCAACCGTTTGAGCGCGGCGAATCAGCGCGTACCACGCAAGGTAGCGGGCTTGGTCTGGCGATTGTCGACCGTATTGCGCGCTTGCATCATGGGACGGTTGAGGCGATTAATCATCCAGATGGCGGGCTACAAGTTTGTGTGCGTATCCCACTCATCTCTAAAGTGGCAGGTGAGCCGCCATTAGATGTTGAAAACGACAAATCATCGATCCCTGATGATAATATAAATGATTTGTAGATAAACAATAATGACATCACAGCCAAAGTTTGGTTAATAGCTATTCATTGTGAATTATTAGTTGTTAGCCAAACGAGCCGTACTACTCTCTAGTACCAATGATAGGCGGAATATACTCCGCACTATTGGTAAAGGCTAAAGGCTGGGTTATTTCATTCTGCGCAGCCTTTAGCGTCTCAGTGTTGGTTGGCTGTTGCAGGAATAAATAATAACCGAGCGCTGCTGCGTTCAATACCACTAAACCACCAAATAAATACGGCATCCTTTGCCCTCCTCTATTTTTAATCTGCTTTAAAAGCTGTCGTAAACCATCAGTTGTTAATCAATCATTAATCACGGCTGTTTTAGCCAATGATGTATCAGCTTCTACCAGTCACACTACCAAAACAAGTTTAAGCACTTTTAATGCCTAGTAATCATTGCCATTCAAATAGACTTAATTAAGCATCGAAATCGCGTTCACTTTTTTCTTGGGTAAGCTCATCAGCAGCAAGCACTTGGGTCAATGGTTTGATAGGCCAAGTCATGACAAAGCGGGCGCCGCCAAGCTCACGGCTCTCGTCTACTTTCATATTGCCATTAAACCAAAAGGCGATACGCGACACAATAGACAAGCCTAAACCATAACCACCTGAGGCTCGGGTACGGCTATCGTCCAAGCGTGAAAACGGAATAAAGACTTTTTCGCGATCTTCTTCTGGAATACCGTGACCGTCATCTTCCACACTGACAAAAGCATTGCCTTTTTTGACCCCAGCACTAATGATAATGGTCGTCTCTGCATAACGTAGCGCGTTACCGGCAAGATTTTGAATCACCCGATGTAGATAACGTCTATCGGCAACCGCCGTTACTTTAGCATTGGGCAGGTTGGTCACTATTTTGATAGGCTTACCTAAAGCATTGGTTTCACGCTCAATTTGCTCCAGCAACTCTCGCAAATTGACCGGCTCTAAATCTAGTTTCGGTGAGCCCTCTTCAAGCTTGGCGTAAGTTAAAATCTCATCAATCAAGCCGTTAAGTGCTTCGATATCCTCATCAATAAAATCACGCTGCATAAAGCGTGAATCTTCATCATCGGTATCTGCTAGCATATCAACAGCGAAACGAATACGCGCAACCGGCGTACGCAGTTCGTGCGATACTGCCCGCGTCAGCTCGCGCTGCGATTCAATTAAGCGCTTGATATGCGCCGTCATCGCATTAAAGGTCGCGGATAAGCGCGCAATTTCATCTTGACCGATGACCTGTACTTTGATATCAAGATTGCCCTTACTGACTTCATTGACGCCCACTTGAATCAGTTGCAGCTTGCGTTCAAGCGGGAAAATAAGCGCATACACGCCTAAGCTGATTAGGAACATACTAATCAAAATCATACTGACAATCAGATTGAGCGGGAACCAGTTAAACAAAGGTACCGGCCCGATTAAAATCGCCATATCATTGATTTCAGACGGTACAACGACTTTGATTGAGGAGTTACTTTTACTGGTATTGGTATCTTGTAATAAAATGACCACCTCATCACGGCGCAAACGTGCCATCTGATCAGGATCTAAATTGAGCGTAGTGACCGCTTTAAATTCTAAGGGAAAAGCAAACTTTTTCTCTAGCTCAGCCAAACGCGCCCGCTTATCAGACAAGGTGGCATGGTACGATAAGTCATCGAGCAAAAATACAGCGATGGCCCGTACTTGTTGTTCAGTCACTTGCGATATGCGAGCCGTTAAAACATTTCGATTGTCTGGCAAACGATAATAGACATCGGCATAAACAGGCTGGCTGACATAGCGAACGACAGTATTGCCTTTCTCAAAGCGCCGCAGCTCACTGGCATTAAAATCGACCTCATTAATCGGCACAATACTGAATTCTGCGCCAAATAAGCTACTCGCATCAGACAACCAATATTCGCGCTGAGAGTCACTCTCTTGATGCGCAATGCCTTCACTGACAATATGAAAGGCACCCGTCGCCATGTTTTCACGGTAAGACTGTACGCGTTCTTTATTGATGGTGTCCATCAATAATTGGGCGAACAATGCCACACACAAGCAGACGATTAATAGTCCGGCATAGATACGAACAAAAATACTATGTTTAAGAGAAGAAACTAATGACATACGTGCCGTGACCAACCTAATTTAGAAAAATTATTAATAGATAATAAATGATTATGGCATTTCTTACCTGATACTAGATATCTAGCATCGATAATTATCGCTCAATTAAAGCACATAACACAGCATTTAAGTTTAAAAATTAAAATTTAGGCCATAAAAAACCAGCATGATGCTGGTTTTTTATTAAAAGATGATGCAGACTAAATACTTGTATCAAAGATAACGTATTAATTGCCTTCTTTAACGAACAAATACCCTTTACTACGGACGGTTTTGATACGTTTAGGATTTTCTGGATCATCGCCGATTTTTGGACGGATACGCGAGATACGCACGTCAATTGAGCGATCTTGACCGTCATATTCGATACCGCGTAGGCGCTCAAAGATATCTTCACGTGACAAGATACGACCGGCATTAGAAGCCAATAACCATAATAGGTCATATTCTGCACTGGTGAAATCAACCAGCTCATCACCTAGATTCACTGAACGACCGCCGTTATCGATGACCAATTCACCAAACTCTAAACGCTGTGGCACATCTTCTGATGGCGCGTTTTCTGAGCGACGTAATAATGCACGAATACGCGCGAGCAATACACGTGGCTGCGCAGGTTTGGCAACATAATCGTCAGCGCCCATTTCAAGACCCAATACCTGATCCATATCTTCTGTGCGCGCGGTCAGCATCAAAATTGGGTTCTGATAGTGTGGACGTACCTCACGGCATACGGTTAAGCCATCACTACCAGGAAGCATGACATCAAGCACGACCAAATCTGGTTGTTCGTTGACAATACGACGAATGGCGCGATTACCATCAGTTTCAATTGCCACTTCTAAACCGTTTTTGACCAAATAATCTTGGGTCAACATGGCCAGACGCTCGTCATCCTCAACAATCAAGATTCGGGGGGTGTTGTCTTCTTCATTCGTTGTCATTGTTATATCCTCTAATACATCTAATTTAAAAGCAGTAAAAGTAAGAGCGGTAAATTAATAGCACCGTAACTTAATCGATCCGTAACCTGTTGCAATCGATGCCGTTATAGCGGTTACAAACTTGGTAGCACAGTATACTATTAAACACACAGCTTCCTATACTATAGCTTATAGTTGTTAACAAAACCTATAAACTACACCCATTAAAACTTTAGTTTGCGTCCAAAAATTATACCCTTTATCCTGATAAAAAGGCATCAGGCATTATTTATATGAAATAAGCGTTTGCTATTAATCATTCAAACGTCCTGCCCTACTGAACCTCTCACTCATATAGATATAATTAGGACACTCTTTTAAGAATGCATTTTATAAGAATGCATGTAACGAAAATCTGTGTAAGAAACTTTTATCGTGAGCAAATTTTTATCTAACCCCTAATATAACCATATATTGTCATTGTCGCTAGTGACTTCTCATTCATTTACCAAAAATTGGTTGGTTATTAAGAATTCTTGCGTGATATAGCAACCTTCTATGTATAGTCCGTGCAAATCAAAACCGATACGTTAACAGAAAAAATTACTAGCTATCAGAACAACAGGTATAAAAAAACAGCCCATGATGGACTGTTTTTTATTACTGTAGAAAAGTTAAAGAAATACTCTAACCTTTGCTACAAACTATAAGACTAAGCGCGGTTTTTGTATTTACGGATAGTCTGTAGCTGGGCGACTGATTCAGCCAATGACGCTAATGCCGCATTGGTTTGTACAGTATCAGATTGGTTGACCAGCATTTGCTCAGCTTTGTTACGTGCTTCAACGATTTTACTTTCGTCAAGATTGTGTGCACGCATGGCAGTATCAGCAAGTACGGTGACCATTTTTGGCTGTACTTCTAACACGCCGCCTGAGACGTAAATCACTTCTTCTTCACCGTTAGGCGTTTGTACGCGCATTGCACCTGGCTTTAGCAAAGTAATAAGCGGAGTGTGACCTGGCAATATACCAATCTCGCCTTCGGTACCACTAGCTATTAACATGCTAATTTCGCCTGAATACAACTCTTCACGAGCACTTACGACGCGACATTGTAACGTTGCCATACTTAATTCCTTACCATCAAAGCGCGATCAAAAAACAGTAAAAACTGCGATGCGTTACTGAAGAGTAGATATAAGGTTTATATTATACCTACTCGTTAGTCAATACGAGTACAACTTACGCTGCAGAAGACTTCATTTTTTCAGCTTTAGCTACTACTTCGTCGATGCCGCCAGCCATATAGAAAGCTTGCTCTGGTAGGCTATCATACTCACCAGCGATGATTGCTTTAAAGCTCGCAATGGTATCGCGTAGTGGGACATATTTACCAGGTGCACCGGTAAATACTTCAGCGACGTGGAATGGCTGTGATAAGAAGCGCTGAATCTTACGAGCGCGATAAACAACTAGTTTATCTTCTTCTGATAACTCATCCATACCCAAGATGGCGATGATGTCTTTTAGCTCTTTATAGCGCTGTAGAACTTCCTGAACACCACGAGCAACGTTGTAATGCTCTTCACCGATAACCAATGGATCAAGCTGACGTGACGTTGAATCTAGTGGATCAACCGCAGGATAGATACCTTGTGAAGCGATATCACGGCTTAGTACCACTGTCGCATCCAAGTGAGCAAACGTCGTTGCTGGTGATGGATCCGTCAAGTCATCCGCTGGTACATATACCGCTTGTACAGAAGTAATAGAACCTGATTGCGTTGACGTAATACGCTCTTGTAGCATACCCATCTCTTCAGCTAGTGTTGGCTGATAACCAACCGCTGATGGCATACGACCTAGTAGTGCTGATACTTCAGTACCGGCTAGTGTATAACGATAGATGTTATCAACGAATAGCAATACGTCACGACCTTTGCCAGTGGCAGGATCTTTGGTATCACGGAAGTACTCAGCCATGGTTAAACCAGACAGCGCAACACGTAGACGGTTACCCGGTGGCTCATTCATCTGACCGTATACCATCGCAACTTTAGATTTGCTAAAGTCTTCGGTGTTTACAACGCCAGCTTCTTGCATTTCGTGATAGAAATCGTTACCTTCACGCGTACGCTCACCGACGCCTGCAAATACTGACAAACCTTCATGTTTTAGAGCGATGTTGTTGATCAATTCCATCATGTTGACGGTTTTACCAACACCAGCACCACCAAACAGACCAACTTTACCACCTTTAGCAAACGGGCAAAGCAGATCGATAACTTTAATACCAGTCTCTAGTAGTTCAGTACTGTTTGACTGTTCTGCATAGCTTGGGGCTTCACGGTGAATAGACCAACGCTCATCTGCTGCGACCGGACCTTCTTCATCGATAGGACGACCAAGAACATCCATGATGCGACCTAGGGTACCCATACCTACTGGTACAGAAATAGGTGCGCCAGTGTTGGTCACTGGTAGGTTACGCTTTAGGCCTTCGGTTGAACCCATCGCAATAGTACGTACGATACCATCACCTAGCTGTTGCTGTACTTCTAGGGTGGTTTCAGTGCCGTCTACTTGCAAGGCATCAAAAATCTGAGGAACTTCGTTACGGTTAAACTCAACGTCAAGAACCGCGCCAATAATCTGTACAATACGACCGCTACTCATTGCGTTCTCCTTGAACTTCTGTATATAGTTGGTTTTATAAAGGGTCTCAATTATGAAACAGCAGCAGCACCGCCAACGATTTCCGAGATTTCTCGGGTAATCGCCGCTTGACGCAGCTTGTTATAAACCAACTGTAAATCGTTAATTAGGTCACCAGCATTATCTGTCGCCGCTTTCATCGCAACCATACGTGAAGACTGCTCAGAGGCAATGTTTTCCATTACCGCTTGATAGACAATCGACTCGATATAGCGACCAAGTAATTGGTCAATCAAGGTTTTGATGTCAGGCTCGTAGATATAATCCCAGCTCAATTCTGTTTGAATACCGCTTTCTTCGTCACCAAATGAGCCCTCTGGTAGAGGCACCAATTGATTGACAATCGGCTTTTGGGTCATGGCGTTTACAAACTGGTTATAGACCACGTAGATACGGTCGATTTTACCGTTACTATAGTCTTCTAACATTGCTTGGACCGGCGCGTTTAATTGCTCAAACGTGGGTTTATCACCATAATCAGTCACGGCTGAGGTGACTTTACCACCAAAGTTTTTGAAGAAGCTGACGCCTTTAGCGCCAATCACTGCAAACTCGGCTTGTACAGACTGGTCTTGATATTGCTGAATACTTTTAGATAAAGCTTTGAATAGGTTAATATTCAAACCACCCGCCAAACCACGGTCAGATGTGATGACAATATAGCCAACTTTATCAACTGGACGCGTTACCATGTACGGATGTTTGTAATCTGATGAGGCATGCACCAAATGCGAAATAACCCGGCGCATACTATCAGCATACGGGCGACCCACTTCCATGCGCTCTTGGGCACGGCGCATTTTACTGGCGGCTACCATTTGCATAGCGCGAGTAATTTTCTGGGTACTTTTAATACTGGTGACTTTGGCACGTATCTCTTTTAAGCTTGCCATAATGATTCCAATATAAGAGGGTTAAAAAGCATGGGCGTATGCAACAATCATTTAATATAAAACACTGAACTTATTGGATAATGTCTTTACATTTTGTGGCATGACGCAACCTTAGACCATTGCTGGTTAAAACAGTGGCGCTGCTATCTTAAAAGAGAATTCCTTAAAAGAAACCTTCAGATAATGCGCCACTTTTTGCACTCTAAACTAGAGTGCTAACCAACTCAGGCTTAACCCGTTAAATTAATAACTGTGATTTTGTTTAAAGGTCTCTAAAGATGACTTTAAACGACCTGCGATATCATCATTGTAATTCGCAGTGTCATCAATCTCACGCATCAATTCACTCTGCTCATCATGCATATAGCGTAAGTAAGCTTCTTCAAAAGAACCGATTTTTTCAACAGGAACGTCCGCTAAGAACCCTTCGTTCGACGCATAAATAACTGCGGCTTGCTCAGAGATAGACATTGGCTGATACTGTTTCTGTTTCATGAGTTCAGTCACGCGCTCACCATGATCAAGCTGTTCACGCGTTGCGTCATCAAGGTCTGATGCAAACTGAGCAAATGCAGCCAATTCACGATACTGAGCTAGAGCGGTACGGATACCACCAGACAGTTTCTTAATAATCTTAGTCTGAGCAGCACCACCAACACGTGATACCGAGATACCAGCGTTGACTGCTGGACGGATACCTGAGTTAAATAGGCTAGATTCTAAGAAGATCTGACCATCAGTGATTGAAATCACGTTGGTTGGTACGAATGCAGATACGTCACCAGCTTGGGTTTCAATGATAGGTAGCGCGGTTAAAGAACCGGTTTTACCAACCACTTCACCATTGGTGAATTTTTCTACGTACGCCGCGTTTACGCGTGATGCACGCTCAAGTAAACGTGAGTGTAAATAGAATACGTCACCAGGATAGGCTTCACGACCTGGTGGACGACGTAGCAATAGTGAAATCTGACGATAAGCAACGGCTTGTTTTGATAAATCATCAAAAACAATCAGTGCATCTTCGCCGCGGTCACGGAAGTATTCGCCCATCGTACAACCTGAGTACGGTGCGATATACTGTAGTGCTGCTGGCTCTGACGCTGAAGCTACAACTACAGTCGTATATTCAAGGGCACCAGTTTGCTCAAGCTTACGTACCACGTTGGCAATCGTAGAACGTTTCTGACCGATTGCGACGTATACACACTTAATACCAGATGATTTCTGCGCAATGATCGCATCGATAGCCATCGCGGTTTTACCCGTCTGGCGGTCACCAATGATAAGCTCACGCTGACCACGACCGATTGGAATCATGGTATCAACAGCTTTATAACCAGTCATTACTGGTTGATCTACTGATTGACGGTCGATAACGCCTGGGGCGATTTTTTCGACTTTATCAGTCATCTTGGCATCGATAGGACCTTTGCCATCAATAGGGTTACCTAAAGCATCAACAACACGGCCTAGCAACTCAGGACCTACGGGTACTTCCAAAATGCGACCAGTACAATAGGCTTTTTGACCTTCTTGTAGTTTTAGGAAGTCGCCTAATACTACCGCACCAACAGAATCACGCTCTAAGTTAAGCGCCATTCCGTAGATTTCACCTTCAAACTCAATCATTTCGCCGTACATGGCATCTTCAAGACCATGAATCTGCACGATACCGTCAGATACTTTGACAATCGTGCCTTCATTCTTTGCAGTTGCACCCGCATCAAGGTCTTGAATACGCTGCTTAATCAGATTACTGATTTCCGCTGGATTCAATTGTTGCATTGCCTTGTTTCCTTTAATTTATGATAACCCGCCACTGACTTAAATGCTCTTATATCACGCAAGCTTTATTAAGCTGCACTGATGATTGGCATTAGGCAGTTAGCTGTGTTTTTAACTGTTGTAACTTGCCACGCATCGAATCATCGATGATTTTGTCACCGACTTTAATCGTAGCGCCCGCCAAAAGACTAGGATCAACCGACTCATGAATCACCACGCTCGCATTGAGCGAAGCAGCAAGACGCGTTTGCAGCGTATCACGCTGGGCATCGGTTAATGGATAAGCAGAGGTCACATAAGCGTCAAGCTGCTTTAAGCTTATTGCCTTGTGACGGCGATAATGCTCATAAACTTCAGGAAGCAGCGCCAGACGCTCTTGTTCTGATAACTGTTTAACGAAGTTACTAAGTGCTACTGATACTTTTGGATAGCTGGCGTTGCTGTCATGACGAGCCCCTTGGGTCTCGACTAATAACTGCTTAAAAGCAGAATCATTCGCGCTAGCTACTTCTGTATCATAAAGATCGACCAAAGCAGCTGACTTATGCTCAGCAGAAACAGCTGGATTGTCTAGCCAAGTACTGAACGACTTGTCACTGACAACGGTGCTGGCAATAAATAAGAAATTTTCCCACTCATTTACTACCCCGTTTTCATTGGCATAGTCAAACGCGGCTTTAGCGTACGGTCGTGCTAAGGTTGATAAGTCAGCCATGATATCCTCACAATTACAGCTTCGCCGCCAGTTGGTCTAACATACTGGCATGTTTTTGCACATCGACTTTGTCTTGCAAAATCTTCTCTGCACCAAGTACAGCCAGTTCAGCAACTTGGGCACGCAATGATTCGCGCGCTTGATTGATTTCTTGGTCGATAGAGGCTTGCGCTTGTTGACGAATGCGCTCGCCTTCCGCTTGGGCTTGCGATTTTGCATCTTCAACAAGCTGATTGGCGCTCTTGTTCGCTTGCTCAATTAGAGCAGCAGCTTTGGTCTTTGCAAGATTAAGCTCCTGCTGTACATCTTGCTCCGCGGTCGCTAAATCTGCTTTTGCTTTTTCTGCGGCGTTTAAGCCTTCAGCAATTTTACGCTGACGCTCATTAATGGCACCGATAAGTGGTGGCCACACGAATTTCATGCAAAAAATCACAAATATTGCAAAAGCAATGGCTTGACCGATGAGGGTAGAATTGATATTCACGTGATCACCTCTTTGTTAATGAAAAATCAGTTTCATTGATCATATTTGATAGCCAAACTTTGGCTATGTTTAATATACAAACTTTGACCACCAAACATTTACAACTGAGCTTTCTGATTAACCTGCTAGAGGGTTAGCGAA
Source organism: Psychrobacter sp. DWR1-2-3 (assembly GCF_049896465.1). Lineage (NCBI taxonomy): Bacteria > Pseudomonadati > Pseudomonadota > Gammaproteobacteria > Moraxellales > Moraxellaceae > Psychrobacter > Psychrobacter sp. DWR1-2-3. The sequence continues at coordinate 84,709 of NZ_JAFCUJ010000007.1, forward strand.
CAACAATAGCATAGCAATACCAACACCAATCATCGGTACGGCATCAAGTAGACCTGCCACGATGAACATACGAGTTTGCAGCTGTGAACCAAGTTCTGGTTGACGTGCAACACCTTCTAAGAACTTGCCGCCTAGAATAGCAAAACCAATGCCTGTGCCAAGTGCGCCAAGACCGATAAGCAGTGCTACTGCGATAACTGTGTAACCACCTAATACTGGATCCATTGATGTATCCTCATTTACCTATTGAATGTATAATTAATGTTCAGTTGATGATGCAAGCGACATATAAACTATCGTCAACATCATGAATACGAACGCTTGAAGGGTAATAATTAAGATGTGGAAAATTGCCCACGGTACAGATAACGCCCATTGAATCCAAAACGGCATCAGGGCAATCAATACGAAGATCAGCTCCCCAGCATACATGTTACCGAATAGACGCAAACCTAATGAGATTGGTTTGGCAATCAGAGTAACAAACTCTAAGATAAAGTTGATGGGGATTAAAATAATTTGCATGATTGGGTTTTTGGCGCTAAACGGATGCAGTGTTAACTCACCAACAAAGCCGCCCAACCCTTTTTCTTTAATACTATAGTAGATAATCAACGCAAAGACAGAGAACGACATGCCAAGGGTGATATTAGGATCAGTCGTTGGAACAATCTTGAAGAACACATGATGTGGATCATGACCCATCGCAGCGCCAACTAGGCCTGCAAGACTTGGAATAAAGTCGATAGGTAATAGATCCATCAAGTTCATCAAGAAAATCCACACAAAAATGGTTAACGCCAAAGGCGCAATCAATTTTGAGGTACCACTGTAAGAATCACGAACGTTGTTATCAACAAACTCAACGATCATCTCAACCGCTGCTTGAGTCTTACTTGGTACGCCTGAAGTAACTTTTTTGGCAACCATCCAAAAGATGGCACAAAATAAAATACCCAGACCGATTGACCATAACATAGAGTCAAGGTGGATAGCTTTAAAACCCATTAAACCTGCTTCTTCAGCAGTATAGGCAACTTTCCATCCTTCGCCCGGCAGATAGCCGTACGTCCAATTCGTTAAGTGGTGAGAGATATATTCTGATGATGTTTGCTCGGATGCCATAATGTAAGCTTCTTATTAATCAACGATTTAATCAACTACCAAAAAATATGGTTGTCATCTGATGAGGTGTTGGCGGTTTTAGTGAATCTACTACTCAGTAAATCAATAAATCCTGCGACAGCACTCATGTAACCAATAACATCCAACCCATAACTATCTAATTAATCTGCTATTACTCATTAACCAAACTGAATAACCAATGTACGACTACTGCTCAATTCGATAAATTTTAGCTATCAAAAAAGGGCTTATGATGATTCAGTAATAGCCCTTGCATGTGTACGCAAAAATGTCATATATGTGTCTGCTTATATCGTTTTATCACGATAAACGCTCAATACAGCGCTTGTCAGCAAGATATTTAGCTGCCTATATTAATGCAGCGTGGTATTCGTGTAAAGTCAATTATGACTTTTTTATTTACTGTATGAATACGTTAATCGCTGTTAACGTTAGCTTACATAGCTTTGCGTCTATAATACAATATTGATAATTTAATTATATCTGATAACCCTGTTTAGATAAGGGGTTAGTAATCGCAATTATTTGACGCTTTACGCTGATATAAGCGCTATATTCATATTTTTATTGTAAAAACGGTTCTGAGTCATTTTATGATGTATCAATGACGTTATAACAGCAATCGTAGAGAAGTTGGACCGCAGGATGACAAACTAACGTTATTTATAATATTGACCATTAAAATGATAATCGTCTATAAATATTAGCGTATATGCCACAACATCCAACTGTGACTAATCTGCATTACCATAAAACCGATGAATAGCGCAGGCGCTGATAGAGGTTGTATGGTAATAAAAATTAGTGCGAAACCGAACACGGTCAGTAGCCATTTGACCATCTGACCACGATATAGCTGGCTGACAATGTGTCTGCGCGCGCGATATCCGGTATACCAAAAGATAAATCCAGCAAACACGGCTTGGGTGGCAAAACTAAGTAGCGCACCAATGGCGTTACTCTTTGCAATAACCAGCGTGTTGTTATCACTACCTAGCCAGGCGACATCTACTATCCAGCCAAGCACAATAAGGATAAATAAAATCCATGCTTGGCGTTTTAGGTAAATACCAATCTTATCTTTTTGGGTGCGTTTGGCAGGCTTGGTCATCGATATTTCTATAGCTCTATAACGTGGGGATAATGTAGCACAGTTGCGACAAAGTTATCCGTGAATGGCTCACTCTACAGACGTTATCTTTTAACCAAATTAAAACGCCACTTATTATAGGGAGCAAGGCAATTTTAAGCAAGTAAAATATGCCTTTTATCAAGCATTTACTTATCCGGCAATAAAGAGTGCTCTACAGAGTGAATAAAGTCTCGCGAATACATTAATAACAAGGCGTTTATATCGGCGCATTTGCTAATGATGATTAAGCAAATGCGCCTTATGTCATTTCTAATTACTTATTTAACGAGTCTCTTAAATCGTTTTTAAATAGCTTATTCACGCTTTAGCTTGCAAGCCATTTATAGGAAAGTATTTATGCGATACATTGGCGAATTTGCTGCGCCATCGTCTGCCAACCGCTGATGAAATCTTTACTGTTGCTCATATCTTCTGCTTGTACCGTACTTTTAACCGGTTGGAGCTTGGCAAGCAAGCCTTTGGCAGGGCTGCTTGGACTGACCAAACACATTTGCTTGGCTGGGCGCTGCTCATGTAGCCAGCGTAGTTGACTGGCCTTTGGTGCTAAATGATGATCGGTACTTAAGCTGCCAATCAACTGTAACTTAGCGCTGTCTTCCATATATTGATAAGCATCGTGATACGCCCAATACGGCAAAGGTTTTTGCGCGTGGTTTGCATTGGCTGCGGCCACTGCCCTATTCATGCGCTGAGCAAATTTTTGCGCATTGGCAATATAAAGCGCTTTATATTGCGGATTGGCATGACTGTGAATGACGGCAAGCGCACGGGTAATGGCTTTTGCATTTTCAGGATCGAGCCAAATATGCGGGTCAAGCGTGCCAGCGAGTGGTTTACCTTTAATATCACGGAGCGGATGACGTTTAAAGGCATCAAACTTAAATAAGGCAATCGAGTTGGGCGCGCTATTTAGAGTGCTGGCTAAGTTGTTCTCTAAGGGTTCACCAAACCAGACCACAAACTTACTGTCCTGAATCGCTTTGATATCGCCCGGGCTGATACTACCGTGATGTCCCACCTCCCCTGCTTGCAATAACTGCTTGGCAGATGGCGCACCTTCTGTGACCGCTTGGCTTAATAAAAACAGGGGATAATTGCTCACACTGACCGTTGCTGCTTGCGCGCTCATCATTAACGAGCCAAATATAATGACGCCTGTCGCTAATAAGCGCTGTAAGCTCATCGGTAAACGTATAAAACTTTTAAAAAATGAAATCATAATGGCTGCTTTTAAAGGTCAATAAATAATAATAGTGCGAATAATCGTTTTGAGACATTATTTTGATTAAAATAGGCGTATGTACCGATAGGTTCAAACGCGATATCCGCCTTTGCATATTATTATGTTATACTATAACAATATAAAAAACCATCATAAATTGTGCCTTATACTAAAGTGCCTTGTAGATATAAAGGTAATAATTATAAAAGCGCTGGGTCATTTTTAGGAGCTTGCTTCATGTCTAGTCACTCACCCGTTTGCGATCATGTACACGATGTGCAAGATTTTACGCCGTCCGACGTGAATGAGCGCCTTATGGCCGCGAAAGAGCAATGTCGCGCAAGCGGTGCGCGCTTTACGCCGTTGCGCCAACAAATCTATCAGTTGGTGTTAGAAGCCAATAAACCTGTGGGTGCGTATGATTTAATCACGCAGCTGCAGCAAATGCGCCTGACCGAGCCTGAAACTAAGACTCCTGCTTCAGCTAAGCAGACAAACAATCAGACGCCAAAAAACGTCGCACCGCCGACTGTTTATCGCAGCTTGGAGTTCTTATTAAGCGAAGGTTTGATTCATCAGCTAACCTCTATCAATGCTTATGTGCCTTGCTGTCATCCCCGCGCCCAGCATACAGCAGCATTTTTAATCTGTGCGCAGTGTCAGCGTGTGCAAGAATGCAGCAGTTTACCGGTACAAGAAATCATGAGCTTTGCACAACAAGATGTCGGTTTTATGGTAGAGCGCAGTGTCATTGAGCTCAGTGGTCGCTGCCAAGCGTGCCAATAAAATAGTTGATTGCCAATATTTTAGGTTGACGCTTTTACCCTTAGCGATGCTTTTATCCTTATTATTGTGGTTCCATTACTCACTTATCACCAACATATCAGTACTGCCCTATGAGCCTAGCGACTTCCCCAACCAAGCCATCCTCAGCCATTAATATGAGTGATAAGACGATGAATAATGCCACCAAACTGCTGAGCTTAAGCGATATCAGCTACCATATCGGGCAGCAACGCATCCTCTCGCATATCGATATTGATATTGCCGTCAATGAAACGGTCAGCCTTATCGGTCCTAATGGCGCGGGTAAATCAACCTTGGTAAAGCTGGTTTTGGGCTTAATAGAGCCAACGAATGGACAGATAACACCGCACCAAAAGTTACAGCTCGGTTATGTACCGCAGCGCTTTACGGTCGCGCCCATTTTACCGTTACGCGTGTGCGATTTATTGGCCCAAGCAGACAAAAAGCGCCTAACATCTGAGCAGCGTCAATTTATATTTGAAAAATTATCTTTAACGCATCTGCTATCACGGCAAATGCTGCATTTATCAGGCGGTGAAACCCAGCGGGTATTGCTGGCGCGCGCCTTGCTAGACAAACCCAATTTATTGATTTTAGATGAGCCAATGCAAGGGCTTGACCCTGATACGGAAGTTTGGCTGTATCAGTTTATTGATGAGCTACCGGAGTTTTTGCGCTGCGCCATGTTAGTGGTTTCGCATGATTTGCATTGGGTGATGAAAGGTAGCAGGCGTGTTATTTGTCTTAATAAGCATATCTGCTGTGAGGGACAACCAAGCGAGCTTGCTATTAGTTCAGAGTTTCAAAAGCTCTTTGGACATCATTATGAGCAGCCGTATGTCCATCAGCCGCACGCCTGCGAGCATCATGCGCCAAGCGAGATATAATTAACAACCAAGCTTATTCAGGCAACAACCGCCTTATTCCTTTTTATAAAAACGTTACGGATATCTATTATGACCGCTTGGTTAGCCATCATTGCCCCTGCCTGGATTGCTGGCAGCATTTTAGCCTTACTTTCTGCGCCTTTAGGTTGCTTGGTATTATGGCGGCGCATGGCATTTTTTGCCGATGCACTGGCGCATGGGACATTGTTAGGGGTAGCGTTGGCAGTATTATGGCAATTACCCATGGGCATTGGTATTGGCATTGTCAGTGTGATGGTGGTGCTGGGACTGGTATTAATTGATGATGAGCGCTTGCCCGTCGATGCGGTGCTGGCCGTAGTTGCCGTGTCGCTATTGTGCTTAGGGTTATTAACGTTAACCCAGCTGACCGATCAGCAAGCCAATGTCTTAGGCTTCTTATTTGGCAATTTACTTGAGCTTGATTGGGCGGATTTACCCTTAATTGCAGCCAGTGTTTTGGTTGGCTTGGGGCTACTTATTTATATATGGCCGGCGCAAATTAAACTGGCTACCCATGAGGCGCTAGCACGGATTCAGGGTATTAATCCGACCCGTCAGCGGCTGTTTTTTATGGGCGTACTGGCGGGGTTTTGTGCCATTGCCTTGCAAGCGGTTGGTAGCTTATTAATCAGTGGTTTATTGGTATTGCCCGCGCTGACCGCCCGTCTCTGGTCAGCCTCGCCAAAACAAATGGTTATTATCGCTTTGATTATTGCCCAGCTTGGCGTCACGCTTGGCGTTTGGGGCAGTATCTGGTTTGATATCCAGACCGGACTTGCTATTGTTTTAGTCCTCGCCATTTTATTTTTTATTGCGCTGATTATCTCAAAGCTACTAGGCATAAAATCAGGCACAAAATCTCTGATGGCAAAATTTTGGTCGCCACGCCACTAGTCGCCACGCCACCAAATATCCAAATATCCGGCAGCGCTTATGGCGGTCGCAGCAATTATTATCACCGTCGTAAGAAAGCTATTTACTTCGGCTTTATCGAACTTTATTTCATCAATATTGCTAGAGCTTTACTCGTCATAATGTTATAAACTTTCTCTAATATTATCAAGAATATAGTTAACGACTTTATATAATAAAATAAATGCTTTCTACGGTGTTTTGATTTAACGCGATTTTGATTGATAAGGGACTAAATCCAATGCTTAGCTATCCTGCCAGTGCCATCAGCACGCCAGACGGACAGGTAAATATTCTGCAAATCACTGATTTGCACTTATCATCCCATGTGCCTGCGGCGGTTGACGAAACCAGTAGTGAAGTGGCGATTTGCCAGTACAGCTTTGAGGCAATTATCAAACAAGCGTTAAGCGAAGATCGGCGCTGTGACTTAATCATTGTCACAGGCGATTTGGTCAATAAAGTACAAACTGAGATTTACGACCATATTTTTAAGGTGTTGCAGGCGACCGGCATTCCTTTTGCTTGTATCGCAGGCAACCATGATGTCACCGATGAAAATGACAGTGAGCTGCCATTTTTCCAGCGTGAACTGATTGCCAGACCTACCGATGAGCGCCTGCTGAGCCGACATATGATTGAGACGGAGCATTGGCAGATACTGTTATTAGATTCCTCCATCACTGGCAAGGTAGCAGGAGAGGTGACAGCGACCGACATTGATTGGCTATATCAGCAGCTAGAGACTTGCACGAAGCCTGCGCTCATCGCCTTACACCACCACGTGATACCGGTCGACTCTGACTGGATTGATCAGCATATGGTAAAAAACGCTGATATTTTTTGGCAACGGATGGCAGCATTTGAACATCTAAAAGTGATTATCAGCGGGCATACTCATCAAGAGCAAGTCCATCAGCGCCAAGGAGTGACGGTATATAGTACGCCGTCTACTTGCTATCAGTTTAAGCCTTTTGAAGATGATTTTGCTTATGATAAAAACGCCCTACCCGGATATCGTTGGTTGCAATTAGCCAACAATGGAGAGGTTGCAAGCTGGGTCGAAAGACTAGATACTTGACGACCAGTTTTATTGGCTAAAATTTGGCTAGAATAATATCGCCAGAGCCTGTATCTTATACTGTTAGACAATGTAAGAAAAATAAGCATGGTCTAAGCTTTATTTAGACAAAATTATAATAGCTAGGATGGCTAACTTGACCACAAGCTAAGTTTTCACAGTCAGGGATTTGTCTATTTATTTAACCGTAAGCATTTAAATAAATAAATTCATGACAATATACCTGACCATTGATAGGTCGCCCGCGTCCTATCGAGATAACCGTATTATTAGATCAGCTGTGTTACTTGTGTTACTAAGTGGTAAAACGTTTTATAAAGGGACAATTTATAGCGTTTGATAAATTTATAACGTCTTGTCTTTTGATATGTCGTTTTATTGAATTAATTTGAAAAAGTAGGATACCCATATGAGCACCCTGACCACGAATCCGAGTGATGTAAAGTTCACCCCTTATGAACCTGCCAAAGACGAAGAGTATATGTCTGATGAGCAATTGGCGCATTTTAAGGCAATGTTATTAGATTGGAAGCACCAACTGATTGGCGAAGCGGATCGTACCAAGACTTATATTCAAGATGAGTCTAGCGCCATGCCAGATATCAATGACCGCGCCACGCAAGAAGAAGAATTTGCTTTGACCTTGCGTACGCGTGACCGTGAACGTAAGCTGATTCGCAAAATCGATAAATCTCTCGCCGAAATTGAAAACGATGATTACGGTTTTTGTGAAACTTGTGGCGTAGAGATTGGTCTGCGTCGCCTCGAAGCCCGTCCAACAGCAACCCAGTGCATTGACTGCAAGACTTTATCTGAGATTAAAGAGCGTCAAAACCAAGGTGCTTAAATCCAGCTAGTTTAACAGTCATTAATACTCTAATATAAAAACGAGCGACCATTTATTGGTCGCTCGTTGCGTTTTATGTTGTTGTTTTTTATTTTCCCGCGTTTTATACATTCCCATTTATAGATGAACTTGATGCTTATTGACACGCCACCAACAAAATAGGCATATTTGATAAATATCTTTTTGGCGCTATATTTATTATTCTATGCTTTTATTCTACTGATACTGCCTACTTTGAAAACCATCCATACTCCTATGCCAATTCAAATTTCAACTCCAGCCGCAGCCGCATCGTCATCACAGCCTATCGGGCGTTTTGCCCCGTCACCCACTGGTGAGCTGCATCTGGGTTCATTAACGACGGCGCTTGCCAGTTTTTGTCACATCAAATCTATCGGTGGTAAGTGGCTCTTACGTATCGAAGACACTGATACTGAACGCTGCGATAGCCAGTTTACTGAGCAGATTTTGATTGATTTGGAGGTGCTCGGGCTACACTGGGATGGCGATGTCATCTACCAATCTGAGCGCATTGATATTTATAATGAGTACTTATCTTCAAGTCTCTATGCGCTGACTTACGGCTGTCAGTGCTCACGCAAAAGTCTTGAGCGTTACTGGGAGCGAAAGGCAATAGGAGAAAGTATTGACCCGCAGCAGGCAAACCAAAAACTTCTAAACAGACAACGTTATCCGCGCTGCTGTCTAAATGCAGGTTTTGATAAAGCGCAAAATAAGCTACGTATACAGTTGCCAAATTATCGTATGGGCTTTAAAGATGGTATTCAAGGCGTGCAATGGGATAATCCGCAGCAAACCTTGGGAGATATGGTGGTACGTCGCCAAGATGGCATGATTAATTATATTTTAGCCGCAAGTCTTGACGATGGTTTGCAAGGTGTCACGCATATCATGCGCGGTTTAGATATTTTACCGATGACCACCGCCCAAATCAGCATTATGCATGCTGCACGCTTGCCGGCTATCGATCATTGGTATCATTTGCCGCTGATATGCAGTCCTGACGGTCAAAAGCTGTCGAAACAAAACCTTGCCCAGCCGATTGATACTCGCGACCCAAGCAAGCTAATTAACCATGCTTTACAGCTATTGCAGCAGCCTGCCGTTGATAGCGATACCCCAACAAATATGCTGAAGCAAGCGATTGCACAATGGGATAATTTGCCGCTACAAAATATGCAGTCTTTAAATATGCCGAGCATTTAATAACATAGTCCTAAGCCCTAATAGAAAAAACGCCGCTATTAGCGACGCTTTTTTATAATTAATGATTAGAATGAGAATGTATTAAACAATCTAAAAGTATTTATCACTTTATCATTAAATGACTTAATAATAACGACACTGGCTTTTCTCAATCTCAGGGCTTTCTTTATAAATCTTTAGCAGCACCGCCACCATCACCAAGCTAATCAGCATCGATGAACCGCCATAACTAAAGAATGGCATGGTCAAGCCTTTGGTCGGAATCGCACCCATATTCATCGCCGCATTAATAATCGTCTGGGCAATAAACACCACGGCGATACCAAAGGCGGTATAACTCATGCGCATTTGGCGACGTTTAAGGGCATTATAACTGATGCGCATCGCACTACCGATAATCAGCGCCTCCAGTATCAAGATCATCGTGACGCCAACAAAGCCCAATTCTTCACCGGTAATCGCTAACAGAAAATCCGTATGCGCCTCTGGCAAATGCGACAGTTTTTGTACGCTTTCGCCATAACCGACACCGGTAAACTGACCACGACCAAAGGCGATTAAGCTGCGGGCTAACTGATAATCGGTATCTTGCACATCATCAAAAGGGTCCAAAAACGACATCACGCGTACGAGGCGATATTGGACGGTCGCCACCATTAATACTGCGCCACCAACGGCGACAGCACCGAGCGCGATAAATTGCTTATAGGGCGCGCCAGCAATATAAAATATCGCAAAGACAGTACCGATAATAACCACAAACGAGCCAAAATCTGGCTGTGCTAGTAACAGAACGGTTATTAGCCCGACCACTATCGCAATGCGTAAAAAGCCATCCCAGCCATTACGTACCTCAAATGAGCGCCGTACCACAAAGTCTGAGACAAATATAATCATCACCAGCTTTGCAAGCTCTGCAACCTGAAAGTTAAAGCCGCCGAGCGTTAGCCAACGCTTCGAGCCGTTAATAGGCGTACTAAATAAGGTGGCAAATAACAAGAGCCCGGTAATCGCTAACAGCATAAACTGGGTTTCAGTTCTATAAAGCCTTTTTAGCGATACCAGTTTATAAGAAAAACCGGCGATAAACAGACCAATACCCATGTAGAGGAGCTGATTATAGAAAAAATTCAGCTCGCTCATGCCGCGACTGAGCGCAAAAGGAATAGAAGCAGAAGCCACCATCAATAGGCTAAGCACCAACATACAGCCGACGCTCGATAATAAAATTGCGCGCGCCGATGGCATAGACAGAATACCATCTGAGCCAGTAGCTTGTGGCGATTGAGAGTTCGAACGAAAAAGAGAAGAGAGCGCCATAATTTTATATACACTAGCAAACGAAAAAACACGGCGTTTATAAAACGCCACCGTTTAAAAAATATGAAATAGATTTTATTTAAAAAGATAATAGCAGACAGCTAGTTAGTGACAAACCACGCTTTTTGGCGGTTTACCGTGTCAATATTAAGTACTGACATGGCAAGGTGCCTGGGTTACTGCTTGGTTCGTCACCTGATTCATCACTTGGTTGTCGCAAGCCTCACTGCTTATATTTGACAGTAGCAGCAATTTATAAGCAAAACAATCATTTATCAAAAAACGCCTGCCATTTTTACAACGATAAACGAAACAGTATAAAAGCTGATGGTCGTGCTATCTAGCGACACGCTATCTTATGACAAGTTATTTCACGACCAACTATCTGCTGCACACTATCTTATGAAACATTATCTTAATAAACACTGCCTTAAGAAACACTGCCTTGTGAGACAGTGTCTAACTGCTTAACAAGCTGACTAAAGTGCTCGCCTCGGGCAGCAAAGCCACTAAACTGATCAAAGCTGGCGCAAGCTGGTGATAAGAGCACCGCTTGTACTTGTGATAGGCTGCTTTCTGTGACCTGTTTAATCATCGCAAAAGCGCCTTCTAACGTCTGACACTGATGTAATGAGACATCGTCAGCACGGATACCTGCTGCTCGTAAATGCTGCTCAATCTGTTGGCTGTCTTCACCAATAAATAGCACTTGGCTGACATACTGATTGATAAACGGCGTTAATTCACCAAATTGTTGCCCTTTGCCTTGACCACCTAAGATTAATAATAGCTTACCGTCTTTAGGTGCGTATACCGCTCCTAAGCCCTCGACAGCTGCCATGGTTGAACCAATATTGGTGCCTTTAGAATCATTAAAATAATCAATCCCATCGACTGTAGCGACATATTCACAGCGATGCTCAAGCCCTGTAAATGCCTGCAAGGTGTTAAGCATACTATCAAGTGGTAAACCTGCAAGCTCGCCCAATGCCAAAGCTGCTTGGGCATTAAGCAAATTATGACGGCCTTTAATACGCAGTTTATCCGCCGAGAGCAAACGCTCTGTCCCGCGGGCTAGATACGTCTGCCCTTCTGAGTCGGTAATCAGCCCATACTGACCTTTATCAGGGGCGTGAATGCCCGTGCTCAAACGTGGCAAATTATCCGCCACCAGTGGACGCGTCAAGGCATCTTCGCGATTGATAACCACTGACTTGGCACCTTGAAAGATACGATGTTTGGCTTGATGATAACCGAGCATATCGCCATGACGGTCTAAGTGGTCAGGCGACATATTCAGTACCGTTGCCACTTGCGCGCCTAAATTGGTCACGGTCTCTAATTGGAAACTTGATAGCTCAAGAACTGCCAACTCCATCTCGCTATTAGACAGCAAAGTCAGCGCTGGCACGCCAATATTGCCGCCCACGCCAACATTCACCCCTGCATCCGCCGCCATTTGTCCAACCAATGTCGTTACGGTACTTTTAGCGTTAGAGCCAGTAATGGCAATAATCGGTACGCGGCACGCTTCACAAAATAATTGAATGTCGCTGACGACCGGAATATTTGCCTCTTTCGCCGCGGCAACTGCTGCTGTTTTTAATGAGATGCCAGGGCTGATGATAATTCGAGCCGCTTGTTGCAATAACTCTGCATCTATCGCTCCGAATTGGCGAATCTCGACCGCAGTAGGTAATTGGTCTGCTAAAGTGGGGCTCACTTGATTATCAGTCACAGCGACTTGGTAGCCTTGCGCGGTCAAATAATGCGCCACCGACAGTCCCGACTGCCCCAAACCGACCACGACTTGTAAACCACTGCCTTTATGAAGTAAGGCTTCTTTTGCGGTGCTGGCGGTCATATCTATTCCTTCTATCTATTGGACGAACAAAATTGTGTCAAGCATACGAGTTTCATAAGCAGCTTTATAAACAGCTTTTATAAGTAGATTCTATAAACAAACTGCCTATAAGCTTAGCTCTATAAATACGCGCTATATATAGCCTGCGTAAGGCGCTTTAGATGAACAGCATCATAAAGGTATCACTCGGATTTCGGTACTGGTTTTTTGAGACTTTGTGTTATTATGCGCCTGTTTTTATATTGAGTCGCTAATGCTATAATAGCTGCCCTAATAGGAAGCGCTAGGTTAAATAGCTATTTTGACCAAGTATGCAATCTAGCATTTTAGTTTAGCATGTTGTCACACGTATCGCGCTATTGTCACATCTCTTCAGCAACGATTCATATGGTGATAATGGTATGACAGGCAAGCACTGCCCTATATTGTGGCATTTTCGTCTGACAGATTATTTATCTTCTTCTACCGCAACAGACCATCGCGGACACTTATTCATCATTTTAAAGACTGTCATCATATTAATTATGGGTGATGGCATTTGCGATACCGTTATAAATGTCGATAGCTAAGTAGTTAGCTAATACTCAAGCAGGTAATTACTCAAGCATGCAATTACTCAAACAAATAATAGTGCCACAGCCATATGGCTGCATGAGTACCTGTTTAAAGAACGATTATCAGCATCTATCACGATGACTGATTTTTATAACGTAATTATGGTCGATATCATCTCGACATAGTTAATCACGATGCAATCCTTTTATCGCTAAGCTTTAACGCTCAATGATGAACGATTGCTTTTTTTGCCTCTAACCCTATGCAGTTTACTTATGACATCTTTTCTTGGCAGTTTACGTGAAGAGTGGTTTTCCAATATTCGCGGTGATACGTTATCAGGTTTGGTCGTCGCACTGGCCTTGATTCCAGAAGCGATTGCCTTTTCTATTATCGCCGGTGTCGACCCAAAAGTCGGTCTGTATGCGTCGTTTTGTATCGCCGTGGTGATCAGTTTCGTCGGTGGTCGTCCCGGTATGATTTCAGCGGCGACCGGTGCCATGGCGCTAGTCATGGTTGATTTAGTTGCCGAGCACGGCTTGCAGTATTTGCTAGCGGCAACCTTATTTTGCGGCGTTATCCAGATAATCATGGGTATCTTTAAGCTTGGTAACTTAATGCGCTTTGTATCGCGCTCGGTGGTCATTGGTTTTGTCAATGCGCTGGCGATTTTGATCTTTGCTGCTCAGTTACCCGAGCTGAACCCGATGACTGAGCGCGTCGGCATGACGGTTTATATCATGACCGCAGCCGGTTTGGCCATTATCTACTTGTTTCCGCTGATTCCTAAAATCGGACGCGTGATTCCATCGCCGCTGATTTGTATCGTTGGCCTGACCGCGGTCGCCATGTATATGAATCTTGATATCCGTAACGTCGGTAGCATGGGCGATTTGCCAGATTCTTTACCGGTGTTTTTATTGCCTGATATTCCGCTCAATTTGAATACCTTATTGATTATCGCACCTTATTCTATCGCGCTTGCCGTTGTAGGTTTATTAGAATCTATGATGACCGCAACCATTGTCGATGAATTAACTGACACGCCAAGTGATAAAAACAAAGAATGCCGCGGTCAAGGTATCGCCAACGTAGTGTCGGGATTCTTTGGTGGTATGGCAGGTTGCGCGATGATTGGACAGTCGATGATTAACGTCAAATCTGGCGGTCGTACGCGTTTATCAACGCTCATCGCTGGCGTGGTACTGCTTATCATGGTGGTATTCTTAAGTGACTGGGTCAGCCTGATACCGATGGCCGCACTGGTAGCGGTGATGATTATGGTCTCTATCGGCACCTTTAACTGGCAGTCTATCCGTGAATTTAAAACCCATCCGATGTCCTTTAATATCGTTATGCTAGCGACGGTTTTGACCACTGTCTTTACTCATAATCTAGCGTATGGTGTCGGCGTCGGGGTGCTGTTATCTGCCTTAGCATTTGCCAATAAAATTGGGCAATTCCTGACCATCTTTAGTGAATATGACGACAGCAGCAATACCCGCTATTACTACGTGCAAGGGCAGGTTTTCTTTGCTTCAACGACGCAGTTTTTGCAGAGTTTTGATACTAAAGAAGCCTTGGACAGCGTACATATTGACGTCAGCCAAGCTCACTTTTGGGATGTCAGTGCCGTTGATACTTTGGACAAGCTGGTCATGCGCTTGCAACGCGAAGGCATTGATGTCAAAGTGGTTGGACTCAATAGCGCCAGCCGCACCCTTATCGATCGTTTTTCGATTCATGATCGCCGAGATATTGGGCTCTTGGATTAAGCAAAACTGCATGGGTGTTATCAAGCTGAGATAGACATTTGGTTTATTCATCAGCAATTATATTGGTATATAAAATCAGGCTCGTTGGTTAAAGGATGACTTTAACCAACGGGCCTGTGTTTTCATTATTGAGATATGTGGTGCCTTTATGAGTAATTTGAAGCCAGATAGCGTGATTGCTTGCTTGGATTGTCCCGATCATGTGCAAGCCGTATTGGATGCCAGTATGTGGGCGTCTATTCGTCTGCAAGCGCCCATTGGCCTGCTCCATTCCGTACCAAGTTTACAACAAAAAGCCGCTGTTGATTATTCAGGCTGCCTAAATATCGATGATGAAAATGTCTTGCTCGATCAATTTACGGCAAAAGAACATTTTAGTAATAGTGAGCTAAAAGCCCAAGGTAAGCTGCTGCTACACCAAGCGACCACTTACTGCGAGCAGCAACCTCATAAGTTTAAAACCTATACGTTACATCGGCATGAAAACTTGAGTGATAGCATTGATTACGTCGATGACAAGGCACAATTAATCGTCATCGGTCATCATGTCACCAGCAAATCAACCTTAAGCCAGCTTATCCGCTTGAGCCACTGCCCTATTTTGGTGACTCATGCACCATTTTTGCCCCCAACCACGGCATTATTTGCTTTTGACAATAGCCCTACTTCGCATAAATTGCTCAATTGGCTTTGTAAAACGGCTCTTGTTCGGGCATTGACCGTGCATATCGTCATGGTTGCCAAAGAAAACTCAGAAAACTGCGATGCACTGCGGGAAGCGTATGCGCGCCTCAAACAAGCGGGCATCAAATGCAAAAAGGCCTTGCTTGACTGCCGCGATGTGACTGCTGCCTTAAACTATTATCAAAGTAAAAATGATATTGGTCTGCTGATGACCGGGGCTTTTGGGCAACCACGTTTGCTTGAATTGCTAAAAGGTAGCGAGACCAAAAAACTGCTTGGCAGCACCAAGACCCCGTATTTACTCTTCCCCAAGGCCTAAGGCCGCTCGTTTATTTGAATACAGAGGCTGAATATTAAGCGTGATTCATCGCGCTTTACTATCGTATTTAGCTTAAGCCTCTGTAACCTCTTCCTGTTACGCCTCCTCGTTTCTTTGCCCTCACCTTTTATCAAATCATCACATGAAATAAAGTGATAGCCTCCCCAAGTGCTTAAAAAGTTGGTTATAATAAAGTTTTCGTTCATGCAACGTTAAAGGTTGATTTCCCTAACTTATACCAATAACTGTGCTATTTATTGTTATGGTATAAGCGCTATTTTTTGTCATACTGATGAGTGTTTTTAAGCCTATGTGCGCAAACCTACCTACCCCCTTGAGTAGGTTTGGCACAGTTCTTGAAGCGCTAACCATAAGCATGACAATAATATGCGGCAGCAAACTGCCTCTATTAACCTGCGACATCACCCATATAAGGATTTTTTTATGAAGCTAATCACTGCGATCTTAAAACCGTTTAAGCTCGATGATGTGCGTGAAGCGCTTTCTGACATCGGTGTGAAAGGCGTCACCGTCACCGAGGTTAAAGGTTTCGGTCGTCAAAAAGGTCATACCGAGCTCTATCGCGGCGCCGAGTACGTGGTGGACTTTTTACCTAAAGTAAAAATCGAAGTGGCGGTGATGGATGAGATGGTCGAACCTGCTATCGAAGCCATTACGCGTATCGCCAGTACTGGCAAAATCGGTGACGGCAAGATATTCGTGACCAATCTTGAGCAAGTCATTCGTATTCGTACGGGTGAAACAGGTCCTGACGCTATTTAATCATTAAGCGCCAGACCACCTATAAACACTAATTTATAGGTCATCTCGATAGCTATATTGCATATATTCAAGGGGGAATTAACATGCAAAACCAAATCTTTGAGCTCCAGTACGCGCTAGATACGTTTTACTTCTTAATGTGTGGGGCGCTGGTCATGTGGATGGCCGCTGGCTTCACCATGTTAGAAGCAGGATTGATACGCTCAAAAAACACCGTCGAAATCCTCACCAAAAATATCGCCCTCTTTGCCACCGCCTGTACCATGTATATGATATGCGGTTATGCCATTATGTATGATGGCAATCTATTTTTGAGCGGTATTGCAGGCACTGAAACTTTAGTAGCAGATGCATTAGCGACCTCAGCTGAAAATGGCTTTGCTGGTGATGCGGTATATTCGGCCGCCTCTGATTTCTTCTTCCAAGTGGTTTTTGTCGCCACCTGTATGTCAATCGTTTCAGGTGCTGTAGCTGAACGCATGAAGTTATGGTCTTTTTTGCTGTTTGCCGTTGTTATGACCGGAGTTATTTATCCATTAGAAGGTAGCTGGACGTGGGGCGGTAAAGCCGTGTTTGGCCTATTTAGCCTTGGCGATTTGGGATTTTCTGATTTTGCGGGCTCAGGTATCGTCCATATGGCAGGAGCCGCTGCCGCGCTATCAGGGGTCTTGCTGTTAGGAGCGCGTAGAGGTAAATACGGTCCCAATGGTGAGATACGTGCTATCCCTGGTGCCAACTTACCCTTAGCCGCACTTGGCACCCTTATTTTATGGATGGGCTGGTTTGGTTTTAACGGCGGCTCAGTGCTCAAGCTTGGCGATATTGCCAGCGCCAATGCGGTTGCGGTAGTATTTTTAAATACCAATGCCGCCGCTGCCGGTGGTGCCATCGGCGCCCTTATCATCGCGCGCATCATCTTTGGTAAGGCAGATTTGACCATGCTCTTAAATGGTGCATTGGCAGGTCTTGTCGCTATCACTGCCGAACCCTCTACCCCGTCGGCGCTTCAGGCCACGCTATTTGGAATGGTGGCAGGCGTCATCGTTGTACTATCCATCTTAATATTAGATAAAATAAAAATTGATGATCCAGTTGGCGCTATCTCGGTGCATGGCGTGGCAGGCTTATTCGGTCTATTAATTGTCCCTCTGACCAATCCAGCCGCCACTTTGCTCGGTCAAATTGCTGGTGCTGCGACCATCTTTACTTGGGTGTTTATGAGTAGTCTGATGGTCTGGAGCATCATTAAATTTGTCATAGGTCTGCGTATCTCTGAAGAAGAAGAATATCAGGGAGCAGACATTGCTGAATGTGGTATGGAAGCCTATCCAGAGTTTATAAGGTAAGCCTACTATCTACGATGGTTTTATTGAGGACTATTTTATCCACAGTAAGACCATCATTAATAAAATTGGCATTGATACAATCGGTATTAATAAATTTCACATTAAAAAAAACATCATTGATAAAAGCGCCATCATTAAAAATCCCGCATAACCTTTCGGTCATGCGGGATTCTTTATGCTTTAAAATTTTAACACTTTATCTTTCTATCAAGTCTAGTTTAAATTAACAACCAAACTTCATAAGGCAGAATCATAGCAGTTTATTTCTTTTTCCACGTTTGGCTACGTGAAAATGGACCGATATAACCTTTTAGTTTTAAAGTGCTGCCACTTAGATTAGCAGTCATGCGATAGTCTTTATTTTTTTCAGGGTCAGTAATCGTACCGCCACTGTATTTACCACCACCGTCAGCTTTCAGACCAGAGATAATCGTCATGCCAACATGCTTTTTACCTTTTTCTGAAGTCGTGCTGATAAGCTTACCCGTTAGGACGCCGTTAGACTCAGTGATTTTAACCACGCCTTTTGGCTGGCCTTCATCAAAAGTCTGCCAAGTAGTGTTGTGTAATGGGTCAGCGGCGAATGCCATGCTTGCTAAACTGATACCAGCAACTGCTAAAGTGGTTTTTGCGAATAATTTCATAAATTGACTCCCTTCATTCAATGATTACTAGAAACGTTGTGTTTCTGATGTCCCACGCTTATCCTTTTATCAACAATCTTTTATTGCAAGCTTGCAGCTCTATCCTAAGTTTCAGTTAAAAGCCGATATTAATATCTTATTAATGCTTAGCTTTGCAAAAAAGGTTTAATCGACATAAGCGATGTCTTGACCCATTATAAGCAATTTTTAGATTTTGCCTAGTAATTTTTTTATAGTTTATTATTACTATAAAATCAAAAGCATATCAAACAGTTACAGGAACGGATTGTCTATAATTTTATCCGCTTGGTCATCTTTTTCTTTTGACTTATCATCGTAATTACTATATTGACTGCGGTTTTCAAATGCCAGCATAATTTTACTAGTGAGCTCGTGTAGCTGCTGTGCTTGCTCATATCCCGCCTCGTTAAAGACCAGATTAATGTCGCCATAAATAATGATTTTATCTTCTTGATTTTCAATAACCAAATCACCAATCTGCATACTCTGGTGATTATTTGCAAATGGATCAATCATCTCGTCCTCCTTTACCTTAACAGCGCATTACCCAATCTTTCAATGCTGTGGGGATTTAGTTACATTTAAACCACTTATGCCTGTAATTGTGCCATGAGCCAGTCAATGATTGCTAGAACAAATAGCATCCAAACCGGTTCTTCTTGAGGAGTTTCGGGCAAATCTGAGCTATCACCTGCCTTTAATGGCAAATCAAACGCTTGCGCTTTGATTTGGGCATCCAATACCGGTAACACATCGATGCCAATCTTGGCGGTTAATTCATCGAGACTAATCACTTCTATACGCTCTGATTCATCATTGGGCGCATAATAGACGCCTGCTTGGTTGCTTGCAGGTATGTAAACCGCTTTAAAGAAATGACTGGGTACCAGTACACGATCCGCCAGTTGTTTGGTTTTTTTACTGGTAAAGGCCACCCCTGTAATGGTGTAAACCTCACCGTACTGCTGGGTTAGATAGCGCGTGGCAGACTCAATATTACGCCAAATATAGCGATTATTACGCGGTGATTGCGGCGCGATGTTAGCAAGGCTAAAACTATCATACTGCTGGCTGCGATTGGCCATATTGCCATTGGGCGCTAAATGCCCGCGATCATAACCGGAGCCTGAATAATCAGACAGTTTGGCGCGCATGGATTTTGGCAGGCGGCTTTCTTCATGAAAACTGTCTTCACGATCAATCTCTTTGGCTTGCTGCAAGCGCTTGCGGTCGAGATATTCTGCTGACCACAGCGGGGTTCGTGATACACCCGAGTACATAACGGCAAAACCGTCCATACATAGCGCTTGGGTGTTATCACTGAGCTTAGGATTGGTAAATTCAGGATAGACTCCGCCATAAAAAGACTGGCTACACTGGCTGAGGTCATCCGCTTGTGCAGACGATATCCCTATTAAGATAGTGAATACTACCATTATGAGGTTACTTTTAACCCGTGCTTTATCTTTAAAAAAACTTATCATGCCACTTTCAACCATCTATGCCTGCCATTACGTATGCGCTATCCTAGCAGGCAGTTACCAATAAAGAAAGATGCGGCGTAAGTGGTGACATTTTAAATGCTATCCGCTATACTGAGGCAGCCAAAAATCTTGGTCTTGCAAAAAACGGTGAAGTGGGTGAGTGGCTGAAACCGCACGCCTGGAAAGTGTGTATACGTTCATAGCGTATCGAGGGTTCGAATCCCTCCTTCACCGCCAATCTTATTAAAAACCAGTTTCCCCACCTCTCCCCAATTCTACCCATATACCAGTTGAGCCCTTTATAAATAACGCTTCTAGCGTTTTTTTTATGCCTACTGTTTTCCCAATCTATCCGAACATAACTCACATATCCCATAGCTTGTGTGGTCTATTCTATTCGTTGGTCTATGATTCAATTAGACCTCAAAAAGACCAACATTTAAAAGCTTTATGATTCAGCTTTAGACCAACGTTTTTGTTGTATCGCTTGATTTATATAGCTTGTAGCCACAGGGAATAGACCAACATGTTAAGCGATAGTAAGATTCGCAAGCTCAAACCCAGTGAAAAATGCATGCCTTCACGTCCTGATAAATACAGTGACCAGCAAGGGAATTATCAGAATGGGTTAGCCACTCAGAACGTGAGCAGCATTGAGCAAGGCTTACGAAAAAGCGTGACAGCAGTGAGCTAAAACCATCGGGCTAGAGATGCGATATAAGAAGGAGCTGATCATTCAGCTCCTTCTTTTATTGTTTCATACAAGGCCAGTCACTGGACTACATGAGATACCGTAAAAAAATATGGGACTCCGTAACTGTATGAGAAGAAAGATTCTCATTAATTTACAAAGGAGATAATCATGCAATTATTAAATGCGAACACACAACAAAACGTATCAACAGCCAGCACTTTACAGATACCTCGCCTGATACCGCTCAAGCAGGTAATGCATTATACAGCGCTTAGCAGTAATACGATTTATGAGATGGTCAATAAAAAATCTGATCGTTACGACCCAACATTCTCTGTTCAAGTAAAGCTATCAAAGGGACGTGTAGCATGGGTAGAAAGCGAAGTGGCTGATTGGATTGAAAGTAAGATGGCTGCGCGGATTCACTGATCAAGGATAGAAAACAAGGCGCGTGGTGCGGCTTGTTTTTTTGCCTCCTTTTTGATCCAGTAATTTAGTAGCATGCTATATGCAATGTAGCTTTAATTAGACATATATAAAGGTTAGATACAGACTATAGCTATGGATTTAAGAAAAGAAATAGCGTTGAATATTTCTGCAGCGCTATCTAGAATCTTGTCAGATAAGATCACTAGACAGACTATCAGATGGATGCAAAACTTTGATACTGCATTAAATATGGGCTATCTCAAAAACTCATGGGATGATGTTTGCTATCAGCGCCAAACAGAAAAGTCTTTTTCATGGAGTTACTACGACGATATGATTTTATCGTTTGTAGCAGCCCAGCTCAAAGAGCTAAGCAACTATGAGGTTAATGGTATTTGGTTGCAAACTGACGCAATCTACGATCAGCTAGATCATATGCAATCCAACGGGATGACTACAGCTAGCGCATACTCATTTATAGGCAGGCAGATAGGTGGCAAAACGATAGACTCAAACAGCTACTAGGCTATTTTTGAAACACTTTAGATATCTTAACCTAGCTACATTTAGCTATCCTTAGCGCTTTGCAAGATACCAAGACCAACCTTCAGAAACGACTAAACTGAACCGCCCCGACTTTATCGAAGGTTGATTTACTTGAGCTAGGCAGCTTCACCTAACAGATTAAGATTATTACAATACCCCTTTTCAAACTCAAAGGGTCACACATAACCAATCGTACTATGCAAACGGGTTTTATTGAACCAATCTACCCATTCAAAGGTTGCCAGTTCAACATCATTTACACCGTCCCAACTTTGCTTTAAATAATGAAACACCTCAGATTTATAAATCCCATTAACCGTCTTAGCCAATGCATTGTTGCATGAATCACCATTGGTGCCCACAGACGCAATAACGTTCGATTCGGCAATTTTATTGGTGTAGCAGATGGATAAGCACTGAACTCCTCGATCACTGTGATGAATCACCTCTTTAAAAAAAATAAAAGATGAATGTACTTGGTATTGGTATAAAGACAATGACTCATAAATGGAAAAGGAAAACCACAATGGACAATCAAAATGTGAACGAAAAAAGTATGGATGAACAGTACAAAAACAATCAAAAAATGGATAATGATATGAATAACCAGACACTAAAAGGCGAATGGAACCAGCTCAAAGGTTCAGTAAAACAAAAATGGGCAGATTTAACAGATGACGATCTCACCCATATCGAAGGTGACCGCGATAAATTAGTCGGTCGTGTCCAAGAGCGTTATGGTCAATCAAAAGAAGATGCTGAACGTGATGTAGACAACTGGCGTAACCAAAATAACTATTGATTATAGTGTCTTTAATAGTTATACCCTTAAAACGCAACAAGCCCGTGGCTATGGTCACGGGCTTTTTTAGTCAATCTAATTAGGACTTGATCCTTTGGCTGTGTGTTATTGATAATTCATCGTGGCTTACTACGATGCTTAGGATAACATGGGAAATTGATAGATTTTTGCGTAAATCAACGTGCTAATAAATACGCCTATCCCGCTCAGCCAGATCATGTATGCATGAGAAGTTGACCACTCGACTTTCCATATAATTTTACTTTCTACGCTTAGCCACTCTGTAATAATGATGCCAAGTGTCAACCAAAATGCACCTACTAAATAACCGCCCAGTACATCGCTTAAATAATGCTGGTTCAATATGACTCTACTCAAACCGATCAAGAGGATAAAAAGAATCGCTATTGTAAATATACGAATTTTTTGAGCAAAATCTTGGTGGAATCGAATCAGTAGGTAAGCGATAAACCCATATAACGCCATAGCGGTCGTCGCATGACCACTTGGAAACGAATAAGTTTGCACAACTAATAAGCTATTAGCAGGTCTTTCACGCTGAAATAAATATTTCAACAAAGAAGTAAATGCAGTGCTGCCTAAAGTAGCAATCAATAACCCTGCTATTATATAGCGTTGCTGCTTTACCCAGCAATTCACAGCAACAAACAAAACCACCAAAACGGCAATAGGCGTAGACGCAAAGCTGGTTATCAGGACGAAAAAACCCACAACGTCGGAATCACGTAGTAAGCTCATCTGTGCCGATATAAAATAATCGATGGAAACAATAGAATTCAACGTAGCCACAGCTTCAGCCGATGCAATGAATAACACCAGCATGCAACCTATCACTACCCATAGAAATGTCAGTGACAGCCCATAAAAACCCCGTAAATCAAACCGCCGAGATATTATCACATCCAGCTTGGGATACTTACCTCTGAATAGAATGATACGTTTGTTCTTTGCAAGACTCCGTTTTGTCCTCACCCAACAGCGGATTGCTTGAGTAAAAAGATGCCGACCATAACGAATAACCACGTACTGAAAAACCAATAGAACAGAGATAACCAGAAAAATCAGAAAACCTAAGGCGAACAATGGCTGATTTTCTGATATTAAAGATATCATTATTGAACCTTTTCCGAGAGTATTCTGGACCCTGAGTAATTACTTTCTATAGTAGAATTACTTTAAAATCGATACAGTGCTACTGGGATGAATTTTTCGTAGCCTCTGTGATAACAGCAAGCAAGGAAAATTTATACCAGTCGCACACAGCTATAATGTCTCGCTTTTATTTTGAACTGGCTATAGTTAAAACTCTGGATAGAACTTCTGTTTAAGTTACTAAGTCTATTAGGCATAGCTGTCTGACTTAAGTAAATCAACCATCGATATAGTCAGAGCGATTCGAGCTGATCATAACCTTACAGAAACCCTTTAATCTTTAATGGATTGCGCGCTTTCTGATACTTACTGCACTCCATCTGCTGGTGTTTGATCTAAGTTCGAGTTATTTTCATTGACAGTAACCGTATCATCAGCCTTTTGATCATTTTCTACACTGCCATTACTAGAATAGTACGCTGTACCTCCCGCACCTTCTACATCCTCTGTGGAAGCTGGAATTTGATCTTCAGCCTCGGTCGCTGTTTGCACAGGTGTCATTTCGCTAGATTCTGTATTAGGAGCTGGCTCTTCTGTTTCACTGCTGCAAGCGCTGAGACCAAAGAAACTCACTAAAAACATTATCCATAATTTATTTTGAAGCGACTTAGTAGGTACGGATGTTTTCATTTTAATATCCTTATTATAATTAAGATCGAAATATTTAAAAAAACTCTAGGAAACCATCATACAGTCATTGAGCTGAGCCAATTTAAGTACTAACGCAGACCATTTACTCTTTTTATTATTTATTGCTGTCATTCTTTTATGAAACCAAAACCAAAATAACGCTCAACTAACAAGTTAAACCTAACAGACAAATTTAATGTTTTCACGTGGTGAAAGGTAAGAGTTTGTTAGCTTGTGTGCCATATATTTTTTTAAAGAACATATGGTTCTTATAAATACCTAGGATTTAAAGTCATAGTACAATCGCCATTAGGAGATATGGGAAAGCCATTTCCAATTCTCCACATGGCACTATAAATTTAGCTATACGGTGCATACCAAGGAAAAACAAAATGGATTGGATAAGTATTTTTATTTATGACACTACATGGGCTTTTGCGGCAGAAATAGTCATACGTACCACCATTATGTTTTGCTTGATCATTTTGTTATTACGAAGTACAGGTAAGCGCGGCATCCGCCAACTTTCAATTTTCGAATTAACTATAATTTTGGCACTTGGCTCTATCGCTGGTGATCCAATGTTTACAGAGGATCTGCCACTTATCCAAGCGGTGCTCATCATGAGCCTTGTCCTTTTTCTCTATAGACTTTTTACGTGGTTCAGCACAAAACATAAGCTTTTTGAGCTGTTATTAGAAGGCAAACCTACTTATATCGTAGAAAATGGCATGTTGATAATGGAAGATGTCAAGAAAGGTAAAATGTCGCACGATGAGTTCTTTAGCGAGATGCGCCAACAAGGCGTGCGTCACTTAGGACAAGTGGAAGTAGGATTGCTCGAAACAGATGGTGAGTTTAGTGTATTGTTATTTCCACACGAGGACACACAGTATGGACTACCCATTTTTCCTAAAGAGTTTCAGGCTACGAAAGCCATAAAGGATGGTCAGCTCTATGCTTGTGTGCATTGCGGTTATGTCGAATGTATTTCAGCGCCAAATGAAGAATGCAATCGCTGCCATCTTTCAAGAGGATGGGCTAAAGCTTTAAATAATAAGATTGTAAATTAGTCAGTATGGCGGTTTACCACCTCAATAATGCTCTTACAAATAAGACTATTGATGCTGCTTAGCTTTTGCTCAGGCGCGCCTTGACAGATGCTGCGAAAATCATAAAGTTCATCTTTATAACCAATGCAATAAAAAAACGTTCCGACAGGCTTCTCCTCCGTTTCAGAGCCTCCAGGCTTTAATAAACCTGTACAAGCGACATGCAAGTCGGCATCAAACATTGTCTTAGACTTATTAACCAGTTCTTTTGTTACCTCTAGTGACTCAGGCGTACACTCAGCAATTAATTGGCTTGATATATTTAACACGTTCTTTTTTATCGCAACGTCGTAACATACCAAGCCGCCCATTAATATATCGCCTGAATAAGGACTCATAGAAAAGCGATGCGCTAGATAGCCCGCGGTCGCACTTTCAATAAAAACTATGGTTAATTGCTTATCTGCCAACAACTTTGCACAGCTATTAGTCACAACGCCCTCCATATCAACATTAGAACAATCAAGGCTATTACAGTCCTTTCCTATTAAAAACTCAATTCATATCGTGATGAATTTGCGTAACAGTCTTTTTTAATTAGGTTTGCACTAGCAAAGGTAGAATAGGTAATAGTTTAGGTTCTGTGATCTGATTAGATTAGGGCATGCTATTTTTCTCGATAATCACTTTAAAGTATTTGGTTTGGTATTCTATTATGTCAATTATGACTGTGTCTGATGTCAGTATACTTTTTAGAACACCGCTAAATAATTATTAGTAACTATTGTTACAAATTACCTTTAATTTGAATCCGCTTTATTCCACTATAATAAGAAATCAGTCATCAACAAGATAAGGTAAATTAATGCATCAAATGAGTGAGTGGGTGCTGGCTATCATGGCAAAGTTTGGCTATGTCGGCATTTTATTCGCTATGTTTGCTGAAAATGTTTTTCCGCCTATACCATCTGAGCTTATTATGCCAGCAGCAGGTTTTTCGGCCGCTAGAGGTGATTTAAATATACTATTAATCATAGTAGCCGGTACGTTTGGTAGCGTCCTTGGTGCATTACCTCTTTATTATCTGGGAACTTTGTTCAATAAAGAACGCTTAATGGTATTTACTGAAAGGTACGGAAAATACGTATTTATTAAGTCTGAGGATGTTTCGTCGTCCAATGCGTGGTTCGATAAACATGGTAAGAAAGTGGTCTTTTTTGGCCGCATGGTACCTGGTATTCGTTCATTGATCTCCATCCCTGCGGGGATGAATAAGATGCCAATGGCCTCTTTTTTAGTATTAACAGCTTTGGGATCTAGCATTTGGACGACAATATTGGCCCTAGCAGGATTTTACTTAGGTAAAAATTATGAGGTCATTACGACTATGTTAGCGCCTTACTCCAAAGTTTTCTTATTGCTTGCCATAGTCATTATTATTGTTTGGTTTATTAAACGTCGACTGTCTGATCAGCATAGTAGTAATAATATTTAATACAAAACCGATTTATTTGACTTCCAAATTTTAATGATTTTTTTAAATAAAATACAGCTACTGTAACCCTCAACCAGCGCTACGCTTCACCTATGTTTTCTTCCCTATACTGAAATTATAAATACAGTAGATGGCACAACCCATCTGTCATAAAAAACACTCAAAGACAAAGGATAACATCATGAAAAACTTATCAACTCTAAGCAAATCTATCATTATGGTACTTAGTATTGCTGGCGTCAGCACTGCTGCTATCGCTATAGGACAAACTGCCATCACAAATAGCCAAGTCAGTGAAGCCGTAGCAGCGGCACAAAGTAAAATCAGTCTTGAGCAAGCCATTGTTATTGCTCAAAAAACCATTAAAGGCGATGTTGTTAGTGCTGACTTTGAGCAACATGACCATTCAGCAGGTGGTGATTATGATATTAATATTGTCGCCAGTAATACCGAATATGAAGTAAAGGTTGATGCAAATAGCGGTAAAGTTTTAAGCAGTAAGCGAGAGAAGCTTGATAAAAAAGATATGGCAGAATATAACGCCATGAAAAAGTCTGAAACCAGTCTCAACCAAGCAATAAAAAAGGCTAACCAGAGTGTGAAAGGAAAAGTTATTGAAGCAGGGTTTGATATGGATTTTGGCAAACCTGCCTATAAGATTGAGGTTATTAAAGGCACTCAAGTACATAAAGTGGTTGTCGATAGCATGACTGGTAAGATTATTCGTAGCCAAGTAGAAGCAGCTGATAATGATGATTAATATTACAGTAAGTCGAACTGATAAATAAGTTAGCACCCATGTCTAATGATTTCTAAAAGGCTCTAAGCGACATCACCATCTCGCTTAGAGCCTTTTGGTTTAGAGCGGCCACTATAAAAATGTGTTAGTGCAGATTAGGATGGCTGTGATGATTATAGAAAATTGAATCAATAATATACTGTTGAAATTGCGCCTAAAACAACTTGATTTAGCTATTTTGAGCCTCTCCTAAAGGGAATGTAACTGCTTATAATACACTAACAGGAGAATAAGCAATGACTACTCAATCTGACATTAAAAAACTGGCCGGGCAAATGGCTGGTAGCATGAATAGCTTTGATGACATCAAAGACTTTCAAAAGTAGCTCATACAATCCTTTATCGACACTGTAATTTATCGACACTGTAAATAGTGTTGAACAGTGTGTATTTATAAATCATTTAATCGTGCTTAGGAGGTATGGAGTATGTGCCAACGACATGTGCAACCAAGTCACTAGATCCTTCTGAGTATAAGGAAAATTCGCCTACGATTAGCGTACGTCCTACTTTTAGTAAGGTGCACTCAGCAATGATACGTGCTTCTGCTGATGGTTTACGCAAAAAATTGATGGTTAGACTCGTCGTTACTGTTAAGGATACAATACCAATTTTACCAAGTATCGCTACATAGAGTGCAACATCAGCAATGCTCATCAATACAGGACCAGAGACGGTCCCACCTGGACGCAACTCATCTCTACCAATATCATGCGATAAGATGGAACTGTTATCGTCTACTGCTTCAACTATGCATTTGGTTTGAGGAAACTCTAATGCCAGAAAGGCAGTTATCTCTTCTTTGGTTGCTGACATATATAATCCTAGAGTCTAATTATTCTCATGACCTAGCCGACTTTCTCATCAAGGGTCAGTAGTCTGTTACTATCGTCGAATGTAGAGAATAGACATTTATTTAAACGAGCTAAAAATCATGGTGATGTGCTAAAAAAGCATGCTATCACCAGACATAGCCATAATTGATATAAAAGCATACCACGTATCCCACTCTCAACTTCGAAAGTGAACCGTCCCGACTATATCGGAGACAGATCTACTTGAGTCAGGCAGCAATGCCTGACTGATTAAGATTATCCTAATAGCGCTTTTCAAACTTAAAGGGTGCCACATAAAGAATCGTACTATCAATCGTATTTTATTAAACCATTACAATCATGAACGCCCATGGGTAATGGCGGTTTTACGCCTATACAGAAACCAAACCATGCATCTTAATGCCATTAATTCAATGCATTATGCATGGGACGATTACCTAACAAGCTGAATACTGCGTTCCCTAGCAACGCTGATAAAAGCCCTTTGATCAATAGCCCAAACACTAGCTATAAACATAGTCCATTCAATTAAAATACTCACGCTCAAACACCAGTCTGAGGGATTTTTAAAGAAAGATTTTAGCTTTAAGACATACAATTATCCTACCCAATCTTTTGTCTAAACCTCATAGATTCAAGAGTAGCAAGCCATATCAAAGGTAGGATAATCAGCGCCGACCCTACTAACAAAGTCATATTTGGCACTTCATTAAACCATATGATTCCAACCACCACCGCCCCTAGTAAACCTGAGTATTCCGCACTAGAGACTTTGTATGCTTCAATGTGTCGGTACACCTGTACGCATATACCCGCATAAATCAAAATAAATACATTTGAACTGGCGGCCGTAATCAATGAGCGCCAGTCAAATGGCTGTCCCTCCCAAATAGCCAAACCAAGCGCGAATGGGATTCCTAATAAATTGGTCAAAAGTAGCGTTTGATAGACAGAATGATGTTGTGGAAGCTTACGAACTAAGAGATTGTTTATCGCCATGGTTACCGCCACTATAAGCGCAAAAACCGCCCCTAAATTAATCTGTTTTGGTTGTACAATAACGAGGATACCAGCAAAACCTAACATAGATACCGCTATAGTTGGAAAGGTTAATCTGTCTTTATAAAATAAAAAACCTAGCGGCAATATAAACAAAGGGGCTGCATAAAAAATAGCATTCGCAGTCGCGAGGGGCAATGCTTGAAGAGACAGTACCATGAATATCACACCCAACAACCAAACGTGACTACGGACAAAGTGCCATTTCAGATTACTGAATAACTTGCTCTTTTTATAGATTAAACAAAAGGGCAACAGCATTAAAACCGCTGTTAATTGACGAAACAGGATAAACTGATACACCGCCGTCTCAGAGGGCAAGTCCTTTATCAAGGCATCCGAGAAGACCGCAATGATATTTCCTAGTACCAATAGCGTCATGGCAAATGCAACACTCATCTTTGGCATTCTTATCCTCCCCGCCCTACTCTAAATTCAGAAACTGTTAAAACCCCAACGGGTTCATGCTGATTTAACGATCTGTCAGGCAGTATATTCAAGTAACGCTATGATGTATAATGATATAAAACATATTTAGTATTAGCTGAGGTAATCATGGATTTACCACCGCTGCGTGCAATACAGTGCTTCGAATCCGTTGCACGGCTTAACAGCTTTTCAAAAGCAGCAGAAAGCCTCAATGTGACACAAAGTGCCGTGAGTCACCAAATACGCATCCTTGAGAAGTATCTTGGGGAAGCAATGTTTTACAGGCAAGGCCGGACCTTTTCGTTAACAGAGGTTGGTGAGCGTTATTTCACAGATGTGAGTGGCGCTTTGGGTCTTCTTTCAGATAGTAGTCAGATTATTAAGCATGGAAAACCTGGGCATATACGCTTAGCTCTGTACAGTTCAGTCGCAGTAAATTGGTTGATCCCTCGATTAGAAGACTTCTATAGACAGTATCCAGAAATAGAACTCACTTTAGATATGGTTAATCATCCGTCTGATCATAATGAGCAAAGGGCCGATTGTTATATTACCGTCAATCCCCCTCCACACGCTTTCATCAGTAAGTTTTTATTTTCTGAAACTTTATATCCTGTTTGTGGTCAAAAGCTTTGGGAGAAAATAAGAGATAAACCACTTCCTGATACATTATGGCGGCATCCAATATTATCCGTGAGGTATACAGATATAAGTGAGAATACAGCGGAGGATTGGCTGCGGTGGTGTAAGGCAGGCGGATTTGAGTTACCGAAGGATATAAAGATAAATCATTTTAGTCATGTACTACTAGCGATAGAAGCCGCACGGTATAATCTGGGAGTTACCCTCGTTAACAACTATATGATGCTATATAAATCTTATAAGCAGACACTCGTTAGAATCCCAATGCATGAATTACTAACAGGGGATAAGTTTTACTTCGTTTGCAAGGAATTAAAGAATAATCAGGATGATATTATTAAACTATCTAAATGGTTAGAATCTCAATGCTAGTAAAGAAATCTGAGCTATGCTGAAGAAACCGTACACCTAAACTTGGTAAACTAAGCGTATTAATCGGAGTTTATCATGACCAAGAAAGTAAGAAGCTACAGTGACGAATTTAAAGCCGAGGCCGTCAAGAAGATAGCAGACAATAATGGCAATATCTCAGCGACCGCAAAGCAGCTTGGCATCGCCATGCAGACCTTATCTAATTGGCATAATAAAGCCAATCAAGGCAAGCTTATCGGTACAGAACAATATGATCCTGATCTTATGACGGCTCTTCAGGAAATAAAGCAGCTCAAACGACAGCTTAAAGTAGCCGAAGAGGAACGAGAGATATTAAAAAAGGCGACGGCGTACTTTGCCAAGCACAGTTAGTGAAGTACGCCTTTATCAAAAACAACGATCTCTTCTTTAGTATCACTACTATGTGTCGTGTACTAAAGGTTAAGCATTCTAGCTACTATGACTGGCTGAGTCGTGATATCAGTGAGCAACAGATAGATACACCGTAACCAATCTGAGCTACTTGTCAGAGCGGCACATAGTGAAACGAAAGCACGTTATGGTGCTGATCGACTGCACGCAAAGCTGATAGAGCAAGGGCACGATATTAGCCTATATATGGTCAGAAGCATTAAAGAAGAACACGGCATCAAATGCCGTCGCCACAA
>NZ_JAFCUJ010000008.1:0-87570 GCF_049896465.1 Psychrobacter sp. DWR1-2-3
GGATTCAAAAGAGTTTAGGCTATAGATCGCCAAGACAGGTGTGGTTTGACTATTATCGTCAAGCTGCGTAATTAAAATCTCCCAAGTTTAACTGTACGGATTTGACGGCAGGGGTCAATCCTCTATCTTATTTGTTGTTACAAGGAAAATAATGATTTGTTAAGGGGTTTAAGATGATGATTTAGAAAATCCCGATTCAATAACTCATAAACACTCGTATCCTCAAAAAATAGTCATTCATTTTATCTGATATTCGAATAATATAAGTTAATAGGTTGAAATTTAAAAGGAATAAAGCTCATTACATTTAGTTAAAGTCGAATTAACTTTAGAATAAAAACGGAAATTTATACGTTTTTTTATTGTTTATCTGTTAGTGATAATGGCTGTTATCATATCTATTCTTAATATGGATTAGGGTCTCTATATATATTTGCTTAAACTTGCCCGAATAACATTACGCCATGTATTAATGAAGGGCCTAAGAATACCATAAACAATCCCGCTAAAATCATTGTTAAACTGGCTATAACGCCCTCATCCTCATTGCGCTGACTTGCCCGGGCTGTACCAAAACCGTGTGATGCATTACCAAATGCGATTCCATTTGCAAGATGGGAGCGAATACGAAAAAAAGTCAAGATCATATCCCCTAAAATCATTCCCACCATCCCTGTAATCAAAGTAAACAATGAAACTAAAGAGGGAGATCCGTGAATCTTTTCAGATAAGTCTAACGCAAATGGTGTCGATATTGAACGGGCCATCAAACTATAGGTCAAGGTCTTATCAAAATGGAACAAACCAGTGAATAGGTATATGCTTAAGACTCCCACCACCATCCCAACAGTTATAGAAGCGGTCAAAGCCAAAGCATGTTGACGTATTAAACGACGATATTCATAAATAGGTATAGCAAACGCAACCGTTGCGGGGGCAAGTAACTGCACAATCCAAGCTGTATCCTTCCAATAAGTATCATAAGAGATATTAAAGATAATCATTAATGAAAGCGTTATTACTGGAACCGTGATAGCTGGGTTTAGCCAAGATTTTCGATAGCGCACATAGATTACTTTAGCCATATAATAAGCAGCTAATGTCCAAATGAGACAAAGGATTGACCAGACATTCATTGTAAATCCTCACGCATTATCATTATTTTTTAGGTTTAATTGGGCTTTATGAATCTGATGTCGATACAATCTACGTTGCAAACGGTGCACCATAATAAAAGTTAATGCTGAGCTTAACATCACCATCGCGGTACTTAAGATAATCGTCAGCATTAATTGCCAGCCCTTACTGATAAATAGCGCCTTGTATTGAAGTATTGACATCATAAGTGGGATAAACATTAATACTAATTCACCCAAAACAAATTTTGCCCCTAGTCTGACCCAGTTAACCTTAATAGCACCACTCATTAATAATACCAGCATTAAAAACACTCCTAATACGCCTGAGGATACGGGTAAATGCAATAATTCAACCAATATCGCAGCACAATACCAGACAGCTGCGATAATA
Source organism: Psychrobacter sp. DWR1-2-3 (assembly GCF_049896465.1). NCBI lineage: Bacteria > Pseudomonadati > Pseudomonadota > Gammaproteobacteria > Moraxellales > Moraxellaceae > Psychrobacter > Psychrobacter sp. DWR1-2-3. The sequence goes on from NZ_JAFCUJ010000008.1 coordinate 1,531, forward strand.
GCGCATTCCATAAGCACATGAAGCCATGATTGGCGATAAAACTGTTGAAGTGTAAGTTTGTTTTCAGCTACAAAAGAGAGGAGTAAGCGAATATTAAGATTACGCATAATAGTTGTTGTTTGTTAATTAGAGACCACTTATTATAAGAACACTACAGTCATAAATTATGAATTATATTTTTATTTTTATTCCTAATTTCTATAATAAATTTCGTTCTCATTCCTAACTGTGGTTTATTATTTATGATAACTTTGAAACAATTACGCTGCTTTGTGACAGTTGTAAAAACAGGTGGGTTTCTTCAAGCCAGTATTCAACTCAATTTAACCCAACCCACCGTTACCAAATCCATTAGTAATCTTGAAGAATATTTAGGTGTAGCTCTGTTTGATAAGCCGTTGACTCATAGAAAAAAGCGGCTAGTTAATTTAACGGAAATTGGCGAATACCTCTATATTCAAGCAGTTGATATCTTACAAAAGGCAGATAATCTTGAACAAACAGTAGTAGATTATCAGCAATTAATAGGTGGTAAGTTGCGTCTGGGGATTTCACCGTTAGGCAGTGAAATACTAAGCAAAGCTATTTTTAACTTTTACCAAATGCATCCTAGTATAGAAACCTCACTTATCGAAGATGGTGCTGAGTCACTTAAGCAGGCCCTTCTAGAGGGGCAACTTGATGTGGCAACATTGATGAAGCCGATTGACGATGATTTTGACTACTCGTCGATATGTTGCTATCCAGTGGTGGTCGTAGCAAATAAAAACCGTATGGGTAAGCGAAAAACCAAGGTAACACTTAAGTCACTATCAAATGCACCCCTAATTTTATTTACCTCCAATTCATCATTTACTCCAATGATTATAGAAAACTGTCAATCACTAGGTTTTGAACCTAATATTATTTGCCAAACCAATCAGTGGCACTTGCTTCTTGACATGGTAAAACAGGATATGGGCGTGACTCTTTTGCCTCAATATTATACTCAAAAGTTGGATTTAACAGGATTAGTCTGCTTGCCACTAACCCAACCTCAGTTAAAATGGGAGCTTGTCATGGCTTGGCGTCGTCATCGCTTGCTTACACCAAGTATGCGAGCTTGGCTTGATAACATAAGAAAAAATATATAACCAGGCCTTGATAATGCTTTGGCTGAAACAGGGAATAGGTTATACAAAACAGAGGTAATTGAATATTTAAAAGCAGATTGGCAAGGTTTAGCGAATGTACAACTTGCGACATTGAATTGGGTAGATCGGTTCAATAAAAAGCGTATACACAGTGCATTGGGCTATGTATCGCCTTTTGAGTTTGAGAGCGGTATTATTATAGTTTGATCCTGTCAGGCATTGCTACCTGACTCAAGTAAATCGGCCTCTGATAAACTCGGGGCGGTTCACCACATCCTTAGACTTTGCTGAACATATTCTTTTAGATATACCGATTGAAACCAAGAAGAATAACTAATCCAGCTTATCCTTTACCTTGAACGGCTCTGAGAATTGCAGTATTAAGAAATTGACAACCGATAATATGATCGCTATCTCATAACGACCATAAGCAACGGAGATGCCAATAGCAGCAGTATTCCATAAACTTGCAGCCGTCGCCGTCCCCTTTACACTATCATTTCCTTTAAAAATAGCACCACCACCGATAAAGCCCATGCCCGTAATAATCGCGTACATGATTCTCGCTTCAGGCTGTGAGCCATGATAGATATCTACAGCAACTAGCATGAAAGCACAGGATGCAATACTCACTAGTGGAAAGGTTCTGAGTCCTGCACCCTTATCTTTCATCTCACGATTAAGCGCAATCGGCAGCGAAAGTATAAAAGCAATGCCTAATTGAGTAAGGTGATACACCATTAGTTTTAAGCTTAAATCGAATTCAAACATGGCTTATTACGCTCTTTAAAATAATGTTAAATGAACAAGAATAATCGTTATTCTTAATGTGTAGAAGATAGTTTATTGCCACGTATGAGACTTTCCTGAAAAGTGTGTAAGTATTGCTATAAGCTAAATGACAGTTACACAGAATCTGGAATGGTCTCTAGTAAATTACCATCTTTATCGAATAGGCAATCGACCACAACCAGAGGAGTAGTATCCACGCTATTTTTAGCGTAGTAATGCGTTGTAACTTTGAAATTACCGTTATTTAATAGTCTGTAGTCTGTATTTTTGCGGTTAATCTCCATAGACTTAAGGTTTTTAAGCATAGATTTTGTCGTTTCTTGGCACTTCGTTAGCAGTGCAATCTTTGATGTTTTGCGAGCTTGTTCGAGTTCAGTGTCTTTTTCTTCATAAAATGAGTTACTGTCGCTTTGAATCCAAATATAAAGTGCTGCAAATGTAATAATAGACAAACCTGTCAGCGTTTCTTTTTTCATGATATGACCCGTTTATTAGTAACAGATGAAGATATTTACCGATATACAATCATAGTTCATTAACCCATACAGTACACCACAAAAGTGTTTATTCAATCAATTTACAATTATAACTAATATTCTTATTGGTCTCTGTCATTATTAGAAAAAAGCTCAGTCTAAACGCTTTCAACTCATACTATACCGCTGCTAATTAAGGCCACTCTTTTAAAGCAATCTCAACGAAACTTAAGCGATCTTGACCAAAAAACATCTCACCCTTCACGAAGAAACTAGGCGCACCAAATACACCTCGTGCTACAGCTTCCTCAGTAGTTGCTTTCAAACGCTCTTTGACCTCAGTCTCACTAATACGAGCCATAAAATCAGTCACGTCAATGCCTGCTTTGCTCAAAACCTCAGCCACTACTTCTGGTGATTCCATGTTTAGCTGTTCAGACCATAAAGCGTTAAAAATGGCTGCTAAATAAGTCTGGAACTCAGGTTCTTCCAAGTAAGCGGTCGCACCTCTCATTAAATGCATCGTATTCAACGGGAAAAATGGATTGAAGTTAAACGGCACCCCATAAATATTTGAAAAACGCTTAAGGTCTTTGAGCATATAAGCGCCTTTAGCAGGAACCACAGCTGGTGACGCATTACCAGTGGCTTGAAAGACAGCACCAAGCAGCATAGGCCGCCAAATGATTTTAGCGTTGGTGCGCTGTGCAATACTCTCTAATTGTGTCCATGCCAAATAACTGGCTGGGCTGCCTACATCAAAGAAAAACTCTACTTTTTTACTCATCTCAAAGTACTCCTAACAAAATATATTAAAAAGTTTCTAAAAAGTCTCTAACCATGGGCGTAGATCAAGCTCATGCGTCCAGCTGTCTCTCGGTTGACAATGCAATTGCCAATACTGCTCAGCGATATGCTCAGGATTTAAAATGCCGTCTTGGTCTTTAAGTGCATAGCACTCAGGAAAATTGTCGCGAATAAAGGCGGTATCAATGGCACCATCAATGATAGGGTGCGCCACATGTATACCTTTTGGCCCTAACTCTCGAGCCATACTTTGCGCCAAAGCACGTAAAGCAAATTTAGCACCAGCAAAAGCAGAAAAGCCTTTACTACCTCGCAAAGAAGCCGTAGCGCCAGTGAAAATAATCGTACCCTTTCCACGGGGAAGCATTGCTTTTGCCGCCTCTCTACCTGTGAGAAATCCAGATAGCGCTGCCATTTCCCATACTTTTCGGTAGACTCTTTCTGTGGTGTCTACAATGGAAAAATGGACGTTCGCACCAATATTAAATACCACAACTTCAATCGGTCCAATGTCTTGTTCAATATGGGCGAAAAGCTCAACCATCTCTTGCTCTACACGCGCATCACAACCAAATGGCTTTGCTATTCCACCAGCGGCTTCAATAGCACTGACTAACGAGCTAAGTTTTTCGACACTCCTTCTGGTCATGCATAAAGTAAAACCTTCTCTTGCAAAACGTCTCGCAACAGCGCTGCCGGTGGCATCGCCTGCGCCAATTACAACCGCTACGGGTGCTCTAGACATATCTATTTCCTTATAGGTTCCTTTTTGGAACTAACAAAAATATAGCTTTCTTTTCAGAGACTGTCAAGCTAATCTATTACTCACACATGTAGGAGGTAACATATGCGTTGGGATGAACTTGATAAACAGCCTTGCTCAGTAGCTCGCACTTTGGCAGTCATTGGTGATCGTTGGACGCTAATGATTTTACGTGACTGTTTTTTAGGCGTTAGACGTTTTGATATATTTGAGCAACGCTTAGGCATCACACGTCATGTCTTGTCTGACCGGCTTCGTAAGCTCGTTGAATATGACGTTCTAAAAAAAGTAGCCTATCAACAGCAACCACTGCGTGAGGAATATCGATTGACAGAGCGTGGTTTAGATTTGCATTCAATCGTTTTGGCACTGGTTAGCTGGGGAGACAAACACATGGCTGATGAACGGGGTGCGCCGCTGCTACATAGACACAATAAGTGCGGCCAAATAATGCATTCCGTAACGGTATGTTCAGAATGCCATGAACCAATTAATGCACGGGATATTAAGGTTGAAATAGGACCTGATTGGATAGGTGACGATGAGCTTACTATATGAAGAGAGTGTTCTGCCAAGCGGCTTTGCAGCTGCTGAGATATTGCCATTATTGTCTACTATCTGTTTAACTGCTTGAACTTTAAAGTAGTTTCTGTAGGCCCTGATTTTTTTATGCATGATAAACGCCTGTTATGATGCTTAGTCTACCAAGTTCATCTCTACGGTCTTTTCAGCATAGCTCAATATCAATATCGGGGTGGCTCATTTGAATAGGCAGGTTATTCAATAAAAATCTATCAGGCTTAGCTGCCTGACTCAGAATGTTAAGTCTCCGACCATCTCAGGACAGTTCATTCGTAATGGCCTTTTTAAGAGATCTACTCAAAAATAAGTACTCTAGATTTGATTCTAGATGTTATTCTTAAGGAATGCTTTAAAACCATAACTAACTGCTTGAAAGCAAGGGATAAATAATGTTTCCGTTCTAATTAAATCAGCTTAGTATTATAAGCTTTGGTATTAGAACACTATGCGCTGTCCCCAGCAAAACTAAACTACCGCTATCGCAACAACCCAACTCCCAACTCCCAACTCATCATAACTTATAAAATAGGGCTTAATAAAAGATGGATACCTTAAATATCGTGTATCTCGTAGGAGCAGTGTTAATTTTTGCCAGTATTATGGCGAGCACTTTATCAGCGCGTTTGGGCGTTCCTCTTTTGCTATTGTTCTTAGTGGTTGGGATGCTCGCTGGTGAAGAAGGTATTTTGGGTATTGAGTTTTCTCAGTATGCGATCGCCAATTTTGTCGGGCAGGCGGCATTGGCTTGTATTTTGCTAGACGGTGGACTGCGTACTTCTTTTAAATCGTTTCGAGTTGGACTAAAACCAGCAATTACGCTAGCTACTTGGGGCGTACTTGCGACCGTAATGATACTGGGTGTATTCGTCACGTGGCTGCTTGATGTCGATTGGCGCTTTGGGCTATTGCTAGCGGCAATCGTTGGTTCTACTGATGCGGCAGCGGTGTTTTCACTGCTGCGTAATGGCGGTGTTAAATTAAATGATCGTGTCCAAGCCACGCTTGAATTAGAGTCGGGCGCCAACGACCCTTTAGCAATTCTGTTAGTAACTGGATTAATTGCTTTAAATGTCGACCCCGCTGGGCAGACAGCGCTAGGCTTTTTAGGGCTGCTATTACAGCAGCTTAGCTTTGGTCTAGGAATGGGCTTGTTCTTCGGGTACTTCCTCTCTCGGTTATTACCCAAAATACACTTGGCAGAAGGCATGTATGCCATCTTGATATTATCGGCTGGCTTAGCAGTGTTTGCTGCCACCAACTTACTAGGCGGAAGTGGCTTTTTAGCCGTCTTTGTCACGGGTATTCTGATTGGCAACCACAAGGTACGCTCAACTGAGCATGTCATGCGGGTGATGGATAGCTTTGCTTGGTTATCACAAGCGGTCTTGTTCGTGGTGCTGGGTCTACTGGTCACACCATCGAACGTTCTTGAAGTTTGGCCTTATTCAGTGGCCATTGCTGCCTTTATGATTTTAGTGGCTCGTCCTATTGCAGTCTATACCAGTGTTTTACCTTTTAAGTTTAAAAACAAAGAGATCGGTTTCATCTCTTGGGTTGGCTTACGCGGTGCGGTACCCATTACCCTTGCCATGTTGCCAGTGATTGCAGGGGTAGATAATGCCTTTATGCTATTTGATATTGCTTTTGGTGTGGTAGTTTTATCATTAGTATTACAAGGGACGACCATTCCTTTTATGGCCAATCTGTTTAAGGTGCGTATTCCTAACAATAAAGACCCAAAAGAAGAGCATGAGGTTTGGGTGTCAGATAGAGCAAGTATTACGCTATATGAATTTGAAGTAAAGTCAGGCGCCTTTGCGATTGGTCGTCATCCAAGGGACATCTCTACGCGCATCAGCCCTGAGGAAATCCGTGTTTTTGCCTTGGTGCGTGGTCAGCAAATTTTAGCGATTAATGAAGACACCAAGCTTAAATTTGGCGACAGCGTTTGGTATGCCATGAGTGGCGATTATGCCGGTCAGATTGCGGATGTTTTTAATGACACGACGTTAGACCGTAGAGCCATCGATGATTTTTATGGCGATTGGATGCTATCGCCGAGTGTCAAACTTAAAGATGTGCCATTCTTTACCGATAGGATGAAATCCGAATCTCTAGAAGATACCCTGAACACGAAAAACATGTGGGAACAAACGGTTGCTGAATTCATTAAGGATAGCTTAAAGATGGCACCCGTAGCAGGCGATACGGTTGCGATTAATGAGGAATGGTTGTTGGTTATTAAAGAAGTTGATGACCAAGGAAGACTGAGAACGATTGGCTTAAAACAACAAGAGGTGCCAACAGTGGTATAGTCTATATCACTGTTAGATATAGCATGGGCTAATGACTGAACGGCAAATATCTCAACCATAAGATACTTATCCAATAGAATTAAGCTGCATTATTTAACAGTTAATGTCTAGATTTAAGCGTTCTGATTTATTAACGGAATTATCATTAAAGTTTATGCCAATCTTCAATCGCTTTGTACCCAGTTTCTAGTCCTACATCATAGCTATAACGGATTTTAGCTTTATCTTTAGATAATCGACTCGCCATATTTTTCAAGTCGGGTGGGCAAACTTCTAAAAACTTCTGTGGTGATGCAGAATGTAAAAATTGCACCGCATCATTATAACGTTGGGTTCGTGTCAATAAGCTTTGGGCAAAACCATATCGTTGCTTAGAAAAATATTTAGCCAACAGCTGATCGCCTTTGCGACCTGCTTTATAGTAATTTTGAGGGCGAGTACGTATTACCATTAGCTTAGCAACACGATCTTGTTGAGCGGCCCAATGCACAGGCAAAGCATCAGCTACACCACCATCGAAATAAGGTTCGCCAAATATCTCGACCGCTTGTCGAGTTAGCACTGGAATAGAACTTGATGCTCTTAATCCATCCAAAATATTGTCTTTACAGGCTTTAATATAGTTAGCTTCACCTGAAATAGCATGTGTTAGCACCATGTAAAACTCAGCATGACTGGCAAATAATTGTGCCTGATTTAGTGGATGCTCTTGTTCCACCACATCCCACATCCACTTTAGATCCAGTAAGTCCCCGCCTTTAAGGAAACGACCATAATGGATAAATTCAGGTCGAAGTGAATGATCTAAGTAAATCTGCAGGGTGCGACCTCGTTGTGCAGCTAAATAGTTAGCAACGTTCGTTGAGCCTGAGGACACCCCCACACAAAGATCAAAAGGATTAAATTGTTGTTGTAAAAATGCGTCTAAGACACCACTGGTAAATGCACCACGCATTCCACCACCTTCAACTACTAGTGCTTGTCGATGTTGTTTAAGCATTGAAAACCTCGAATTTTTGTGAATACCACCTTTTTAACTCAACCATTACATAGAGTAATTAAGTGAAGCGCCTCGGGTATATCGGAGGCTGATACTTTTCCAAAAAATCATCTTAAACTACCTAGCTCCAAATTCCACTCATTCAAGTAAAGCTCAGCCATCCCGTCGAGCCTAGCCTTCACCTCTTTCCAGTTCGGCATTACTTGAGTTAGTAAGCGCCAAAAATGCTCGATAACAATATGAATATTATGGGTACTGAGAAGATATGTTTAACAGGGTATATGTATAAGTCATTTAATCATGCTTAGGCGGTACGGAATAGGTACCAACAACATGTGCGACCAAGTCACTAGAGCCCTCTGAATATAAAGAAACTTCGCCTACGATAAGCGTGCGACCTACTTTTAGCAAGCTACACTCAGCAATAATACGTGCTTCTGCTGAGGGTTTACGCAAAAAATTAATGGTCAGGCTTGTCGTCACTGTCAACGGTATAATTCCAATCTTGCCAAGTATAGCTACATAGAGTGCGACATCAGCAATACTCATCAATACAGGACCTGAGACAGTGCCACCAGGACGCAGCTCGTCTCTACCGATATCATGTGATAAGGTCGAACCACTATTACCTACTGCTTCAACAATACATTTGGTTTGAGGAAACTCTAACGCTAAAAAGGCAGCTATTTCTTCTTTGGTTGCAGACATACATACTCCTAGAGTCTAATTATTCTTATGACCTAACCGACTTTTTCATCAAAGGTTAGTGGTCTGTTACTATCGTCGAACGTAGGGAGTGGACCTTTATTTAAATGAGTTAAAAATCTTATCTAACTTGTAGGGTAGCATTACTGAAAAGCAAGACAAATAGGAAGCTTCATTACCATCCTAACCACTTATCTCAAAACTTCACGACAATCATCGTCCTCTGATTCTTACCTGCGCTCAGATTTTTCAATCATCTATTTCTATATCTAAAGTCATCTTTGCAAGGCATCGTTCTATCTGATTAACATAAAAGTTGGCAGTATGATTTATACCAGCATCTATCCCAATACTACTCTAATAATTGATCACTCGCTGACAGCTTGCTGCAAAAAAATTGTCACTGCACTGGTAACAAAATGCTTCACCATCATAATATTGATAAAAAGTGAAAAAATTATCTTACGAGTATACAATGAGAATCATGCAGACATCTTGGTTAAGGAACCATTAATTCCTTTAAAACACAAAGCCTAAAGCTTATATTTAACCTTCAAGACCCACCCTTAAACGCTCGGCAATTGAGGCAACCAAAACACCAATGCCAATAACGTTGCTAATAATACGGGCGGCGTTATCAGCAGACCGACCTTCATATATTGTCCCCAGCTTATCTTATAATCCTTTTCTGCCAATACGTGTAACCACAATAGCGTCGCCAAACTACCAATAGGCGTGAATTTTGGTCCCAAGTCATTGCCAATGACATTGGCATAAATCATCAACTCTCGAGTAGCAGCGGGCACTCGAGCGCTATCAATTGCCAGCGCGCCTATCAGCGTCGACGGCATATTGTTCATCACAGACGCTACGATGGCGGATAAGAATCCTGTGCTAACCGTCGCAACGAGCGCGCCTTGTTGACCTAACCAATTGAATATTTGCGCGCCATAAGCAGTAAGTCCTGCATTGCCCAAACCATAAACCACCAAATACATACCAATTGAAAACAACACAATTTGCCACGGGGCTTTCTTAAGAATATTAGTCATAGAAAACTTGGCATCACGTCCGCCTTGCCACCAGCGTCCAGCAATCGCCATGAGTATAAGCGCCGCGGCACTCGTCACTACGGAGATAACCAGCCCGAGCGATTCAGTCGCGAAATAAGCGATTAATAATAATGCCAGCAGTGGAAAAGCCGCTCGAAACACCAGCGGGTCTTTGATAGCGGATTGTGGTGAGCTAAGATTTGCCGTTGAGTAGTGTGTAGGAATATGCCGCGCATAAGCAATCCACAATACCAATAGCGTTGCTAGGACAGAGACGATATTTACCGGTACCATCACCGCCGCATAGCGACCAAAACCAATATCAAAATAATTGGCACTGACGATATTGACCAGATTAGATGTCACCAACGGCAAACTTGCGGTATCAGCAATAAAACCAGTGGCAATAATAAAGGCTAAAGCGGATTTGGGGGCAAAATCAAGGCGCAGTAGAATAGCAATCACAATTGGCGTCAATAGTAAGGCCGCGCCATCATTGGCAAAGAAAGCGGAGATAAACGCTCCTAATAGTACAATCATCGGAAATAGCAAACGCCCGCGCCCATTGCCAAGCCGAGCAACGTGTAAGGCCGCCCAGCCAAAAAATCCCGCTTCATCTAAAATAAGAGAGATGATAATCAGGGCGACAAAGGTAAAAGTGGCGTCCCAAACGATATCCCAAACGATACCAACGTCAGACCATTGCACCACACCAAATACTAAGGCAACCAAAGCGCCGCCCATCGCACTCCAACCAATGCCAAGCCCTTTAGGCTGCCAGATGACTAAGACCAAAGTTACGATAAAAATAGCGAATGCGAGCATGAAGTAACCTTAATGGGGCAATTGAAGCAATGAAATATTAATAAGGGCAATAATAAAACCAATAATAAAACAAAGAAGTTAGAGCGATTTTTGATTGACGCGTTGCGATACTTCTGCAGCGCTTTCGACCCGTTCTGAATAGCGATCGGTCAGATACGCCGAGCGCCCACGGGTAAGCCACGTAAATTTGACCAACTCTTCGCAAACATCGACGACGCGCAGATAGAGTGGCGACATTTTCATGCGATCATTATCATCGAATTCCAAAAATGCTTTTGGGATAGAGGATTGATTGGGGATGGTAATCATGCGCATCCAGCGCCCAAGAATACGCAACTGATTGACGGTATTAAAACTTTGGCTGCCGCCACTGACTTGCATAATAGCCAGCGTTTTACCTTGGGTCGGGCGTACGCCGCCTAGCGCCAACGGAATCCAGTCAATTTGCGCTTTCATAATACTGGTAATGCTGCCATGGCGTTCTGGACTGACCCACAGCATGCCTTCTGACCACTGTGCCAGCTCGCGTAACTGTTGTACCTTTGGGTGGTCGCTATCGGCGTCATCTGGCAGTGGCAAGCCTGATGGATTAAACATTCGCACCTCGCAGCCGTACCAACGCAATAGACGGCTTGCTTCTTCTGCCGCCAATCTGGAAAATGAGCGCGCACGTAAAGAGCCATATAACACCAATATTCTTGGTGCATGGCGTGGGTCATCTTTACCTATCAAAGACTCAATATCAATAGCGTGTATTTGGCTGAAATCAATATTGGGCAAATCGTTTTTAAGTAAATCAGCAGCGGGTAAATCAGTAGCGCCAATATTGCTATCACACTCGCTATCAAGATTGTCTTCTGCTGCTAGGGTTGCGGTATCTTTAACCTTTGACATGTTTGACGATTTCCCCATCTTCTTTGGTAAAACTACTGACTGGATTTTCCAGTAATTCAAACACTCGCTCTGACGGTCGGCACAGCGCCGCGCCTTTATTGGTAACAACAATAGGACGATTGATTAAAATAGGGTGCGCTATCATGGCATCAATCAATTGCGCATCGGTCAATGTTGGATTGTCTAAGCCAATCTCGCTATAGACGTTTTCTTTACTGCGTATGAGCTCGCGCGGCGTGATGTGCATCAATGCCAATAGCTCAACTAAGTACTCACGAGACGGCGGTGTTTTTAGGTATTCCACCACGTCTGGCGTCTCACCTGAAGCCTGCATAATAGCAAGTGTATTACGAGAGGTGCCGCATTTTGGATTATGAAAAATCATTGGCGTCATAAGGTTTTCCTCTTAACGTTAAAAGGATTGGATTTGGTATATATTGAATCCAATATAAAAGAAGTATGTTAAGAATAGTGTTTTGCTGGTATGAATTTTCCTCGCTTGCTGTGTGCTTCTCACTCCAGAGGCTTCGAAGAATTTATCCCAGCAGTACTGTCTTCTTTTTAAATTGAATCGATTATATATATGAATATTACCAAACAGCCAGGTAATTAAAACAACGTTTGATGAAATAGATAAAGCAACATTTGATTAAATCAACAGTAAACTAAAGAGAAGTATCTTTACCTAATAAAAGCAAAACTATGGCAAAAAAATTACTCATTATAGCGCGAGTTGGATTGGTGGCTATCGGTGCCGTTATCATGGTTGATTGTGCCGTGTTAATGACGGTCGGCAAAATCAACTTTGGCACTGTCGTACCGTTTTTATTGGGCAGCGTTTTTGTCACCCATGGGATATTTTGGCATGCCATCCGCAAATTTACTAGGCAAAACCCTTTCCGCAATCGTCTTTGGTATGCGCTATGGCTGCTGTTTTTTATTTGGCTTATTAGCTTCGGGTTATTTATTTTCTCGTTGCAGCAGCAGATTAAACGCAGCGCACAGCCTGTACCTGAGGTCGCGGCGATTATTGTATTAGGTTCAGGTACTATCGCAGGCAAGCCAACACCGACGCTTGCTCAGCGCTTAGATACGGCCGCGCCGCTGATTAAAGCACAGCCAGAGGCGCTAGCGCTGACCAGTGGCGGTATAGGTATGGGGCAGACACGCAGTGAAGCCAGTATTATGGCGACTTATTTACATGAGACACATGGCATTGCCTTTGAGCACATCTTACAAGAGGGCAAAAGCACCAGTACCGCCGAAAACTTAATCTATAGCCAAGTAATTTTGGCGGCAAAAGGTATCTCTATTTCAGCGCCTATTGCCATTGTGACCAGCGACTTTCATACCATTCGCGCCGCTGCCATTGCCAAGCATCAAGGCTACCAGCAGCCTATTCTGCTCGCCAGCCCAACACCGTTATCCATTCGCTACAATGCATGGTTTCGCGAGTATTTTGCCTTTGTCAGTGGTTGGCTATTTGGCGAATATTGATAGAATTTAATAAAGCGGTTCATAAATTAGTACGATAAATAAAACCGTTTTTTAATAAAAATAATAACCATAATTAACCAGAATAATAATGGACGGCAGCCCTATGCTCATCGACATCTTATTAACCATTCACTTTATCCTACTGGTGCTGATATCCTTGCGCGTCCTATCGCGCGATGACTTAACCGCACCCGCACGCTTGGCTTGGATTGTTATCTTATTCGTCTTACCTTATTTTGGCGTATTGGTTTATTGGATGTTCGGTGAGGTGCATTTAGGGCGCAACTTCGCGCGCGAACGTGAAGACATTATCAATAAATTACGTCAACACCGTCCTGCAGTGCTCGGTAGCGATGTGGCCTTAACACTGGCCGTCAAACCTGAATATCAAGCAGCCTTTGCTTATTCAGCAAAAGCCACCGGCTTTCAGACCACGGTGGGCAATCGCGCCGAGCTGATGGCTGATGCCGCTGAGACCCGCAGTCGTATGATTGCCGATTTTGATGCGGCAAACGACCATATCCATGTGCTGTATTATATTTGGCTGGTCGATGGTATGGGCACTGCTACCGCCCAAGCACTGATTCGCGCCGCAAAGCGCGGCGTTACCTGCCGAGCAATGGTCGATGGTATGGGCTCGCGCAAGATGGTCGGCTCAACGCTATGGCAAGAAATGAAGGACGCGGGTGTACAGCTTAGTGTCGCCCCTACCCTTGACCAATATATTCAAAGTGCTGCTATTCAGCCGTATTGACTTGCGTAATCACCGTAAAATTACCGTGATTGATGGCAAGATTGGCTACGCTGGCAGCCGAAATTGTGCCGACCCTGAGTTTATGGTAAAACCCAAATATGCCCCTTGGGTCGATATTATGCTGCGCATCGAAGGCCCCATCGTTGCGCAAACTCAGATGTTATTTGCCAGTGATTGGCTGACTGAAAACCCTGATACGCCGCTCGATAACTTTCCGTATGCGACGGATTTGCAGCCAAATCTGCCGACCAATGATTTTGCTGCGCAAGTTTTCTCTGATGGTCCTACCCAGCGCCATGGCACCACGCCGCAGTTTTTGGGCGCTTTGATTAGCCAAGCTCAACACACGCTAATGATTTCTACGCCTTATTTCGTACCCGATTATTCACTGGTGAGCATTCTATGTGCGACCGCCTATCGCGGGGTTGAGGTGACGATGGTTTTCCCGAAGAAAAACGACTCCTTTATCGTCGCCGCGACCAGTCATAGCTACTATTGGCAATTACTTGAAGCAGGGGTGAAAATCTATGAGTATAAACCTGGGCTGCTACACGCCAAAACTCTGACTGTCGATGGTGAAATCAGCTTGATTGGTTCAACCAATTTGGATTTGCGCAGTTTTCATTTGAATTATGAAAACAATATCGTCTTTAGTGATAACAAACTGACCGCCGATATCATGGAGCGCCAATATCAGTATATCGCTGATTCTGATGAAGTGACGCTTGAAGAGGTTAACGACTGGCCGCTGTCTTATCGGATTTGGAATAATATCGTTGCCACTATGGGACCCGTTTTATAAATGAATCCTTGTTAATGAGTACTTGTTAAAGAAAAATGATTAACATGAAACAATTTTTATTAAATGTGCTTTATTAATTCTATTGAGCAGCTGTTTTTTGCAAAATATAGATGACAAACTTGGCTTCTGTCGCAAAAGGTTGTGCTGCCACCTCTGCTAGTAGCGCCTGTCTTTTGTCGCTACGCGCACGATACGCATAAGGGGTCATGGTCATTAAGTCCGCCAAACCCTCTGCCGATAAATTTAAACTACTGCTGATATGATGGGTTTCTAGCAGCTGGAAATAAGGCGCTAATTCCTGCAAAAACTTATCAGAATCATGCTCACGGACGTCATCAAATAACGCCTCACGCATCGTCGCTAAATGCCCTATATCGGGCTTGGCAATGATTAGATAGCCTGCATCGCTTAATACCTCATTAAACGCTGCTGGCAAGATGGGGCTAAAAATACTGCTAATGCCATTGATGCTATGCGCGCGTAGCGGTAAATGTGCCGCGCTAGTGACCAGTGGGTAAATAGCTGCTGCCTTAATTGTTTCCTTACTAGCACTGTCTTTAGCTTGCTGATACCAAAGACGACCTAAAGCCTTACTGGTTTTTGCCAGCTCCACAACGGCAGGTTTACTGATATCCGCTGCAATCAGTACATCCATGCCGGTTTGTGCCATTGCCTGCGTGTAATAGCCTTCACCGCAGCCAATATCTAGCCAATTAATGAGCTTATCTTTTTGGTCAGGAATGGCTTTTTGTGCCGTCAATAATGCCGCCATCTTTTGGCAAATCAAGTCATTTAATGGCTGATAATGCTCTGCATTTAAAAACCGTTTGCGCGCATCAATTGATTGCTGACTGTCGCCCGGCGCTTTGGATTTTTTTTGTTGTACGGGTAATAGATTAACATAACCCTGACGCGCCACATCAAACGGATGAGCCGTTTGATTTGGGTGTAAGCTGCCATCACAGCGCCATGTATCATCAGCGGGTTGCAGGGGTGATTGGCAAAGGGGACAAATAAATAAGCTCACAAGTATCTCAACGTCATCGCAATATGGCTGCCATTTTAACAAAATTCAGGCTCAACAAGGGATAAATGCCGCAACAAAAAAGAAGTTCGCATAAGACCTAAAAAAGCCATCTTAGATTTTAAGATGGCTTTTGATTTGAAAATTTTTTGATTTAAATCTATTTGATGACTTAACGCAGTTTTAAGGTCATCAATCCAAGAATCACAAGGATAATGGCAATAATCCAAAACCTTGCCACCACTTGCGTCTCTTTCCAGCCAATCTCTTCAAAGTGATGATGCAATGGTGCCATGCGAAAGACGCGCTTTTTACGCAGTTTATACGAGCCAACCTGTAGCATAACCGACAATGCTTCAGCGACAAATAAACCACCCATAATGGCAAAGGCAATCTCTTGACGGGTCATAACCGCAATCGTACCGAGCATCGCGCCCAATGCTAACGCCCCAACATCACCCATAAATACTTGCGCTGGATGAGCGTTAAACCATAAGAAACCAAGCCCCGCGCCAATCATCGAGCCACAGACAATAATCACTTCCGAGTTATAGGCAATATAAGGTACATGCAAATAATCCGCAAAGCGCACGTCACCTGACACATAAGCCATAGCGCCTAAACCTGCTGCGACCAAAACCACCGGCAAAATAGCCAAACCGTCCAAGCCATCGGTTAAGTTGACGGAGTTAGAAGCACCATTAATCACAAAGTAGGTAAAGATAATAAAACCAATACCAAACGGCACGGCGGAGAAGGGAATTATCCAATCTTTAAAAATCGGTAGCAGCAAATCTTGCATCTCACGCGTGGTCGCCATATCCGGCTGTAAGGTAGCAATATAATATAAAGATATACCGACGAATAACGCGCCCATCGAGAGCCAAAAGTATTTTTTGCGGGCAATCAGACCTTTGGGGTCTTTATATTTAATTTTAAGCCAATCATCTGCCCAACCGACTGCGCCAAAGATAACCATGACAATGAGCAAAATCCATACATAGGGATTGTTTAATCGCGCCCACAATAAGGTTGAAACCCCAATCGCGCTCAAAATCAGCACCCCACCCATGGTCGGCGTACCGGTTTTGGCCAAATGCGACTGCGGACCATCATTACGAATCGCCTGACCGTACTTCAGCGCACGCAGACGGCGAATGACGCGCCCCCCAAAAATCATGCTAAAGGCAAGCGCGGTAATGACCGCTAGTAACGCGCGCAGCGTCAACGAAGAAACCGCAGAAAACGGCGTATAATACTGACCAAGCCAGCCAAACAACCAAACTAACACCGCCTACTCCTCGACTAGCGCATTGATAAGAGTTTCCATTTCCATGGAACGTGAGCCTTTAAACAGCACCGTACAAGGCTGCGCTTGCTGTGCTTGTAAATAAGGCTGTAAATAGGCCAATAAACTGTCTTTATCAGCAAAGGCATGGGCGTTGATAGCAGAAATCTCTTTTGCGCCTGCCACCGTATAAGGAGCATATTCACCAACACACAGCAGCACATTGATGCCAGTGGTCGCAATCGTACGACCCAAGCTTTGATGCTCGCTGACCGCCGCTTCTCCAAGCTCGGCAATATCACCGAGTACCATCACTTGCGTACCTGTCTGCGCCGCAAGCACCTTAGCTGCCGCTCGCACCGAATGCGGATTGGCATTATAAGTATCATCAATCAAACGATGCATACCGAGTAGTTGGCTGTTTAAGCGCCCCTTAGCAGGACGGGCATTTTCAAGTCCGACGACGATATCACTGATATCGATATTTAACGCATGGGCACAAGCAGCAGCGGCCAAGGCATTATTGACATTATGCTCGCCCGCTAACGGCAGATTGATATCATGGACTTGGCTGCCAATATGCAGCTTAAACTCGCTGCGTTCAGGTTCAACATCTAAATGGCTGGCACTGACATCGGTATTACCAAAGCCAATCACGTGAGAGGTATGCTTTTCAGCGATACGGCGCAGCTTATTGGTAAAGTCATCTTTATCAGGAACGATAGCGTACTGCGTGTCATTCAAAGTATGGTAAATCTCAGCCTTGGTTTGGCAAATGCCTTCACGGCTGCCAAATTCCCCTAAATGCGCGGTGCCAATATTGAGAACACAAGCGACATCTGGCTTTACAATCTCAGTAGTATAAGCAATCTCACCAATATGGTTAGCGCCCAGCTCCAAAATCGCATAGCGATGATGATCGGATAATTCGAGCAACATCATCGGCACACCCAAGTCATTATTTAGGTTGCCACGGGTAATCAGCGTCGGCGCCAAGCGTCCAAAGATACTACCGAGCATCTCTTTGCAAGTGGTCTTGCCGCTAGAACCAGTGATGGCAATCACGGTCAAATTTTTATGCTGCTGACGACGATAAGCTGCCAATTGTCCTAACGCTAAACGCGTGTCATCAACAACTAATTGTGCAATATCAGCAGAAATAGGACGTGAAACGATAGCTGCAACCGCACCTTGTTCGATGGCAGTAGCGATATAATCGTGACCGTCAAAATTATCACCGCTGAGCGCTAAAAAGATATCGCCGGCTTTTATGGTACGGGTATCGGTAGCGATACGAGTGCTGCTAATGGGTTTGTTTGTGCTGTGTGTGTCCGTGCTGTTATTGCTTGATGTTACTTGACCGTCAGCAAATTGCCAATGTCCACCCAGTGTTGCGGTTGCCGCAAGCAGATTGTCTACTTGCCAAACATACAGCCCTTGCGACTGAATGCTGTTATCGTTGTCGGCTGTCATAATGATTACCTTATATATGATGACTACTTATCTTTGATATTTAATGATATCTGTTTTTTAAAAAGTACAAAAAATGAGGCGCAGGCGCTATTATTTATCTATAAAGGCTATACGCGCCCTGCTTGCTTTAAAGCATTTTGCAAAATAACACTGTCGTCAAAATCATAACGAACATGGTTAATTTCTTGATAGGTTTCATGACCCTTGCCCGCGATAACGACAATATCATCAGGCGCTGCTTGATTGACTGCATATTCAATGGCGGTTTGGCGCGCCGGTTCGATATGGGCTCGCTGATATTGCTCGTTTGTCATGCCCGCTTGCATATCTTGCAAGATTACATTTGGGTCTTCGGTACGTGGATTATCCGCCGTCAATACAACGTTATCGGCGCCTGCCAATCCCGCTTGTGCCATCAATGGGCGCTTGCCAGCATCACGGTCGCCGCCACAACCAAATACTGCCCATAGCTGACCTTTGCAATGGGTTTTTAGGCTGGCAAGCACTTGGCTTAACGCATCAGGCGTATGCGCATAATCAACAATAAAACAACCATCATTGGAGGGCACACGCTGCATACGTCCAACGGCACCTTGTAGCTGCGGGATAACGGCCGCAATGCGCTCAAGGCTAATTCCTAAGGCTACGGCAGCGGCGATAGCAGCCAGCAAATTGGCAACGTTAAAACGCCCGAGTAATGGGCTGACGATATTAATGCTATTGGTTTCTTTGTTTTTAAAATCAGCATTATCAAAGTCACTGTTACCAAAATCAGTACGCAGCGCAATCTCAACACCTTGCAAACTTGGCTTGATTTCAGCGGCAACAAAGGTCGCAGATTTTGCTGGGTCTAAACTATAGGTCCAAACCGTTAATTGGCTTGCTTGTGCGGTATCGAGCATAATCTGTGCATGCTCGTCATCGATATTGATAATGGCGTGGGTTAAGTCGGGAAAGTGCGCTTGATCAAACAGCTTGGCTTTTGCCGCAGCATACTCTGCCATATCGGCATGATAATCTAGATGATCACGGCTCAAATTGGTATAAATCGCCACCGATACTGGCATACCTTGTAAACGTTGCTGATCCAAACCGTGCGAGCTGGCTTCCAATGCCAATAATTCAGCATTCTCTGTACCCATTTGATATAAGAACTTCTGTACCGCTAAGGCATCACCGGTGGTATGGCTGGCTTGCACTAAGGCGCCTAATCTGCCGTTACCTGCTGTTCCCATCACGGCGCTACTCATGCCAGTTAACTGCGTCAATTGCGCCACCAATTGGCTGATAGTGGTTTTGCCATTGGTGCCCGTTACTGCGACGACCGTTGGCAAACTCACAGGCTGCTGATATTGCAAACGCGCCTGAATCAAGTCACCTAAAAAATCACGGATATTGGCCACATATAATACGGGGCAAGGCAGGCGGTCCAATTGCTGCTGTGCGATAGATTCAGCATTATCATCAGTCAAAGCAAGATTGGCATGCGGCGGTAAATTAGCTTTAGTAAGTAAAGCGCGCGGGTCAATTTCTGTTAGGATAAACGCCGCATTTTGCGCGGCTTGATAGAGGTAATCACGACTTTTTTGACAGTTTGGCGCATGACTTTTTAATAACACAAAGACGTCGTTGGCTGCCAACTGACGGCTATCTAAGCAAAACTGCTCAAATGGGATATTGGCAAGCGATGTTTTTAGATTGGGCAACTGACTGTTAGATGTAGTTATCAGCGTTGTCAATGCTTGTGCTAGGCTTTGTTTGTCTTTATGGTTCTGCCTATAACTGTCGCTGGCTTCAATCAGCTGTTGCAAGGTGACTGTGGTGCTGCTTGGCGACGAGATAGACGGGGTCATTGGCAAATCCTAAACGGTTAAAACGCATCAAATGGTTAATAGCTGAATATTTAAAAAGATTACTTTTTTACCTACTGTTCTTCGGTTTTTAACGGCTTATCTAACGGCACATTATACAAACGCAGCGCCTCTTTCATGACGTTATGAAAGACAGGAGCGACGGTTAAGCCCGCATATATCTGACCACGCGGGTCTTCGATAAGTATCACACCGACCAGCTTAGGATTAGACGCTGGGGCCATACCGGCAAAGACGTTACGATATTGGTCGGTATAGTAGCCACCTTTTGGATTGATACGGCGCGACGTTCCTGTTTTACCAGCAACGCGATAACCATCGATAGCAGCACCCTTAGCCGTACCACCCGGTTCGGTGACACTTTCCATCATTTGTACGATAGACATGGCTTGCTCATGTGCCATGATACGCTTACTGGGCGGCCGCTCGCCATCTTTGGTCAGCGTTAATGGATGCATAACCCCGCCTGCTGCCAGCGCCGAATAGGCCTGTGCTACCTGCGCCAATGTCACTTGCAGACCGTAACCATAACTGACCGTCGCCCGTCTTGAGGTTTCTTTCTCTTTTGGCGTCACGACAAGTCCACTGCCCTCACCGGGGAATTGCAGCGGTGTTTTTGACCCAAAGCCAAACTGTTTTTGCATATTGGTAATGGCATCAGGCGGCAGTGATAACGCAATCTTGGTCGAGGCCACGTTACTAGACTTCTGTAGCAACGTACCCAGAGTAATGCGACCTAGATTATTATGATCGCGAATCGTATAACCACGCACACGGATAGAACCAGGATTGGTATCAATCAATGACGTCGTCGTATACTTGCCTGAATCTAAAGCGGCGGCAACAGTAAATGGTTTCATTACCGAACCGGGCTCAAAGACATCAAGCAGCGCCCGGTTACGTTGGTTTTCACCGGTCATCTCATTGAGATTGTTGGAGTTAAATGATGGCCACGTCGATAGAGCAAGCACTTCACCGGTTTGCACATCGACGATCATACCCGTTGACCAGCGCGCTTTTTGCAAGCGGCCGGCTTTTTCCAGCTCTTTATAAAGCAAGTACTGCAAGCGCGAATCAATCGTTAACGCCACGTCTTTACCGGGTATCTCTGGTTCAATCTGCTTAATTTCTTTCAAACTGTTTTGCTTGGCATCTTTGAGTACCAATACTTTACCATCATCGCCCGCCAGCTCAGTTTCATACTGACGTTCGATACCAGCGCGGCCTTCATAACCGCCTTCAGGATCATCGGCGTTTTGGCCCATAAAACCTAACAGCTGCGAGTTCGGTTGCGGCTGCGGATAATAGCGCTGGAAGAAGTTTTTCTCATAGACGCCCGGAAAATCAAGCGAGCTGACGCTTTGAGCAATCTCAGGGGTGACTTTATTAAGTAGTGGCAGATAATGCGAGCCTGCACCCGATGGTAGCGCCGCTTTAACGGCTTCCTCATCGGTTACATCAATACTGTCATCGATAGCCGTGACTTTTTTAAGCTCAGTGACTGAGATATTGGCCGCTGCTGCAAGGGTGGTCAAATCCATATTATCCAAGCGCTTTTGCATACGCGCGACCAGCTTTGGACTATCGGGATTGGTCAAAATAATGCGTTTAAGCTCGTAATATTCGCGCGCATAATCATGCGGGCTAAAAGAAACCGTCGCTAGAGGCGCACTGACTGCTAATGGCAAATCATTACGGTCGGTAATCATACCGCGATAGGATTTTTGCGTGCGCACGCTGGTGATAAGCTCGTTACCTTTATCTTGGTAAAATTGAGCGTTGGCCACTTGTAAATAATAAGCACGGCCGATAAGCCCTACCAAAATCAGCAGCGCCAGTGCCCAAATCATACGAAAACGGTTTTTATCTTGCTCGACACCGCCACGAGAGGAGGCACCAGACGCTTTACCCAAAAAGGCTCTTTTACTTTTTAGGTTTTTAACACTGGTATAAGCGCCCTGCTCTTCGTTCTTTTTGAGGCGACCAAAGAGCTTGGCTTTACGGCCATCACTGGTTTTATTGTCAGGCTTGCTACTCGTTTGCCCAGATTTGGCAGCACTGGCACGGCGTAACGGCTTGGTGACTTTGCCGCTGGCTGGTTTTTTGTTGTTATTCTTAGCGGCAGCTTTATCACTATTGGCATTGGATTTTTTATCACTCATCGTCCAGCCTCCGCTGCATCAGCATCGTTTGTAGGAATCTCAGGAGATAAATCCGTAGAAGCCCGTGGCTCGATGACTTCAGTCTCAGCTTTATTTTCATCTGCGCCATCAGACTCAACGACTGGCGCTACTGCAACTGCCGCGCCCGGTTGGATAATTAGCTTGTCTTTGAGGGTTGGCGAAAACATACCCAGTTCAGCAACGGCACGACTGGCAATTTGCGGGGTCGCACTAAAGGTTTGCTGCTCGATAAGCAAACGCTGATGTTCTACTTGCAGTTTGCGCTCTTGTTTTTTCATGTCTTGCAAGGTTTTATAATCCTGATGATATTGCTGCACGCCTTCGGCAGTTTTGATACCGCTCCAGATAATTGCTGCCGCCAATAGCAATAATATGGCCACGTAAATACTGACCATATTAAATCGGCGCACAAATAATTCGCCAACATCGGTATTAGGAGGCATTGCGGCGCGGCGGTTTACAGGTTTGTCAGATATTGCCATGACGATCTCAAAAAAGTGAACTTCAAAATATAAAAAGCGCTAACCATTTGCGAGTGATCACACCCTCATGAGCCATCAGCACCATCAATAAAAACAAATAAGAGTAGAAATAAAACAAAACCAAGCAAAAAAGTAACTGCTGAGCCTAGCAGAGAATGTTTACAGCTTTTTAACAGCCGCGTAATCATTAAAACATTCAGTCATATTCTAACCACATAATTTAATAGGAATATCTATGGCTGAACGTCTGCTACATAATCAGTATCGGTACGGGTTGCCAGTCGTAACCATGCACTACGCGAGCGCGGATTTTTGCTGATTTCTGCTTTACTAGGGCCGACGCGTTTGGGC
The DNA here is from genome assembly GCF_049896465.1 of Psychrobacter sp. DWR1-2-3. Lineage (NCBI taxonomy): Bacteria > Pseudomonadati > Pseudomonadota > Gammaproteobacteria > Moraxellales > Moraxellaceae > Psychrobacter > Psychrobacter sp. DWR1-2-3. The sequence continues at coordinate 24,600 of NZ_JAFCUJ010000008.1, forward strand.
TTGCTAAAATAACGCGGACGCTTCGGCGGCATCGGCAAATTCTCATCTTCTGGATACTGACCTTTACTATGACGCTGCAAAAACTGCTTAATACGGCGATCTTCTAAGGAATGAAAACTAATCACCGCCAACTGTCCGCCCGACTTTAAAATCGGAATGCTTTGCTCTAAAAAGTCGTCAACATCGCCAAGCTCATTATTAATGAAGATACGCATCGCCTGAAAACTTTGCGTCGCCGGATGCTTACCGCGTTGCCAGTTTGGGTGCGCGACTTTTATCACTTCTGCCAGCTCAAGCGTCGATTCATAACTGTCCATTTGCTTGATCGCACGGGCAATACGGCGGCTATGGCGCTCTTCGCCGAACTCATACAGCACATTAGCCAGAGTCTCATCATCGACTTTTTCTAGCCATTCAGCAACCGACTGCCCGCGGCTGGTATCCATACGCATATCGACTGCACCATCACGCATAAAACTAAAACCGCGACTGCCATCGTCAATTTGTGGCGATGAGATACCCAAATCCGCCATTAATCCATCAACTTGCGTGATACCCATTGCCGCTAGGCTATCAGTCAAGGTCGCAAAGCTGTCATGCACCACTTTTACGCGACTGTCGCTACTTGCCAATTCATGAGCAACGCTAATGGCCGTTGGATCTTTATCAAAAACAATCAAGGTTGCGTCATCGGCCAGCTGACTTAATAACAGTCGACTATGGCCGCCACGCCCAAAGGTTGCATCGACGTAGATGCCACTCATTTGTAAGCTATTCTGTCCTGCGTCGTCTGTTTGCTTGGGCAGTGATTTGACACCCAATACCGCGGCGACCGTTTCTTGCAATAGCACCGCATCATGAACGAAACTTAATTCATCAGAAGTGGTTTGCTCTGTTGCAGCAGCTACAGACTCTTGAGCGGGTGAATTAGCAACATCGTTTTCGATAGCAGGCAGATGAGCCACCGACTTAGCGTTATCAGTGGCTGACGAAGCGGTTGTTTTAAGATTTTGCTTACTTTTTGGCTTATTATTCGATATGGACACAAACGACTCAGTAGATGACGACCATTTTGGTCAGTAATAGTAAAAAATCAGATGAAAATAAACAAGTTATGACTTGTCTAACATTATTATCGCAAGGATACACTGGTAGTCAAGCGCTAGACGGGCTTTTCGTTAAAAATATCCCATCTCTCTGTTATACTAGCGCTATATTTTACGCTATTTTTCTACCTTGACGGCTATTGTTTGTGCCGTATTTTTTGTTCAAACTTGTCATTCACATTTATTATTAATGCTTTTAATCGCCATTTTTCACAGCCATATTCATTAACCACCCTATTCTGAGAATTTTATGATGCAATCATCGACTTCAACCAACAGCACGCGCCCTGTCCGTACTCGTATCGCGCCTTCACCGACTGGCTTTCCGCATGTCGGCACCGCTTATATTGCGCTATTTAATTTAGCCTTTGCCAAAGCCCACGGCGGCGAATTTATTTTACGTATTGAAGACACCGACCAAACGCGCTCGACCGAACAATCTGAAAAAATGATTTTGGATGCGCTACGTTGGGTTGGTCTTGACTGGAGCGAAGGTCCAGATATCGGCGGTCCGCATGCGCCTTATCGTCAGAGCGAGCGTAGCAATATTTATAAAAAACACGCCGAGCAGCTTATAGAAAACGACCATGCGTTTCGCTGCTTTTGTAGCAGTGAAGAGCTTGATGCCATGCGTGCTGCGCAAATGGCCAATGGTGAAACGCCGCGTTACGACGGTCGCTGTGCCCATTTAGCACCAGAGAAAACCGCGCAATTGGTTGCTGAGGGCAAACCAAACGTCATTCGTATGCGTGTGCCAACCGAAGGCGTCTGTCAAGTACATGACATGCTACGCGGTACGGTTGAGATTCCTTGGACACAAGTCGATATGCAAGTGCTGCTAAAAACTGACGGCATGCCAACTTACCATCTAGCCAACGTTGTCGATGACCATTTAATGGACATCAGCCATGTGTTGCGCGGTGAAGAGTGGCTCAACTCTGCGCCTAAGCATCAGCTGCTTTATGAGTATTTTGGTTGGGAGATGCCGGTTCTTTGCCATATGCCACTGCTACGTAACCCTGATAAATCAAAGCTGTCTAAACGTAAAAACCCAACCTCTATCACTTACTACCGTGATGCCGGCGTGCTACCTGAAGCGCTGCTCAATTATCTTGGTCGTATGGGCTACTCTATGCCTGACGAAGCGGAGAAATTTACCTTAGAGGAAATGATTGCCAGCTTTGATATTCAACGTGTGTCCCTTGGCGGTCCTATTTTCGATATCGAAAAGCTCAACTGGCTTAACGCCGAATGGCTACGTGCGCTAACGCCGGAAGAACTCAAAAACAAAATCCTCGACTGGGCAAGCAACAGTGACAAGCTAACCGCTATCGCCGCTGCTATTCAGCCTCGCATCGAGTTACTGTCTGATGCGGTCAATTGGGGCGGTTTCTATTTCCAAAACTTACCTGCTATCAATGCTGAGAGCTTTACCCATAAATCTCTGACGCCCGAGCAAATTACAGAGATGCTGCAACTGGCGCTTTGGCAGCTAGAAACCTTGCCAACGTGGTCAGAAGAAAACATCTACGCCACCCTAAAAGGTCTTGCCGCCCATCTTGATATTAAGATGCGTGACTTTATGGCGCCATTCTTTATCGCTATCGCTGGTAGCACCTCATCGACGCCTGTCATGAATTCTATGGCAATTATCGGCGCTGATATGACCCTGACGCGCTTGCGCCATGCGGTTGATGTACTGGGTGGCCTTGGTAAAAAGAAACTGAAGAAACTTGAGAAACAAGCAGCAGAATTGCCCGACTTCTTAGCTGATAAATAGTTTGGCAGCTGAATAGTTTTTTACTTGTTAATTAAAAATTGGATTAATAAATAATAAAAAGGGGTCAGGCTGAACTGACCCTTTTTTACGTTAATCTCAGCATTTAAAATTTAACACCTTCATTGGATATAAATATGGCCGCCAAAACCGTCACGATAGAAAGCAAAGATTATGTCTTTAATACCCTCAAAGAAGCGCAGAACTACTATGATGCCATCGTAAAAGAGCTATACGACGCAAAACTTACCCTGACAACCGGTCAAGACTTTGAAGATTTAAAATGGATATACAGCACCTACTGTAAGTACACCAAGCAGAATTTAGATAAGTTAAGCAATTCTGACATTGTTGGTTTTAAGGGCATAAGTACTGTACGAGAAAAAGGCGGTCAATATATCCCAACGGAATGCTGTGCCATCATTTTTTCTGACAGCAGCTCTAATTGTACGGAAGAAGAATTCTTTACCGATAAAGCCCTAAAAGAGATTGCCATCAAGCAAAATCCACGTTAATTTAAGCTTATTCAGCCGCTAAAATGGCTTTAAACGCTTTTTTTTGCATATTTATGCATTATTTTTCAAATAGCAGTTGACAAGACTGCCGGTCTTACATAAAATACGCACACTCTTAGCGAGGGGCTATAGCTCAGTTGGTAGAGCACTTGCATGGCATGCAAGGGGTCAACGGTTCGACTCCGTTTAGCTCCACCATACTATTTATCGCAACGCTCAGTATGACTGAAACTTGATATAAATACTCGCTAGTAGGACGATATCAGCACCTAGGCACAGCTTGCTCTGTTATTAATAGATAAGCTCTCTGATATTGTGAAGTACCGTTGTAACCATTGGTTATAACACTCTATGCGTCCCCATCGTCTAGAGGCCTAGGACACCGCCCTTTCACGGCGGTAACGGGGGTTCGAATCCCCCTGGGGACGCCACTATTCGGCGTCACTTATTAGCACTTTTGCTTAGCACCTTTTAAGCATCAGGTTAGACTAATAAGCGAACAATAAAAAAGCCCAGTCATCATATGGTGACTGGGCTTTTTTATGTCTGTGGTTTTTAAAAATGGCTATCAAGGCTGTATAAGTCCTTGGGAATATTGATAGAATGCAATCTAATGGCGCTCTATAAACTATAGATATTTGAAGCTATCACAAGGATGTATTGGCTATGTTTGGTATTGAGAATTATCTAGGGTTTGTCATGGCAGCCATTTTGCTAAACCTAACCCCTGGTAGCGATAGCATGTATATCATCACCCGTAGCATTTCACAGGGCAGCCAAGCAGGGTTTTATTCTGTGTTAGGTATCATCTCAGGCATTTTAGTCCATACGTTGTTAGCAGCGCTGGGCTTGTCCATCATTTTGGCCAATTCCCCACTGGCTTTTATGATCGTCAAATATATTGGTGCTAGCTACTTATGTTATTTGGGCGTAAAAATGCTTATGAGCAAGCAGCAGCCTTTGATAGCCGAGAGTTTACAAGAAAACGAAAAATCTTCGTCCGCTAAGACTCTAGATCATTGGCAAATATATAAACAAGGTATACTCACCAATACCTTTAATCCAAAAGTCGCATTATTCTTTTTGGCATTCTTCCCGCAGTTTATCGATGCCAGTTATGCTTATAGCATGGTGTCGTTTATCATTTTAGGATTGACCTTTGCTGTTACTGGCTTTATATGGTGCTCCTGCTTAGCATTACTAGCGTCGAAGTTTAGTGAAAACCTAAGAAAGAACCCCTCTATCGAAGTCATTTTAAATAAAATAAGCGGTGTGGTATTTATTGGCTTGGGGATTAAACTGTTGACTGAGAGGGGTTAATCATTAAAAAGACACACTATCCACTCAATAGGCTTTTACAGACATAAAACACTCCACTATATATTGATTGACGTCCATATTTTTAACTATAAAGGCTTTGAATACAAAAACTTAGGATTATATTCATAGTTGACGATATAGATATATTGAGTCAATATTAAAGGATAGCAGTGGTTATCAATCTTGATACCATGAAATTAAGGAGAGCACTCATGAAAGCGTTTTTTATGAAAGTATTTTTCTTAGGTCTATCTGGCTTATTAATCAGTGTCCCTGCACAGGCTGTTAGTGGTTATCAGAACGGTAACGGCACTTGTATGAAAAAAGATGGGAGCGGGCGTCTATGCTATAAAGAAGGTAAAGGTGTTCCTCAACCTCACTGCGATGTATGGATTGAGGGCGGGTCTCACTGCGGCCGTAAAGGCATAAGCGGTAGTCAAGATGGCATAGTAGAAAGGATTTATCACAAAGAAATCTCAACAGTCGATGGTTCAAAACCTGATAACCGTAAGACAATCGATTCAAAATCAGTAGAGTCCATCCGTTAATCTATCAAAAGCAAGAAGCACATAATAGAAAAGCCCAACCCCCATTTCAATGGGGGTTGGGCTTTTTGTCATATTAAACCTAATTAACCATTACGCAGTGTTTTTACTGTCTGCAGCTAGTTGACGCAATACATAGTGCAATACACCGCCGTGACGCACGTATTCGCGCTCTTTTGGCGTCTGTAGCATGACATTGACATCAAAGCTCTCAGTTGAACCATCGGCACGTGTGGCCGTAACCTTGGCGGTTTTGCTTTCGCCATTATTAAGACCTGTGATACTAAGCACCTCAGAACCGTCTAAATTATAGGTCGCAGCATTTTCACCGTCTTTAAAGGTTAATGGCAACACACCCATACCGACTAAGTTTGAGCGGTGAATACGCTCAAATGAGCTGGTCAATACCGCTTTTACGCCGAGCAAAATCGTACCCTTCGCGGCCCAGTCACGACTAGAGCCAGAACCATATTCTGCCCCGCCAAGTACCACGAGCGGACGCTTTTCTTCTTTATACTTCATCGCCGCATCATAGATAGCCATTTCTTGACCGTCTTGTAGCGTAGCGCTATCGCCGTTGAAGTAATAAGTGTAGCCGCCCTCTTTACCGCCCATCATAGTATTTTTGATGCGGATATTGGCAAAAGTACCGCGCGTCATGACCGCATCATTACCACGGCGTGAGCCATAGCTATTGAAGTCGGCTTCCATTACACCGCGCTCTTGCAGGTACTTACCCGCAGGAGAATTAGCATCGATATTACCGGCTGGTGAGATATGGTCAGTGGTGATTGAATCACCGAATAGACCCAAGATACGCGCGCCTTCGATATCGAGGATACCTTCTGGCTCCATGGTCATACCATCAAAGAACGGTGGGTTCTTAATGTAAGTCGACTCTTCACTCCATGGGTACAGCTGGCTATCGGCTGAGCTAATGGCGTTCCATGCTGCACTACCGTCAAACACTTCACCATAGTTTTTACGGAACATATCGGCGTCGATATTATTGGCAATCAGCTCATTAATTTCTTCTGACGTTGGCCAGATGTCTTTTAGGAAGACATCATTACCGTCGTTATCCTGACCTAGTGGATGCGTGGTTAAGTCAATATCGACAGTACCTGCCAGCGCATACGCAACAACGAGCGGTGGTGACGCCAAATAACTGGCTTTGACGTGTGAGTGAATACGACCTTCAAAGTTACGGTTACCTGAGAGTACAGCTGCGGCAACCAAATCGCCTTCTTCGATAGCCTCTTCAATCGCCCCTAATAGCGGACCTGAGTTACCGATACAAGTGGTACAACCATAACCAACTAGGTAGAAGCCGATTTTCTCGAGCTCATCCATTAGCTGAGATTTTTCAAGATAATCAGTCACCACTTTTGAGCCGGGAGCCAGTGAAGTCTTAACCCATGGCTTAGCCGTTAGACCTTTTGCAGCGGCTTTTTTCGCCACCAGACCTGCACCTATCATAACTGCTGGGTTTGAGGTATTGGTACAAGAAGTAATCGCCGCGATAACGACAGAACCATCACGCAATCTATACTCTTCATCTTCGATTTTGACCGTGCAATAAGTACTGCCTTCCGCGCAGAAAGGATTGGGTTTTGCCGCGAGCGTTTTTGCTTGATCTTGCTTACCGCCTTCTTCATCAAAGCGTACCTTGGCTTCAACTTCTTTTTTACGGTCTTTGGTCATCGCCGTTAAGGTTTCACCAAATTTTTCATGCATATCAGATAGATTGATACGCTGCTGTGGCAAGTTCGGACCGGCAAGTGCTGGCTGTACGGATGATAAATCCAACTCTAACTTACTTGAGTAAGTCGCTGCTGGCGTATCGGCATCGTGCCATAAGCCTTGCGCTTTGGCATATTTTTCAACCAGCTCAATCTGGTTTTCTTCACGACCTGACAGACGTAGATAATCAATCGCCATTTGGTCAATCGGGAAAATACCACAAGTCGCGCCATACTCTGGTGCCATGTTGGCAATGGTTGCACGATCAGCAAGTGGCATACTGTGTAGACCTTCGCCGTAAAATTCGACGAACTTACCAACCACACCATGCGCACGTAGCATTTCAACCACACGTAATACCAAATCCGTCGCGGTGACGCCTTCGGTTAATTTACCCGTCAGCTCAAAGCCAACGACTTGTGGAATCAGCATCGATGATGGTTGACCAAGCATTGCGGCTTCCGCTTCAATACCGCCAACACCCCAACCAAGGACGCCAATACCATTAATCATCGTGGTGTGACTGTCCGTACCAAACACGGTATCAGGATACGCAGTCAGCTCACCGTCGACATCAGCAGCCATTACCACGCGGGCTAGATATTCAAGGTTAACCTGATGCACAATACCCGTTGCTGGTGGCACGACGACAAAGTTTTTAAAGGCATTTTTGCCCCAATGTAAAAACTCATAACGTTCATTGTTACGTTTAAATTCAATCTTTTCGTTTAAATCCAGTGCATCTTCGCGGCCATAGGCATCGACTTGTACAGAGTGGTCAACGACCAATTCACTTGGGATAAACGGGTTAATTTGCTCAGCGTTACCGCCAAGCTCAACGACTGCATCACGCATCGCTGCCAAATCGACCACCGATGGTACACCGGTAAAATCTTGCAGGACCACACGCGCTGGCATAAAGGCAATTTCTTTTGACGCTTCTGCACCTGCGTCCCAATTGGCAACCGCTTCGATGTGATTTTTGCCGACAGATTGGCCATCATCTTCATTACGTAATAGGTTTTCTAAGACGATTTTCATACAAAATGGCAGCTTACTGATGTTCTCGTAAGTGTTGGTCAGCTTTGGCAGGCTGTAATAAGCGTGCTCCTTGCCATCGACCGAAATGGTGTCTTTTACATTAAAAATATCACTCATGGTAGCTTCCTTATCGTTGTTATAGATCCTGAACATAAATGACTCTTGAACTAATATGACTATCAATCAATAAGCATTTATGCTGATAACTGGTGGCTAAATAGATGGTGGTTTAGTTGTTCTTAAATTAAATGGCTTTGTTAAATTGAATGGCTATATTTAATTACTAACAAGCGCTAAATGTTTAACAATAGCCAACTGTGCTTTTTCTTTAACAAACCCTGTGTTAATAACGATTTTATTAATACAGCGACGTTAACAAAAGTTATAAGTATCTGTTTAGCGTTTAACAGTAACGCTCTTTTACCATAACAAATAACCCGCCCTTTGTTAACGTCTAGATGGTGTTGAATCGTGGCACAATCGTAAACGCGGCAATGCTTTAGCGGATAAGGTTTAACAGTTAACTGGCAAGGTATGAACTTATCTTTTATTTTTGACGGCGACGACCGCTACGAAAGACTTGGCTGTCATCATAAAAGCTCGAATTGGCATTTTCTGCCCAATAGTGCGGCACACCCAAAATGGGTAATGGAGACAGTTTGCGCGGTGTCACATCCGGCTGTGATAATAATACCTCCATATAATCAGCTACTCTTTTATCCAAATGACTAATGCGCTCAGATAGCGATAAGGCAAAAAAATCTTGCGTGACATTTATCACGATACTATGGGCGCATGATTTTTTGCGTGGCTGAAGTAGCTTCTCTAACAGTGCATGACCAAAGATATAAACTGCCGCCTGAGAGTCGCTATTTAGCGCTTGTGGTTTATCCCACTTGTCACGCGGTGCAACCAAACTTGCCTGCCAATCGAAATCAACCAATGCCTTACCGATACTTGCATCAGCGGTGACTAATATTGCGCCATTTTCATCAAATACGGTAATGGTATCGCGGACACGCCCGCGACTGGCACCAATACCTTGTTGATTAATTTCAAGCATATGATAATAATTCAGCAAGGCTTTGGTCTTGGGAAAGGTTAGCCAAATGCTACCGTTAAATAAATCATGCAAATTATCGCGGGTTGGAATATTACCAGTCGTGCCGATCAAACTCTCGTACGCCTCACCTTCTGGCAACGCATTTTGTGAGACAAATCGTAAGGTTTGGGCTTGATTGTTTAGTGCAGGTTTGGTTTGCGGTAGTGACTGAAGTAGGTCATCAGCCTGTTGCTGCAACGCTGTATTTAAAACTTTAGCAATAATATCAGGCGTATTTTCAATTCTATCTGTCTGAGCAGGCTCATTTTTTAAGCCACTTAGCTTTGTGATGGCTTTACTTATATAGCCTAACTGATTTAAGTGACAGAGCCATGGCGCTTGCCAGTCAATAGCAGCAAAGCTGTCATCAAGCGTGCTGGCGCATACAGACGGGTTATTAATAGAAGCGTCAGAAGAAGCAGTTGGATAAGTCTTAGCAGGTAAATCAGTAGCGATCATGTTCACTATCTCTATTAGACGACTGGCTTTGCTATGGTATCATGGAGCGCTTTTTTACGGCTAGACAAGCCGCTCGAAATAACGTTTTCGCGCTACTTATTGATGAGTTTTTATGGCAAATTTTAACACCCACTTAAATGTTGCATTCATGGTCAGTGGTACGATGAGTCTAACAGTTTATAAAGCCGGATTGATTGATGATTCAGGGTTCTTAATGTGCGTGGCGCTCGGTACCATCGGTGGGTTGCTGCCTGACTTGGATTCTGATAATTCAACGCCGATTAAGCTTGGTTTTAATATTACCTCGTTTATTTTTGCCTTTGGTCTGGTGATGCATTGGCGTAGTGAGCTGAGTTTACTGGCGCTGATAGCGTTATGGTTGGCCGGCTACGGCTTTATGCGTTATGTGGTATTTTCGATTTTTACTAATATGACCGTGCATCGCGGTGTCATACATTCGGTGCCCTATATGGCGATAATGGGGCTTGGAATGACCTATGTCAGCTACGATATTTTAGACTTACCGTTAACGGTTAGCTGGTTTTACGGCTTGTTTTTATTCGGCGGCGCGATGGTACATTTGGCATTGGATGAGCTATATAGTGTGAATTTATCCAATATGAAAATGAAGCGCTCATCGGGTACAGCGATGAAGTTCTATCAGCATAAAGACAAATGGTGGTATCTGCTACTGTACGTCATGCTTGCGCTCTTGGTGTATTTTGCGCCGCCATTTGCTGAGTTTTGGCAGCAGCTACGTGACCCCACGCCTTGGGCAAAGCTTAAACTCGGCCTATGGCCAGAATTGATAAAAAACTGGCTCAATTGAAATCTACACCACTAAAAAATGAATAATAACTCGAGTAAATAATGTCAATTTCCCTACCAATCTGCCCTTGCCAAATTAATCCATCATCGGATGACATTAGCGCACCGTTACTTTATCAAGACTGCTGTCAGCCTTATCATGACGGGCTTTTAAATAACGAAGCTGATAAAATTGACGGTGCAAAGCCAGACTCTGCTGAACGATTGATGCGCACGCGTTATAGTGCCTTTGTCTTGATTAAACCAGAATACATCGTCAAGACGACGCTCCCCGCGCAGCAAAAATTGCTAGATATTCAGGCTATTGAGTCTTGGGCAAAAGAGACGGTTTGGGCAGGATTAGAGATCATTACGCATACGCCAAAACTGGGTAAACGCCATGCGCAAGTTGAGTTTAAGGCTTACTTTAAGACGTCTAATGAGTTACAGGCGCATCATGAATTGTCTGCCTTTGTAAAAGTAACAGACAAAGCGAACAATGATGTGCGTTGGTACTTCCTCGACCCAACAGTAGAAATGACTGTCACCCAAAAACAGCTATGTATTTGTGGCTCAGGTGAGAAGTTTAAGCGTTGTTGTGGCACTTATATCTAACTGATATTTAATCAACGTTAAATACTTGCCAATTCTAAACACTCGCTCCAACCGCGCGTGCCACCGCAATGCCTTCCTCAATGGTTAAAAACTTACGCTGACTTGGACTGTCTTTATAAATGACATCACCATCTTGGAATATTAAGCATTCATTGGCTGCCAACTGTTGCCATTTTTCATTTTCAGTCAATGGCACGGTGACTAGAATTGTTACTTTGTCGCTGTCGGTAGTCACATCGCTAAAGTTAATGGCCAAATCGTCATCTGCTAATTTTGCTTCACCAAATGGCGCTTGACGCGTGAGATAAAACAATAAGCTACCAGCATAAGCCAATTGCCATCGACCGTTTGAGATTAGGCAATTAAATAAGCCATTAGCTGATAAATAGCGACATTGGGTGGTTAAAAAATTAAACAGCGTTTGATCATCTGGGCGAGTTTTAAAGCTGCTTTTTAGGCGATTGACCAAATAGCAAAACGCCATTTCAGAATCGGTATTACCGACTGGCTGGCAATGTGAGGCATTGCCATTGTCTTGCAAGCGCTGACAGCGTTTAATAAATTCGCTATTCATCTGTCCGTTATGGGCAAATACCCACTGCTCGCCCCACACTTCACGGACGAAAGGATGGGTATTCGCCAAGCAATTCTGCCCTTGGGTCGCCTTACGGATATGGGCAATCACGTTCATCGCTTTAATTGGATAATTATTAACCAAATCAGCAACGGGCGACAAATGACTTGGTCGATTGTCATGAAATAGACGCAGACCAGTCGAGGCATTGTCCGACTTTTCACTATTAGAGCTGTCACTATTGGCGCATTCACTGCGCTCGAAAAACGCAATGCCAAAGCCATCTTCATGACTGTCAGTCATGCCGCCGCGACGACGAAAGCCTGCAAAGCTAAAACCTATATCGGTTGGGGTATTACAGTTCATTCCTAAGAGTTGACACATTTATACTTCACCGCCGTTGTTGTCGTCTTTTGCAGGATTTAAAGTAGGGTTTAGAGTAGCTTCTGATGCTTCATCAAACATCTCATAAGGCGTGGCCCCATCGGTGTCAATATTCGCCAAGATACGCTGCGCATGCGCCAAATCCGTATCCTGTATCCACAGCACAATCCCAGAATTCATACCGGGCATGGCGCTCAGCGGTTGCAGAGACACCGTAATACCGTTATTACGCAGCAGATTGGCATGTAGCTCGCCTTGCATATTGGTATCGTAGCGTGCCAGTTTGTGCCAGTTATCAACTTGATCGGTCATGGGATCCGCCTTTATGGTTTTGATACAGGAATGGTCGAACAATAACAATCTATGCCAATTGGTCGAGCGTATATTCTTTAATTGCAAAATCACAGCTATTACTTAATTTATCACGTGCTTGCTCAGCTTGGGTGATATTGCTAAAAATACCGATTATCTGAGTGTTTTTTTGCGCCGCTGATTGATTATCTAACAATACAAAAACCGTATTTTGCGCTTTTTCAACATGTGACCAATGATAAGCAGCAAGGCGTTTCATGAGGTCAGGATTTTTGACCATGATGTTATCGCCAGTACGGCCTTCGGTACGGTTGTAATGAATAACGTTTAAACGCAATAGCCAAAAAATCACCGCCGCTTTGGCGAGCATCACTGGTAAGGCGCGTTTTTCATCTTCGCCAAGCTGACGTTTTGACTCATAGCCTTGCAAAAATGCCGCCATTTTACTGCGGTCAAAATTGACGGTTTCGCCCTGCTCGGCATCGCCCCAAGTGGTACAAAAATCATTAATGGTAATGGCAATATCCATCACATAATGCTCAACGCTGACTTCGGTAAAGTCTAGCAATCCCGTTAAACGCTCTGCGCCTTTTTGGCTATTATTTAACGATAAGTCCCATAAGGTATTATCCGCAAACATGTCTAAATGACATAAGCCTTTTGGCAAAGTCGCAAGCGGCAAATCTGAGTAAACGCGCCAAATATCGCTCATGAGTTTTGCTTCGTCACCGGGCATAAACTGCATTTCACGGTCGCGTACTTCCGCCCATGGATATAAAGGTACGCCATATTCTTCCGCAGGCTGTAATGCTTGCAAAGTCTCATGCAGCATGGCTAAAGCGGCGCCAATTTCATGACACATGGCTTGTGTAGTCTGCTGTGGGTGCGCGCCAGCCAAACAAGGCACTAGCGTAATCGCTTTATTATCATAGCGTATGACATAGCATTTTTCTGCGCTATCAGCGCCTAAATCAAGCAATGCTAACGGCGCGGCGACCGGTAATTTACCATCCAATTGATTAAGGATAACCGCCATTTTTTCGATGTCTTCTGGTGGACGCTCTTCAAATAAAGTAAATACATAAGAGTGCGAGCCATCTACATCGTCAGTCGTCTGAATAAACCAGTTAGAGTTTTTGATACCTTGGGTAATCGGAATGGCACGCGCAAATGACACGCCAAAACGCTGGCAAAAAGTAGCAAACTGGTCATCGGTTAACTGGGTATAGACGGACATGACATCTCACTTATGGCAATGGAATAAGAAGGTAAATGGCTACGGTAATGACAGTGATTGTACCGCGCATAGGCAAACTTTGGTTAAAAGCATAATAATCTTGCGAAAAGCTGCCTGATATGGCGGCGATTTTGCTAGACTAGCGCTTACGGATAAATTGATTATAAGGTGAAAGACCCTATGTTAGCAAAGCGTATCATCCCTTGTTTGGATGTGGATAATGGCCGTGTGGTCAAAGGCGTGCAATTTGTTGATATTAAAGACGCCGGCGACCCTGTTGAAGTCGCCAAGCGCTACAACGAGCAAGGTGCCGATGAGATTACTTTTTTAGACATTACGGCGACCAATGATGAGCGTGATACCACTTATCATACCGTTGAGCGTATGGCTGAAACCGTGTTTGTACCGCTCACAGTTGGCGGCGGTGTGCGTAAAATCGCTGATATCCGCAACTTACTCAATGCCGGTGCCGATAAAGTAGCGATTAATTCAGCAGCGGTATTTACCCCTGAGTTCGTCGGTGAAGCGGCGCAGAAATTTGGTAATCAATGTATCGTTGTGGCTATCGATGCCAAACGCGTTGCAGATATAATGGTTGATGGTGTTAGTGTGCCGCGTTGGGAGATTTTCACCCACGGTGGTCGTAAGCCAACCGGTATTGATGCCGTTGCTTGGGCAAGTAAAATGGCGGCGCTTGGCGCTGGTGAATTATTGGTCACCTCAATGGATGGTGACGGCACCAAAAAAGGCTATGACTTGGCACTTATGAAGCAGATTACCAGCCGCGTTAATGTGCCGGTTATTGCTTCAGGCGGCGTTGGCAATTTAGAACATTTAGCAGAAGGCGTATTAGAAGGCGGCGTTGATGCCGTCCTTGCTGCTAGTATTTTTCACTTTGGTGAATATACCGTGCAAGAAGCCAAAGAATATATGGCAGCACAAGGCATAGCAATGCGCTTATAACGCCTTTGTAAAATACAAATACAGCGGTAAAAAATGTTATCATAGCGCTAACTACTTCTTATCATTTGATTTTCGTTCATTTAATGGCTTATTTAACGGATAATTAACCGCTTAAATAAACGATTTGAACCCAGCTCTATATTTAGATTCCTATATTTTATTAAAAGCCCATTCAGCAAAGGATATTTTTATGTCGAATTTACAACAGCAGCGCAATGATGTGACCCATATCGATGGTAATTTACATCAAAATGAAGATGCGCGTATCGGTATCGTCGTTGGTCGTTTTAACGGTTTTGTCGTTGAATCATTGGTAGATGGCGCAATCGATGCGCTACTACGTCATGGCGTTTTAGGTAGCAATATTACCGTGATTCGCGTACCGGGTGCCTTTGAGTTGCCATTGGTTGCCCAGCGTGCGGCTGAATCTGACCGCTTTGACGCTATCATTGCGTTAGGCGCGATTATCCGTGGTAGCACGCCGCATTTTGATTTTGTCGCCAGCGAATCTGCCAAAGGTTTAAGCAGTGTTGCTATCGATTATAACATCCCTGTTGCCAATGGCGTATTGACCACTGACAGCATCGAGCAAGCGATTGAGCGCTCTGGCACGAAAGCCGGTAATAAAGGCTCAGAAGCGGCGATGGTGGTGTTAGAGATGATTGCGGTATTATCACAGTTAGATATTGATGATGATTATGATAGTAGCGACAATGCTTAGATAGACAATGCTTAGATAATAGCGACGATGCTGAATAATGATGCTTAATTAAACCGTCATTTTATTGAGTGTTTTTGCTTATTTAAGCAGCTTAATGGGCACTGTGGTTTTTATAAGCTATTGTTTGTTATAAATAGCCACAGTGTCAATTCTATACAGAACAATGCTACAAAGAACAGTGCTCTAAAAAAATGGTAAACGGCGCTAACAAGCACCGCTGCAACACTCGACTGTCATAGCTGTCAGCCGATTACTATTTAACATATTTTATGCTATTGCTTATCCCATAGTTGCTTATCACATATTTGTTTAAAACCTAGGTACAAACCCCTTATGACTGACCAACTCAAGCGCGCTATTAGCGCTGCGCAAACCGCACAACTCACTGATGGACAAGCTGAAGCGACGCGTATCGCAAGCAGTAGTGCGGGCGATCAAACCTTCGATATGAGTGAAACCACTTATAAGACCAGCCACACCGCGGTGCGCAAGGCTCGTCGCTTTGCCATGCAAGGTCTATACGAATGGCTCGTTACTGACCGCCGTTTTGATATCGATGGCAAGCTTGGCTGGAAAGCCAATGCCCCGCATGATATCGCTGCCCGTACCCGTGCGACCAATGCCATGCATACCGTACATATCGGCTATTACCATGAAATGATGCGCGATATTCCAGAGCAAATTGACGCCCTTGATGCGCTAATCAGTCAGCATCTTGATCGTGAAATCGATAAGCTTGATACCGTCGAGCACGCCATTTTATTAATTGGTGCTTATGAGCTACAAAACCGCTTAGAGATTCCGTATAAAGTCGTGCTGGATGAGGCGATGAAGCTGAATAATCATTTTGGCGCTACGGACGCGCATAAATTGATTAATGCTGTCCTTGATAAAATGGCGGTTGAATTGCGTGTGCTCGAAGTAGACGCAGATAGCAAAGCCAATCTACGCACGTCACAAAAAGCGACGACTCAATCTAAGACTAAGCAGGCTGAAGCTCAATCTGCGAATGTTGAAGAAGCTAGTGAAAGCACGGCTGAATCTGATCTCGACAGCACGTTAACTGGCTCAAACAAACCACGTATCAGTGCCAATAATGCCAGTGTTAAACGCAATAGCGCGAGTAAAGCATTAGCAAATATCATTGATTATAAGATAAGTAAGCAAAACGAAGCGGCTAAAGATGTCGTTGTTGCCGATACTATTGTTAATGAAAATCCTGTTAATGAAAATCCTGTCGCAGAAAGCACGTCGGCTGATAAGGTCAGTGACGAAGGCAGTAATGCAGACAGTAGCGCAGATGGCAATGACGCCAGCAATGAGAACAATAGCGCCGCCGATATTGCCCTACACGATTCTAATATCGTTAGCGCTGACTCAGAAGAAGCCTCAGATAGCAGCTCGTTAGATAATACTGAGTTAGACGATACTGAGCTAGATAATACTACGTCAGACAACTTAGATAACATTGCGTC
Source organism: Psychrobacter sp. DWR1-2-3 (assembly GCF_049896465.1). Lineage (NCBI taxonomy): Bacteria > Pseudomonadati > Pseudomonadota > Gammaproteobacteria > Moraxellales > Moraxellaceae > Psychrobacter > Psychrobacter sp. DWR1-2-3. The sequence continues at coordinate 41,296 of NZ_JAFCUJ010000008.1, forward strand.
AGATGATACTGATGCAAAAAGTAAAGACTAATCATGAACGAGTTTGAGCTGATTGAGCGCATATTTTCCCAAATGCAAGCTGCGCCATCACTGTCTAGCACTGTCGATAACGTCAATGTTGATAAAGGCGGTGTCGAAAAAGGCATTGGTGATGATGCCGCGGTAATGAGCTTGCCTGCAGGCACACGCTTGGTCAGCTGCATCGATACGCTCGTTCAAGGTCGTCACTTTAGCGCTGATTGGGAACAAGTGAATAAGCTCGCTTTTGCCATCGGTTATAAAGCTGTCGCAGTCAACGTCTCCGACATTGCCGCGATGGGCGCAACCCCGCATAGTATTTTATTGGCATTGGCCTTACCTGAGCGTTTGGTGAATGAGCCATGGCTGACTGAGTTTGCCAAAGGTTTATTTCACGCCTGCCAGCTATTTGGTGTAACCCTTATTGGCGGTGATACCACGCGCAGTGATAGCTTGATACTCAGTGTCAGCGCGCAAGGATTACTTGCTGCAAACACGCCGGCTGTGTATCGCTCAGGCGCGCAAGTCGGCGATAAAATCTATGTCTCAGGCACGCTTGGCGATGCCGCTTATGCGCTACAGCATCCTGACAATGAGGTCGGTATTGAGCTTGCCCATCGATTGCATATGCCAACGCCGCGTATTCAACTAGGTTCAACACTAGCCAAGCTTGGTGCGACCTCGATGATAGATATCTCTGATGGTCTGTATCAAGACCTTGGTCATATCTGCCAGCAAAGTAAGGTTGGTATGCGCATACATCTTGAGCAGCTGCCTACCAGTCAAACGTTGGCACGCAGCGAGTTAACTGAGCGCTTATTATGTCAGTTGGCGGGCGGCGATGATTATGAGCTGGCTTTTACCTTGCCTGCCCATATCGAGCCACCGATTGATAATAGTAGCAACACGCATGTTACCTGTATCGGTGAAGTAATAGCCGCAGCAAGCACAACAGATGCTGCTAAGAATGTACGACCAGAGATTTTTTATCAAGGACAGCCAGTCACACCGGCTCATCCTGCCCCCTTTTCTACTTGGCCCAATCTGACGGGTTATCAACATTTTGCAGGTTAGCCCATGATTGATCACAACCTATCTAAGCCTGATATCCGTAAAGCCAATGATTGCCCGCCTCTACCCGCCAATGCGAGTCTGCCTGACCGTTTGGTTTATTGGCTTGGTATTGGCTTAGGAAGTGGTCTGCCCCGCCGTGCACCCGGCACTTGGGGCACGGTTGGCGGTTTAATCGTTGCGATACCATTATTAAGCTTAGGTTTTGTACCGTTTTTGATTATTACCATTTTAGCTTGTTTGCTTGGTAATTCGATATGCGGTCGTACCTCAGAGCTGATGGGCGGTCATGACAACCCGCACATTGTTTGGGATGAATGGGCCGGTATGTGGCTCACCCTACTGCCGCTGTCTTATATGGGTATCGCCAACGGAAATTTCTGGCAAAATATCGCCCAAACCTCTTCTATTGTAGCGATTATTATTGCGTTTATATTATTCCGCTTTTTTGACATTATTAAGCCACCACCGATTGGCTGGGCAGATAAGAAAGTCGCAGGCGGTCTAGGTATTATGCTCGATGACATTATCGCCGGTATTATGGCAGCAGCTGTTTGGGTGATTATTTATACCACTATTCTTCAATTAACCAATTAGCCACGCTGTTAAATCTTATTTTCTTTGATAATCCATCGTTGTTTACGGCTCATGGTCTTTTTTGACTTGCCCGCTTTTTTAGTGCTGCATTTTTGACGCTAGCCTATTGCTAAGGACTTTATAAGCCAATCACAAGCAATCGAGGTTACAAAGATGTCACGACATAGCATTTTGGTTAAATGACGATTTACGCTATAATTCAAACTTATATTTTGTTACATTTGTAGGCTATTATGACATCTCCTCTTTCGGTAATTATCCTCGCGGCGGGCAAAGGCACGCGTATGCAATCGGCCAAGCCAAAAGTGCTGCAGACACTGGCTGGCAAGTCGTTACTGGGTCATGTCCTTGATACTTGTCATCAATTAACCGTTGATGACACCATCATCGTTCATGGTTTTGGTGGCGAGCAAGTCCAAGCAGATATTAATGAGCAATATGCGCATCTGCCTATTACTTGGGTTGCCCAAACTGAGCAGTTAGGAACAGGACATGCGGTAAAAGTGACGCTGTCTGATTTGCCAAAAGAAGGACAAAGTCTGATTCTCTATGGTGATGTGCCATTGGTCAGCTGCCAGACGTTAACGGCATTAAAATCTGCCAATACTGACGGTATGTCCATGTTGACGCTGACAGTCGATAATCCTTTTGGCCTTGGTCGTATCAAACGTGATGAAGACGGCAATATCGCAGCCATCGTCGAGCAAAAAGATGCCAGCGCCGATGAGCAAAAAATTCAAGAGATTAATAGCGGTATTTACTGCGTTGATAACGCGTTATTGCATAAATATCTGCCAAAGCTGTCTAATGACAATGCGCAGCAAGAATACTATCTGACGGATATCGTTAAAATGGCGGTCGCTGAAGGCATTAATATCGTTGCGATTGAGCCTGAGCATACCTTTGAGATTGAAGGCGTCAATAACCGCCAGCAGCTTGCCAGCTTAGAGCGCACGTGGCAGGGCAAACTGGTTGCAGACCTGCAAGAAGCTGGTGTGCAATTTGCTGACCCGAGTCGCGTTGATATTCGTGGTACCTTAACTGCCGGTCAAGATGTGTTTGTTGATGTTGGCGTAGTGTTCGAGGGCGATTGCGTCTTAGGAAATAACGTTTATATCGAAGCAGGCTGCGTGATTAAAAACGCCCGTATTGGTAACGCCTGTCATATCAAACCTTACTGCGTGATTGATCGCGCTGAGATTGGTGCTGGCGTTGATATTGGTCCTTTTGCCCATCTGCGTCCTGAAACGGTATTGGCTGATAATAGTAAAGTTGGTAATTTCGTCGAAATTAAGAAATCGACTATCGGTCATGGCAGCAAGGTTAACCACTTAAGCTACGTTGGTGATGCAACGGTCGGCACCGATGTCAATATCGGCGCGGGTGTCATTACCTGTAATTACGACGGCGTAAATAAATCGCAAACGATTATCGAAGATAATGCGTTTATTGGCTCTAATGCCAGTTTGGTTGCGCCCGTAACCATTGGTGATACGGCTACGGTTGCCGCAGGCTCAGTGATTACTAAAGACGTTGATAGTAAAGCATTAGCCTTTGGGCGAGCACGCCAAACCCAGAAAGATGACTTTCAGCGTCCGACTAAAAAATCAAAATAGTAATGGTCAGTCAAAAGCACGTTGAAAACTGTTCATTTAAACACTATTTAATTTAGACACTATTTAATTTAGACACCATTTAATTTAAATAATAATAAGCAGCATGACAATCTTTGTGATGCTGCTTCCTTATATTTATAGCGTCAGGATTGTTAGCGCAAAAGTCTCGCACTGACCTAATGTAAAGTTCTATTATGTGATAACTGAATATAATCGTAAAACATCTAAGCATCTAAGCATTGAACAATCAAAACATGAAACATCGAATTTAAGGAATAGTTATGTGTGGAATCGTTGGAGCAGTAGCTGAGCGTAATATCGCCAATATCTTACTTGAGGGTCTCAAACGCCTAGAATACCGTGGTTATGATTCCGCTGGTTTGGTTGTCATTCGTAATGGTGAGCTCCATCGCGAGCGTCAAGTGGGTAAAGTGCAAGAGCTGGTCGATGCTGTCGCAGTCAATCCTGAATTTTTCGATGGTCATATTGGTATTGCGCATACGCGTTGGGCGACGCATGGCGAACCTGCTCAACGTAACGCCCACCCGCACGTATCAGGTAAAATCGCTGTCGTCCACAACGGTATCGTTGAGAACTATGCCGAGCTAAAAGAAGAGCTGGTTGCCAAAGGCTACGAGTTTACCTCGCAAACTGATACCGAAGTTGTCGCCCATTTAATCAATGACATCTACAAAACAACGCCTGATTTACTAGAAGCGGTGCGCGCCGTTATTCCTTTATTACATGGCGCTTTTGCCCTTGGTATTGTACATATCGATTGCCCAGAAGAGCTAATTACCGTCCGTCTAGGCTCGCCTTTGGTCATCGGTGTGGGTATCGGCGAGAACTTTATCGCCTCTGACCAATTAGCCCTATTACCGGTCACCAATCGCTTTATGTATCTAGAAGAAGGCGATATCGCCAAATTGACGCGTAGTAGCATTCAGGTTTACGCCGATGGTGTCGAAGTAAAGCGTGAGATACATGAAATTGATGCCGCGCAGCATAATGCCGATAAAGGCGAGTTTAAGCATTATATGCTCAAAGAAATCTACGAGCAGCCAGATGCTGTCAGAAGAACCGTCGAGATGGCAGTTGATAACGGTACAACCTCTAAATTACGCGACGACTTTTTACAGCGTCATGAAGCGCAATTAAAAGGTATTAAACACGTCCAAGTCATCGCTTGTGGTACCAGTTATCACTCAGGTTTGGTGGCTAAATATTGGTTTGAGAGCCTGATTCGTGTGCCGTGTTCGGTTGAGGTTGCTAGTGAATTCCGCTACCGCAATCCGGTTGTCGTCGATAACACACTAGTTATTTGTATTTCTCAATCTGGTGAAACGGCGGACACATTATCAGCGCTACGTGATATTCAAAAGCACACGCCAGCAGGGTTAGTCAGCTTAGCCTTATGTAATGTACCAACATCGTCTTTGGTACGTGAAACGGATATCTTTTTACCCACGCTTGCAGGCCCAGAGATTGGCGTTGCTTCTACCAAAGCGTTCACTACTCAGCTTGCCGCTTTGATGTTACTCGTCTTAAAAGTGGGTGTCGTACAAGAGCGTATGACTGGCGAAAACCTAACGACCTTACTAGGTCAACTGCAACAATTACCCGGTCAACTACATGCCAGCTTAAACCTTGATGCGCCTATCAAAGTCATGAGTGAGCATTTTGAATATAAGAAAAGCTGCTTGTTCTTAGGTCGTGGTTTACAGTTCCCAATCGCCTTAGAAGGGGCGCTAAAGCTGAAAGAAATCTCGTATATTCACGCCGAAGGCTACGCAGCAGGCGAGCTAAAACATGGCCCATTGGCATTGGTCGATAAAGACATGCCTATCGTGGTGTTGGCACCCAAAGACAGTATGTTTGATAAGCTAAAAGCCAACATGCAAGAGGTACACGCGCGCCACGGTGAGCTGTTTGTATTCGCCAGTGAAGAAAGCAAGATGGTTGCAGAAGATAGAATGCACGTGGTTTATGTGCCTGATGTGTGCGAGACGCTTGCCCCTATCGTCTATAGCGTGCCGGTGCAGCTGTTGTCTTATCATGTGGCGGTGATGCGCGGTACAGATGTCGATCAACCACGCAACCTCGCTAAATCAGTAACAGTCGAATAATATTTATTAATTAGCTGGTATCTATTGTGATCGAGTAATAAAGTATCATACTGAGTAATAAAGTATCATACTATTGTGTGATACTAAATCCTTTGCTATCTTAGATTAAAGAGATGGCGAAGGATTTTTTTTGTGAATAAAAAAAATAAGACAGGCCCAATACCAACTAAGTCTTCAAAAGATTATTAGCCATTTGTCAAAGTAGCTGATATATCTTCGCTTGGAAGATCTCACCGTGTCTTTGGTCATAAGACTAAACGAACACATCATCTGATCTTGAGCTTGCGGTATTCTTACTTTTCGAGTGGCACAGTAATACTGAAGGCATACAAGAGCAGTTTCCTCTAGATATTAATGTAACCAAGCAGATCGCTGATAGTGTAGGAATTAAGCATTCATCTCAAAAAGGTAAGCTTAAAACAACGGCTACTGACTTTTATGTTATATCGAAAGATGATCTTAAATCAATAACATCTCAACTGGCGCTACAAGCTAAATATAGCAACGATTTAGATGATGCTAGGACTATAGAGAAGTTAGAGTTAGAACGTAGATATTGGGAACAAAAAGATGTGGGCCTCAAAATCATTACTGAAAAAGACATACCTAGAGCTGTCAGTGACAATATTAAATGGTTATACCCCTCTAAAAATACTTATCTAGCTGCTGTTGAAGAACATGATTTTGCTTTTTATTCTGAACAGATGATTAAAAATGCTTCTTTGAAAATCATAGATTGATGGTAATTCTAAAAAAACTTATTGCTGAAAGGCTTCGCACGGTTAACTTAGTGGGGTTTGGAACGTTCGAAACTACAAACAAGCGACAAGGGCGGCGTGTATCCTAAATATTTCAGAGTAAAAGTTCTTGCGCAATCGATGACAACCGTCAAATTCCTTTGTCCAAAACTGGTCGTCCCCTACAATGCAATCCATCTCTTGATGCTGTACGATCCGCATAAATTGGTACATGTATATTTTATGCATGTCTATCTTCCCCTTGTGTAGCCTTAAAAAGACCTTCATGAGAGTCATGCCCACCTAAGAATAGGGGTGTCACTAGAAAACTACCTTGGCCATTCCCCCACTATCCACTGTACTGATAGCTGGCTGTGCTACAAACTCCGTTTAGACTATGCACTCCGAACAAAGGACTGTACTCATTTCTGAACTCTAATACTCACTGTTTTCTGGCGAGTAAGCTAGATGGGAAATAACTGAATCGACTTAGCCTAAAAACCTGAGTTCGGGGACAAATTTATCTAGTGTAGATACTTACATATTCTGTTGTCTGTTATAGTATTCAGTAAAAACTTGGTTTATCACTATGATCCTAAAGCCTGATAAAGATGGCGCCTTTACCATTTCCTTTCTGCTTTTACCTGAATACGCAATGGTCGCCCTACTGTCTGCTATTGAGCCGCTGCGAGTAGCCAATCGCTTTGCCGGCCGCGAGATTTTTCGTTGGCAATTACTTTCTGAGGACGGCCCACCGGTGGCAGCGAGCAACCTACTGGCATTGCAACAAACGGTTGCTATCTGTGATGCCGCAGCCCCCCTTAATATTTTTGTCTGCTCCAGCTTTAATCCGAAAGACTATATTCGGGATGACACCATTGCTTGGCTTAAAAAACTCAACCGGGGAGGCTCTTTAATAGGTGCCATGGATACCGGCTGCTATCTTCTGGCTGCAGCCGGGCTTCTGAAAAAGCACAAAATAGCCCTGCACTGGGAAGCAGCACCTTCCTTTCAGGAAGATTACCCCGAACTGGAACTCACCAACGAGCTGTTTGAAGTAGATCACAATCTGATCACCTGTGCCGGCGGAACCTCGGCCATCGATCTGATGCTTTATATCATTCAGGAAGAGCTCGGCCACAGTCTCGCAATCAAGGTTTGTGAACAGTTTATAAAAAGTGGTATCCGTCAGAAATCGGACAAGCAACGCATCGACTTATCCGCACGTCTCAAAATATACCATCCACGCCTTCTGCGCGTGTTGGAGAAGATGGAAGCAAATCTGGAGTCGCCCTTGTCCACCAAAGAGCTGGCAAAATACGCACACATTTCCGTTCGTCAGATGGAACGCCTGTTTCGCAGTTTTCTGAACGATTCACCTTCTGGTTATTACATGAAGTTGCGGCTGGAACGATCTCGACAGTTACTGAAAGAGTCCAGCTTAAGCATTTCTGAAATCAGAATTATCTGCGGATTCAATTCAGCTCCCCATTTCACCCGAAGCTACCGCAAACAGTTCGCTCGCAGCCCAAGTGAAGACCGTTGACATACATCAAAAATTTTTGAGTATACCACTTTGATTCTGTCTCATACTTTGGGTTGTACGACGGTCACTCCTTTGAGTCTAGGGCGATCCACTTCCATCTCCAGCAGTGGCGAAACCACGTTCATGCTCGCGGCTGAGCGCCAGACCAGCGCCTGATATTCTTTTGTATTGAGGCCTTTCCAATGCAAGTCCTGTTCGCTAACCTCACGAATTACTTTGGCAGGCGAACCTACCAACAACTGGCGGGATGCCCCTTTAAAGCCGGCCTTAACAAAACTGCCGGCGGCAACTATGCTGTCCTCACCAATAATGGCACCGTCCATCACTACCGCATTCATACCCACTAGCGCATTACGCTTTACTATGCAGCCATGAAGAATTGCGCCGTGCCCAATATGGCCGTTAGCTTCAACAACGGTGTCAGTATCGCAATATCCATGCATCACACAACTGTCCTGAAGGTTGGAACCATCCTCTAAGATTAAGCGGCCATAGTCTCCACGCAGAGATGCTAGCGGGGCAATGTAAACATTAGGGCCAACAATCACATCACCGATCAGCACTGCGGTGGGGTGAACATAAGCACTGGGATGCACCACTGGAATCAAACCTTCAAACTCATAACAGGGCATAGAAGTCATCCTTTGATTAGCGTTGCGGAGACGCGCCTGTCAAGTGTTCACCACCATCCAGGGCGAGACATGTGCCGGTGATAAAACCAGCGGCGGGTGATGCCAAATAAGCTACTGATTGAGCAACTTCTTCGGGTAAGCCCATGCGCTTTATCAGTAGCTTATTGATGCCCTCCTGCAGCGCAACTGGGTCATACTGATCCAATGCTTCAGTCTTGATAGTGCCCGGTGCCACGGCATTTACTCGAATACCAAGATTTGACCACTCCCAAGCTAGAGTTCGGGTTAAGTTGACGACACCTTCTCTGGCAGCACCCGCGTGCGCCATACCGGGCAGCCCGTTGGCCTGGCACAAAACAATATTAATGATACATCCGGGGAGCTTGCGGTTCATACAGTGCCGGGCAAAAGCCTGACACATGAGAAAAGTGCCGGTGAGGTTAAGGTCAACAACCGACCGAAAGCCATTAGCAGAGAGCTCTAGGGCAGGCGCAGCAAATTGTCCACCAGCGTTATTAATCAATATATCAATACCAATTCCTTGCAGCTCTATCTGTTCAATTAGACCTGCCACAGAGTCGCTATCACGGATATTGACTTCCAGTTCGATCGCATCGACACCAGCCTCACGCAGGCTCTGTCCCGCTTCAATCAATCGCTCCTGGTCTCGAGCCGCAATCACCACCCGAGCCCCTAAAGTGCCGAAATTGCGAGCGATTGCCAAGCCAATGCCACTTCCGCCACCGGTTACCAGAACCGTTTTACCGGCAAACAAATCAGATCTAAATATATTTTCCATAACCTATCTCCTTTTAACACCCTTTCCAGATTGGGGGGCGGCCTTCCGCAAAAGCATTGCTGCCTTCTTCGGCATCCTGTGATTGAAGCATGCGTCTGTAAGCCGGCAGCGTTCTACTACGCTGAAGTTCAAACGCTTGCTGCACGGAAATTGATTCTCCGGCGGATACTAGTTCCATGATTGCCTGTTGAGCTAAGGGAGCACTTGCAGCGACTCGTTCGGCCAGCGCCAGGGCCGTCACTATCAATTCGTCCGGGGCAACAACAGCGTTCACTAATCCCCACCGCAGAGCCTCCTCTGCACTCAGGCGACTACCCGTCAGTAGCATCTCCATGGCAACCGCTCGAGGCAACCGCTTGGGCAGACGAAACACGCCCCCTGAATCGGGAGCAATACCAATCTGAGCTTCGGGCAGGAAGAACTGGGCATGGTCGGCTGCCACGATTAAGTCGCAGGCCAAAACCAGTTCAAAACCACCACCAACTGCCATGCCGTTAACGGCGGCAATAACGGGCTTGGTCAGACTGAAAAGTTCGGTCAGCCCGGCAAAACCACCAGGGCCGTGGTGAGCATCTACCGCTTCCCCCGCGGCGGCGCCTTTAAGATCCCAGCCCGCTGAAAAGAAGCGCTGGCCGGCTCCAGTAATAATCGCGACTTGAAGAGAAGGGTTCTGCTCAAATTCAGCCAAGGCCTCGTAAAGCTCAAGACTTGTGGCGCAATCGATCGCGTTAGCTTTGGGGCGATCCAAGGTGATTAATAACGCTGAACCCCTGTGTTCGATATGTACAGCCATGGACATGTTGTGTAATCCCTCTGTTGTTTTTGTATTGGTTGTTCCATTGCCACCACCTTAGCGCAAAGCCCGATATATCCATTGCACAAAATCGTCATAAAAATGTGCCAAAACGACAGAACAGATTTTACGCCACAAAACGACACCGCTCATTGTCGTATTTTACGATTAATACGTCGTTTTTGGTCAACCACACCTTTGCACTCCTGCGTAGAGTAAATAATAGTTTAGGCCCGTAAACAAACGGCACATAATCAGCAACACTAACATTCCCTGGAGACTTTACAATGGATTTTAATCTTTCCAAAGAGCATCTTGAACTGCAGGCAAAAGCCAAAGAATTTACCGAAACCGTTCTCTTCCCTCACGAAATGGAGTGTGAAGAAAATGATGGCATCAGCCGTGAAACCCACCAAAAGATTATCGATGCCACATTGGCGTGGGGCTTTAACGCACCAAACCACAGCAAGGAAGATGGCGGCCAAGGCTTTAGTATCTTTGAGCAGACCCTTCTCAACGAGCAGCTAGGCAAAGCCACCGGCGCCATCTGGGATGCACTTTGGTATCCCTCTTATCCCATGCGCTTCGCTACCCAGGCGCAAAAAGAAGAATATTTAATCCCGACTTGTCAGGGCAAACGTCGCGACGCCTACGCCATTACTGAAGCCGATGCCGGCTCTGACCCGACTCAGTGCATGACCCGTGCAGACAAGGTCGAGGGTGGCTGGAAAATCAACGGTGAGAAGTGGTTCGTAACCATCGGAGACATTGCCGATTATATTCTAGTACACGCTCACGTAGATGGTGATTCAACCAAACCCACCGTATTTTTTGTTGAAAAGAACTTGCCTGGTGTAGAGCTCAAACGCACACCGCTTTATACCCACCATTTTGCGTTCAAGCACCCTGAGTACATCTTCAACGACGTGATTGTTGGAGAAGACAAAATTCTAGGCGAAATCGGCCAAGGCTATGATATGACCAAGGATTGGTTTGTTGAAGCTCGCCTAGGAATAGCAGCCCGTTGCGTTGGTGGCGCCATTCGAGCCGCTGAAGAAGCAAACAAGTTTGCCGCCGAACGAATTCAATTTGGCCAACCGATTAATAACTTTCAAGCGATCGAATTCATGCTGGCTGATATGGGCGTCGAAATCATGGCCGCCAAGTCTATGCTCTATCGACTGAGCTGGGAAATCGACCAGACCAGCGATCGCAAGCTTAATCACGCCAAAGCGGCAGCATTGAAGCTGTATTGTTCCGAAATGGTGGGCCGAGTTTGCGACAAGGCTGTACAAATTCTGGGTGGTCGCGGTTATATGCGTGAACAAGCGGTTGAACGCTTGTGGCGTGACACCCGAGTCGACAGAATCTGGGAAGGCACTTCAGAAATCCAACGTGTTATTATCAGCGGCCAAATTAAGAAGCGTGGCCTCGATATTTACACTGGTTGGTAAGTCCCCTAGGGCGCGCACGAGCGCGCCCTAACTCTTTTTTTGGGCTTATAAGGTTTCTAATCATGACAAAACAAGAAAATCTTAAACGACTGCTTTCACCGCGCAGTATTGTGTTGATTGGTGGTTCCAACCTGGCACTTCCTATCCAAAATACTCGAGACATCGGATTTGATGGTGAAATGTGGGTGGTTAATCCTAAGTACGAGGAAATCGCTGGTATACCTTGTTTCAACAGTATCGCTGATTTACCGGGTGCTCCTGACGCAGCTTTCGTATCCATCAACGCTAAGCTGACGGTTCAAGCTGTCGCCGACCTGAACAAACAGGGATGCGGCGGCGTGGTTTGTTACGCCGCTGGCTTTGCTGAGGTAGGCAACAATGGCGATAAACTGCAAGATTCACTGATAGAAGCGGCTGGAGATATGGCATTAGTGGGCCCCAACTGCTATGGCTTGCTAAATTTTACAAACGGCGTCGCGTTATGGCCGGACCGCCTTTGTGGTGAGCGTACCGATAAAGGCGTCGCTATCATCAGCCAAAGCGGTAACGTAGCGCTGAATCTGACCATGCACGACCGCTCACTTCCAATCACCCATGTAATAAGCGTTGGCAATCAGGCGGTGTTAGGCGTAGGCGACTATATCGAACCACTGCTCGAAGACGATCGTGTAACTGCGATTGGTTTTTATATCGAGGGGCTGAAAGACATTGAAACATTCAGCCGCGCTGCCCTGAAGGCTTTGGATAAAGGCATTCCTCTGGTAGTGCTCAAGGCAGGTACTTCAGAGATCGGCACCCAACTGACCATGAGTCATACCAGCTCCTTAGCGGGCTCTGATGACATGTATCAGGCGATGTTCGATAGGCTGGGCATCCTTCGTGTGCACTCTTTGTCTGAACTGCTTGAAACCCTAAAAATTGCCTCTCTGTGCGAACTTCCTAAAGGGGATCGTATCGGCGTGCTGACTTGCTCTGGCGGTGATAGCGCCATGCTAGCCGATAGTCTGGATCATTATAAGCTTCAGCTGCCAAGCTTATCCAAGGTACAGGAACAAAAACTAGGTGAATGGTTGCCCGATTTTGCCAGTTTTTCCAACCCCCTAGACTACAACACCTCCATTTGGGGCAACATTGAAGCCTGTACCGAGGTATTTGGCATTATGATGGAGGGCGACTATGACGTTACCGTATTAGCGTTGGACTTCCCCAAACAGGGTATTGGTAACGATCACGAATGGCAAGTGGCGGTTGACTCTTTAATTGCCGCTCACGCCAACCACCTTAAGACCTGCGCCGTGATTTCTAACCTCAGTGAGCTAATGCCGGAGAACGCCCGTCAGCGGTTAGTGAAAGCTGGTATTGCACCATTGCAAAGTCTGAAAGACGGTGTTGCAGCGTTGGCACGGCTTGTGCATTATGCCGAGCGCCGCCGTCAAGTGGCCGTAATGGATGACCCTGAGCAATTACTTCTGCGCGGGCCTTTATTGGTGGAAGGCGAGAGCAAGATGCTAGATGAGTGGGCCTCTAAGCAACTGATTGGCCGCTATGGCCTGCAACTACCCGGCGGTCGCTGTGTAAACAAAGCGGATGTGGTAGAAGCAGCGGACGAAGTTGGCTACCCGGTGGTGATGAAAGGTGTCAGCGACAGGCTGGCACACAAGACCGAGGTCGGGGCCGTCATGCTCAATCTTAAAGATGGCAGCGCCGTGGCCAGCGCCGTTGAGGTAATGGCAGGCCGCCTAGCCGAACAGGGGCTCGCCGATGCCCGCTTTCTGATCGAACCTATGGTTTCAGACTTTGTTGGCGAGCTGATCATTGGCCTCAAACGAGATGAACAGTTTGGACTCGCACTGATTGTTGGTACTGGCGGCATTTTAGTCAACCTGCTCAACGACAGTGCAACCTTGCTGCTGCCAATTACCCGCGAAGCCGCTAGTACAGCTGTTCTATCACTTACAGGCAGCGCGTTGCTGCAGGGTTTCCGAGGCCGCCCGGAAGGTGACTTGGAAGCCGTAGTGGATGCCATCATGGCTGTAGCCGATTTTGCTATGGATCACTGGGACAGTGTTACCGAACTGGATATCAACCCCTTGATGGTGCGTCCTAAAGGTAAAGGTGCAGTTGCTGCCGACGCCTTAGTCCGATTGCTACAGTAGCTTTTTTCTACCGCTTCACAGACATTTTTAGTGAACCGCTTTTTTGAACATTAGGAAAATACAAGGCATCAATAATTGACAGTGCCGGTAATAATCACCTCAAGCAATAACAAATAAAACTTGAGGCACCCTCCCTAAAGGATTACGTGCGAGGTAAAGGTAATGGATACCATTCAAAGAAACAATAAATTAACGATCGACCCAGCAATTTTCTGGACTGCGCTAATTGCTATTTTAGCTGCAAGCATTCCTCTTGTTTTATATCCGGAGGCGGGGAAAGCCGCTGTTGATGGACTGTTAAGTTCGTTCACCGGCACCTTCGGCTGGCTCTATCTGCTAACCGGAATCGGCAGTTTCCTTTTCATGGTCTGGCTTGCATTTGGCCCTCTGGGACGGATCAAAATGGGCGCACCCGACGAGCAGCCCGAGTTCAAAACCGTTCCCTGGATTTCCATGCTGTTCTGTGCAGGAATCGGCATCTCAATCTGTAACTGGGCCTTTGTAGAACCGCTCTACTTCCTATCAGGCCCACCTTTAGGCATTGAGGCAGGCACCACCGAGGCGACCGAATGGGCCGCCATGTATCCAATGTTCCATTGGGGTGTAGTGCCTTGGGCGCTGTACTTGATGCCTGCCCTGCCTATGGCTTATGTTCTGTACGTACGCAAGGTCAATGTATTACGCCTCAGCGAAGCCTGCCGCGGCATACTCGGCAAAGCGGTGGACGGCCCTATCGGTAAGCTGATCGACGTCATTGTGATCTTCTCGATTGTCGGTGGTGTAGGAACCTCTCTGGGACTTTCCGTACCCTTGGTTTCCGCTCTCTTTCAGGAGATGTTCGGACTGGCAGATTCGTTTGGATTGCAGATGGGGATTCTGGCCGCCTGGACCGCGATGATAGCCTGGAGTGTTTATAACGGTCTGAACAAGGGAATTCAGACGCTATCAAATATCAATGCGGCGCTAGGTTTTCTGCTGCTGTTTTTCGTCTTGATTGTGGGGCCAACTATCTTTCTGTTGAACCTCTGGACTAACAGTGTAGGATTGTTCTTAGATAATTTTTTCCACATTAATTTCTGGACCGATCCGGTAGCAAAGGGCGGCTTCCCCGAGAGCTGGACCATCTTCTACTGGGCCTGGTGGATCGCTTACGCACCTATGATGGGATTGTTTGTAGCCCGTATCTCGCGCGGTCGAACCATCAAGGAAATCATCGTAAACGGTGTAGTCTGGGGCACCATCGGCTGTTGGGCCTTCTTCGCAATCTGGGGCGGTTATGCTCTTGACCTGCAGCTTAGTGGTGAAGTCGATCTGCAGGCGATTTTGAGCAGCGATGGCATACCGGCGACAGTCGTAGCGATCTTGAAAACCTTGCCGGTATCCTGGCTAGTCATCCCGTTGTTCACATTGCTGTGCTTTGTGTTTCTGGCCACGACCGTAGATTCCTCCGCCTACATGCTGGCATCGACCTGCACCAAGGAAATCACCGGTTATCAGGAGCCCGCCAGATGGAATCGTATCTTATGGACCCTTATACTTGCCTTAGTTGGTATAGGGCTGCTATCCGTTGGCGGCCTCAAAGCGGTTCAGAGCTCTACTATCCTGGTAGCGCTACCGATGATACCAGTGCTGATTATCATGTCTGCGTCCTTGATTCGCTCGGCCTACCGTGACTTTGGCGCCGAACTCTCTCCACGCGCTCTCGCCAAAGAAGTAGTAGTACACCAATACGACGACGGTAAAGAATAGGTGTTCAACCCCAATCCGGATTACCTCGCTAACGCCGAGCTAGAACTGAAGCCTTAAACCCAATGTAACAAGGCCGACAGTTCAGCCGACCTTTTAAATCCTTCCCGAGCTCAGAGGCCCCCAACCGGAGCCTCTGAATTCTTTGCGCCCGATTTTTATAAGGGTTTTCTGAGCGCAATAAGTAAGGAGTGCGTTATGAGCATTATCAACATCGACGTGATCGGCGCCGGACAAATAAGCCTTGGCATTCGCCGTAAGCATCACGCTCAATCATGATGGTCTTGGCGTTGTCGAACAGAGAAATGTACCCCGGAAACCGGACAGATCGCTAAGTGTCTTCCACGGTTAAGCAGCTAGTTTGGCCGCGTATTAATAATGAACATCATTAGGCGTCCTGTCATTCAGAGCCTGATGCTTTCGCTCGGTGTTGTAGAACGTGAAATAACGACCTAGTGTTCTGTTTGGTTAATTAGCTTATTTATTATCAATAACACTAAGCTTTGCCCGCGACATCGATGTCATAATGGATAGCGTATGAGCTTGGGGTTGTGACATCATACAGTAGACCTAGGGTAAGTAACGATAATCCGTTTGCAGAGCCGTTGTTTAAAACCTGTAAGTATCGCCTTAATTGGCCCAATGAGAGTCTTAAAAGCTCAGAGGAAGCAAGAGTATGGGTACTAAGCTTCACGCGCTGGTATAATTATGAGCATAAACATAGCCGACTTAACTTTGTGACGCCTCATCAACGCCATACGGGTGAGGATAAACAAGTACTGGCAAAGCGTAAGCAGACGATGCAACAAGCTAAAGAGACAAACCCGATACGTTGAGAGTGTCAAGATATTAGAAACTGTGAGCCTGTAGGAAAGACGACATTCAATCCTGTAAAAGTGCCACAAGAGACGAGATTACAGGTGGCTTAATTGGGCTTGACGGTGACAACTACCTTAAAATAGATCCTGCATTTTGATACCCAACGTATCAGATATAGCGCCCCATTTAAAATAGAAGCCATCAATAATATGGGAACATCAGTATGATAGCTAATTACTAAATATTAAGCTCAATAGGCAAGATTAACTGAATTAGTATGATAGGTAATTATTATTAGCCATTTATAGGTTCTATATTTATCAAGGATTTAGAACATTTCTAGTATGATAGGTAATTACTCAATGACATCTATTGTGAGAGAGTAATAAAGATTCATACTGAGTAATAAAGTATCATCCTATTGACTCAACTATTAGCCCTTGCTGCTGTTTAACATCGCAGTGAGGGCTTTTTTTATGCTCAAACTAACCCTTTAAAAAGGAAATAACATCCCACCACGGTTAATAATACCGCAAAGCATTTCTTTAAAAGCTCTGGTGATAGTATATGGGCGACTTTTGCACCTAACTTAGCGGTGAAAAAGCTCATGATACTAATCCCTAAAAAGGCATAAATATGCACAAAGCCAATGGTATTGGGCACATCAACTTGTTGCTGCATCCCAAAGAACATAAAGCCTAACGCTCCAGCGATGGCAATGGGCAAGCCACACGCTGCTGACGTGCCAACGGCTTTTTGCATGACCACACCGTAACGCGTTAAATAAGGCACCGTTAAGCTGCCGCCGCCAATACCAAAAATGGCAGAAGCGATACCGATCACCCCGCCTGCTGCCAGTTGCTTAGGTTTTGAAGGCAGTTCTGTATCAGCGCCAGCGACATCATTAGCATGACCAACGACTTGTTTTTTGCCACCGAAAAACATCTTATAGGCGACCCAAAGCAAAAACACGCCAACGATAAGCTGAAGATACAGCCCAGATATCTGTCCTGCAATGCCTGCTCCTAAAAAACAGCCAATCGCTAAACCTGGTGCTAGGTTTTTAAAAACTGGCCACATGACCGCGCCCTTTTTATTGTGCGCCATGAGCGAGCTGATAGAGGTGACAATGATGGTCGCCAGCGACGTACCTAACGCCAAATGCATGATACTGTCAGGACTGTAATCCATTTGGGTAAAGACGATAAATAATAGTGGTACGATAATCGTGCCGCCGCCCACACCAAAAAGCCCCGCAGCAAATCCTGCTAGAGCGCCTATTATTAAAAAAATGATTAGTTCCACAGGATAGTTACTTCTCGGTAAATGATAGTTTTATAGTCGATGCTAAATAACATGGATACGTTATCTGACAAGGTGAAACTGGTACAAATTTTTCTAGCTTGCTGTGCCTACGCCGACAGAGGCTACAAAAAATTCATTCCAGTTTCACTGTATCTTCTTGATATTGAGCTGACTATAGTTAAATGACCATTAGATAATCAAGGTCAGAAAGTCAGCTTAAACGATTTCTACCTGACCTACTTGATGGTAAGCACGGTTAAAATACACCAAACTTTCATCAGCATTGCTTTGTTGATAGCCTTGTTTGATGGCGACAACTCGGCACATGAAGACACTGTGCGTGCCAACTTGCTGAATATCCTCAATCTCACAGTCAAAACTGACCAATGCATCTGCTAAAATAGGCGCACCTGTAGCTAATGTCGTCCAAGCACCATGCCCAAAGCGCTCTTCTGAGCATAATTTAGAAGCAAAAGCATTGGATATGGGTTCATGCTGTGCGCCCAACACATTAACACTTAAGGTTTTGTTTTCAAGAAAATGAGCATGTGAGCGAGCCGTTTGATTCATACAGACCAGCAAGGTTGGCGGCGTATCGGTGACGCTACATACCGCCGAGGCGGTAAACCCATGAGCACCTGAGCTGCCTTTGGTGGTGACTACATTGACGGCGGTCGTCAACAAAGACATGGCATCTCTAAAGTCGGTTGCTTCAATCACATCTTTACTCATTACTGCAATCCTAAATGTTAAATCGGTAAGTACATTGATAACTGAGGTCACTCATGAGTTTAAACAAGCTGGTATAGGCGGGGTTAAAAACCTGACCTATACACGCTCGATTTTGCATAAGTTTAGTTAATAAATCCTAAGCCGTCAGCTCTTTACGCACGATTGCCGCGCCTGCACTTAACGCGTTCAATTTTCCTCGTGCCACTTGGCGTGATAACGGTGCCATGCCGCAGTTAGTCGAAGGATAAAGCTTGTCCGCATCGACAAATTGCAGCGCTTTGCGTAGTGTATCCGCAACCTCTTCAGGGGTTTCAATGGTATTGGTTGCAACGTCAATGGCACCAATCATCACTTTTTTACCGCGAATGAGTTCTATCAAATCCATTGGTACATGTGAGTTTTGACATTCCAGTGAGACAATATCGATATTAGACTGCTGCAATTTTGGAAAGGCTTGCTCATATTGACGCCACTCTGAACCCAGTGTCTTTTTCCAATCGGTATTGGCTTTGATGCCGTAGCCGTAGCATATATGCACTGCTGTTTCACATTTCAGCCCTTCAATCGCACGCTCTAAAGTAGCGATACCCCAGTCGTTGACGTCATCAAAGAATACGTTAAACGCAGGTTCATCGAATTGGATGATATCTACACCCGCCGCTTCTAATTCTCGCGCTTCTTGATTGAGGATTTTAGCAAACTCCCAAGCCAATTTTTCACGGCTTTTATAATGACCATCATATAAGGTATCAATCATGGTCATCGGACCGGGCAGCGCCCATTTAATTGGCTGATCGGTTTGCTGACGTAAAAACTTCGCATCTTCAACAAATACAGGCTTTTGACGGCTCACAGTCCCAACGACAGACGGCACACTGGCCTCATAACGATTACGAATTTTAACGGTTTTACGATTCTCAAAATCGACGCCATCAAGATGTTCAATAAAGGTGGTGACAAAATGCTGACGGGTCTGCTCGCCATCACTGACAATATCAATCCCTGCATGTCGCTGCTCTTGCAATATTAAACGTAGCGCATCTTGTTTGGCTTCAAGCAGTTGCTCGCCTTCTAATGCCCAAGGTGACCAAATTTTTTCAGGTTCGGCAAGCCAAGAAGGTTTCGGTAAGCTACCCGCAGTTGATGTAGGTAACAATTTTTGTGTCGGTAATAATATTGTCATGGGATTCATCTTCTTATTCATTCGTATTTTATAGGTCAGTTAATTAGATGTCGCTCAGTTAAGCAGCCTGTTTTTTAGCCGTTTCTTTTTGACCTACTTCTCTTTGAACAGTCTCGCTTGCAACATCATAGTTTGCTGCCCATTCCTCAAGAATGTCTTGGTAGGGCTTGATAAATTGCGCTTCTGTGAACTTGCCTTGCGTCACCGCCATTTGACTGCGTTCTGCGCGGTCATAGACAATTTGCGTCAGTGAATAATCTTGGTAGTTTAAACTCGGCTGATAAACTTGACCTGCGCTTGAGTTGGCATTATAAATTTCAGGTCGATAGATTTTCTGGAAAGTCTCCATGGTACTGATCGCACTGATTAGCTCAAAATCGGTGTAATCCGTCAGCAAGTCACCGGCAAAATAAAACGCTAAAGGCGCCACACTACCTGCAGGCATAAAGTAGCGCACGGTTAAGCCCATTTTGGAAAAATACTCATCAGTCAATGACCCCTTGTTCAAAGAGCAGCCGTCTTGTTTGTACTCAACCCCTAATACCGGATGCTGATTGGTCGTACGCTGATAGGTCTTACTAGTAGACACACTGAGACAAATGACCGGTTTTTTAGTAAAGCTGGCTTGGTAAGCCTCTGAGTTCAATAAATATTGAAACAATTTGCCATGTAAATCGCCAAAATCTTCTGGCGGCTGCGATGCAGGATGTTTATCGAAATGCTCTGGCAGCACCACACTAAAGTCATAATCGCGCACGTAAGAGGAGAAGCTGTTGCCAATCATCCCGTCAATACGGCTGTTGTCTTTATGGTCAATAATCGTTGTTTTGAGCGTTTCGATAACAGGGAATGTATCACCATTACCTGCGACATCCATATCGACAGAAATGATATCAACCTCAATAGAATAACGGTCTGCGGTCGGGTTATCCCAATGCGCCAAGGCGTTAAAACGATTGTTAATCATGGTTAATGTTTTGCGTAAATTCTCTTGGCGATGCTCACCGCGCGCCAAATTTGCAAAGTTAGTGGTCAGACGCGTGCTGTCGGCAGGATGATAGTTTTCATCAAAACGAATGCGCTTAATTGAACAGGTAAATTGTTTACTCATGATAATCCGCTACCCTAATCTATTCTCATTGTCGAGATAAAACCAAATTTGTGTATGAGATGAATCATACCTGAACCCAATCATGAATAAAAATGATACTATTTAAATTAAAGATGAGTAAAATTCATGTTTATAAGATTAGGCTATGAGAAAAGGATTAGAAAGTGGGGGTTTTGAAGGGTTATTTGATGGGAATTTCATGTTGATAAAAAACTTTAAATTAATGTCTGACATCCACCACAAGCCTTGTTTGGGCAAGATGATCAAGATATTGATCTATGATTTGGGTATTTTCTCTATCCAAATGTGCATCCCATTCATCAAGCATGACAATCGTACTTTGGTCATCTTCTCTAATTTCTTGAATTTGTTTGATGAGTTGCTGTCCTGTTGAACCCTTATGGGCTTTATCTGTTTTGTAATTGAAATACAAATTATGCTTGGCAGGTAAATAGTAAGCCTGCTCTTGGTAGTGCTCTTTAAGCTTAAGCAACATATAAGATTTGCCAACGCAATTATTACCAACCAACGTTACTCTACCTTGCTTGGGTAATTGTGTTAAATCAAAAATATCCCCTGTTTGCTGCACACGCATTTGGTCTGCTTGAATGTAGTTATCTAAATTGACAGCGGTAGGTTGTAAGACCTCTAAAATACCATCTAGCATCGTTTTGATAACACCAATACTGGTATGGTAACCAATCAAGGCATAGCACATTTGCAATAGCTGAATTTGTCTTGGCAGCGTGGCAATTAGTACCGCCATCGTCGCAGCATCGTGCCAATTTTTATTAAAAATAAAGGCCGTGACTACAAAGACAGGCAGCATAAGTATGATCAGGCCTAAGCTTGAATTGATGTGCTGGATTGAGGTGGATTTAACGCTATTATTCTTTGCTATCGCAAAGCTCTTTTGAACAATATTATTATAGAGCGTGTAATTATGCTTATTAAAAATAACGACGTTATCCCAACTGTCAAAAAGTTTGGTGGTTAAACTCAGCCGTGATTGCAGGTCTGTTTTGGCAGCCATTTTTAGGGTGTGTCGTCTGAAATGCACAAACATGAAGGCAAAAATAATACCTACTGCATAACCAAGCAGTAACGTACCATCTAAAAACCAAGCAATGACCAACACGTTAAATAAGACATTGAGTACCAAAGCTGAAATATCAAAAATACTATCAATGACTGTCTCAAGAGTATAGTTGCTCTCTTGTGCGAGTGTTGTCGTTGCCGTACTCTGTAACTCGTCGCTGGATAACAAATGTGTCTTGCCTAAAAAGACAGTATGAAAATTATCATTGTACAGTTTATGAGCGTCGTACTTAGCGCGCTCCCTATTGATAACACAAAAATATGCAGGCAAATAAACTGCTACTAAAGAGACGGCAAATAGCACCATATACAAAATTGAAATAGTGTCCTCAGTTAAGCTTTGTGCAAGGCGAGCAATAAAGTATGTTGATGAAGCAGCAATAATTTGCTGAATCAGCAAAAACAGTAATGCTATACGCAAGTGCTTGTTTGAGATAATTCTATAGATCAAGATTTTTTGATATCCTTTAAAATCTAAACGTATGAATCTAGTAAATAATGGCTGCTTTCTAACTTAAAATCCTCTTATTAACTTTCAGTTTTTTTAGCTATGACCCACAGGACTCAGTTTGTTATATTTTCAAACACCTTTACAGATCACTTAAATCAGACTCAATTAATTGAACCATTTAAATTTGAATGGTTTATTAAAAATACGTCAACTCTACCAATAGCAAACAGCTGATTCGCCTCCAAATGCCCTAGATCAACTACTTCCTATGTGATTGACCTAGCAGCTTTACCAGCACTGACTACTTTTCGATAACTGTGCTTTCCTTATCTTTACCATGCGGTATTAACCATTTGCCAAACCATCCTGATAAGTCATCCATCAAGGTATAAACCACGGGTATGACGACAAGGCTTAATAAGGTTGAGGTAACCAAACCGCCCAAGACAGCGGCGGCCATCGGACGACGGAAGGTGGGATCGGCATCGCCCCAACCAAATACTAAAGGCAGCATGCCAGCGCCCATCGCAATGGTGGTCATAATAATTGGCCGCGCACGCTTACGACAAGAATCGATAATGGCATCAAAACGCGCCAAACCTCGGCGCTGAGCAATCAATGCATAATCGACCAATAAGATAGAGTTTTTGGTGGCGATACCCATTAGCATAATAAAACCAATCATCGATGGCATCGACAGACTGCTATTGGTAATCACCAGGCCGACAAAAGCGCCACCGATAGATAACGGTAACGCCATCAAAATGGTAAATGGCTGCAATATCCGCCCAAATAATAAAATCAGCACGCCTAAGATACAGACCACACCAACCGACATCGCAATCACAAAACCGCTAAATAGCTCAGCCATGTTTTCCGCTTGCCCTTGGTCAATAATGGTAATAGAAGCTGGCATCTGTTGCATACTGGGTATGCTTTTAACCGCTTGCACCAAGTCACCAAGCTCGCCATTGGCAGGCTGGACGGTGATACTAATCGCCCGCTCACGATCGAGGCGGCTGATTTGCGCAGGTCCAGTACCAAAGTCTAACGACGCCACTTCACCCACTCGTACGCCTTGTCCGGCAGGTAAGGCACTCGGCACATATAAACCTTCTAATTGACTGACATTTTGCTTGGCAATATCTGGCAAACGTACCACTATCGGTATCTGCCGCGTATCGAGATTGAGCTTAGATAAACGCTGCTCATAATCGCCCACGGTCGCCACCCGTAAGGTCGTAGCAATATCTTGCGTGGTCACGCCTTTATCAGCCATCGCCAGTCTGTTTGGTGTCACTGTCAGCTCTTGGCGCGGCAGACTGCGATCACTGGTGACGGCACCAGCACTTGGTAACGCCCGAATCTCTGCCATCATTTGCTGCGCTGTTTGCTCAAGCAGGCGCGGATCGGTACTGGTTAAAGAAAAATTATAACCAGTTTCACCGCCACTCGATAAACCAACGGAAAAGCGCGCGCCCGGCACTTCTGCCAACATGCTGCTTATCTGACGCTCAATCTCTTGCTTAGAGCCGCGCTCTGCTCTTGGAGCAAGCACAATATCCAAGCCTGCGATATTTTCAGCTTTGCCGCCTGAGCTGGCTTCCATTGCCGCTTGCGCTTCTCCTACTGAGGTAAAAATATTGGTCACTTCAGGCATCGCCAGTATACGTTCACTGGCCATCGCCGCAACACGCTCGGTATCTTCAAGCGCCACATCTGGGGTCAGCTCAATCTCAACCCGCGTCTGGTCAATATCATTATCAGGGATAAATGACGTTGGTAGTAATTTCACCAAAGCCAACGACGCCACAAATAATATTAACGTCGCCCCCATCGTAATCCAGCGATGATGCAGCGTCCATGAGACCACTTTTAAATACCAATCCATCAATGCGCTTTGTTTTTCAACGTGCTTTTTTTCTGGGCGCAATATATAAGCGGCCATCATCGGGGTGATAAGACGCGCGACCATTAACGATGCAAATATGGATAAGGCCGCTGTCCAACCAAATTGCCGGAAAAACTGCCCGACAATACCGCCCATAAAGGCCGTCGGTAAAAATACCGCAATTAGAGTAAAGGTGGTCGCGACGACTGCCAAGCCAATCTCATCAGCCGCTTCCATCGCGGCTTCATAAGGGGTTTTGCCCATACGCAAATGGCGGATGATGTTTTCGACTTCTACAATCGCATCATCGACCAGTACGCCAATGACCAAAGACAGTGCTAATAACGAGATAATATTAAGACTAAAGCCAAATAAGTACATACCTAAAAAAGTAGGAATGACTGACAGTGGCAATGCTACCGCCGCTACAAAGGTCGCGCGGATATTGCGTAAAAATAAGAATACCACGACTACGGCAAGCAAACCGCCTTCTATCAGCATGCGTAAAGATGCTTGATAATCCTCGGCAATTGGCGTGGCTCTATCATAGACTTTTTCAATATCGATATTGCCGATATCGGCTGACAGCTTGGCAAGCTCAGCATCAACCAGCTCCATAACCTCCACCTCACTGGCACCGCGTGAACGGGTGATATTAAATGCCACCACGGTTTCGCCATCTAGCTTGGCAATCGAGCTTGGGTCAGCGGCGCCATCAGTGATTTGCGCCATACGTCCGAGCGCTTGCGTACCACCTGTCGGCACAGCAACTTGTAAATTGTTTAAATCACTGGCGCGCTCAACCGCCCCAAGCACACGAATGGTCTGGGTGGTTTTGCCTACTTCTGCTTCACCGCCTGAGCTGTCTTGCTGAATACCAGTGATTTGATTGGATAACTGAGTGATAGAAAGCTTAAGACCACTTAGAGTAATAGGGTCAGCGGCAACCGTAATCTCACGCTGCAAACCGCCGATACGGCTGACGGTGCTGACACCCGGTATATCAGAGAGACGCTTGGTAATGGTGTCATCGACGAACCAAGATAAATCCTCCACATTCATATTTTCAGAGGCAACAGAGTAGGTAACGACGGGGAAACCTGACGTTGAAACCTTGGTAATGATGGGATCATTGGCAGCAGCTGGTAAATCGCCCCGTACCTCACCGACTGCCGAGCGCACATCGTCGACCGCTTCTTGAATGTCTTTTTCTAAGACAAACTCGGTGGCGATGGTCGCTACGCCCGTCTGCAGGGTGGTGCGAATATGCTTGACACCCTCAATACTGGTGAGCTTATTTTCCACCTTTTTTGCAATATCGTTTTCGAGCTGTGATGGCGCAGCACCCGGTAAAGTGACCGTGACCACCACCGCTGGCAGGTCAATATCAGGAAACTGCTGCACCTTCATTTGCATAAAGCCGTAGATGCCACCCAAGGTCAGCAGCACAAATAGCAAAATGGCAACTAAAGGATTTCTAATCGAGTAAGCGGAAACATTTAAACTCATGAGCGCGCCTGCGTGGCTGTGCCAGTGCTTGCGGCGGTTGCCGTTTTTCCAGCTTGGCTACCCGATTTATCATTGGCTGTATTTAAACCATCAACGACACGTACTAAGTCGCCATCGTTTAAGAAGCTGCCACCCTGCTTTACCAGTCGGCTTTCTGCAGGTAATGGCTCTGTCAACGCCACACTATCACCAAAGCGCTCACCTAAGGTCACGCGTTGTTGCTTGATACGGCCAATGTTTTGACCGTCTTGGCTCTTAATATTGGTCACTAGCATCACGTAATCATAACCGTCATTGCTGACGATAGCGCTATTGGGCACCGTTTGCGCGCTGGTACTACCCAATAAAAACTCGCCCGTTTGGTACATGCCCGCGCGTACTTTTGAGTTTGCAGCAAGGCTAGCATAAATGGTGATTTGGCGATTATCATCAGCCGTTGGTGCAATACGGTTAACCTTACCCATAACCGAATCGCCGGCTGGCAAGCTGACGCGCACTGGCGTGCCAACACTGACTTCACCAAGAAGTTTAGGATCGATATCCGCGCGCCACTCCAAAACACCGCCTTTGATAATGGTAAATAATGGCTCACCACCAGCAACCATACCGACTTCCGCCATTTTTTCACTGATGACACCGCTGACCGGTGCGACCACATTGGCGTTTTTCACACTCAAGCGCTGGGTACTAAGACGCGCTTTCGACGCTTGCAATGCCGCTTCTGCTTGTAGCTTTGAGGTACGATAGCGATCCGCTTCTTGCCTACTGATGGCATCAATCTCAATCAGCGGTAGGACGCGAGCGGCATCGGCAGTTGCATTGGCAAGCGTTGCTTCGGCTTCGGCAACATCGGCTTCCGCTTGCAAGACTTGCTGCTGCATGGCATCGGTATCAAATATCGCCAGGACTTGCCCTGCTTTGACGCGATCGCCCTCCTCGACCAATATACGCTCGATAGCAACGCCGTTTACTTTGGCACTGACATTAGCGACATCTTTAGCGTTGATGGTGCCATCAGCACTGAGCGTGTTACCAATACTGTCTTGGCTTGGTGACACTGTTTCGACCGACAACACCACTTGCGCGCTGGCGGCATCGTCTGGGTTTGCGCTAGCGTTTTGCACAGAATTAGCAGCGGGCGACTCATTACTTACCACTTTATCACCGCCCCAGTACTTGCCGACCAATACCCCGATTACAAGCACGATAGCCAATACCGGCAACAACCATAAGGGAAATTTTGACCTTGGTTTAGGCGCTCGCCCATCCGCTTGGCGGTAAGGTGGTAGCTCAGATTCAACTGGCAGCTTGTGGTCTTCAACATCGCTCATGATAACTCTCTGTCAATACAGGCAATTAGAAATGGTATAAGAAATATAATGTGAGAAACATAATAGGAAAAAAAACAGACTAGCGTCAATCAAAGCAACCTCAGACAGCAAGCAATAAACAATATGGTTATGCGTTTTAAGCTTAAAAAATAGCAGCTTATAAATACTCTACCCATGCTCACCGTCAACCTTTAACCCGCGCAGCACTATTTATGATTACATTAGTCTGTAAATTTATTGAGGATAGCATATATCAAGTCATCATCTTATTTTTATATATAGTGTCTTAGGTTCGTAAGTTTAGCGTCTACTAATAATAGGCTAATGTAAAAACTCTCAAAGCGAATATGAGAAAAGTAATAAACCAGCAGAACGGCTTGTTAATAAATTTTAAGCGACCGACATTATCTTTTATCATCTATATAACTTATAAAAACAATAAAGAAAAGCCATTATTCCTAAAAGAATAATGGCTTTTCTTATGTCAATCAGTAATAGAAGACTTCTTGCGTCAATCAGTATCAAGCATTGGTATAGCGACTGGCCTCTGGCATCCAGCGGTGTATCAATTGGCTAACATCCGCTTTACGTGTCGGATCGCTAATAAGATGTTTTGCTAAGCGCTGCGCAATGGCAAATAATTGCTCATCACGAATAAGATCGGCCAGATAATAACCGACGTTACCGGTTTGGCGTTTGCCTAATAACTCACCAGGACCACGTAGCTCTAAGTCTTTTTGCGCAATGACAAAACCATCGGTACTTTCGCGCAGCACGTTTAAGCGCTCCGTGCCCGTCTCTGATAACGGCTTTTGGTATAATAGTACGCAGAAGCTTTTGGTCGAACCACGACCAACGCGCCCGCGTAATTGATGTAATTGCGATAACCCTAGCCGTTCGGCATTTTCGATGACCATTAACGACGCATTAGGAACATCAACGCCTACTTCGATAACGGTAGTGGCAATCAATAAATCAAGATTACCAGTCTTGAATTCTTGCATGATGGCTTGTTTGTCAGCGGATTTCATTTTGCCGTGTACCAAGCCAATGCGAATATCCAAGCGCTCATTTAAGTCTTCATAAGTCGCTTCTGCTGCTTGCGCATCAAGCACGCTAGATTCTTCTACCAATGAGCAGACCCAATACGCCTGCCTGCCTGCTTCACAATTGACCGCAATACGCTCAATGACTTCATCGCGGCGGTTACGGTCAATCGTCACCGTGGTAATTGGCGTACGCCCCGGTGGCAACTCATCGATGATGGAAGTATCCATATCACCATAAACGCTCATCGCGAGCGTACGTGGAATCGGCGTTGCCGTCATGATCAGCTGATGCGGCGTGCTATTGGCCACGCCTTTATTGGTCAAGGCCATACGCTGCTCAACGCCAAAGCGGTGCTGCTCATCAATAATAACCAAGCCTAATTTGGCAAACTGTACCTGCTCTTGAAATAGTGCATGGGTGCCAACGACCACTTGTACCGTATTTTCCGCCACTGCCGCTAAGGCTTCGCGGCGCTGCTTTGCCGTTTGTTTACCAGCGAGCCAGCCAACGCCGACCCCTAACGGCTCAAACCAGTTTTTAAAATTCACCAAATGCTGCTCTGCTAAGATTTCCGTTGGAGCCATGACCGCCACCTGCCAGCCACTATCCAATGCATAACCCGCCGCTCCTGCCGCAACCAAGGTTTTACCAGCGCCGACATCGCCTTGTACCAGTCTTAGCATCGGAATAGAAGTGGCCATATCTGCCGTGATATCTTTCATGACTCGTTGCTGCGCACCGGTTAAGTCAAACGGCAATGCCGCAAACAGCTTATCCGTCAGCGTGCTTTGGCTAGTACATTTAGGCGCTTTATACTGATGTAATTGCTGACGGCGATATAACAAACTAAGTTGATGGGCGGTTAATTCTTCAATGATTAGACGCTGACAAGCCGCATGGGTACGGGCACTTAATTGCGTCAGCAGCTGATATTGTCGCCCTGCATCGGTATAAGTCGGCGGCGTATGCAGCAATACTAAGGCTTCAAATATGGTTAAGTTATAGACGTTATTATTAGCAATATCATTAGCAGTGGCTGTATTAGAGTCATTATTTACGTTATAAATAGAGGACTCAGCTCTATTTACACTATTGTTAATAGAATTGTCAGGCACACTACGCGCGAGGGTTGAAAATATATCGTCTGGAAAATCATGTTCCGCAATTGCTAATAACGGTAAATCAGCGACCACAGCAAAGTCAGCCGGCGTAAACAAGGTCATCGGTAAACCTTGAGTACGAACCGTTTGCAGCGCAAGCTTAATTAGCGTGCGCAGCTTATTTTGATGCAAGCCTTTCACGCTAGGATAAATCGGCTGTAAGCCTGTATTAACGACGGCTTCATTGCTACTAATAATCTGATACTCAGGATGATGTATCTGCTTACCGTAACGACTGACCTTTACTTCGCCAAACAATTGCAGCTGCGTGCCAAGACTCATCGTTTGCGCAAGACCTTGATACACCTTAAAAAAACGCAGCGATATGGTGCCAGTATCATCATCGACCACCACTGTCATACCACTACGCTTGGTATCGACATGCACCACCCGCCCTGTAATCAAGGCAGCTTGCCCATGCGCCACATCGGCTATCGATACCAGTCGGCTACGGTCTTCATAATCACGCGGCAGATGCAGCAGCAAATCAAAAATGCGCTCAATACCTAATTGGGCTAATTGCTCGGCCACTTTTGGTCCCACACCCGCCAGCGCCGTCACCGGCATATCAAGCGCCGAAACGGGCATATCAGACCTAATATGGTCTGATGGATTCACTGTCGCGTGCTTAACCGATATGGGCATCAATAATCCTAATGATGTTAAGGTAAATATTATTTAATCAACTGTACTTTTTAACGTCTATTTTTTAAAGTCTGAGCCGTCTTATAAAAGCTATAATCATCAACCTGCTATAAAATACTCAGTCATTATGATTATAACTGACAAGCGACTTGCTTATGCTAAGCTATTTAGCGATACGGCGTCTAGCTGATTTCTGAGTAAGCTATTGATGAATGGCTTATCGTATAACCATTTATTCCTCTATGACGATTTTTGCTAAGGTTTTTTATGTTTTTACTTACTACCTATTATTCATATCGTCATTTATCACGATTACTGCGATTCAGTATGCTTGGCATATTGGGATTGTCTATGAGTGCTTGTCAGAGCCTGACGCCAGCTAGTGAGACAGTCACGCCTATAAACAATCAACCAAAAGTCGCCTTAGTATTAGGCGGCGGCGGTGCCAAAGGTTTTGCTCATATTGGGGTGATTAAGGCGTTAGAAGAAAACGGTATCACGCCAACGCTAGTGGTCGGTACCAGTGTCGGTAGCTTGGTTGGCAGCTTATATGCCAGTGGTTATAACGCCAAACAGCTCGAGCGCTTAGCGTTAAATACTTCTGATAGTGAATTGACAGATTTCACTTTATCCAATCAAGGTTTTATTGAAGGTATTAAGCTTAAAAACTTTATCAATACAAAAGTAAGCGGACGCGCTATAGAGGACTTTCCTATCAGCTTTGCCGCGGTTGCTGCCGAAAAGCACACGCTAAAAAAGGCAGTTTTTAGCAGTGGCAATGCTGGACTTGCGGTACAAGCATCCTGTAGTGTGCCCAATATCTTTATTGCCCCGCGCATTCCCGAACAAGTCGGTAAAAAATATATCGATGGCGGTGTGGTCAGCTTAGTACCGGTTGATACCGCACGTGACTTGGGTGCCGATATTATCATCGCTATTGATGTGACTGCTGCTAATGTTAATACTTCTGCCAGCAATAAAAAACCGACCATCAACTCATTAACCAGTTTCTGGGGCTTTCTTGAGAGCAGCGTTATCGCAAATGCCGCCGCAACTGGCACTGATTCCAGTCAAGCAAGTAGCAGTCTTACTACATCGATGCGCCTTGAGCGTGATCGCGCTGATATTATCATCACGCCAAATGTTGCTCATATCAGCTCAATCGATACCAGCCAGCGCAGTACTTTGATGACAGCTGGCGCGCAAGCAACTACCCCACAAATCAATGCAATTAAACAACTTATTAAAGACAAAGCACAGAGTAAATATGCAACGCTTTAGCAGCTCCTTAATCGATAAATGAACGACAAATATGATCAAAACAACTTAAAGGCTACAGTACTGCCGAAGCTCAAAAAACGACAATAAAAAAGCACCGCAGTATTCACTGTGGTGCTTTTTCGATTCAGCAAGTATTAAATAAATACTAAAAAAGGAGCTTATTTAACACGTGCACGATATTTAACCACGACGGTGTCATTAAGACCAACGCCTTCTAAGTCCCAACGTACCGCTTTATAGAATTTTAATGGGATTTCTTGCAATTGATTATCAACCTTGCCACGTAACGGCATACGGGCAAAATTACTGCCGTCGGCACTGCCATATGGGAAATCAGGAGATACGGCACGTAGCAATTCTACTTGCTCAGGAATACTCATGGTAACCGTCATTTTACGGACGCGATCGGCATTGGTATTGGTAAAGTAGCCTTGATACTCCAAGACGTTACCTGACTGCAAACGCGTATTGGCATTCACCGGTACGAGCAGTTCCTGACCATTGGTATCGACACTAATGAGTGACGCAGTGATTTTGCTATTAACCGCTTGTGCATTTGAGCCACTGCCTTGGTTGGCATTTGCTTGCATGGCCACTGAATTATCAACGGCTTGTTCTGGCGTTGGCAACATTGCTGATGCCTGCGTCACTGCCATCACCCCAACCAGCGTACCGGCGACAACATGAAATAAGCGGTGTCCGCTCCACGCACTGAACGGGTTTGCAAAATGGTTACTTTTCTTCATGACATTCATTATCCCTAGTTAATGTATCGATAAAACAATCTTGTAATAAAAATTCGCTAATATAACAATGTGTAGATAAAACCATATAGTTATAAAACGCGTCAATACAACACGTCAATAAAATAATACTGCTAAGCAACCATCCGATTGCACACACTACTATTTTATTGCTTAATTTTTTAGCTTAGCCATCATCATATATCGTCATCGTGATGAATGTTAACTTTTTACCATGACTATTTTTAGCGATGGTTATTTTTATCAATTATCTGTGTAAGCTATGACTAAAGCAATAGCGCTTAGCATAACAAAAAGCGTTTGGCGGTACACTAATCCCGTGTTGAGGTTGTGTATATCATCTATTTACTACCAAGACTTCTTAATACGACTGAAATAAAAGATAGCTCATAACGGCGTTTTTTGCTATGGTAATTCATTAGCGACAGGCTTTTGCTGTCACGCTCCTTTTCTTATTCTAACGACTATTGCTCCCATTATGACTACTAGCGCCATGCCACAGATTAACCCCGAATACGTTCACTGGTTCCGTAACTCTGCCCCTTACATTAATACCCATCGCGGTAAGACTTTCGTGATTATGTTTGGCGGTGAGGCGGTCAATCATCCAAATTTCAGTACCTTGATTCATGACTTTGCTTTATTGCACAGCTTGGGCATCAAGCTGGTATTGGTACACGGGGCGCGACCGCAAATCGAAAAAAACCTCAAAGACGCAGACATTGCCTCACCATTGCATCAAGATATTCGCGTGACCCCGCGCGTCGCCATGCCGTCTATTTTACAAGCCGTTGGCGCGATTCGTTTGCAAATCGAAGCCCAACTATCGATGGGCTTGGCAAACTCACCCATGTACGGCTCGCGTATTGATGCAGTCTCAGGTAATTTTGTCACCGCCCGTCCTTATGGTATCCGTGATGGCGTTGATTATCAGATGACCGGTGAAGTGCGCTCTATCGATGTTGAAGCCATTAAAAACAACCTTTTACATGACCATATCGTGATTTTAGGGTCTATGGGTTATTCAGCGACTGGTGAAGTCTTTAACTTATTGGCTGAAGACGTTGCTCTTAGTGCCGCTGTGGCGCTTGGTGCCGATAAGCTGATATTCTTAGGCGAAGAAGCCGGTATCAATCATGATAATCGTTTGCTACGTGAGATGATTCCAAATGAAGTCGACCGCTTCTTACGTGACCGTGATTTAAACTGTGAGATTAATTATTTCTTAAGCTGCGCCAGTAATGCCTGCCGCCAAGGGGTTCATCGCACCCATATTATCTCTTATGCCAAAAATGGCGCGCTCCTCGAAGAGCTATTTACCCGTGATGGTTCTGGCACCTTGATTAGCCATGACCCTTATGAAGAGATTCGCCGTGCCAATATTGACGATGTGGTCGGACTGATTGAGCTATTATCACCGCTAGAAGAACAAGGTATCTTGGTCAGCCGCTCACGCGAGCGCTTAGAACAAGAGATTGATAACTATAGCGTTATTGAACGTGACGGCATGATTTTAGGCTGTGCGGCGCTTTATCCGTTGGATGCAGATTCAGCAGAAGTCGCTTGTGTGGCGGTACATCCTGAATATCGTAGTGGCAGCCGCGGTGCTGACTTGCTGGCATTTTTAGAGCAACAAGCACGCAGCCATGGTCTGCATAAGCTATTTGTTCTGACCACTCGTACCGCCCATTGGTTTGTCGAGCAAGGCTTTGCGGAAGTTGAAGCAAGCGCATTGCCTGAAGCCCGCCGTGAAAAATATAATAACGGTCGTAACTCTAAAGTGTTCCAAAAGACTTTGTAATTTAAAAAACTCTATAAGCCGCGAGTTAATTGGTTAGTTAGCCCTTCATTCATTAATCAATTGATAATTAACCTTTAACTGCCGCGCATGAAAAAGCCCTCATAATGTATGAGGGCTTTTTATTTTTTATAAGCGCTTTCTTATAACCATTTTTTTATAACCACTTTGGGTTAAAACAGTTAAAAGCCTAATAACGCCTTATTTTACTTTTAATAGCTCAACGGTAAAGATAAGCGTGCTGTTTGGCTCGATACCTGCGTTACCCGCTTCGCCATAAGCGATATCAGATGGGATATAGAACTCGTATTTGCCACCTTCTTTCATCAACTGTAGACCTTCCGTCCAGCCAGCGATGACTTGGTTTAGTGGGAATTCGATTGGCTCACCGCGCTCATAAGAGCTATCAAATACCGTACCGTCAATCAATTTACCTTCGTAGTTTACTTCAACCACGTCAGTTGCTTTTGGTGATTTGCCTGTACCAGCGGTCAATACTTTATATTGTAAGCCAGAAGCGGTGGTTTTTACGCCAGCTTTCTTGCCGTTCTCTGCTAAGAATGCCGCACCTTTGGTTTTATTTTCGCCAGCTTTGGTTTCCATATCTTTAACAAACTTCTCTTCTTGTTCTTTTTGATAGGTCATCAATACTTCTTCCATTTGCTCTTGCGTCAATGCTGACTCTTTGCCTTCATAGCCGTCACGGAAGCCTTTTTCAAAAGTATCAAGATTGAGATCGCCGACCGCTTCTTTATTACCTTCTGCCATCATATAACCCAAACTGTAACCCACTTTTTCATTGGCTGGGCTTTTTTCAGTTACTGAAACGCTTTTGCTGGCGGTTTCTTTATTACCATTGCTGGCGTTACAGCCGGTGATTAATAACATCGCACTAGCAAGGGCACTAATGCTTAAGGTAGTAATTTTTTTCATAGAATACTCTCAAATTATAAGGATAGTGGCGAGATGTCACATTCTTCTATCATAACAAATCTTAGTTTTAGGAGCTATGATTCCCGTGAAATTATCGGTCAAATGTACAGTCTATGTTAATATTTGCCGCAAAAATAACAACTTATCACACAACTATAGTAAGCAGTTAAGCTTTCTGTCTTTAAATCCTTCATTACATCAGCTAAGCTAAATTAGTTAAGGTATGAAGTAACAGAACGTAGTTTTTGTTAACAATTGACATAAAGTGTTGATTGTTCTCTGTTTAGAACCGCTTTTTAAATAACTTAAATCAAAAATACTAATAACTAGGTATGTGTTTCCTGCAAATAATCCTGTTTCTATTCGATAGTATATATTTAATAGCGTGGATTATTTGACGGCTGATACATGAACATTCAAGGAGGACAGGATGAATCCAATGTATACATCGTTCAACGGTTATCTGGGTGGCCCTATTGGCTCCATCATCGGCGCTATTCTAATTTTTATCATTGGCTGGCTTGTGGCACTAGGTATCGCCGCCCTTGTACGCGGTGTGCTATCGAAGATTAACCTCAACCAGCGTATGAATTCTTCTACGGGTAAAAGCTACGATTTAGAGGGTATTATCTCAAAAATCGTTTTCTGGTTTATTTTCATCATCGCCATCGCTGGCGCGTTAAGTCAATTAAATCTGAATTCTATCTCAACCCCATTTGCTAATATGGTCAACCAAGTCTTGACCTTTATACCAAATATCATTGCGGCGGTTGCTGTTGGTGTGGTTGGTTGGGTTATTGCCACCGTTGCTCGTACAGCGATTAACGCAGCGTTAGCAAAAACCTCGATGGATGAGCGTTTAAGTGCCAAGGCTGGCGTAAAGCCAATGAGCAGCACCATTGCTGATATGGTTTACTGGTTTATCCTGTTGATTGTATTGACCATGGTACTTGGTCAGTTAGAGCTTGATGGTTTATTTGCACCATTGACCAATATGGTTGATAAAATCTTCAGCTTTATTCCTAATATCCTTATCGCTGGTGTGGTCTTTGTGGTGGGTTATATCATCGCCAAAGTCGTACGCGGCATTGTAACCAACTTAGTTTCTACTTTTGATGTACAGAAGCTCGCAACCAAAGCAGGCCTAAGCGAACAAAACAGCTTGCCTAATATCGCAGGTTCATTAGCATTTTTAGTGGTTATCATTCCAACGATTATTGCAGCTTTAAATGCCTTAAAAATCGATGTGATTGCTCGCCCTGCGACTAATATGCTTAATAAAATTATGGAAGCATTGCCAAATATCTTTATGGCAGCGGCGATTTTAATCGTCACCTTCTATGTCGTACGTATGGTTGCCAACATCATCAAAGGTCTACTTGAAAACACCCAAATTAATCAGTTGCCTGCGAAAGTTGGTTTAGAGCAGACGATGGGCGATAAGAAAATCTCTGACCTAGTGGGTTATGCGATTATCTTCTTTGCGATGTTGTTTGCTGCTATCGCTGCCGCTGATTTACTAGGTTTTGAGCCTATCTCAGCCATCATCACTATGTTTATCGCGTTTGGTGCCAACATCATCCTCGGCGCGGTCATTCTGTTTATTGGCTTTTGGCTTGCCAACATCATCGCTGGTGTCGTTGAGCGCTCTGAGCAAGGTTCACAGTTCTTAGCAAACATCGTCCGTGTATTAATCATGGGCTTAGTATTGGCCATGGGTCTAAAAGCGATGGGTATTGCTGACTCTATTGTTAACCTCGCATTTGGTCTAACCTTAGGTGCGGTTGCGGTAGCGTTTGCTCTATCATTTGGTCTTGGCGGTCAAGAAGCAGCAGCTCGCTTCCTACGCAAGATGCAGGATAAAATGGATAGAGAGCGTGATGAAGCAAAAGCGAAATCTGCTTTGACACCTAACTCGTCAACTCAAGATAAGTTTGCCGCGTCAGTTCGTGAGAATACGCCAAATGCAGCGAGCAACACCACGCCTGCATCAACCGTATCTACGACGCCTGCTGCCACCAGTACGCCAAATAACTTAAGCTCAAATACTGTTACGCCTAGCAACTTAGGCACAAGTAATGACTTAGATTCAAGAAACGATTTGGGTTCTGAACCGGTTGATATTAACCATATCGAAACCGATGACAGTAATATCAACAATAATGGTTTCCCTACTGGCAACGACAATGATAATTTGAAATAACTTATCATTTAGTAATGGATAGTCGTTAACTTAAATAAAAAAGACAGCTTCGGCTGTCTTTTTTATGCTTACTGATTAAGCCTTTATTGAAGATTTTTTATTTGAGTTTTCTGTTATTTAAATTCGTCATCGCATGCTGAAATATTAAACTTTAAGCCTATTTCTACTATAGTAGGATTACTTTGAAATCGATACCAGTCGCACACAGCTATAACGTATCGTTTTTATTTTTGGTTCTGCTGCTGTAAGCGCTGAAGTTGCTTGCTCAGTTGACGCTCGCGCTGGCTCATGGCATCGACCGGCTGTATCCATAAGTCAATATCCATAAAGCTATCTTTATCCTCTATGATAAAATCTATCCCAAGCACAATAACGTGATGCAGCTCAGCTGTCGGTAAACGTGTGGCAACGTCTAAAGCAATTCTCGCCAAGTTCGGTTGAATAGCTTTTTTGCTATGCTGTCCTTCTGCATCCTGTCCATAAAATATCAGCACATAGTGCCGACCTAAACACTCATAGGAATGTTGATGAACGACATAACCTTGTTGTTGCAGACTTTGCTGCTGCTTTGGATGCCGATATAAAGTACGAACCAGCTCATGGCGCGAAAACAATGATTCATCTAGTATTTGCTGCTGCCAATGAGAAAGCTCTACTTGCTGCTCCCTGCCTTTTCTAGCAATAAACTTTTCACTAACCGTCGTTATCATTTGGCTGCTAAGCTGTGACCATAAAATAGCCGCTTGCTGCATGTGCTGCTGATACATCTGGCTAGTAGGACTATGATTTTTTTGTGCAAGCGCCATAGCAATCAGGGCGGCATTGGGCGCATCCTGCATACCATATTTAATCAGCGCATTGTCTATGGCGATAGCTTGGGTAAATAACGTTGAACTGTTTACGAAGTTATTAATCAACGCCTCTTCAGACTCAAAGCTTGGCACATGACTAATAGCGCTCTGTTGCAGCTGCTCTAAGCGATATCTTAAAAATCGCCACAATTCGCATGGCGTATGAAGCGCAGTGAGTATCGATTGCCAGTCGTGCCAGCCAAATATTTGTAACAACTGCCCGTTATCACTCATATCTATAATTAAATCTTCCATAAAATAGCGGGCAGGAAAATCATGTTTTAAGCGTTTATATTTGCCATGCTGACTATCTTTGTCTGCAACATGGCTTGATTCCTCAATATCACTTTTAAATTGAATATCAAAGACCAACACTTCTATCGCGTGCACCATATCGGCTTTTTGCCCAGATAAATAACCTTTATGCCATGCTAAGACTGATTTAATAGCGGTCTTACGCACGCTTTCGATATCAGCGGCAAGCATACCCTCAGGCAAATAAATCCTCAGCTCTAACAACTGCAATTCACCTAATGGTAAGTGGTAAGCAAGTTTTTGAGCTTGATATTGGATTTTATGTGGCGCTTCAAGTGCTTGTATAGCAGGCAATAGCATCTCTAAGTTATCAGTCTGCACATAGCAGGCTAGCTCATTGCCAAGATAAGGCTTATCAGCAGTCGCAGTAGTCGAATTTGACACAATCTCAACCTTTTAATATCAAATAGTATATGGCGACGTATGACTTGCAACGAATACAAAGCATGTTAGCCTAATAATCCTGGCCATTACTTTTAGCAAAAGATTAAACAACATAAGCGCAATTATACACAGTCGCTTTCGTAGCAGTGAGTTGTTATGATGGCATAAAAGCAATCAAAGTTGCGCGAGCTAATCAAGCATCCTAGCGCAGGCTCAACGACTTTCTCTATATAATCACCATCATATGATAACAAGGACTGAACATCATGAAACGCTTTAAAGAAAAAACCGTTATCGTCACCGGTGCGGGCTCAGGTATTGGTCGTGCGACCG
Organism: Psychrobacter sp. DWR1-2-3; assembly: GCF_049896465.1. Taxonomy (NCBI): domain Bacteria; kingdom Pseudomonadati; phylum Pseudomonadota; class Gammaproteobacteria; order Moraxellales; family Moraxellaceae; genus Psychrobacter; species Psychrobacter sp. DWR1-2-3. Next base: position 79,734 of record NZ_JAFCUJ010000008.1, read on the forward strand.
CCATTCGCTTTGCAAATGAAGGCGCAAACGTTGTTTTAGTTGGACGTACCGCGGAGACCTTGCAGGAAACCGCTGATGCGTTTCCGCAGGACCGGACTTGGATTCATACCGACAATTTTTTGACCGTCATCTGTGACATCAGCGTAGAAGCTCAAGTACAAGAAATGATGAAAAGAGTCATCGACAAGTTTGAGAGAATTGACGTTTTGGTGAATAATGCCGGTAAAGCCATACAAGGAAAAATCACCGAGCTGTCTTCTGAAGACTGGGAGTCGGCCATCGATGTGAATTTAAATGGCACGTTTTATGTTTGTCAGGCGGCGATGCCACATCTGATTGCCACCAAAGGCAATATTATCAATGTCTCGTCGCTGTCTGGCATCGGTGGTGACTGGAATATGGCCGCTTATAATGCCGCCAAAGCCGGTATCAGTAATTTAACGCGCACCCTAGCCTTAGATCACGGCGCAGATGGCGTGCGCGTCAATGCCGTCAATCCAAGCGTCACTAAAACCGATATGACCAGCGCCATTCAAGATGATAGCAGCAAAACCGATAAGTTTTTAGACCGCTGCCCACTTGGCCGTCTTGCCGCTCCAGAGGAAGTTGCCGCTGTCATTACTTTTTTGGCGAGCGATGATGCGTCTATGATTACTGGTGTGAACTTGCCCGTTGATGGCGGTGTCAGCGCGTCTAATGGTCAGCCGCATTTCTAAGCAGCCATTCAATTTAGCCTAAATTTTATCACTTTAAGATTAAAAAAGAAGCCCCTGATATTTTGCTATCAGGGGCTTCTTTACTATAGATAATTAGTAATAAGACCGTTAAATCTTAATCAATCTGCTTATTAATATCCTGTAAAGGCTGCGATAAACGCTCGGGATGTCTGGGTATCACGCCTTGATACTGGGCATAGATTTTTGGTAAATCAGCGTCGATATCACCGCTAGGATAAACCAGCGACATAAAACGTATCTCTTTGGTCTTATAATCCATCGCCACGGGCAAAATTGGCACACCAGCACCTACTGCCAAATAATAAAAGCCCGATTTCCAGCTTTCGGTATATTGCCGCGTACCTTCTGGCGCTAAACCCAAAAATAGCGGCTTACCGGTTTTGAATTTATCGATACTCGCTTGCAATACCGAGCCTTTATTCCCGCGATCGATAGGAATAACCCCTATCCAATTTAATAGCTGCGCAAATAATGGCACTTTAAACAGCGTATGCTTGCCCATAATACTGATTTTTAAATCTAGGGCAAATAAGCTTGGTATCGCATAAATACCATCGACGTTAGAGGTATGCGGTAGCGCTAAAACCACGGCCTGCGGTATGTTTGGAATCTCACCAACCGTACGCCAGCCCGCGGCCTTTAATAACGCTGATGCGATAATTGGCGCAGCTTTATTACCACGCCTTGGGACCAAATTACCCAAATGTTTTCTGCTTAATGTCGGGAATACTTTTGAGCGCGTAGGCTTAGAAGCAGTTGATTTAGAACGGTTAAATAGCTTTGATGTCATAACGGCACCATGTAATAAAAGATAGCTACATAATAACATTAAGCTTGTGCTGCTTAGCTGAATTTTGCAGGCTTTTATTACCTGATAGCTTACTCAATTATTTATATATATGAACATATATAAATAAAGCCTATAAAATCGACGCCTATTCCTGCTCTCTCATCACTCTTTAGGAAATATCGGCTAAGTTACCTTTGTTCTCAAGCCAAGACTTACGATCTGCCGCGCGCTTTTTAGCCAATAGCATATCCATCACACTATTGGTCAATACCATATCATCCATATCTAACTGCACTAAACGGCGGGTATCACGGTTCATGGTGGTCTCACGCAGTTGCTCTGCGCTCATTTCACCCAAGCCCTTAAAGCGCGTAATTTGCGCTTTCTTATTGCCCGGTACATTGGCCAAAATATGCGCAAGCTCAGGCTCATCAAGCGCATAATGCACCTCTTTACCGACATCGACACGATATAAAGGCGGCATCGCCACAAATAAGTGACCAGCATCTACCAAGGCAGGGAAATGTTTAACAAACAGGGCGCAAATCAACGTAGCAATATGCAGACCATCAGAGTCCGCATCCGCTAAAATACATACTTTGTCATAGCGCAGCTCAGATAAGTCATCTGACGCTGGATCGACGCCGATAGCAATCGCAATATCATGAATTTCCTGGCTTGATAAAACGGTATCTGATGATACTTCCCATGTATTTAGAATCTTGCCACGCAGCGGTAATATCGCCTGATAATGACGATCGCGCGCTTGCTTGGCACTACCACCCGCAGAATCACCCTCCACTAAAAACAGTTCTGCGCCATCACGCAAATCCCCACGACAATCCGCCAACTTACCCGGCAATGCTGGACCTTGCGTGATTTTCTTACGCGCGACTTTTTTCGCAGATTTTAGACGACGACCTGCTTTATTAATCGCCAACTCGGCAATTTGGGTACCCATATCAGCATGCTGGTTTAGCCACAAGCTAAAGGCATCCTTTGCTAATGTCTGCACCGCACCAGCCGCTTCACGACTTGATAAGCGCTCTTTGGTTTGACCTGAAAACTGTGGCTCAGAAAACTTAAGCGATAGGATATAGTTCACCCCATCCCATACATCTTCTGCAGTCAGCTTGACACTACGAGGCAGTAAATTATGGATATCACAAAACTCGCGTAAGGCTTCCAAGATACCGGTGCGTAGACCATTAACGTGCGTACCGCCTTGCGCAGTCGGGATAAGGTTTACATAGCTTTCTTGCACAGGCGTGCCGCCATCAGGCAGCCAAGACAATGCAAAGGTTATACCAGCACGTTCACCCGCTTTGGCATTGTAATTATAATAAAACGGTGCTTCAGGTAAAGTCTCTAAACCATCTAGCTGCTCGTTTAAATACTCAACCACTCCATCAGTAAACTGCCAAACGACTTTTTCATTATTAATATCATCAACGAACTCAATTGTTAGACCAGCAGCTAGCACGGCTTTGGCTTTTAGATTGTGCTTAAGCTGTTTGACGTTAAATTTAGGCGTATCAAAAAAACTACCATCGGCCCAAAAATGTACTTTGGTACCGCGCTTACGTTTATTTGAGCTGATGGTTTCGGTTAAAGGTGTGACTGCTGCGCCATTCTCGAACGCCATCTCAAACTGCGTGCTATCACGCCATACGGTCACTTCTACTCGCGTCGATAGCGCATTGACGACGGAAATACCAACCCCGTGTAAGCCGCCCGAAACTTCATAATTAGACGTCGAGAATTTACCACCAGCATGCAGACGGGTTAGAATCAGCTCAATACCCGTTTGATTAAATTCGGGATGAATATCGGTTGGCATGCCGCGGCCATCATCTTCGACTGATAACGAACCATCGCTATGCAATTGCACTTTGATAACCTTCGCATAACCCGCCAATGCTTCATCGACTGAGTTATCGATAACTTCTTGCGCCAAATGATTGGGGCGGGTGGTGTCGGTATACATACCTGGGCGACGACGTACGGGCTCAAGCCCTTCTAAAACTTCTAACGATTGCGCATTATATTGACTCACAAATGCATCCTTAACTATTCATGTGCGATTAATTCTATTCGACCATTATAACGAAAAATAGCGACGGTAACGGTAATAGTCAGTCGCTCACGTCAGATAATGTCGTCTATTTAAGTTGCTTGATATACCAAGTTCTCTATGAGCCTCTATGTCAGATTTATTTGAACTTAGAGCAAATTCCTTAACATCTCAATTACCATTGGCAATTGTGCTCCAAAGTCACTAAACCTGTGATCACCACCGGCTTGCATGGTTACTGTTACTCCCTGTTCTTTATAAAATTGCTTAGACAGTTTGGGATTTAACAGCTCATCGCCATCTTTGATTAATACAGAAATTTTATCAGGATAATTAATAGTGGATAGCTGATGCGCTGCAAACCATTGCAAATCTGCATGAGTAATATCCCACCCACCTGCTGTCGAATGAATTATCTGACTGTCTAAATCCTCTTCTTCAACATTATTTTTTGCAGCCGAATCCTTAGCAAAGCGCTGTAATGTCACATGCGGCTGCGTGCTAGGATTTAATAGTAGTGCTGGGCAGCCGATATGATTGCTGACCAAGGTAGAAAAATAACCACCTAATGAGCTACCGACCAATATTGTGTTTGACGATTTAAACTTCCCATCTTCAGCATGATTACCATTGCTATTCAAATTTTCGATTAATAACAATATCTGATTGAAAACTTGATCAGGCGTCTTATTCAAATCAGGTCGCAATATATTGATATCAGAATGATACTGGCGGCAATAATCCTCTAACAACTCGCCTTTAGTAGAGTTCGCATCGCTGTCGAGCCCATGAATATAAATAACGTTCACGTATAATCTCACTTATTAATTTTGTTATGATTGCTATATATGAATAATAAAAACTCAGCATAGCATTACGTTAATAAAAACAGTAACAATAAAACCGCACATTATTATTCACTATTTGCGACATAATAGTGTTTTAGAATGAGATTAGGCACATTAAAGGAATAACGAAAATAGCAATGGAGCCGCCATGAATCAGCAGTTTGAGCTGTTCGAGATTGCCAATCCATGCATTGGTGTCTGTCAAAGCAATAAAAAAGGCTATTGCTTTGGCTGCTTACGTAGTCGACCTGAGCGTCAGTTATGGCATGAGATGACGACTGAGCAGCGCCGTGAGGTGCTACGGCTTGTCTCTGGACGTAAGCTGCGTATCGAGCAGATGAGACAGCGCAAAGGCGAGCAGTTAGGGTTTGATTTTGAGGAAGTGGTTGGGGAGTTGTTTTAAATAGCTCACTGATAAAGGGCAAGTAGATTAAACTAGTTAATTCAAGAGTAAAATTTTAGTTTTAGAAATTTTTAGAAAAAGATTTATTTATAATGTTTACATTAATCTCTCTATCCTACTAGCACTTGTTATAAAAGGTCAACTAGCTGAAATTGAATAAATCAGTTGCTGTTTTTTTACATCTAAAGACAATAAATTTGTAGCTAAATCATCTACTGCTGCAGGAGTAATGTGGGTGAGCATTTTATATGATGTTAATACCAATAAAAAATATTGACAAATCCTCCCTGCTTCAACATATAAATTCCGAAGAGCTCTATCATGTCTATATCTCCACATAGCTCTATCGTAATTCGCGACCATAAATATAGTAAATGAGGCTGATAATGGAGCATCGTGACCTATTAATAAATCATACGCATCATTTCTACTGACTAATAGGCCCGTTTCCTCCAACCTATTAATATCAGGATGATATATATAAACTTTCTTAAGTAACCCATCGCAGCTATAATTAGCAATGTAGAAATCGAAACACGATCCTAAACTAGAATAAATCGAATTTGCATCGTCCTTACTCGGATTCCAAGTATCTCTAAATCTTAAGGTTGAATAAAATAATATTGAAGACAATGTTTTTTTATCACACTTTCCTGCTCTAGGTCGCTCAGAGCATTTTCTTTTAAGTAATACGTCACCAAAATACTCGACAGTCGGGGAAATGAAGTTTGAATCAGAGGAAACTAATTCTCCCACCAATTTTGGTGTAGGTAATTTTGTTTTATCTGAATACTCCAAGACAGCTTCTGATTGTGCCTGCTTATAATCGACAAAACTATCAGAGAAACTAAACTTTCTAGAATTCAAAAAAAACTCAAGTGATCTTCCCCATCCTCTTGACGACCATTGACGATATTTTTCAGACTGCTCTGAAGAAATATTTCTATTTCTAAAAATCTCATCATATAAAATTTTACAAATCTCATCTTCGACAGGATCTAAGTTCTCACACCCTTTCTTAATAGCAGTTACAAATTTTTGGAATGCTCCTTTGGTTAAACGTAGTTTTTTATTAGATATCGGATCACTTACAATATAAGCTACATTTTTATTTTCCATCCTTGTGACTCGAATAGATACTGATTGTAGAATATGATTAAAATTTATAGTCATCCTAGTGCAACTCCATAAACTACTGACTCATCTAGACAGTTTATCCTTAAAATACTTTCAATAAACTCATCATTAATTCCATGATGAGTATATGTGGAAATGCCCAAACCTTGAGCTGTAAGCTCCATGGTAGCAATTAGATGCCCAATATCCATAAATGGCGTTCTAAAAGTTCTCGGCTCACGATATCGAAACATATTACGACCGAAAATAGATGTCATAACAGCATAAGCCTTTGGTTTAAAATCGGATCGATTCAATCCATCAAAATGAATATTCATTTCCTCAGTAGTAGGAAGGTCAGCAACCTTAATCAAGGCATTCTTACTAACTGAAAAATGATAGCATCCCGGTTCTATACCTATAACATCAACGCAAAAAAAATAACCCTCTGAGGGATGCCTACATCCACCTGATGGGCTAGTTTTCCTTATAAGATCTTCGACTTTCTTACCCGAAATTACTTTTCTGTGCCTGAGTTTCCCAAAGGTTATTGCAGCTAGTTGCAATAACCTGTCCTTATCAAGACCGTTTTTTAACATTGAGCCTGAGAATATAGTAAGTGTATCAATAGTTAGTTTTGAGCAAGCTTCTCGAGAAGTTGGTGCACTTATTGCTAAAAGTGTATTTTCAAATAACTTTGTTCTTGATGGCTCGATGTCCAGCATTCTGTATTCATGCATTACATCAATATCATTAGAATCTCCATCTAAAGAATAATTCTCAAATGGATAATTGAAAGTTAAAAGATGGTAATCCAAAGATTCAAACCAACCATTATCATGCCACAGCTCTATCAACTTCATTTTCTCTAAATACTCAGCTTCTGATTCAATAAGGAAGCCATTAGAGATCAACCAAAGTATTGCTCCTGACAAATCTATTTCATTTTTTTTCAAAATAGATTTAAGTTCATTTTCTGCCTCATCAACTTCATTGCCTTCGATAAAAGACGAAATGAGTAGGCAAACCTCTGAGCTAACATCATATTCTTTTTTAGTATCTAAACTTAATAATCTCCATTTACCACTGTTATCAGTGGGTACATACATACGAATATTTGGATTTGACCACAGTTTCATAGAACCTCCGATCATTATTTTTTTATTAATTGCGTCTGAGAAATCTACTAAGAAATCGAGGTTTAACATTGCTACTTATTGGACTTTCACCCTGCTGCTTTAAAGCTTTATTAGTATGAGCTAACTCTTCAATTTTAAACTCTTCAGATATATTCCAAAGCTTAACTATACCCTTATCTGACTGAAGAACCCTAACATTATCAATGCTCAAACCCAACTTATTGGCAACATCCTCCTTTACTGCGGATTTTGAAGGATAAATAGAACCTTTAGGTATTCCATTTTTTGCTAGCTTATCTTTTCCAGATTCACTATTAACTAGCTGAAGTGAATAAAAGGTCCCTTTTTCAGTTTCTTTAACCTCAACGTACGCAGTTATATTTTCTTTAGAATTACGCATTTTTAATTCTCCTTCAAAAGACTGGTAATCATTTTAGTATATAATCTATTATCTTACATATTAAGTAGTCATCTTCAAAGCTAGTAATATTAATATAACAGTAAAATCACCATCATGCACTACTCACTCAATACCAATTGATTATTTAATAGCTTAAGTAGGTAAAAATCTTCAAATTAATTGAGAAACCAGGGTATATTTATAAGTTTAAACAAAGAAAAGCCCCTCAACAATTAAGTTGAGGGGCGATTCAGGAATAGAGAGCTGACGATGACCTACTCTCACATGGCCGGAGCCACACTACCATTGGCGCGATGATGTTTCACTTCT
>NZ_JAFCUJ010000009.1:0-85908 GCF_049896465.1 Psychrobacter sp. DWR1-2-3
GTTGCGATAGCGGCGGTTAGGGTTGTTTTACCGTGGTCAACGTGTCCGATGGTACCGACGTTGACGTGTGGCTTGCTGCGTTCAAACTTGGCCTTTGCCATGGGTATTTCCTCTTTTTTTTGGGGTCAGTGCTTAACATATATAAGTACGACATTTTACGTACTAGGGTTAAAGCATTACTGGCCACATTAAAATAGTTGTTAAAAGGGTGCACGTACTAATGTGCAGATATTATAAGAAAATCGCGGCCAATAACAAGTCTTTTAACCAATTATTGGCGGATTCTCTACTGACAATACAGAGATATGCCCGATATTGTCAGATTAATACGTATTATTTACTCGTCATCATCTTTAGAGTTGAATTTAGAGATGATAGATTCTGCAACTGATTTTGGAATCTCAGCGTACTTTTGGAATTCCATTGAATAGGTTGCACGGCCTTGAGACATTGAGCGCATTTGTGTGGCATAACCAAACATTTCCGCTAATGGTACTTCAGCACGAATCTGTTTAGTACCGCCAGGCAAGTCTTCCATGCCTTGAACCATACCGCGACGACGGTTAAGATCGCCCATGATATCGCCCATGTAGTCTTCAGGGGTTTCAACTTCTACTTTCATTACTGGCTCAAGTAGGGTTGGGTTTGCCGCCATGAAGCCTTTACGGAATGCGATAGAACCAGCCATTTTAAATGATAACTCATCCGAGTCAACATCATGGTAAGAACCATCATACAAGGTTGCTTTAACGCCAACGATTGGGTAACCAGCAAGTACGCCGTTTTTCATGCGCTCTTGAATACCTTTATCAACCGCACCGTGGAATTCTTTTGGTACTGTACCACCAACAACTTCTTCAGAGAATTCATATAGAACTTCGCCCGCTGGATCCAGAGGCTCAAGACGTAACCAAACGTGACCGAACTTACCACGACCACCAGTTTGACGTACGAATTTGCCTTCTTGTTCAACCGTGTTACGAATCGTTTCACGATAAGCAACCTGCGGCGCACCGATGTTTGCTTCAACGTTAAACTCACGCTTCATACGGTCAACAAGAATTTCCAAATGTAGCTCACCCATACCACTGATGATCGTCTGACCAGACTCTTCGTCAGTATGTACACGGAATGATGGATCTTCTTTTGCCAAACGACCCAAAGCAATTGACATTTTTTCTTGGTCAGCTTTAGTCTTAGGCTCAACCGCTAGGCTGATAACTGGATCTGGGAATTCCATACGCTCTAGCGTGATAACATTTTGCTCATCACATAAGGTATCACCAGTAGTGACATCTTTCATGCCAACTAACGCTGCGATATCACCCGTGCGGATCTCTTGTAGCTCTACCTGAGCATCTGCCATCATCTGAACGATACGGCCAACACGCTCACGCTTCATTTTAACAGGGTTATAAACGCTACTGCCTTGCTTTAGAACACCTGAATAAACACGAACGAAAGTTAAGTTACCAACGAACTTATCGTTCATGATTTTGAACGCTAGTGCTGCAAACGGCTCGTCATCAGACGCTTCGCGGAAGCCTTCAGACTCGTCTTTGTCATCAAGGATACCCTTAATAGCTGGTACGTCCATTGGCGCAGGAAGATACTGAATAACCGCATCCAACATCTTCTGTACACCTTTGTTTTTAAAGGCAGTACCACAAAGCAGTGGAATGATTTCGTTATCAATAGTTAGTTTACGAATAGCGCCATGAATCTGCTCTACCGTCAATTCACCATTTTCTAGGTATTCATTCATCAATTCTTCTGATGCTTCAGCCGCATTCTCTACTAGATACTCACGATATTCTTCCGCTTTTTCTTGTAGTTCTACCGGGATTTCGCGCTCATCATATTCCATACCTTGAGACGCTTCGTCCCAATAGATGGCTTTCATGGTCACTAGATCCACAACGCCTTCAAAGTCATCTTCTTTACCAATTGGAATAACCAATGGTACTGGCTTGCCGCCTAGACGAGTTTTGATTTGTTCTACCACACGGTAGAAATCAGCACCAACACGATCCATTTTGTTAATGAATGCTAAGCGTGGTACTTTATATTTGTTTGCCTGACGCCATACGGTCTCAGACTGTGGCTGAACGCCGCCTACTGCACAGTAAACCATGCACGCGCCATCAAGTACACGCATAGAACGTTCAACTTCAATCGTGAAGTCAACGTGACCTGGGGTGTCAATGATATTAATGCGATGTTCGTCGAACTGTTTTGCCATACCTGACCAAAAACAAGTCGTCGCCGCAGAAGCAATGGTAATACCGCGCTCTTGTTCTTGCTCCATAAAGTCCATGGTAGCTGCACCATCATGGGTTTCGCCAAGCTTGTGGCTAACACCAGTATAGAACAAAACACGTTCAGTTGTGGTCGTCTTACCAGCATCAATATGCGCTGAGATACCAATATTGCGATAGCGCTTTAGGGGAGTTTTACGAGCCATAGTGTTTTCCTAGGGAAATTCGTGTATATAATAATGTGTTGTGTCTCTACCTCATACTCTCTATGACAAAGCCATCGGACTTCGTAATATTACTTACTGATTATTGGGCCAAATACGGACAAAAAAAGAGCAAATATAAGAATATAGCGGCATCAAACTCAGGAAACTTTCTTTGTAAGCGTTACAAGCTTTGTAAGTTTGCAGGCTTCTCGAAGTAGTATCCCTTTCAGAACAGCATCTTGACAGATGTCCGCCATCTAAGTGGTTTAACGATTCAATCACCTTACGATGAGAATAATTAAACAACCCAATGATGATGGCGGCAATCAATAGAATAAATCAACAATACAAGGATTAACTGGCCGAAACCGTTAATCCTAAGCGTCTAGGCTAGAATTAAAAGATAAGACCAGCTTAGAAACGGTAATGAGAGAATGCTTTGTTAGCATCTGCCATGCGGTGAACTTCGTCACGCTTTTTCATAGCATTACCTTTGCCGTCAGCAGCATCATTCAATTCGCCTGCAAGACGCAAAGCCATTGATTTTTCAGAACGCTTAGCAGCAGCTTCAGCTAACCAACGCATAGCCAAGGCAGTACGACGGGAGGGGCGTACTTCCATTGGTACTTGGTAGGTTGCACCACCGACACGGCGAGCTTTTACTTCGACCATTGGACGGACGTTTTCTAGAACTTCTTCAAAGAAAGCGACTGGGTCTTCGATCTTACGTTTTTCGCTAACTGTTTCAAGAGCACCGTAAACGATACGCTCAGCAGTAGATTTTTTACCATGACTCATGACATGGTTGATGAATTTTGCAACAGTTTGGCTACCAAACTTAGGATCCGGTAGGATCTCACGGGTAGCAACGACGCGACGTCTTGGCATAATAATAATCCTTTTCTTCAGGAGTGTCTGACATTCACAATCTCGCACCAATTAATATTGGATGGCGTTATATCGAGTTGTCAGTCAGCCTTACTGCATGGCGGTATGTTATAACAGCAAATTGTTCATTTAATAATCATTAATTTAACAAAATACCGTTAACACCAGACCCATGCACAGTTAATGGGTGATACAAAAAATCTTAGCTAATAACATTTAGTTATTAAGCTTTAGGCTTCTTAGCACCATATTTAGAACGACCTTGTTTACGGTCTTTAACGCCTGCGCAATCTAGTGCACCACGAACGGTGTGATAACGTACACCTGGTAGATCTTTTACACGACCACCACGGATAAGAACAACACTGTGCTCTTGTAGGTTATGACCTTCGCCGCCGATGTAGCTTGATACTTCATAGCCTGAAGTCAAACGTACACGACATACTTTACGCATGGCTGAGTTAGGTTTTTTAGGGGTAGTAGTATATACGCGAGTACATACACCACGGCGTTGTGGGCACGCTTCCAACGCAGGAACTTTTGACTTTTCCTTGATGGTTTTGCGACCTTTACGAATCAATTGGTTAGTTGTTGCCATGAGGCATCCTTCTCCCGTTTGGTATAAAACAAAAAAATGGGGCAATGCGCCAACCATCTGACATTAACGACAGATTTCGGAACACCCATTTTTAGGACAGTGTATTATAAAGAGTTGTTGCTGCTATTTCAACCACTTATGAGTGATTGTACTTTACAACATTCGATAGATATGCATTACGCCTACCACTATACCACTTTATCTGTTTTTAGTTAAAATCTGGCTAAAAAGCAGTTTGTTAAATATGGTATCGAAAGTAGCGTCATACATCGTTCAGATAAGATATTTAGAAATAAACAAATAGCAATTTATGAGAGCTAAATGGCGATGCTATCTTATTTTTCAAGCTTATTATCAGAGAGTATCTCATATTTAATGAGATAAATCTTAATGAGTAAAAGCTCAATGGAAAAAAGAGAGCACCGCCCATTTTAGCACTAAATGCGCACCGTACTTATAATATAGTAAAAGATAAATTAAAAAAACAACTAAGTACTAAGCTTGTAAGGCGGCGACATTACTTCTATTTGCTTTGCTTGTCAGCCGCTTTGTCCGCACTACCCTTTTTAGCGTCTTTTTTATCGCTTACTTTTTCGGTTTCTTCCGCGACGTCTTTATCATTGCCTTTAGCGGATTCTTTTTTGCTGTCAGTATCTTCGCCTGACTCTTTCTTAGCATTTTTCTCAGTATCTTGTTTTTCAGTATCCTGCTGCTTATCATCGCTAGCAGGTTTGCTCACTTCGGCTTCACTACTGCTATCGTCGGTAATCGCACGGTTAGCAAGTTTGGCTTCAGGGGCAAAAGTCGCTTGCGCCACGCCAATCACTTCATCAATCAGCTGGCTGTTATAGCGCATACCGATAATCACAGCGGTCACTGGTAAGAAGCGGCGTATCCATGACAAGTTAATTTGGTCTAAATCAATGCCAACCTGACTGGCAATGCTATCTACTTGCTCAGCATAAAAATTGACGCTTTTATTCTGCAAGCCTAGGTTTTTCAGTTCATTGTGCAGACCGCTGTTTTGCGCATTATCGAGTAAGCCTTTACCGATACCAAGACCCGCTAGTAAGGCTTGTTTTTCTTGCATCTTACTTAAGTCAGCATTGGCAAGCAGCTCATAAGCCATCTTGACGCCTTGCTTACCCGTTAACGGCTTGTTATAAACAGCACCCAACTGATAGACGGTACGTAATGATACCAATAACAACCACAAGGTATCAGCAAGCAAACCTGGCAATCCAGCCAAACCGGTCAAGCCACCTATCGTTGCCAAAGCACGGTTTTGATTGGCAATATCAGTCGCTAATGCATAACGCTCTTCGTCGTCCAAGCTTGCGATATTGGCAAAACGATGCTGATTTGGCAGGTCAATCTGACTCCAATTGGCAGCAAGCTTAGCGACTTGGGCAAAAGCGCCATCAACCGTTGATTCAAACAAACTGTTTGGTACTACTTTTTTGGCGTATTTACCATAAGTAGCAAAGCGGTTACCCAATAATTGCTGCGTTGCTTTTAATGTTTGCTCACGGAACAAGTCTTGTTGATAGTCTTCATCGCCTAGATTTACCGCTTTAAATTGACGCGGTTTGCCGCTCTTAGCATTGACGCTATCAATCATCGCGCCCATACGTTCTAGATTATTGCGGGTAAAAGAGCCAACGCTGCTAATGCCTTTATATAGAGTGCTACGCTTTGCCATCTTGATGTCCTTAATATGATGAGTGTTTGTTATTAATATTATTTATAGATACTTCTTAAATAGCTACTTCTGAAATAGCTACTTCTTAAATTGAATGCCATTCTAGCGAACGCTGATAATGGCTGTCAGTGCCAACAATGTTATCGCCAGCGCCAGTTTTGTATCTAAAAGTATCCTTTATCTATGACTGCCAAGGACTTTAGTATATAACTAAATGCGCTGTGGCTGAAATGAGTTTATGCTATTTATAATCTCACCTTTTAGCCTCATAATTACGAGGCGTACACCGTGCTATTCCTACGAGAATACTGACTGTTTATTTTTAATAATAAGCGTGGTTTTGTCGTTATTTTACACTTACGCCAAGATTTTAAACCCTTGATACGTTATCATAGGCCATAATTCAAAGTACAGTTGTACTTTTATTTAGCGAGCAGTATTTATAAAGAATAGTGTTTTATTCTAACCATTATAATGACTGTCAAATAAGCATTTAGCGTCCAAAACCTTATTTATTAATTTTATTAGCAACGATAAAGGGTTTGGATGTTAGATAATAGCAGTAAATATTTAAAAGCGATTGTTAAAGGTAATTATCAAAAAATCGTTACTCATAAGGAATAGTATATGCGCCGCGTTGTTATCACTGGAGCAGGGATAGTCTCTTGTATCGGACATGATTTGGCTACTGTCACCGATGCTCTTAAACAAGGGCGCTCAGGTATTACGTTCAATGAATCGTATGCTGAGCACGACTTTAAATCACACGTTAGCGGTAGTATTGATAAGTCAGAACTTGATACGTCGGGCATTGACCGTAAATTAAAGCGCTTTTTTAGTGACGCAAGCCTTTATGCTTATGTCAGCGCTTTAGACGCCATTGAGCAGTCGGGATTAACGCTTGAGACCATTAATAATAATCCGCGTGTGGGTGTCGTTGCAAGCTCAGGCGGCGCATCAACCGAAAATATAGTTAATGCCATCGATGCGATGCGTGAAAAAGGTCTGCGCGGTGTCGGTGCGATGGCGGTGCCAAAAACCATGGGCAGCTCGGTATCAGCGGCGCTGGCAACGGGTTTGAAAATCCAAGGTATCTCCTACTCATTATCTTCTGCTTGCGCAACGTCAACGCATTGTATCGGTCATGCTGCTGAGCTTATCCAACTTGGTAAAGCCGATGTGATACTTGCTGGCGGTAGTGAAGCGGAACATTGGACGCAGTCTTGTATGTTTGATGCCATGGGCGCCGTTAGTACGCAGTATAATGACACGCCGACACTTGCCTCTAGAGCGTATGATAAAAACCGTGATGGTTTTGTGATTGCAGCAGGCGGCGCGATGGTCGTGGTTGAAAGTCTTGAGCACGCCCAAGCACGCGGTGCCAATATCTTAGCTGAAATCGTCGGTTATGGTGCCAGCTCTGATGGCGCTGAAATGGTCGCGCCAAGTGGTGAAGGCGCTGTCCGCTGTATGCAGCTTGCTCTTACTGAAGCAGGCTTAGAAAGCGTTGACTACATCAATAGCCACGGTACCAGTACGCCGCTAGGGGATGTGACTGAGCTTAAAGCCATTGCTAAAGTATTTGGTGACGATGTCAGTCAAGTACCTGCTATCAGCTCAACCAAGTCCATGACCGGTCATAGCCTCGGTGCAGTCGGCGCGCAAGAATTGATTTATTGCTTACTGATGCTACAAGAAGGCTTTATTGCCCCAAGTATCAATATTAAAGAATTAGACCCTGCTGCTGAAGGCTTTGATATTGTCACTGAAAAGCGTGATGTTAAGCTTGAAACGCTTATGAGCAATAGCTTTGGCTTTGGCGGTACTAATGCCACCTTAATTATTAAAAAGTTTGACGCATAACTATGCTCGTAGCACCGCATCTTAAAACTGAGCAGACAGCATCTGCCTCATCGCCAGCTACTCAAACTAGCTGGCGTTTTGGTGATCTGTCTGCCGCAGAGTTACTGCCAAAACTAAAGCGTCATCTGTATGGACAAAATCCTAACGCAAACTGGCAATTGGTTTGGCTGAATAACGATGGACGCCCTGTGATTGGTTTATTACCAAAAATGAGCTGGTCGGTTTATTATCTTTCTGATTCTAAATTGCCTAATCAACAACCGAACATCTATAAAGTCATAAAAAATTGCCGTGATGGCTCACATAGTCAGGCTAAAACCAATCAAGCGATTATTAGCACTTATATGAGTTATAGCGACTGGCAAGAGGATTTGATTGCTTATAGTCAGGCTCATAACGCAGATAACACTGATGATAACAACTCGTTCTCAACTAAAGACGTCGATAAGCAGTCAAGTTACCATCATGGCTTGATAGGTTTTATTGGTTATGATATAGCCGCTTATGAGCTTAGCCCAGCCGCTAAAATACAATTAGCAGCGCAGCCTTGTGCCAGCTTAGGACATTATGATATTTATCTAACGCCAAATGCTGAGCAAATGAGCTGGCAGCTCACTATAAAAGACAGCGTCACTGATACTGATAACGAACAAAAAGGCGTACTGGTTAAAGCGCTTATCTCATATTTAGATATAATGGATAAGGAACTATCTAACCAAACATTAGAAAAGTCAGCGCTTGAAATGTCATATAAAACGACGCCTTTATTATTAAAAGCGCAATGGAGTAAGCGGGATTATCAGCAAGCCTTTGATAAAACGCAAAGCTATCTGCAACAAGGTGACTGCTATCAAATCAATCTCACCCAACAATGGCAAGGCGCTTTTAATCAAAGCCCTAATGATAATGTTACACCGATGCTTATGGATTATTTACCTGCCTTGCATCGTAATACCCACGCGCCGTTTGCAGGGTATTTAGCAGTCAATGATTTTACTAGTGAAATCAGCGTTAATACGCCAGATAATCAATTTGAATTGTTAAGCTGCTCGCCTGAGTTATTTTTTACCTTTAATAAAGAGGATAATACTGGCAAGCACCATATACGCACCAAACCTATTAAAGGTACGATGCCGCGTGGGTTAAATACTGAACAAGATAATGCTTATAAACAGCAGCTTATCGATAGCGAAAAAGACCGTGCCGAAAACGTCATGATTGTCGATTTGCTACGTAATGATTTGGGCAAATATGCCAAGATTGGTAGCGTCAAAGTGCCGCAATTATTTGCGATTGAAAGCTTTAGCAATGTGCATCATATGGTCAGCACCATCACCGCTGAGCTAAAGACAGATACCCACCCGCTTGCCGTATTGTTTGGCAGTTTGCCCGCCGGTTCCATCACAGGTACGCCAAAAAAGCGCGCCGTTGAAATTATCTCGGAGTTAGAAGGTGCAGCGCGCGGTGCTTATTGTGGCACATTAGGTTATATGAACTTTGATGGTAGCGGGCAATGGAATGTATTGATACGTACTTTACAAGCCAATACCTTATCAAATCATAAGCTAGGAAAAAAAGAAAGACATGTCAGCTTATGGGCAGGCGGTGGCATTACCATTGCTTCTAACTGTGATGCTGAATATCAAGAATGCCTTGATAAAGTCGGTAACCTTTTAGGCGTTTTAACTCAAGACAATAGCGATAAATAAACTTAAGCATTGTTTAAGAGATGAATAAAAAACCAATAAAAAAGCCTGCTCAACATGACGTTAGCAGGCTTTTTTATTTATATATAGTAGACGCACTTTAAAACAGACACAGTGCGACTGTGATGAATTTTTCGTAGCCTCTGTGATAGCAGCAAGCAAGGAAAATTTATACCAGTCGCACCTAACTATTAACGTATCGATTTTATTTTGAACTGACTATAACTTGGTGTTTTTGGGTTAGATTATCAAATTATAAATCGCAAACCTCTTATCACTCAGCAACGCTTTCAGCTTCTGCTTGCAACACTTTTAACGCGTCAATCAAACGCTGATTCTGCGCTGCCGTACCAACGGTAATACGCAAATACTCATTGATACGCGGTTTATCAAAGTGACGCACGATGATACCTTGCTCGCGTAACGTACCGGCTACCGCACTTGCCTCACCATCTTTTGGACGGGCAAATACAAAGTTGGCGTGCGATGGCAGCACTTCATAATCGAGCGCCGTCAGCTCTGCGGTGAGCGCTTGGCGTAAGTCGATGACTTGCTGGCAGGTCTGGGTAAAATACTCAACATCTAACACACTGGCGGTCGCTCCCGCTTGCGCCAACTTATCGAGCGGATAGCTATTAAAGCTATTTTTCATACGCGTCAATGCTTCGATTAATGACGCATTACCAAACGCCATACCGACACGTAAGCCGGCAAGCGAGCGTGATTTTGAAAAGGTTTGGGTCACGAGCAAATTATCAAACTCATTAATCAGGCTAACCGCTGACACTTCTGTATCCAAGCTACCCTCTCCTTTTTGCGCAAAATCGATATAAGCTTCATCAATCACAATCACTGAATTTGAGTGCTCACCAGCAAGCTTACGAATATCAGCAAGCGATAATAATAAACCGGTTGGGGCATTTGGATTGGCGATGATGATACCGCTACAAGGTTGACGATAGGCATCGGGGTCGATACTAAAGTCTTCTTCTAGGGCAATTGGTACCAGCTCAATACCAAAAGTATTGGCGTAAACAGGATAGAAGCTATAGCTAATATCAGGCGCTAAAACAGGGCGCTCTTTTAGGAAAAAGCTGGCAAATACCAACGCCAATACTTCATCAGAACCATTACCAACAAACACTTGATTGATATCAAGGTTATATAACTCGGCTAAGGCAGCACGCAACTCATCAGACTCAGGTGCAGGATATAAACGCAGGTCATCCGCTTGCTGCTGTAAAACCTTTACGATTGCCTCACCGACTTTTGGTGAGGGCGGAAATGGATTTTCATTGGTATTTAATTTGCACAAATTTTCATGTTGAGGCTGCTCACCAGGAACGTAAGGTGACAAGTTACGCGCTTTAGAAGACCAAAGTCTGGTGTCTATCTTTAACTCACTCATAAATTATCCTACTATTAGCCATATCATTATTAGACATCTTTATTAAATATAATTTGTAAATATAGTTCTTAAAAATTAGTTGTTAAATTTATCTCGTAAATACAGTCATTAAACATCAATGCTTAAAAAAGCTTCTCAAAATAGAACTCAAAAGCAAATCCTACATCAACCTATAGCTGTTATTGATAACGATAACGGGCTGAGCGCGCATGAGCTTCTAAGTCCTCACGCTGCGCTAAAATATCTGCTGTTTCTGCCAGCGGCTTACTACCCGCCTCACTGCAATAAATGATCGATGATTTCTTTTGGAAGTCATAAACACCGAGCGGCGAAGAAAAACGCGCCGTCCCAGAAGTTGGCAACACGTGATTGGGGCCTGCACAATAGTCACCAATCGCCTCAGGCGTATGACGTCCCATAAAGATAGCACCAGCATGACGAATATCATCAAGTAACGCATCAGGCTCATCGACGGACAATTCTAAATGCTCAGGGGCAACGCGATTAATCACCGCCATACCTTCCGCGCGGTCTTTAACCAAAATCAGCGCGCCACGATTTTTTAGGGAATCACGGGCGATATCAGCTTTTGGCAACTCTGCCAAGGCTTTTTCAATCTCAGCAGCGACTTCTTTAAGCTGCTTACTACATGTAGTGACAAAGATAGCTTGGGCGATACGGTCATGCTCTGCTTGTGACAATAAATCCATCGCCAACCAATCCGCGCGATCTTGCGCCTCGCCTTCTGCATAGACCAATACTTCAGAGGGGCCGGCAATCATATCGATACCGACTTGACCAAATACTGCCCGCTTTGCCGCTGCAACGTATTTGTTACCAGGGCCCGTGATTTTGTCTACAGCCGGAATCGTTTCGGTACCGTATGCCAAGGCAGCAACGGCTTGTGCACCGCCGATGGTAAAGACGCGGTCAACTTGTGCCAAATGCGCTGCTGCTAAGACCAATGGATTGAGCACGCCTTTTGGCGCTGGTACCACCATGATTACCTCGGCAACGCCAGCTACTTTGGCAGGAATCGCATTCATCAATACAGAAGACGGATAAGATGCCAAACCGCCGGGCACATAAATACCAACACGATCAAGCGGCGTTACTTTTTGACCTAAGCGATTGCCAAGCTCGTCTTCATATTGCCAAGTTTCTTGCACTTGGCGCTCATGGAATGTTTGTACGCGTCTCGCTGCGGTCATCAAAGCCGTTTTGACGGTATCGTCAAGATTGGCAAACGCTGCAGCAAGCGCCTCTTTAGTCAGCTCTAGCTCTTGTATCGTCGTCGCTGGATGCTGATCAAACTGTTGGGTCAAGGCCAGTACCACGCTATCGCCACCATGACGTACTTTTACAATGATATCGTCAACGGTTTTTAGTAATTCAACATCGTTCACGGTTTCAAAAGCAAGCAGTTGGGTCAGTTGACTGTCAAAATCAGCATCTTGAGTACTTAGTTGGCGCATGACTTAATCCTATAGTTGAGCATGAAATACGGCTATAAAGAATAGATGGGATAAAAGGGCAATTGGGAAAATAAAAAAGGCTGGTATCCCAGCGTATTTATGGATGGCTGACTCAGATTATACTGAGCTTTTATTTTCTGGCAAGCAAATACAACAAAACCAGTTTAGCACGCTATATCTATCCTAGAGCGCCAAACTGGTTTAAAATTTTGTATAACCGTGCTTGATATTATCAATGATTGCTAGCGTATGATAAGCCCGTTGCATCAGTACCAAACAAGTATTGGTTTAAGAAGCGCTGGCAATACTGTTTTTAAAACTATCTAAAATCGGCTCAAGCAGGGCAAATTTACGCTTATAGCTGACTTGATTGACAATCAGGCGTGACGACACATCGCAAATATGGTCGCGCGCTTCCAGTCCATTGGCGCGTAGCGTATTACCAGTATCGACGACGTCAACAATCAAGTCACCCAAACCAACTAATGGTGCAAGCTCCATCGAACCATACAGCTTAATCACATCGACTTGCTGACCTTGGCTAGCAAAGTAAGCACGAGCAACATTGACGTATTTAGTCGCAATACGCAGACGACGATTTGGCAGCGGCGCACCTTTAACGCCAGCGGTCATCAGCTTACACTGGGCAATCTGCAAATCTAGCAATTCATAAACGTGATTGGCACCATGCTCAAGCAACACATCTTTACCCGCCACGCCAAAATCAGCAGCACCGTGTTCAACATAGGTTGGCACGTCACTGGCACGCAAAATTAAGACGCGTACATTTGGGTTTGAGGTTGGAAAAATAAGTTTGCGCGATGCTTCAGGGTCTTCTAATAATTCAACGCCAGCAGCACGTAACAAAGGCATCGTCTCTTCTAAGATGCGACCCTTTGATAGCGCAAGTGTCAAACCTGAAAACTCATCATTTACTTCGTTTAATAAGCCGTCAGTTGGAAGGCTATTGCTTGCTTCAGTCATAATGACTCGTGTCCGTGTACAGTTAGTTGCCTTACTTAAAAGGCATTATTAAGTTTAATAAATAGACGTGAATACCAATAACAGCGGCTAATTAACCATTCTAGTCGTTGGTATTAATGCGTTCGATATTGACACCAAGGGCGCGTAGTTTTTCTTCGACATGCTCATAACCACGATCAATATGGTAAATGCGGTCAATCAAGCTCTCGCCTTCAGCCGCGGCAGCAGCCATCACCAATGACATCGACGCCCGTAAATCCGTTGCCATGACAGGAGCAGCAGTGAAGCATTCAACCCCTGTGACGACAGCCGCATGACCGTCTACTTGGATAGACGCGCCCAATCGGTTAAGCTCAGGCACGTGCATATAACGATTTTCAAAAATATTTTCGATAAAAGTACTGGTGCCATCAGCAAGACAAGCAATCGCCATCACTTGCGCTTGCATATCGGTTGGGAAACCTGGATGCGGCTGGGTACGGATATTAACCGGTAATGGGCGACCTTTCATTTGTGCACGAATCCAATCATCACCGGTGGTGATAATCGCCCCCATATCTTCAAATTTTTCTAACACTGGCGTTAATAAAAGTGCCGAGGTGTTTTTGGCCAATACATCACCGCGTGTCATCAAAGCGCCAGCAAGGTAAGAACCTGTTTCGATGCGATCTGCTACCACCGAATACTCACAGCCATGCAAGCGCTCAACGCCTTCGATGGTCATGGTTGCAGTACCAATACCGCTAATTTTAGCACCCATCGCTACCAGCATATTGGCCAAATCGACCACTTCTGGCTCAAGCGCGCAGTTGCCGAGCACTGTCGTCCCTTTGGCCAATGCGGCCGCCATAATAACGTTTTCAGTACCGCCAACCGTTATCATATCAAAAGAGAAGTTACAGCCGATAAGCTTGCCGCCTTTTGGCGCTTGCGCTTTGACATAACCATTCTCAACGCTAATCTCAGCACCCATGGCTTCAAAAGCTTTTAAATGCTGGTCAACAGGGCGTGAGCCGATAGCGCAGCCGCCCGGCAATGACACTTCGGCTTCACCGAAACGTGCCAGTAAAGGGCCTAAGACTAAAATCGAGGCGCGCATGGTTTTTACCAAATCATACGGCGCATAAAAATTATCGATATTCTTGGTATCGCAGGTGACAGTATCGCCCTGCTTTTGAATATCAATGCCCATGCCACCGATCAATTCAATCAAGGTGCGCACATCTTGTAGCGATGGCACGTTATGCAATGTCGTTGGGGTCTCGGCCAAAATCATAGCGGCAAGTAAAGGCAAAGCGGCATTTTTGGCGCCTGAGATCGTGACTTCCCCTGCGATACGACTGCTACCGGTGATTAAAAATTGATCCATAAGGTGACAACCTAGCGATAAGTATAAAAATGATGAGAAACCAGAAATGATAAAACCCGCAATATAAAGTGCCGGTGCGACAAATTCAGGTCATAGATAAAAGTCATAGGTAAAAAGAGTTAGCCTTGAGATTGAACGTCCCATTCGGCTGGCGTTAAGGCTTGAATATTGAGCGCATGAATATCACCGCTCGCAATCTTGTCGTTTACCAAGGCGTAAACAGCCTGCTGGCGTTGTACTGCGCGCTTGCCTTCAAAACTGGCATCAACCACCCGTACATCAAACTTGGTACCTTGATTGGCAGCTTGAATAAAAGCATCTGGGAAGTGAGTTTGTAAAAATGCAATCAAATCGTCAGCGTTCATGCTCATAGAATATTCTGCCTTAAAGTTTAAATAGGGTATAGGATTAAAGTAACGTCATTATAACAAGAGTTTGACCATCTTACAGTACTGTCTTACGCAACTGCGTTTAACTATTTATCATAGCGGCAAACGTACTGTAATCAATGAGCGCTAACTATTTGTGACATTAACTACTTAAGGGTTTTATCAAGATAGCTGAGTACTTGTGCACGCACATCATTGACCCAGCGTAATGGCGGTGCCATCGCACCGATACTGGTCGCATGACTGGCGCCTGCGATTTCGCCTGTTTCCACTTTAACGCCCGTCGCTTTTAATGCCTGTGTCATTTTAGTGGTATTGGTCACATGGACGATTTTGTCTTTTTCGGCAGTCAATAATAAATACGGTGGCTGCGCACCTTTAATTTGGCGGTCTGGCATCACTGTCTCTGGCGTCGCATCTGATCCAAAGGCAGTTCTACTACTGAATTTACGAAAGTCATAGCTATAAGGGCCTGCAATGCCAATTACGGCAGCAATATCTTTTGGCTTTACCCCATACGGCGCTAAAAAGTCTTCATTGGCGACGGCAGCAACCGCGTTAAATGCACCCGCAGAGTGCCCTATCACCGCCAAACGCTTAGGGTCAGCGTGGAGGCTCTTGGCATTGTTATAACTCCAAGCGATGGCCTGCGCGGCATCTTGCACATAATCAGGATACACATGCTCAGGGGCTTTACGATAATTAATCACTGCGGTGACATAGCCTGCTTGCGCCAAGCTTTGACCAACAAAGGCGTATTCATCTTTACTACCACTTTCCCACGAACCGCCATGGACAAAAACCACCATCGGATAGCTGTCATTAATAGCGTTATCATCAGTCACGTTTTTTGACTTCATGGCTTTTGTTAAAGGTTTAGGATAATAGATATCTAAATCTTGATTGGGCTCGTCACCATACAAAATATTTTTACTGACACCAACACCGCCGTTTGAAGTAATACCATTGACGATAGCCAGCGCCGATAATGCCTGTACTTGCTGAGTTGCAAGCGCAATGCCGCCAACGGCCAATGCCGCCGTAACGCCCACGCTGATACGTTTAGGCTTGCGACTCTTTATTTTCCCAGTTTGCACAGTTTCTAAAGTTTCTTTATTTAAATCCGTCATCGCCAGCAGTCCTATTATCGGTCAATCATTAATACATCAGTCGTCGGTTTATACTTGATAATAAAACGACTGTTTTATTCAAGCTATCGTTTCTATTTTTACGGTCTATATCTTACTGGCTGGCTAGGGATTTATCGTGCTGTTCCTGTTATGACTGTTTAGCATTCTTGTGCTTGTAATCAAAACAGCTAGTTAGGGATTTTGATAAAGGTCAATATAAGGGCTCGATGACGGCTGATTAACGGGCGTACCATCTTCGTTGACGATAATCGGCGTGGCATTAATCGTTGGATCTACCGCTGCCGAACTTGCTAGTGCTGGCGCAGCACCACTCTCAACGACTGGTATGGCCGCAGGATTGGCCAAATTATTCTCATACATGATGTCATCATCACCTATCTTTACCCCTCTATCATCAACAACGGTGGTCAGTAGCACCAACTCTGTGATGCCGACGGTATTATTGGCAATATCAATCAAGTGGCTTTGCTGCGTTGGTGTCATACGCCCCATGATATAAACCACGCCATCATTGGTCACCGCCTTAATCTGCGAGGCTTTCACGCCATTACTAGAGGCGACTTTTGCCAGTAGTTTAGAGGTGATATAACCATCGTGGACGGTTGAGCTATAGCCCCTTGAAGCACTGACGTTAAGCTCATTATAGACATGACGCACGTCTGGCATAGAGCTGACGACTTTTTCAATTTCTGCTTTGATAGCTTGCGTTGGCACTTCACCGGTGAGCAGTACTTCACTATTAAAGCTATCAATACTCATACGGCTGGTTTGCTGTAAATTTTCTTGCAGACCATAGACGTTAATCTTGACGGTATGCTCAATACTGCGATCGAGCAGACGCTGCGGAATGGTGCGCTCTGTCATCGGTACGCCATACGTACCTTCTGTACTATTGGTCAAATAGTTGGTGGTACAGCCAGTCGCGGCGATGCTGGTCAGTAGCATAACGCCAATCGCCTTGCGGCGTGATGAGCCCAAAATAGCAGTGCGCAAATGCATCCGTGTCATGATTTACCTCTTAGAACATGATGTAATAATTAAATGATGAATAGTGCTAATAAGTCGTAGTGAGAATAATACGACTTCGCTTCAATTAATAATTTTTAGTTCAGCTACTTTACTGAATTTTTACGCTAGGCGGTTAGGCTTTTGGTAACGACGGCTTGATGCTGGCATTTATTTTACCGTTTAATTTAACCTTTAAATGCATGTAACTTTCAAACTACTTAAGCTTTCTACTTAAGTCCTCAGAAATCTTATCACTATGATTACCAAGCTGAGGCGATAAAAGCGCCTTGTAGCCATTCTGCTTGCGTATTTTTCAACGGTGCTTGATTGGTATCATTCATCTTGTTTTTATTATTGGCATTAGTACTAGCATGGATATCATAGGCAATCACATCAAACCGACAGTCATACTCACTATATTCAGGATGCTGCCACAAAAAATAACGCGCCGCTTTGATAATCTTATTTTGCTTATTTTTTGTCACGCTAAGGGCGGCATCACCAAATCCTGAACGCTGCCGTTGCCGCACCTCAATAAAGATAAGCGTCGACCATGCCTGCCCTTTTTCTAGCATAATTAAGTCGAGCTCACCCACTTTTGGTTGCTGCCAATTTTGCGCCACCAATATCAAGCCTTGCGCTTGTAAAAACTCACACGCCTGCTGCTCAAAACGGCTGCCTTGACGCTGTGTCGGTGAAGTCAGGGTTAAGGGTTTGTCATTTGCCATCACGTCTATTGGCCAGCTGAACATTTCAGAATTATCATAGCACATCATGCTAAACTAACCACTTTCGCGTTCTTATGCTGACTGACTTTTTATTTAAATCAGCCTTTATAGCGCCACACATTTTTAATATCCTTTTTTAATACTTTAATAGTCTTTCTTAATACTCAGAGGTTTTCATGTCTAGCCCTACCGCGATGCCAGCTTGTCTTTATATCGTTGCCACGCCGATTGGTAATTTGAGCGACATGACACCGCACGCAATCGATACCCTAAAGCAGGTTGCTATCATCGCCTGTGAAGACACCCGCACTTCAGGCAAGCTGTTATCACATTTTGGTATCCATACCAAAGATACGAAAGAAACTATTGCTAGCGATAGCAATACCAGCACAACTGACACTGTAAAAGATGCTGATAGCGCAACCAAGCAAAAAGGTCATAATAAGCTTTGGGCCTATCATGAACATAATAGCGCCATTCAAACACCCAAAATTATTGAGATGATTCAGCAAGGTCATTCGGTTGCGCTGATTAGTGATGCTGGCACGCCGCTGATTAGTGACCCCGGTTATCAATTGGTGCAAGCCGCCCATGCTGCTGGCGTTCGCGTCTCACCTATTATTGGTGCCTCTGCTGCTATTGCTGCATTATCCGTTGCAGGATTGCCATCAGACCGCTTTAGCTTTATTGGCTTTTTACCGGCCAAAACCCACGGTCGCCAAAAACAATTAACGGCTCTGAATGCACGTACCGAAACCTTGATATTTTATGAAGCGCCGCATCGTATTATTGCCAGCTTAGAAGATATGGCTGCTATCTTTGGGGCAGAGCGCGAAGTGACGTTTTGCCGTGAATTGACCAAAACCTTTGAGACCGTGCATAAAAGCACGCTTGGCGAATTGGTTGAATTTGTCAAAGCCGATGACAATCAGCAACGCGGTGAAATTGTCGTCGTCGTTGCTGGGGTAAATGTGGCGCAAGACGATGACGATATCAGTATTCATGATAAATTATTACAGCGCTTATTAGAGGATTTATCGGTTAAAAAAGCGGCTGCCTTAGCTGCCGATATCACAGGCGTCAAAAAGAACGCGCTCTATCAGCGCCTACTTGAGCTACAAGCAGAATAATTTTTACTATAAAAAATAAGCGAAGCATTGATAAATTAAGCACTGAAAAATTCATTGAGGAGAGAGAGATAATGTACGATGTGATGGCGATAGGTAATGCCTTGGTTGACCACGAATATCTGCTGTCGGATGCAGCGCTAGAAGAAACTGACCTGACCAAAGGCAATATGACGCTGGCAGGACTTGAAGAGCAGCAGCAATTATTGGCGTATTTTAAGCTGGCCGAGATTGAGCCATCAAAACAAGCGGGCGGCGGTTCAGCTGCCAATGCCATGTATACCTTTGCAAGTTTGGGCGGTAAACCTTTTTATGCCTGCCGCGTCGGCGATGATAAACAAGGCAAATTTTATCTAAAAGACTTACATGAAGCGGGCGTTGCCACTTCCCCTCAGTCAATCCATGCAGGCGGTGTGACCGGTTCGTGCGTGGTGGCAGTGACCGAAGATGGCGAGCGTACCATGCAAACCTTCCTTGGTACTTCAAGCGATATTACCGCGGATAACGTCGACTTTGAGGCACTAACCCAAGCTGGCTGGTTGTATTTAGAAGGTTATCTGGCGATGTCTGAAGGTATTCAGCCCGCAATGACCCAACTGCGCCAACAAGCCGGTATTCATGGTGCCAAAATCGCCGTCAGCTTTGCTGATCCTGCGGTGGTAAAGTTTGCCAAAGAAGGTTTACTTAATATGCTCGGCAATAAAGTCGCGGTGATATTCTGTAATAGTGAAGAAGCCAAATTATTTACCGATAAAAAACAGCACAAATCGGCAGCGCGAGCTTTACTTGAGCATTGCCAAACGGCGGTTGTTACCGATGGTCCAAATGGCGCCATCATCGCCCATAAGCCAAATGATGAGTCTGAGATTGAGATTTATGAGATTCCGACACCAGCTGTTGCCAATGTTATCGATACCAATGGCGCTGGTGATAACTATTCTGGGGCGTTTTTATATGCTTTATCGCAGCACTATAGCTTGCCAGAATGCGGACGACTTGCCAGCGAAGTAGCCGCACAAGTGATTCAGCAGTTTGGTCCACGCTTATCATCGCAAGAGTATCAAGATATCTCACGCCGTGTTTTAACTGTGTAGCGGCTGAATTATTTGATTACTAAAGCGCTAAAAATCTAAGTTTCTAAGTGCTTTAGAAGGCATTTCTAGTTTGCCCCTAATAAAAAAAGTGCTGCTGGGATAAATTTTGCGCAGCATCTGGAGCGACGAAGTCGCACAGCAAGCAAGTAAAATTTGTACCAGTAACACCTTATAATAGTTTCGCGCTTTTATTTAGGGTTTAACTACAAGTCTTTAGCATCTAATAACAAAAAGCCCATATCCTAAGATATGGGCTTTTTAGTATTCATTTACAAAGCAGAAGAAAGCTATTGCTTAATTAAGCAGCGGCAAGTGCTTGCTCTAAATCAGCTTTAATATCTTCAATGTGCTCAATACCAATCGATAGACGGACCATATCCGTACTTACTCCAGCATTCTCTAGCTCTTGCTCGTTGAGCTGACGATGGGTAGTGGTGGCTGGATGACAAGCGAGTGATTTAGCATCACCGATATTAACCAAGCGCGTAATCAGTTGCAGCGCATCAATAAAGCGCGCGCCTGCTTCCAAGCCACCTTTTACCCCAAAGGTTAAAATAGCGGATGGCGTGCCTTTCATATATTTCTTAGCAAGCTCATGCTCAGGATGGTCTGGCAAACCGGCATATTTCACCCAAGCAACCTTATCATGGTCGCGTAGATATTCGGCAACCGCTTGAGCGTTTTGGACATGACGCTCCATACGTAAACCTAAAGTCTGTAAGCCCTGTAAAATACTAAAAGCATTAAGCGGGCTAAGTGCCGCGCCGGTATTACGCAGTGGTGCCACGCGAGCACGAGCGATAAAGGCCGCTGCGCCAACGTCCTTGACGAAATTTACGCCATGATAGCTTTCATCTGGGGTGTTTAATAGTGGGAAACGCTCAGGGTAATCGCCCCAAGGGAAAGTTCCGCTATCAACAATCGCCCCGCCAATCGAAGTACCAGTACCGCTCATATATTTGGTCAATGAATGAATGACAATATCAGCGCCAAACTCAAATGGACGGCATAACGCAGGGGTCGCAACCGTGCTATCAATCACCACTGGTACGCCGTATTCATGCGCGATATCACTCAGTGCTTGGATATCAACGATGTTACCTAATGGGTTACCGATACTTTCCGCAAAGACCATCTTAGTTTTATCATCGATTAAATCGCGAATCGCTTCCGGGTTTTTATGGTCAAAAAAGCGGACTTCGATACCTTGACGCGGCAAAGCATGCGCAAATAGATTATAAGTGCCGCCATATAGCGTTGATACTGCGACGATATTATCGCCCGCTTCACAAATGGTTTGGATCGCATAAGTGATGGCCGCCATACCAGACGCTACCGCAAGTGCGCCAATACCGCCTTCAAGTGCCGCCACACGCTCTTCTAATACGGCGTTGGTTGGGTTCATGATACGGGTATAAATATTACCAGCAACTTTTAGATCGAACAAATCTGCGCCATGCTGGGTATTATCAAACGCATACGAGCTGGTATGATAAATAGGCACGGCAACCGCTTTGGTTGTTGGCTCTACAGTATAGCCGGCGTGAATTGCCAAGGTCTCAAGACGCTGGGTATTTTGCTTAGCTGGTTGTCCATCACTCATAATGTGCTCCTATATATTCGTTAATTATTAAATCGAGATTTTATGATTAAAAAATTCATACCAAGATATCTATCGCTAAATGGCATTCATAAAAAAGAAAAGGTCATAAAAAAAGCTGAGTTAATCATAACCCAGCTTCTTTATTAAAAGAATAGCAAATTTCTCATCTCTTAATGACAAATATTCATAAGCAATATTTATAAGCAATGAAACTAATAAGCATATTCCTAGGTGATATCGGCGCTATTTTTATAACGATTCGTCAATTTTTATTTATAGTAAGCGTTTTCCGTACGGGTATGATCGGTCTCATCAATCACTTGCGTCAGCTCTGGAATCTGCTGTTTTAACTGTACTTCAACGCCCTGACGTAAAGTCATATCAACCGCTGAACAGCCTTGGCAACCGCCACCGAACTTTAATACGGCGGTCAGACCAACGCCTTCTTCATCAATCAATTCAAGCAGCTGTACATCACCGCCATGAGCGGCCAAGCTTGGGTTAATTTCAGACTGCAAGACATAGTTGATACGCTCTTCGACACTGGCATCGGCACCGACTTTTGGCACTTTTGAGTTTGGCGCACGGAATGTCAGCTGGCCACCGAAACGGTCTTTATTATAATCAATCACCGCATCTTCTAAATAAGGGACCGATGCCGCTTCAATAAATGCCGAAAAATTGTCATAAGTAAATTTCAAATCAGCGCTGTCTTCTTCGCCCGGCTGATTATAAGCCATGCAGCACTCGGCACGCGGCGTACCTGGATGTTCAACGAAAATACGCACGCCGATACCATCAGTATCTTGTTTCGCCAGTAAATCTGCCAAATAACCTTGCGCGGCTTCAGTGATGGTGATGTTACTTTTGGCTTCCGTTTGCTCAGTATCTAACGCTGACTCGTAATCGGCAGCAGGTTCTACTTGAGTATCAGTTGGATTGTGTTCACTCATAATGCTTCCTATGTGTTATGACACAAGCGTTATATTGGTCACGTCTACTGTGTCGTCAATGTCATGTGAGGGTGGGATAAATGAAATTATCCATCATCTTGGTATATGATTTTATTGCTTTAACCGTCATGACGGTTGTATTTGTTAGCAGTTATTCGCAGTTATTGGCTCTATTATAGCGCACTTAACGCATAATTCCGACCGTGCTACTGCGATTTAGTAGTGGCCTGACTGCTACCTTAATAATCCATTTATCGTAATTGTCCATTCTATATTAAGACCACAAGCCAACTTATCAAGTTTAAAGCGCTTATTTAATGATAATCAGCATTTTAAACTTTATTAGCCCTATCCATGTGCTTGGTCAACAAAAACCATTTAAAGTTTTTTAAAAGCCATAGCCTCATGAACGCATCCGTTCAATTTTGACGTAAGCAAATCAAATAAGCCTCTTGATTTAATATATAATTTTATATATTATAATTAAATATAACAAAAACTTTCGAATTCAATACCTAGCCTATTGCATGATTGAAATAACCGTTCAAGAAAACGTAGCAGTTTTTACCTAAAAGTACGTTTGCATTGAACTCACATTCAATAAACCACGCTTGCACTTTATAAGCGTTTTAATCTGGCGTAACGAGGAGCATCCATCCCATGACTAAATCATTTAAAGACATCACTAAACACGTTTCAACCAATATGGCAAAATTACACAAGCATATTCCTGAAACCAGCAGAGCCTTCTCGCAGCTCGGTGCAGCGGCAACCGCAGATGGCGTATTGGACAAAAAAACCAAAGAGCTGATTGCCCTCGCCTTAGCGGTTGGCGCGCGCTGTGATGCTTGTATCGGTTTTCATACCAAAGCATTGGTACAACTTGGCGCCACCGAGCAAGAAGTCGCTGAAACCTTGGGCATGTGTGTTTATATGGGCGGCGGTCCGTCAATGATGTACGCTGCCGAAGCCGTTGCTTCATTTAATGAATTTAGTAAAGACGCTTAAACCTTATTCTTAATCAGCTTCATTGTTAAAAAACTGCCAGTGATTGAATCTATCACTGGCAGTTTTTTTTGTCTATACGATGCTGATAGCTCTCATATCCTAGATTCATACCTGTAGATTCATTCATGTCTGTAGACTCACAGTTATGGAAGCATAACTATAAATGGCTAAGTTGTGCTATAACTTAGCCATTACGGCATTTATATACTAATAAGCATGATATGAGTTTAAGAGAAAATCTTTATGATGACTGAGAATCTAACGTTAGTGACGACCAAAGATAAGGTGCAAATCGCTGTTTGGGAGATATTCGATAGTCAAAAAACCCATCAATGTTCTAATGTTGATACTAACAATGGCTCTGCTAAAAATGACACTGCTAATCAAGGGCAAAACATTTTCTTAACGCATGGTACTTTTTCAGATAAAAACACCTGCTTAAGAATCGCTGAATACCTAGCTGAGCTTGGCCATCATTGTTATATCATGGAGTGGCGCGGTCATGGCGCAAGCTCGTTATCAAAGGACAAATTTAACTTTGAAACCGTCGCAACCTATGATTTTTCTGCCACTTTCGATTATTTATTTAATGAATTAAAGCTCAGCAATTTACACTGCGTCACTCATAGCGGCGGCGGTGCTTGCTTAACGATGTTTTTAATCCAAAATCCGCATTACATCGCTAAAATCAATAGTATCAGTATGTTTGCTTGCCAAGTTTACGGTGCAATAGTCAATCCCAAGAACTATTTTAAAATAGTCGCCGCCAAGATATTTACGCGTATAGTCGGCTATATACCTGCCAAAAAACTTAACATGGGACCCATTAACGAAAGCCATCACACCATGAATCAATGGTACGAATGGAACTTGCGTAAAAACTTTCATAGCAGTTTTATTAAGCAAAAAGATATAGACGTTGCTGGTGTCAAGGACAGCGCTTTTGATAATTATAGCTGTCAGAAAAATGCTATTCAGTTAACGGATAATGACTGCTTTGATTATCGACAACATATGGCAAAGATTACTACGCCGATTTATGCCATCAGCGCCAAGGGTGATACATTTATCTCGCCTTCTCAAGGCTGCCAGTCACTTTTTAACGATTTTAGCAATCCTGATAACGTTTTTCGTGAGTACTCAATTATTAATGGCGATTTAGACGATTACACCCATAGCCGTATCTTAAACAGTCGTCCTGCCGCCAAAGAGATTTGGCCAACGGTTACTGCGTGGATTGATAAGCATGCCAATTAAAAGAGTCTTATATTTATTTGTCTGAACAAACTTGAATACAGGTAATAGCCAATGATGATACCCCTCTAAACATCTTTGCACTTGTCAGCAACTCCTCTGCTGTGTCAGTATTGGCGGCATTACTTTTTTTAATCAATGAAATATCAGTAGTAGGAAAGTGGCGTATATGAGCGATTCAGCAGAGCGGCATGCAGATAAAAACAAACACTATCGTTATTTGGTATTTATTGGGCGCTTTCAGCCGTTTCATTGCGGTCACAAAGCGGTGGTCGATGAAGCGTTAAAACGTGCCGATAACGTCATTATGCTGATCGGTTCTGCCAACCTACCACGTAGTCTGCGTAATCCATTTAGCGTCGATGAGCGCGCGACGATGATAAAAAACGCCTACTCGCCAGCAGAAGCAGCACGTATCCACTGCGTTGCACTCGACGATGCACTCTACAACGACACGCGCTGGCTGCAATATGTGCAAGCGGGCGTCAAATCCGTCACCGGCGACTTGCAAACTGACATTGGGCTGATTGGCCATTCAAAAGACAGCTCATCATATTATTTGTCATTATTCCCAAGTTGGGCGTCGGTTTCTGTGCCCAATTATCACAATTTATCCGCCACCCCTATTCGTGACAGCTACCTGATGGGTGCCACGCCAACGCCTGAGCGCACCCCTGAGTCGACCCGCAACGTCCTCAATGACTTTAAAAAGACCGATATTTATCAAAACCTGCATGAAGAAGCGGATTTTGTCGATAAATATAAAAGACAATGGGAATCTGCGCCCTACCCACCAACCTTTATGACTGCTGATGCCTTGGTCGTACAATCAGGGCATATTTTATTGGTTGAGCGCCGTAGTATGCCTGGGCGTGGGCTGTGGGCATTACCGGGTGGCTTTTTGAATCCAAAAGAAACTTTATTTGATGCCTGTATCCGCGAGCTACGCGAAGAAACCCGTCTAAAAGTTCCTGAACCAGTGCTACGCGGCTCTTGTCATAGCCAGCATACCTTTGACGACCCTTACCGCTCGGCACGTGGTCGCACGATTACCCAAGCATTTTACTTTCAGTTGAAAAATGACCCAAAAGGCTTACCAAAAGTAAAAGGCGGCGACGATGCTGCCAAGGCTTTTTGGCTACCGCTTGCTGAGCTTGATGCCACCATGATGTTTGAAGACCATTATGCAATTATTACCAAAATGGTTGGTTTATAGAGTTTTATCAGACGGCTATTCAATCTTTTATTGACAAATTTTCACGCCAGCGCCGATAGACGGCAATGGTTTAGCGCCGCAACTGTTATTTAAAAAACAGCTGCGGCATCTCAAAGCAGAGGAGTTCTGTGATGTATACCAGCAATTTAAACAATTTAATCTTAAATAGCGACAGCTATAAAACCTCCCATTGGGTGCAATATCCAAGCGGTAGTGAGTATCTATCAAGCTATATCGAGGCGCGTAAAGGCGATTACGATGTGGTTTTTTTTGGCTTGCAAGCCTTTATTAAAGAATACCTCAGCACACCTATTACCCATCAAGATATCGATGAAGCCGAAATGGTTATTCAGGCGCATGGCTTAACCTTTAACCGTGCTGGTTGGGAGCTGATAGTCGATAAGCATGGCGGCTATCTACCACTACGCATCGAAGCCATTCCTGAAGGCAGCGTCGTTACATCATCCAATGTGGTCTGTCAAATCATCAATACTGACCCTGAGTTCTATTGGCTACCAAGCTATATCGAAACGGCGCTACTGCGTGCAATTTGGTATCCTTCAACGGTTGCGAGCGTCTCGCACTATTGCAAAAGCATCATACGTCAGGCACTAGAAAAATCTGCAGATAATACCGAGTCTCTGATTTTCCGTTTACATGATTTTGGTTCACGCGGTGCTTCGAGCCAAGAATCTGTGGCACTTGGCAGCCTTGCGCATTTGGTGAACTTTGCTGGTACTGATTCGATGACGGCTTTGGTTGCCGCTAGCCGTTGGTATCACATGGATAAAGAGATGCCAGCCTTCTCTATTCCTGCCGCTGAGCACAGTACCATGACCGCTTGGGGCCGTGATGGAGAAACCGCCGCCTTTGCCAATATGATTGAGCAGTTTGGCGGTGCTGGTAAGAGTTTTTCCGTGGTATCTGACAGCTATGATTTATGGAATGCCATTGATAATATTTGGGGCGGTAGCCTAAAAGACGACGTCAAAAATATGGGCGGCACCTTAGTTATTCGACCTGACAGTGGCGATCCGGCTAAAGTGGTTCGCGAAGCCTTGGAGCGCTTGGCAGTAAAGTTCGGCACGACTATTAATAGTAAAGGTTATAAAGTGCTGCCTGATTATGTACGGGTCATCCAAGGTGATGGTATCAGCCCGCAAAGCTTGGGCAAAATCATCGATGTGATATTGAAGGCAGGTTTTAGCGCCGACAATATCACCTTTGGGATGGGCGGCGGGCTACTACAGCAAGTCAATCGCGATACCATGAGTTGGGCGATGAAAGCCAGTGCCATCTCTATCGATGGCGTGTGGACCGACATTTATAAAGACCCCGTCACTAGCCGCTCAAAACGCTCGAAAAAAGGCCGTTTGGCGCTGATAAAAAACAGCAACGGAACGTTAGAAACTATTAAAGTTGATAATTTATCGACAGCAGAAGACAACCTATTACGCGATGTATATATCGATGGTAAATTACTTATTGAAGACAATCTCACCACTATTCGGGAGCGAGCAGGATGGTAGCCACTAAAAAAATGCAGAATAAAATAGCTTCGGTTGCAAGAGACGTGCTGTTCGCCCCTGTTTACCTGTATCAAGGGCACAAAATCAAGCGCGATACCGTGCGCTTGCCTGAACCAAATGGCGAGAGGCATGGTCAAGTTCAATTAAACAATGCAAATAGCAGCGCTGCCAATACCTCAAAAGATACACAGCAAACGCTAAACTTGATGGTCGTTGGCGATTCGGCAGCGGCGGGCGTCGGTAGTCAGACCCAGCAAGAGGCGCTTGTCGGCAATTTGATTCCCATCTTGACCCAGCAGCCTATTATTCAGAGCGCATTTCATACATTAAACTGGTCTCTGCAAGCGACGACTGGTCATACCAGCTTTGATATCTTGCGCAGGCTTTATGTGTTGCCTGCGCCAAGCCAGCCTATCGATGTGATGGTACTAAGTGTCGGCGTTAATGACACCACCTCCAACGTCTCTGTTAATCAATGGCAACAGCAAATCGAAAATATCATTGCTATTGCCCAGCGCAAATTTGGTGTGCGAGAGCTGATTTTTTTAAGCTTGCCACCAATGGCACAGATGCCGGCAATACCTGCACCGTTGAATAACTTCGTCGGTGCCAAAGCCTCTATCCTTGATAACACCTTACAGCAAATTTGTGCCGCTCACGATAGTGTCACCTACATGGGAACCGACTTTGCCCGTATGATAGACGAGCATTCTAATGGCACCCCAATCGATATCAGGGTGATGTTTGCCAGTGATGGCTTTCATCCTAGCAGCCTTATGTACGGTTATTGGGCCCAGCAGTTGGCAGAATTGATTGTCGATTTGCTTGATTCACCAGCTGCTAAATTAAACAGCACTACCTTCTAAATAATAACAGCTAAAAACTGACTTTCTAAACACTGGCAGCTTAAAATTTAACGTCAAAATTTAAACAAAAAAAACCGCTGAATGTTCAGCGGTTTTTTATGGCTTAGCAAAAGACTGCTTAGCGAAATACATTTATACCATAAGTATAAATTACTCTGCAGTGTCAGTATCAGCAGCTTTCTTACGGCCACCAAACGCACCAAAGCGTTTGTTGAAGCTTGCAACACGGCCTTCAGTAGAAGTTTTACGTTGTTCGCCAGTATAGAATGGATGCGACGCACTTGAAATATCAAGTGGGTAGTATGGATATTCTGTGCCTTCGTATTCACGAGTGGCTTTGGTTTTAACGGTTGAACGAGTTAAGAAAAACACGTCAGCGTTAGTGTCATGGAACAAAACTTCTTGGTAATTTGGATGGATATCTTTACGCATAATAAACTCTCTATGTCCGATGTATGTACAGCGCTTTTGATTGACAGATCAACCAAACAATGACATACGTAACTGAGGCACTAAGGACATCTTCTGGTCTGGCAACTGCGTCACTGGCTTATTCCAGCACCCAACACCACACCGCTGCTCACTTAGCCTTTCCCCAGCGGGAAAATCAAACCGCGATTTTAACGGTTTTTGTCGCTCGATGCAAGCAGCTTCTACGATAAGAGCTCGTCTTAAAGCCATCCTGCTATGTTAAAAAACCGCATAAATAACCAAAAAAAAGCAGCCACGCTGGCTGCCTTTTTATGGAAAACTTATTTTTGGAAAAATTGAAAGTTATTTGGTTTTTACAATATGCCAAACGCCAAGTTTATTATCGCCATCTTTATCGCCAACCTTTGTGTCGTTGGCATAAAAGTATAACGGCTTACCATTCATCGCCCATTGATATTTGCCATCTTCGCGTTTAAAGGCGGCGAACTGCCCTGACGCTTTGGCATTACTCGGTGCCATAAATGCAGGCCAAACGAGCAGACAGGCGCTGCCACATTCTGACTTATTCATAGAATCTTTATCAAAAGTATATAAGGTCATATGGTTGCTAGCATCGACGAGCATGCCGTTTTTACTAGCGACAGGAGCCGTGTTTTTATTGGTCGCTTGCACATCGTGCATACCCGAATCGTCATTGCCGACCATATTATTTAGGGTTGAGCAACCACTGAGCGCTAGCATGCCACTAAGAGCAGATAATACCAGTATGTGTTTCATAATAACTTCCTTGTTAATAGTGAAAAATTTTTTATTGGATTTCTTCTTGTCGTCTGCTGCTTTTAATCATAATACGTACAATGATTGAGATACGTGAAATGGTTTAGCGCTGACTTCAAGTGTTTTTAATATAGCATAGGCATCAAAGCGCACGTTTCTCTCAGCATATAAATTTACAAAAGCGCCTAAAGTTTACAAATAACGCAAAATTAAATACTTAACTCTATAAATACGCTTAGCAGCGCTCAGGCTTTAGCCTACCGCCCCAGTGCTATTCATTGACAAAACTGATGCACGTGCTTACCTATTTATCCTTATATAAGTAGCAGTTTTTCGTAGAATAACGCTATAGAAATTAGGAATGACAGCACAATGGCAAATATGACCATCGCGGCTTAAGATACGTATTGAACTTGGCTGCCCATGCACGCATATCGTCTGTATGCATATCGATAGCGACACCCTATATAAAACATAAGCGGTTTAAAATAAAAATAGTTAGACCTCGATTATTTAAAAGCACCTTGGTATTTAAAAGTAACTTGGTATTTAAAAGTAACTTGGTATCCAAAAACACTTTATCTAAAAACAAATCATTTCACGAATACGCCGAGCAGCTCCTGATGACAGGAATGCGATTAAGGATATAACAACGACAATGACTCATTCTTTTACGAACAATCAAGCGCCTGCCACCAAACGGGTTGGTATTCTCGGTGGCGGCACAGCTGGGGCAACCATTGCGATTCGTCTCGCAGCCTTAGGGCTTGAGACCTATTTATTTGAAAAAAACACCTCGCTTATCGATGGTCCACCGATGTGTCATTTGCATGCTGGCGGCAATCTATACCGTGAAATTCCTGATGAAGATTGCGTCGCTCTGCTCAAACAATGTATCGATATTTTACGCCTTTATCCTTATACCATCGATGTACGCCCGACGGTATTTGCTGTGCCTACCCGCGATGAAGGCTTGCCTGAAGACTTGCTACCGCGTCTTGATATCTTGACTGACGCTTATCGCGAGCTTATCGCTGAAGATGCCGATAATAAAGTACTCGGCGAACCTGAAAATTACTATCAGCTCTATAGCCATGAGCAGCTGATTGCATTGTCTGAGCGCGAGCAAGTTTCAGTTCCGCGGTCGGTTGACGAATGGATGATACCGGTCGCTAAGTATTTGGATTTAAATAAAGTCAAATTTCCGCTGATTGTCGTACAAGAATATGGCTGGAATATCTTCCGCTTGGCAGCGTCTGCGCAATTGGCTTTAGAAGGCTATAAGCACGCGCATGTCTTTACCGATACACAAGTTAAGCAAGTGATGCCTGTTGATTGTGAAAACTGCTCAAACGCTGATCACCATGTGACTAAATGGCGTATCGATTATCAGCAAGCAGCTAGCCTTGAAAACGAACTTGAAACTAAGCTTGCAACCGAACGTGCAACTGAATCTATCGAAGTCGATTACTTAATCAATGCTTGCGGTTTTCGTACCGGCGTCATCGATGATATGGTCGGGGTCAAAGTCACGCGTATGGTCGAGTTTAAATCCTCTTATATCACCCACTGGGATGACACCGGCGGGCAGATACCAGAGATTATCGTCTATGGCGATCGTGGTACGCCAGAAGGCATGGCACAGCTAACACCTTACCCCGGTGGCTATTTTCAAATACATGGCATGAGTAAATTTATCACCTTATTTGATGATGGTTTGGTCGCCTCCAATAAAGACAGCGCCCAACCTGAATTGCCGTCGCAATACTTGCACTATATCGAAGATGGCTGGGATAAAGCGCCGCTGCAAGCGCGTAGCCAACAAGCGATTGACTATGTCGCTGAGTTTGTGCCCACTTTCCATAGCGCGCGTACGGTCGGTAACGCGCTATACGGTGGCCAGCAAATACCCGGTCAAGACGATACTTTGCGGGTTGCCGATGTGAGTTTGTATTCTAATATTCGCTATGCGCGCGCGGAAAACGTCAAAGCCTCATCAACGCTGATTGCTGCCGATCAAATCGTCAATGAATTGACTGAGCTTGGTTTAATTGCTAATGATATGGCAGAAAATAGTCAGCGTTATGCGCATGAATGGGCGTATTTAACGCAAAATGGTAGCGTAGCGATTGATAAAGTCGCGCGTCATTTGGCGCAAGAACGTGGCTTTCCATTAGCAATGGCGGGCGTAAACCATGGTATTTGTTAAACGAGTTAAAATGATTTAAATGTTAATAAAATTAAAATAAAAAAGGAGAGAAAGGCTAATGATAAGCCCTTCTCTCCTTTTTTATGTAAAGGCAGTATATATTAGCGCTTAGTTAGCTTAATTACCGGCCATTTTTTCGGTATCGACCGCACCTTCTATGGTTACCACTGTTTTTAGCATGTCAATCGCTTCACTAATGCTATTACAAACGACCAAACGCTCAAGGTCTTCTTGTTTCATAAAGCCTTGGTCAGCGGTATATTTTAAATGCTCAATCATACGGTCGTAGAAGCCATTGATATTCAGAATAATCATCGGTTTTTCGTGCTGATATAGCTGACGCCACGTAGCAATTTCCATAATTTCCTCAAGCGTTCCAAGCCCGCCCGGCAAGGTAATAAAGGCATCGGCATATTCTGCCATCACCGTTTTACGGGTATGCATGGTATCCGTCAAATGCAGACGGGTCAGCTGCTCATGAGCAATTTCGTGCTTGAGCATAAAGGTTGGAATCACACCAACCGCTTGCGCGCCACCTTGGATGACTTCATCTGCCACTGCGCCCATCAGCCCGATGCTCGCGCCGCCATAAACCAGACCCATGCCATTATCGGCAAGCTCACGGCCAAGCTCGCGCGCTGCCTGCTCGTAGACTTCATTATTGCCCAAACGCGAACCACAATAAACCGCAACTAACGGCATCGTCAACGCTGATTTATCCACTGCTTTTTCAATATTGGTAATATCTTGACTGGTAATGACTTCATAAGTGTCATTATTAATTTTCATTTGCATAAAACTTCCTTAATTTTTATATCGACTTTTTATTAAATATATAGCTATTAGATACTTAGCTATTAAATTTTTAGCTATTAAATTCTTAGCTATTAAAACACGTTTATTCATACCTGGTGGTTTGTTGATGTGTGTTGATTGGTCAAAATAAATACTGATTAATTTTTTTGGTTAATATTGTGCAAAACAAGCCGCATAGAATTCGCACATAGAACCTGCTTATAGAACTTAGAAGTCATTTTCGCCTACCTTCCTACCTAAGATTTATTTTACCATAAGCAGTGCTGTAACTCGGTCATCATGCGGTTATCGCAAAGTTATGCCATAGATTAAATTAATCGCAGCTCAATGACGATATGATTAACATTGATTATTAAACGCTCAGCGCATCTTAAGCATTTTTATTTACCCAAAGCACTTACTGATAAAAAAGCACTTACTCATAAAAATGACAAAAACATATTAAGGTTAAACCATGGAAAATGCGCAGAATCAAACGGATACTTATGCACTAAGCATCATGACTGATCGCAATCGGGCATTGGCAGCGACTGTCTATCGCCCTAAAGATAAGGTGAAAGCAGCGGTCATGATAGCGCCAGCGACCGGTATCAAACGACAGTTTTATCACAATTTTGCCACTTATTTAGCAGCCAGTGGCTTTGGTGTCCTAACCTTTGATAATGAAGGTATCGGCGAATCGCTATCGTCTGATTTGGCTAAATGTGACGCCTCTTTAATCAGTTGGGGTCGCCATGACATGCCAGCCGTGCTTGATGCCTTACAAGACGAATTTGCCGATGCGACTTATCATTTAATTGGTCATAGCGCCGGTGGTCAGCTGATTGGTTTAATGCCAAACTACCAAGCTATTGCGTCGGTCTTCAATGTCGCTTGCTCATCAGGGCGCATCAAAAATATGGACATGCCTTATAAGCTCAAAGCAATGGGGTTTATGGATGCCTTTATCCCACTCACTAACTTAACCTTCGGTTATACCCCGGCGGATAAAATCGGTATGGGCGAGCCGCTACCACGCGGCGTCGCTCGTCAATGGCGCGAGTGGTGCAATGGCGCAGGCTATATCAAGACCGCTTTTGGCAAAAGCATTCATACCCATTTTTATGATGAGCTTGATATGCCAGCATTGTGGCTTGGCTTTAGCGATGATGAGATTGCCAATAGCAAAAACATGGATGATATGATTCGCGTCTTTAGCAAAATGCCAGTCGAAAAACGCTTTTTTGAGCCAAAAGAGTTCGGTTTAAACAGTATCGGTCATATGCGCTATTTTAGTAGCAGAACCAATACTAAAGCCCCGCAGCTTTGGCAAATGGCAGTCGATTGGTTAGCTAAGCAGCAATAAGTTCTGTTTAGTTAATCCATTTAAGCGCAAGTCTATTTAGTCTTGCGTGTTTTTTAATGCTTGTTCTGCTTTAACACGCTTGGTCAAAGCAGAATAAAGCGACGGCTGCATATTATGGATGTTACCTAGCATCCATTTTACGTAGCTGATAGGTACGTCTTTAATCGGCATACCCTTATGTTTACCAAAGGGCATTTTGCTCAGCGGATTGGCTTTATTGGCGATAGCGTGGGCCGCCGCAAAATCTGTCGGTGCAATCTCTAAACGCTCGCAGCAGGCCTGATAAAGCAGATAACACATGCGCGCATCGCCGAGCGCATCATGAGCGGCAATCGTCATCCTACTTGCTTCCCCTTTACCTAATAACTGCTCGATGCATTTGGACTGACCATAGGCTCTCCACTCTGGAAAGGCGACGCGCGCCAGCCGCACCGTGCATATCAGCTTAGCAGACGGACTGCCAATCACCCGCCAATCAAAGCGTACATTATGCCCAATCAAATACTGCGGCAACTCAAACGCCTCTAACTCAAAGCGCTCAAGACCGGCGACATCATCATCGGTAATACCATGAATTCTAATGACCACGGGTGATATCGAGCGCCCACTATTAAAGTATTTCATCCACTCAAAACCCGTCGCCACATTAATAGTCGCCACTTGAATCGGACGCGGATCACGACCTTGGTCGGTTTCGGTATCGATAATCAGCGCAGTATCAGTCATAAAGATTTAGCCATCATTATTTAAAAATAGGTAGCAACATTGGTGTTTTAAGTGCAATTGTAAAAGCTAGGTAAATTTAAAAGCCGCGTGAATTTTAAAAGCCACGTAACTTTTAAAAACTACGTTATGTTTATGGGGATAAAAACTAGAAATAACAATGGTATACAAAGAGTAGAGATATTAACTCTTATACTACCCATTAGAGTGAACTCAAAAAAATAAAGAGATATCGATGCTAGCAGATGGTAATAAGCTTCCGCCAAATCCAAATTCAAAACCAACCTTTTTACGCCGTGTAATAAGTGTATTCATCAAGGCAGCTGTATTATTGATGCTGTTATTTGTATTTGACAAGCTCTTACCGAGTATCAGTCAACAAACCCAGTCGTTTGTGATGGCAAAATGGCAACAGCTCAGTTTATTACAACAACCACTGCCCACAGAAAACAGTTTGCCCTCACCATTACCAGCACAGCACCTAACCGATACGTGGGGCGGCGCGCGCAGCCAAGGTCGCTCTCACGAAGGCATCGATATATTTGCCAAGCGAGGTACGCCGATACAGGCCACGACACAAGGCATCGTCAGTAAAGTCGGTGAAAATACGTTAGGCGGTCGCGTGGTGTTCATCATTGGACCGGGCGGCGCAGGACATTATTATGCGCATCTAGAGGATTATGCCGATATTAGCCCAAACGACTGGGTCAATGCCGGCGATATCATCGGTTACGTCGGCGACAGTGGTAATGCCAAAGGTACGCCGCCGCACGTCCATTACGGGATTTATATCAATGGCAGCGCGGTCAATCCTTATACTTTGCTACAAAAGCCTGAAAGCTAGCTTTTGGATTTCTAACATTTAAAATTTTTGCTTGTAAAAAATTAAGCTTGTAAAAATCAAGCTTCTAAAACGTTAAACCTCTAAACTTCCAATAAAAAATTTAACGGTCCATCGTTGATACTTGCCACTTGCATATCAGCGCCAAACTCACCAGTTGCTACATTAGGATGTTGGGTTTTGGCGTAATTTACCAGTTGTTCAAATAAGGCTTGCGCGGCATCGGGTGCCATTGCTCCGCCAAAGTCAGGACGACGCCCCTTATCGGTTTTTGCCATTAAGGTAAATTGTGAGACCAATAATAAGCCACCGCCTACTTGCTGAACATTTTTATCCAATTTACCAAACTTAGCAG
Source organism: Psychrobacter sp. DWR1-2-3 (assembly GCF_049896465.1). NCBI lineage: Bacteria > Pseudomonadati > Pseudomonadota > Gammaproteobacteria > Moraxellales > Moraxellaceae > Psychrobacter > Psychrobacter sp. DWR1-2-3. The sequence continues at coordinate 35,882 of NZ_JAFCUJ010000009.1, forward strand.
GGTCATCATCATTATCAAAAATGCGATAAGTAAGAATTTTATCAATCATACGCTGCGCACTTTGCAAATTATCATCATGACCCAAGCCAATATAGGCCAATAGGCCATGCTCAATCTCACCAACGCAGTGCTCATCGACAGTGACACTCGCATGGTGCACCCTTTGTATCAGTGCTCTCATTTACGGCCTTCCTTATTTATAAATAGCTTACAGTTTATGGCCATACAACAATACCCTGACCATGATAAAATACCGCCATTAACTTGCCTAATTAATTATTACATCAAACCCTATTTTGGTAGCCTCATTATGAATTTATTTGCCACCCTTCAACAATTTGTGCCGCAGCAGCAGTTGAGTAAAGTAGCTGGACGTTTGGCCGCCAGCCGCCATCCTTATGTTAAGCGCACCTTTATTCGCAGTTTTGCCAAAGCTTACAATGTGAGCTTAGATGAATACGAGCGCCAAAGCTTTAACGCTTATGAAAGCTTTAATGACTTTTTTACCCGTGAGCTAAAAGACGACGCGCGTATCATCGATAGCAGCGCAAACGGTATTGTTAGCCCTGCTGATGGCGTTATCTCCCAGCTCGGGCAAATCCGCGACCATAAATTGCTGCAAGCCAAAGGTCGTGACTATGACATCGGACAATTACTGGCCAATAGCGAAGAGGGCAGCTATTTTGCTGATGGCAGCTTTGCGACCGTATATCTAGCGCCGAGCAACTATCACCGCGTGCATATGCCATTTGCTGGTACCTTGACCAAAACCCGTTATGTACCGGGTACGCTATTTTCTGTTAATAATACCACGGCAGCAAATGTCCCTGATTTATTTGCGCGTAACGAGCGTTTGGTGTGTTTATTTGACACAGAATACGGCAAAGCAGCGGTTGTCATGGTTGGGGCAATGATTGTCGCTGGTATCGAAACGGTAGCAACCGGCAAAATCAGCCGCACTGATGATATCCAAGAAGCCGAGCACAATATGAGCTTTGCAAAAGGCGATGAGCTTGGACGCTTTTATTTAGGCTCAACTGCGATTGTGGTATTACCAAAGGGCGCAAAAGCCGATTGGCAAGATAACATGCAAGCCAATAGCGTGGTACAAATGGGACAGCTATTGGGCGTTGCTAACGCTAAATAAGCCGCTGTTTCATGATAAAAATATAAGCCCAATTAAGTATGAATCATCATGCTTAATTGGGCTTTTTAATGGACTTTACAGCTCATTGCCCTAACTATAAATGCTTTAATGTTTAAAAAGAACGAGTTGTTTTTAAGCATCTAAACGGTAATTTTTGGCTTTACTTAAGCATCAATCAGCCATCCTTGCTTAGTCGCATAATCAATCTGTTTTGCTAGCCACTCATGGATACTCGGAAAGCTGTCTTTAATAAATTCATGCGCGCCAGCAACTTGCGAGCGTGTAACGTTAGCATCAATCCAGGTTTTTCCATTGGTATTTAAATTAAGCAAAAACGGTAACAAGCGATCAACCACCCTCAGCAGCTGGGTTTCTTTACTATGACCCGTTTCCTGCTCTTCCCAAACGCCACTTAAATCAGCAATCCCATTTCCACGCTCGCTCTGCAATCGAGTAATTCCGGCACGCTCATCAACGTGCGCATCACTACGGCTATCGGCGTATAAAAAAGTATCGCCGGCATCAATCTCACCTAAATCATGTATCAATGCCATCTTGAGCAATTTTTCGTGATTAACATTTAGCTCAAACAACTCAGCAATTGACCAACATGCCATCGCCAAATGCCAAGAATGTTCGGCAGAGTTTTCTAAGCGAGTCGTACCCGTCACATAGCTGCGCCGATTGACACGCTTAAGGGCATCAAGCTCTAATAAAAAATGCGTCACGTCATCGATATCGATATTTGCAGCAAGCTTTGGATTGGGTAATGGTGTTTGTTTGGTTGCTAATTTGGCGTTTGCTGAAATGGTTTCTAACGGCATGGCTTGCTCTGCTTTACTCGGTGAATGGTTAGCGCTTTATCTAACTCTAATCTTTATGCAAAGGTGCTTATTATAGTAGATATTTTACGCCTACTGCTAACCATCTATTTTTTTCGACGGGCGATAATGGCAAGTGTCTTAATTTTTTATTGTTTAAAACTCAACTAATGCTCATAATAAGGCAACAGGCAATGCATAAGGCTATGGACAAGGCTATGCACAAAATAATGGATAATGACCTGCACCAGACAAGGATATGTCGATGCCACCCACCACTGACGCCACAACGCGTGCTAATTCATCAACTGCAACTTCAGCACGTATTCAGAAAAAACCGCCCAATAAATGGCTTATCATCGCAGGCTTCTCTCTTTTACTGGGGGTCAATCAGTTTTTATGGCTAACCTTTGCGACCATCGTAATTAGCACCGAGGCACATTTTGGCGTTAATGAATTTTTCGCCAATCTCTTAACCTTGATGTTCCCTATCGTTTTTGTGCTGCTCGCCATCCATTCAGGCAAGGTACTCGATAACATTGGCTATAAAAAAATCGTCAGCTTAGCGGCGCTGCTTATGCTGATAGGCTCAATAATACGTTGGTTGGGCGCTGATTATTATTGGCTAGTATTTGCAGGGCAATTACTGATTGCCATTGCTCAGCCGTATATTACCAATGCGATCAATCAAGTGACATCCGACTGGTTTGATAAATCGCAAATCGCCACCGTAACGGGCGTGATTATGGGTGGGATGTTTTTGGCGACTGCCCTTGGCGCTTTTGCCCCTGCCCCATTAATCGAGGCATTTGGCTTCTCTGGTATGCTACTTATCAATGTCATTATTACGGCGGTGGCAGTAGTAGGATTTTTGTTGGTCGTCGCTGAAAAACCCAAACAACAAGATAGCGCTATCTCACTGCACGAAATCGAATCGCTATTAAAAAATAAGCGCCTATGGTTTATCTCATTAGCGGTGTTTATTGCGATGGGTTATTTTAATGGATTAAGTAACTGGATTGCGCCTATTCTTGCGCCCCGCGGTATTGATGAAGCGACGGCGGGCATCATTACTGCCATGCTGATCGTCGGCGGTATTTTAGGGGCATTATTGATTCCGCTACTATCAGATTACCTGCAAAAACGGCGCATTTTTTTAATATTGGCAACGCTAATTGGTGCTAGCGCCACCTATCCTTTACTGTATTTAACCACAGGAACCACAACATTATTGCTCAGCTTTATATTAGGATTTTTCTTGCTGGCAGGTTATCCATTACTGATTGCCGCCGCTGAAGATACCGTACACGCCTCACAAGCGGCTAAAGCAGTTGCCATGCTAATGATGATGGGCAATCTAGGTGGCGTTATGATGGTGTTGCTGATGCAGGGCGTGAAAGGACTGACTGGCAGTTGGACGCCGACTGGTTGGGTACTGATTATTGCCGTTGCTTCAGCTACTTTTTTAGTCTTAAAAATAAAGGATAAGCCAGCAATTAAATCTACTGTTAAACCAAGTTCAAACGTTGTTTAAAAGCGTTATTTCAAATCGTTACTTAAAGGCGAAAAAGTTAGTATTTAAAAAAGATAGCGCCTAAGTCTTCAGCGCTATCTTTTGTTATTAATCATTAAAAAAACTGTTTTGTAACCACTCAATCCGCTTAATTAAGTTACTTAATCAAATTACTAATGGTCTTAAAAGCAGGGTCTTTACTACTGCGACACAGCTCAAAAAGAATGGATTCTACGGTACTAATCACGCCACCGGCGCGGCGAATACGGCGAATCGCTTGCTTTTTATCATAAGGAAAGCGTGAGCCGACGGCATCACCAATAATAACCGGCTGCATGCCATTATCGAGCAAATCAAGCGCCGTTTGCATAACGCAGACATGCGCCTCCACCCCAAATAATAGAACAATGCTACGATTCTGCTGCGCTAAATAATGCCACGAATCGTCATTATCACAAGCGCTAAAAGTGACTTTCTCAAAGCTTTTGGCATTGTCGCCTTCTAGCACATCACGTATCTCAGGCAGGGTATCGCCAAGTCCCTTTTTGTACTGCTCATTGAGCATAATAGGAATATCAAGCGCTTGCAGCCCTTTGATTAGCGTGACGGTCTTTTTGACAATATTTTCATGGTCATAGATATGCGGCGTTAAGCGTTCTTGAACATCGATAATCATCGCTTGGGTATTTTCACGGGCGATACGATAAGTGCGATCGGTAATCATGGTAGACATAGTACACTCCTTGTACGACTGATATTAATAGGTAAAGGCGACGCTATATTTGGCCTCTATATCATTATTATTAAACCTAGCTCTTATTTAGTCATAGTTTGCTGAGGGCGTCAATGGAGATAATTTTTATTAACAACTTATGAACGTTGCGTCATAGATACCTCGTTATTGTTTATAAATAAAAAAAGCCCCCAATCGCTTGATTGGAGGCTCCTTTTAAAACGCTAAAATATTGCAAAGCTAATACAGTCTAAAAATTACACACGCTCAATAATGGTCGCGATACCTTGACCTAGACCGATACACATGGTCGCAAGACCAATTTCAGTATCAGACTGCTCCATCGCATTTAACAAAGTGACGGTAATACGAGCACCTGAACAGCCTAGTGGATGACCTAGTGCAATCGCGCCACCATTGATATTGACGATGTCTTGCTTGTCCGACAAGTTCAAGGCTTTAAGTACTGACAAGCCTTGCGCTGCAAACGCTTCGTTTAGCTCGATGGTTTGCATATCATCGATGCTCATGCCAGCGCGCTTAAGTGCTTTTTGCGTAGCCGGTACAGGACCGTAACCCATGATAGCGGCATCACAACCAGCAACAGCCATGCTACGAATACGAGCGCGAGGCTTAAGACCTAAGTCTTTGGCTTTTTGTGCGCTCATGACTAGCATTGCTGACGCACCGTCAGATAATGCAGATGAGGTCGCAGCAGTGACCGTACCGCCTTTAGGATCAAAGGCTGGACGTAGCTTTTGCATTTGCTCCATCGTTGCATCTGGACGAATCACTTCATCAACGGTACATAGTTGCAAGCGACCAGCAGCATCATGACCTTCGATACCGATGATTTCATTGTCAAAACGACCTTCAGTCGTTGCAGCCCATGCGCGGCGATGTGACTCAAGACCGAAAGCATCTTGCTCTTCACGAGTGATATTGTTCATACGACCAAGCATTTCAGCAGTCAAGCCCATCATATTTGAGGCTTTTGCATAATGCTTTGACGCTTCAGGGTTGAGATCAACGCCATGCATCATGCCGACGTGACCCATGTGCTCAACACCACCGATGATGAAAACTTCACCTTGGTTGGTCATGATTTGCGCAGCAGCAGTATGTAGCGCCTGCATAGATGAACCACATAGACGGTTAACAGTTTGGCCGCCAGCAGTCTTTGGAATACCAGCCAATAGACCGATGTTACGACCGATGTTCAAACCTTGCTCTAAAGTCTGGTTTACACAGCCCCAGATGATGTCTTCGACGTCACGTGGGTCAAAATCGTTACGCTCAACCAAGGCACGTACCAGCTCAGCTGATAAGCTATCAGCGCGAACGTGGCGGAACATACCGTTTTTAGATTTACCCATTGCTGAGCGTACGCCATCTACGATGACCACGTCTTTTGGACTTAAAATTGTCATACTATCTTCCTTTTCAATTTTTATTGTCAGTGTAGTCAGTTCATTTTAGGCTATGACTGCGTCAATCTCGCTTAAAGTACAATAGGTACCTCTGCGCTCGATTTTCTTGTACTGGCCTAAATTCAACCAACTATAATCGTACGTCTGCTATTAAAGAATATTGGCATTAAAGAGCATAAATAACTAATTTTCTCTCAGCCTTAATAACAAACGTACGGCACTTCATCCTAGTAATGACTGCCCATTACGCCGTAGCGTAAAAGGTCTCGCCTGCTGCTGCCATATCGCGAATCTTTTGCGGGGCTTCATAGGCTTTGCCAAGGTATGCATATTTTTCACACAGCGCCAAGTAGTTATCTAGACCCATTTGGTCGATATAACGGCAAGGGCCACCGCGGAATGGTGGGAAACCAACGCCCATAATCATCGCCATATCGGCTTCAGATGGCGTGCTGACGATATTGTCTTCTAGGCAACGTACGGTCTCATTACAGAACGCTAGCATGGTGCGGTCAATGATGGCTTGATCGTCAAACGTTTGCTTGTCACTATCAGTGGTAGTTTTTAAGAGCTCATAAGTGGCTTCATCAGCAACTTTTTTAGGCTTGCCGCGTTTGTCCATCTCATACTTATAGAAACCAATGCCGTTTTTCTGACCTAGGCGTTTGTTTTCATATAAATGCTCGATAGCACCTTTATAATCAGGCTTCATGCGGTCAGGAAAACCTTCTGCCATGACTTCTGCACCGTGTACGCCAGTATCTAAACCAACGACGTCGATTAGGTAAGCAGGACCCATCGGCCAGCCGAATTTTTCCATGACTTTATCGACATGAGCAAAGTCCGCACCTTGCTTAAGGAGCAAGTCAAAGGCACCAAAGTATGGGAACAACACACGGTTTACCAAGAAACCTGGGCAGTCATTCACGACGACAGGCACTTTGCCCATTTTTGTGGCCAAAGCAACGGTCGTTGAAATAGCTTCTTCAGAAGATTTTTCACCGCGAATAACTTCTACTAGCGGCATACGGTTTACTGGGTTAAAGAAATGCATACCAACGAAGTTTTCTGGACGCTCTAGCGCTTCAGCTAGATAAGTAATAGAAATCGTTGAGGTGTTTGACGCTAGGATACAATCGTCTTTAACCAAGCCTTCAACTTCTTTTAGTACCGCACGCTTCACGTTTGGATTTTCTACCACCGCTTCGATAACGATGTCAGTCTCAGCAAAGTCACCATAATTCAAAGTCGGACGGATACGGCTTAACGTTTCACCCATTTTTGCTGGGGTCATCTTGCCACGTTCAACCATTTTGCCAAGTAGCTTACTGGCTTCGCCCATACCAAGGTCTAATTGCTCAGACTTGATGTCTTTCATGATGATTGGCAAGCCTTTGCTGGCTGCCTGATAAGCGATACCGCCGCCCATGATACCCGCGCCAAGTACCGCCGCTTCATTGATTTCATGTGCTTTTTTGCTGTGCTGCTTAGCTAATTTTTTGACCAACTGATCGTTTAAGAACAGACCAACCAAGCTTTCTGCTTGTGGGGTTTTCGCCGCTTTTGCAAAGTAAGTCGCTTCCACTTCGATTGCTTTATCACGTGGCAGATTTACATGCTTTTCAATTGCTTCAATAGCGATTGCTGGCGCTGGGTACTGCTTAGGATTGGCTTTGGCAAAAATCATACCTTTTGCGCTGTTAAATGCCATCGCTTGCTCAAGCTGGTTTAGCTTAACAGGCGCAAGCTTCTCTTCACGCTTCGCTTGCCAATCAAGCTCACCTGAGATACATTTTTTGACCAGATCAATCGCTGCATCTTGTAAATCATCGGCAGGAACAGTCGCATCCACTAAGCCAAGTTTTAACGCATCAAGTGCTTTCTTTGGTGTACCAGTGGCAATCAATTCAAGCGCATTGTCGATACCAATGATACGCGTACTACGAACCGTACCACCAAAACCTGGGAAAATACCCAATTGGGTTTCTGGTAGACCGATGATGGCTTTGTCGCTCATGACGCGGTATTCACAAACCAAGGTCATCTCACAACCACCGCCAAGCGCTGCGCCATTGATAGCGGCTACTTTTGGAAACGGCAAGTCTTCAAAACGGTTAAAGGCGTCATTGATGTTAACAACCCAGTCTTTAATTTCGCTTTCTGGCTTTTTAAAAGAGCCGACGAATTCTGTGATATCAGCACCAGCGATAAATACGCCTTTGCTCGACGTCACGATAAGACCCTTTACGTTATCCGCTTTTTCTAAAGCAGTAACCGCTTCGCCAAATTGCTTATTGGTTTCAGCATCAAACTTGTTCACGCTCTCATTTTCGGCGTTGTACTGCATGTTGGCGATGCCATCTTCTAGCATTGTCACCGTGATGCGATTTCCTTGGTATACCATTTGAAACTCCTTGCTATATAACGAAAGCTACGTTTTAAAATTAAAAGTTTTAAAATTAAAGTACATAGCCAGTTATTGTTAGTAAAACGAGTAATAACACTGCCAACCTACTGCCTTATAAAATAAAGTCAGTATAAAGTAAGCAGTGAAGGTGTCTTTATTATCCAGCGCTCATGCTGATATATTCATGTTCTATGCCGAATGTTACCGCGTTAGCACAACTGAATACGGCGCTTTATTTATATACGATTGTTGCCGGTATGCTGTGATAAATCCTAATGGTGCGAATACCCGTCGTATAAATACTGACTGAATATTGAGCTGATATGTCACATAGATAAGGGCTAAAAACCCACCTGCTAAGCACCAGACCATTTTCACGCCAATTAGTGTAGGGGATTATGCCCCCGACTGTCACAAGCTAATACCATACTCGCAAGTCACTCTTAAGTCGATACTAGCCCTTTACCTTGCTGCCAAGGTGCTTTAAGTGACTGCTTGTATACTGAGATTATATACTGACAATCATGCTTTGAACGCTTATAAATACCGCTTATTTATCGATAAGCGCTATCCCTTATCAAAACATATCCAACGGCCAAGATACATCGCCCATACGTAACGAGGGCTTGTTGTATTATTTCCGGCTTTCTTAAGCCAATTTTTTAACATTAAAGTGCCAAAAATGCGTCATTGATGATACCCGCTCGCTAAGGAATATAATCTATCATGCTACACTAGCACTATTTTTATTATTCACCTGATAGATGGTTGGGTTATGACTGTTTCTACTTCTTCTAATAATACGCCAAGCCTGATGCCTACAAGACTCGTATCTTTTGCTGGCTTTGATAACAACACCGAGCAATTTCATAGCGCCGTGCGCGCGCAACTGTCGCAAGATATCGAGGTGCTATTTGCTTACGCTGAGCTGCCAAGCCCACTGATTGATGCTTGCCGTTATGTGATGACCGGTCAAGGTAAATTGGTACGTCCATTATTGGTCGCCAGCGCCTTTGATAGTGTCAATCAAAGCAATGCTAATGACGGCGCTAATGACAATGTTAATGTTAATGACAGCGCTAATAACAATGTTAGTAATGACGATGAAAGCGCGGATAAAAGCACTGATAGAAGAACCACTTATAATAGCGATTTAGAATCACTACTAGAAAACGACTCCGATTATGATATGTGTCGCCGTGCGGCATTGGCAGTAGAGCTGCTGCATACCTATTCATTGGTGCATGATGACTTGCCATGTATGGACGATGATGAGCTGCGCCGTGGTCAGCCAACCGCTCATATTGTCTTTGAAGAATCAACCGCCCTGCTCGCCGGTGACGTATTACAGACGCTCGCTTTCGAAGTATTGACGGCTGAGCTGCCAACCTTTGCGCCGTTTGACTCAGCTATCGCAAGCCAGCTCATCGCGATATTTGCACCGCGTGCCAGACGTATGGTTTCGGGGCAAATGCTCGATCTTAATGCCGAAGCCAGTACAGACATCACACAAAGCGACTTGGAAGCTATCCATCGTGATAAAACGGGCGCATTGATTGAAGCGGCTATGCTGATGGGTGGTATTTGTGCTGGCGCGACCGCTCCACAGCGTATGGCTCTACAAGAGTGTGCGCAGCATATTGGTCTAGCCTTTCAGGTACAAGACGATATTTTAGACGTCACCACCAGCACCGATACGCTTGGCAAACCTGCTGGCAGCGATGAAAAATTAGACAAATCTACCTATGTAAAATTGATGGGCGTTGAGCAGGCAACCACCTATGCGCAATCGCTATTTAATGACGGACGCGCAGCCATTATTCGCGAGCTGAGCAGCCGTGAGCTGAGTGGCAAAAAAGACAGTGCAGACAACAACGCATTATTGGCACTCATCGAATGGCTCTGGTCACGTAAAAAATAAGCTTATTAATTATAAATAGCAAAGGGTGGTCAACATGGACAGTACCCCTACTCCGCGTATTTATCTTGGCACCGGCGGTTATAGCGATACCGACTTACTTGGTACGCTATATCCAATCGGCACCAAAAAAACCGACTTCTTACGCGAATACGCCAAACAATACGGCGCGGTGGAAATTAATAGCACTTTCTACGCGCCCATCGGGCAAAAAGCCTTTGCTGGCATGGTCGATAAAGCCTACGTGCAAGCAGACAGTGAGTTGAAGTTCGCGGTCAAACTGCATCAAGACTTTACTCATGCGCGCAAGGGCACAGCCGAACACGCCCAAGCATTTATTACTGCTCTCACGCCACTTATCGAAGCCAACGCTCTCGCGCCACTACTACTGCAATTCCCACACGGCTTTGATCGTACCCGCGAGCATCGTCTATATCTGGCAAACCTTGTCAGTTGGTTTAAGGAGTATCCGTTAGCCATCGAGTTTCGCCATAATGGTTGGCATACCCCGCAAGTGGTTGATAGTTTTGTCAAACAAGGCTTGATTTGGTGTAGCGTTGATTATCCCAAAGTCAGCGGTCTACCACCGTCACGATTGATATTTACCGAGCGCACGGGCTATCTGCGCATGCATGGTAATAATCTAAACTGGTGGGATGCGATGAGCGCTGCTGACCGTCATGATTATCGCTATAGCGAAGCTGAGATGCAGGACTGGGCGCAAGCGATTGCCAATCAGCGTCAGCATTTTGATACACTGTATATTTTCTTTCAAAATACCGTCAACGCGCATGCTTACTATAATATTGCGATGCTCAGAGAGGCGTTGGGTAGGTTTGGGTTTGAGGTGTTGTAGCACTACTCCCCACGCTATATATCAGAGGGTTTGACTAACTCTAGTTTAGATGAAAATCTATATTTTTAGGTTATTGTAGCTTCTTAGAAACATAGTAGAAAAGTTAGCTTGGGAACTTAAATCCACCCTTTTACTGCTGTAAAAAGCTGCCATTTATCACTATAGTAAAGAGTCGTTCTTATGAGAAAAAACCTTATAGTGTTTTTAGGATTAGGTACAATTTCTTTTATTCTTATTATATGTTTATTTCTGATAAACCCTAATGTAGCGAATATTATTGACGTAGATAGTGAAAATAATCAGCAAAAAGCCTACAAAGCTTTTGGTTTAGAAGAAGAGGATATGGGCATACACTACATCAAATTATCTAACCTAATAGAATCTGAAAGAAACGAAGCCTTAACTGCATTAAAAAATTTGAAAACTACTGGCAGCCTTAGTGGTGGCATACAGACAACAGAGTTTGATGAGACAATGATTGGGGAGGCTAAGAATAACTTCCAAGCCCTAGATGAAGATATCAATAAAGCTAAATATAAATTAACATTCGAGCCAGTTCTCTTAGATAATTTTTATAATAGTAAGTTGGTAGGTTTGAATAGCTCTGGCATATTAGCTAATAACAAATACAATATATTTTATCAGGTCTACGATATCAATAATGGTCAATCTGTTATTGAGCTCACAGAACATTATATACCTAAAAACGGTTCCGTCAGGCTAACAGTAATTGAGGATTTCTTGAACGATAAAGTCAATGATAAGCCTGCAAGACTAGAAAGCCTATATTCTGATAGACAAGAGCTTTTATACAATTTTAGCTGGCAAAATAACCAACGCTATTATGAATTAAATACTAAAAAGCTACCATTAATTGCTGTAAGAGAAATCGTAAACTTCATTGATTTAAGTTCCACTAAAATACAACTATTAGAAGAGAAGGAACCTAACTAATTAGACAATCCCAAAAGAGCCGCTTTTTATATAAATTCAAACCAAAAAAAGGACGCCTCTCAGCGTCCTTTTTTATTAATCAAAACCTTAGTGGTTAAAGATTACTCTTCAACACCAGCATCTTGACCTTTATATTTTGCGTTTGCGTAGTCCCAGTTCACTAGTTTGTCTAGGAACGTATCAACATAGTCAGGACGACGGTTACGATAATCGATGTAGTAAGCATGTTCCCATACATCACAAGTCAATACGGCAACTTGGTCATGTGCTAATGGGGTATCAGCGTTAGCTGTTTTGGCGATAGACAATTTGCCACCGACTTTATCAGCCACTAGCCAAGCCCAACCTGAACCGAACTGAGTCAATGCTGCGTTTTTGAACTCTTCACGGAATTTGTCATAGCTACCGAAATCTTCTTCGATTTTCGCTTTCAAGTCACCAGTAGGTTCGCCGCCGCCGTTTGTTGGCGTCATGCAGTTCCAGTAGAACGTGTGGTTCCATACTTGGGCTGCTTGGTTAAACATAACTTGTTTGCTGTCATCTTTAGCGGTTGCTACGATGATTTCTGACAAAGTTTTGTCTTCTAGACCAGAACCTGGTAGCAATTCGTTTAACTTAGTCACATATGCGTTGTGATGCTTGTCATGATGGTATTCTAGCGTTTCAGCACTGATATGTGGCTCTAGCGCGTCTTTCGCATACGGTAGTTCTGGTAATGTAATCTTTGACATATTATTTTATCCTTGCTGGTTTAGCCATTAGTATTAGGTATAGCTTAAAACGAACGCTATAAATTATGAGACTAAATTGGCTTAGTTTATTGTTAGAGAAATTTAACACTCACTAGGCTAACACATAATGCGGTAAACCTAAAAAAGCGCTAAATTTGAAAGTTATCTTAAGCGAGCAACACTCAATAGTTATTATATCGTTAAATACGAGAAATTTTAAACACTCAAGCTTTTAAATGCCAAGTCATTAAACATCAAAACTATCAAATACCAAAACAGGGACTTAAAAACCATTATTAGCGTTTAAAACTATTTACTAACGATTAAAGCTATTATTAACTTTAAGTACACAAGCTATAAGATATAATTCACTGTAGCTTGTTGCCTATTATAGCAATAGTGACGACAAATATCAGTTACCAAATGTTATGAATCAGCGATTCGTTATGCTAATTGGTAATTTAGCCGATGCTAGCCTAGAATATGCACGTATAAGCGACTCAATTACGGACAAAGAATATGAATCAAGCCAGCGCCACAGAGACTCATCAACAAGCATCCACCTTAAATGATTCAAATCCAGACACGCCGCAAAACCAATGGGTGCTCGCCAGTAACAATAAAGGCAAACTTGCTGAGTTTACTCGCCTATTTGCTGAGGCAGATTTGGATGTGACGATTGTCCCGCAAGGTCAGCTTGATATCGACGATACAATCGAGGATGGATTAAGCTTCGTTGAAAACGCTATCATCAAAGCGCGGCATGCCAGCCGAGCAAGCGGTCTACCTGCGATTGCTGATGATTCAGGGTTATGCGTGCCAGCATTGGGCAATGCACCCGGCATCTACTCTGCTCGCTATGCAGGCGAGCACGGCAATGACAGTAAAAATAATGCCAAACTTGTTGCCGACTTGCAGCCTATTCGCGCAGCACAGCCAGATGAGCCTATTAAAGGCATGTTCGTTTGCGTATTGGCGATGGTACGTCATGCCGATGACCCGTTACCAATTATCGCCCAAGGTTTATGGCACGGTGAGATTTTGACGGCGCCGCATGGCGATGGCGGTTTTGGTTATGACCCGCTGTTTTGGTTGCCAGATTTGCAAGCAACGGCGGCAAGCCTCAGCGCTGCTGATAAAAACAGCATCAGTCATCGCGGTCAGGCGATTGAGCAATTATTGGCACAGTTGCCTTTATTGTCTTTATAAAAGCAATCCGAATAAAAGCAGTCCTAACTTATCGTCGATCCATAGCGTTTACTGCTTTGCTATGTTATTAATACCCATAATAGTTAATACCGATTATAGTTATTACCCATAATACGACAATATTAACCCAGCGATTTTATTTAAACGGACGATAGCAGCGCTGCCCTATATAGACCGCAAACAGATAATTTTTACTTTGATAAACAGATGGATTATACTGTTCTACTTTTAAAATTTTGTTGAAAGCCGTTATTTGTCTGTATAATTGCGCAAAAAGCGTTATTATGCGACCTATTCATGGTTAATATTGATATCAGATAGCGTCTATTCAGATAAAGCGTTTCACATTTTTGTGTCAGTAGCGATTGCTACGGGCACGGACTGCGAAATTGCGCGCTATCAATATCCCCTATTTATTCCAACGGCAATCGGTCACACCCGCCCGTATTTTGAGGCACGGTTGTCTATTACTATTTAACCCTAAGTACTATTTAATCAAACGTACTATTAAATCCTAAAGGTGTAATGAACATGGCTACAGATTTACAAGTTACAACCAACAAGCTGTCTAACAAAGAAACTCAGCTAACGGTTAAAGTACCCGTTGAAAAAATTCAAAACAAAGTTGAAGGCCGTATTCGCCAAGTTGCGAAAACTGCCAAGATTGACGGTTTCCGTAAAGGTAACGTCCCTATGTCACATATCCGTTCACAGTACGGTGCTGGCATTCAACAAGAAGTTATCAACGATGTGATCCGTGATACCGTTTTTGAAGCGATCAAATCGGAAGACATCCGCGCCGTTGGCATGCCTAACATCGATGATGTAAAACTTGAAGATGATTTCTTGGTATATCAAGCGACTGTTGAAATCTTCCCAGAAATCGACGTGCAAGGTATTGATGAGATCGAAGTTGAGCGTCACACAGCGACGGTTAGCGATGAAGACGTTGACACCATGATTGAAAACCTACAAAAACAACGTGAAGAATTCGTTGAGAAAAAAGGTAAAGCGGCCAAAGACAACCAAGTAACATTTGACTTTGAAGGCTCAATCGACGGCGAAAAATTCGAAGGCGGTTCTGCTGAAGACTTCAAATTGGTTATCGGTAGCAACCAGATGATTCCAGGCTTTGAAGATGGCATCAAAGGCATGAAAGCTGGCGAAGAAAAAGTCATTGACGTCACTTTCCCAGAAGATTACCAAGCTGAAAACTTGGCTGGTAAAGAAGCCCAGTTCAAAATCAACGTAAAATTGGTTGAAAAATCAAAACTACCTGAAATCAACGAAGAGTTCCTAGAGCTATTCGGTGTTAAAGAAGGCGGCGTTGAGAAATTAAAAGAAGACGTGCGTAAAAACATGGAACGCGAAATCAAAAATGCGGCGCGTAGCCAAGTAAAACAAGCGACCTTTGATGCGCTGCTAGAAAAGAACGAGTTTGACGTACCAAACGCCATGCTAGAGCAAGAAATCGAGCGTCAACGCAACATGATGATGCAACGTTTTTCTCAGCAGTTCGGTGCCAATGCTGATAGCTTCGATAAAGACATGCTGCCAAATGAGCTGTTTGAAGAGCAAGCGCTACGTGCTGCCCGTCTTGGCATCATCGTTGCTCGCGTTATCGACACCAAAGGCTTAGAAGTCGACCAAGAGCGTGTTGAAAGCTTTATCAAAGAAGCCGCTGAAAACTACGAAGACCCAAGCGAGGTCATCGAGTACTACACCAATGACAAGCAGCAACGCGCTAACATTGAGTCTGTGGTTCTAGAAGACCAAGTGGTTGATTATTTAATTGAGCAAGGTAAAGTAACTGACAAAGAAGTCAGCTACCAAGACTTGCTAGCTGCTCAGCAACAACAGCAGCAAGGTATGTAATTTAGTAAGAGATAACTTGGCAACTTGCCATTAATGGCACATTGCTACTCTTACTGTAAAAATGCTAAACACAATACCCTAATACAATGCCCTAACATCTTGTTAGGGCATTTTTATTGCAAGCTTATAAATTACTGGCTTATTAGCTACTTTTATCTGGTGTTTATTGCTACTGCCCTTGATAAATGGGCACAGACGCCTTATTAATAGGGAGTCATTTATCATTTGTCACATTAAAAAGTTACTATTGCCGCAATAAAAAAGTTACCATTAGCTCAATTATTTTTAGCAGCTGCTATTTTTGACAGCTGCTATTTATAGCAAGTAGATGGAATAACTTTTAAGCGCCGTCTTAAATCATGAATATGATTGGCTACTTGCTAGCGATATTTAGAGCATTTAATTAAACCGAATAGGTTTTATTAGCAGACAGCTTTTATTAACAGGCAGCTTTTATTCATAGGCGGCAATGTTTACAATGATAACCACCATAAAAATTTAGCCAACAGCTAGCCTATACCTCTTTACTTTATGTACTTATAAACAGGACATCTTTATGACAGATTATGATCGCATCACTGCTAACCCGCATTTTGATATGTTGATGAGTGCGCACACCACTGCCCAAAGCGCACAATATAACCAAAGCGCGCCCCAAGCCGCATTAGTTCCAATGGTGGTTGAGCAGTCAGCGCGCGGTGAACGCTCGTTTGATATTTTCTCACGCCTATTACGTGAGCGCGTTATCTTTTTGACCGGTCAAGTTGAAGACCATATGGCCAATCTTATTGTGGCGCAGCTATTATTTTTAGAAGCAGAAAACCCTGATAAAGACATCCATTTATATATCAACTCGCCAGGCGGCTCAGTCAGTGCTGGCTTGGCTATTTTTGATACCATGAACTTTATCAAACCTGAAGTTTCGACCATTTGTATGGGCGGCGCTTATAGCATGGGCTCATTTTTGCTGGCAGCTGGCGAAAAAGGCAAACGTTATGCCCTAGCCAACTCTCGCGTGATGATTCACCAGCCTTCAGGCGGCGCGCAAGGTCAAGCAACCGATATCGAAATTAATGCGCGTGAAATTCTAAAAACGCGTGCTCGCTTGAACGAGATTTTGGCTGAGCGTACCGGTCAACCCGTCGAGAAAATCGAAAAAGACGTTGAGCGTGACTATTGGTTAGATGCCAAAGAAGCCAAAGAATATGGTTTGGTTGACGAAGTATTAGAGCGTCGCCCGACTTCTCTATAAGCGCTTTAATAGCAGCCGTCTAAGAGACTTTAAAACATCAGATGCCTAAGCGCGATAGGGTAAGAGAAAATATATTAAGTGCCCGGCGCTTTTGCATCGATGTCCATAATCAGAATATTGATCAGTATAAAATTTTAGGAGTGCCTGTATATGGCAGAAGATAACACCCCGCAGTGTTCGTTTTGCGGCAAAGAAAAAAGTGAAGTAAAGCAGCTGATTGCCGCTGACGACGCCAATATTTGTAATGAATGTATTGAGCTATGTACAGACCTGATTGCCGATAGCGCCGAAGATGGTGACGACGACAGCGACATTGATACCTCTTGGGTCAATAAAAAGCTGCCAACACCAAAAGAGCTACGTGCCAAGCTTGACGAATATGTCATCGGGCAAGATGCGGCGAAAAAAGCCTTGGCAGTGGCGGTTTATAACCATTATAAACGCCTAAAAGTCAGCCAAACCTTAGCCAATGACAGCAAAAAAGCTAAAATCGGTGCTGATGATGCCATGGTTGAATTGGCAAAAAGTAATATCTTGCTGATTGGTCCTACCGGTTCTGGTAAAACCTTACTGGCACAAACTCTAGCACGTTTACTTGATGTACCTTTTGCGATGGCAGATGCCACTACCTTAACCGAAGCTGGTTATGTCGGTGAAGATGTTGAAAACATCGTGCAAAAGCTATTGCAAGCATCAGATTATGACGTCAGTAAAGCTGAGCAAGGTATCATTTATATCGATGAGATTGATAAAATCAGCAAAAAAGGCGACAACCCTTCTATCACCCGTGACGTATCAGGTGAAGGTGTGCAGCAAGCCTTGCTTAAGCTTATCGAAGGCACGGTTGCCGCTATTCCGCCGCACGGTGGTCGCAAGCATCCACAGCAAGAGCTTATCCAAGTTGATACCAGTAATATTCTTATCATCGTTGGTGGTGCGTTTGCCGGTCTTGATAAAGTGATTCAGCAGCGTACTGAAAAAACAGGTATTGGCTTTAATGCCGATGTCAGCTCAAAAGACGACAGTAAACGTAGCTCAGAGCTACTGCAACAAGTAGAGCCGGAAGATTTAATCAAGTTCGGTCTTATCCCAGAGCTGATCGGTCGTCTTCCTGTGCTTGCTGCCCTTACAGAGCTTGATGAAGAAGCTTTGGTGCAAATTCTCACAGAGCCTAAGAATGCGTTGGTTAAGCAGTATAAGTATCTTTTTGATATGGAAGGCGCTGACATTACCTTTACCAAAGAAGCGCTTGATGCGATTGCTAAAAAAGCAATGGCACGCAAAACAGGTGCCCGTGGTCTGCGCTCTATCGTAGAAAATGCCCTACTTGAAACCATGTATGAGCTGCCTTCAATGGAAAATGCTAAGACCGTACTCGTTGATGAAGCAGTAATCAACGACGGTAAAATCCCTGAAATCACCTTCTCTAACGGTGACTCAGAACAGATAGCGATAGACGCTTAAAAGGTCTTATCTGCTTTATTGAAGCGGTAATTAAAGTAAAAGTGTCTAGTGTAAATTATGCTAGACACTTTTTTTATGTCCGCTTACTTCTCATTTTATTTCTTGCAGCGAATGTAGTGGGTAAAAATAACAGCCGCGTTTATCAATTGCTATCAGCGCTTATCATCAATCATGCTAAAGTAGAAATACCAATACAATTAATGATACAAAGGACTGTTTATCATGCTTAACACTGTTTCTGGAAATGTCTCTGCAATAGCAACCTCACTACGCCAATATCTGCCTTTTTCCTCGCAGCAAGACCTTGACATTACCTCCTATTACCGCAACCATGTCGCCGCTATCACTGGCGCTGGCTCTGGCATGGGGCGCGAGCTTGCCATTCATTTAGCAAAAATGGGCTGCCATGTGGCGCTATCAGATATCAATGCTGAGCAATTGGCACAAACCAAAGATTTACTGGTCAGCTATGATGTCAAAGTCACCACCACGGTACTCGATGTCTCAGATAATAAAGCCGTCGAAGCGTGGGCGGATAGCGTGATGGCGGAGCATGGTAAAGTAAACTTTATCTTTAATAATGCGGGCGTAGCGCTTTATTCAAGCGTAGAAGGTAGCAGCATTAGCGAGCTTGAATGGGTCATGGATATCAACTTTTGGGGCGTGGTTTACGGCACCAAGGCGTTTTTGCCATTGATTAAAAATAGCGTGAAAGAAAGCGAAAAAGAAAACGGCCATATTATTAATATATCCAGCCTCTTTGGTTTGACCGCGCAGCCGTCACAGTCTGCTTATAACGCCAGCAAATTTGCCGTACGTGGCTTTACTGAAAGTCTGCGTCAAGAGCTAGATATTCAGCGCTGCGGCGTTTCAGCGACCTGCATTCATCCCGGTGGCATCAAAACCAATATCGCCAATAGCGCCCGTGGTAACGACAGTATCAGCGACCTTGGCATGCGTAGCGGCCGCAAAGCCATCAGTAGCTTTAATAAATTTCTAAAATTTGATGCCAGCGCTGCTGCTTGGATTATTTTGCAGGCTGCCGCGACCAATCAGCCACGCTGCTTGATTGGCAGTGATGCCAAAATGATAGATGCTGTTCAGCGCGTATTCCCAGCACGCTATAGCAAGGTATTGAATGACGTCAATAAGCTATCGCGTCAATTAAAAGGCAAAAAACGCGCAAAAACGGCTAACCGTAAAGCGGCGATTGTTAATTAATATAGCGGCAGATAAACGATAATAAGTTAAACAGCTGTCGTTTATCCGATCTAAAACCGATACAAAGTGCTAACGGGGTGAGTTTTTTGCAGCCTCTGTCACGCCTGCGAACAGCAAGCAAGAAAAATCTATCCCATTAGCACAAGAATACTAACGTATCGATTTTATTTTGCACTTACTATATTAAAATGTCTTCATCAAAAAAAGCGCGTAAATAATTTCATATTTACGCGCTTTTTAGTAAAAGTAGTATGCTTTGCTATTTAGAACGTTCACCATCTGTTGGCATCATTTGTCGCTTTAGTGTTCTTTTTCAATTTAAAAACACTTTACGTATTTGTATTTGTATTTGATACAATTATGTTACTAGCAAATTACAGATTAATTACTGGTCGAGTTTTGATAGGCAGAATCAAGCGGATTAATAGCTAATATTAGGCAGTAGCGATAAGTTGAATGATATGACGCCAACTATAGTCAAAATACCCTAAAAACGCTACGGTATTGCTGATATCAATTTTTTGTAGCCTCTGTCTGCGCAGGCGCAGCAAGCAAGAAAAATTGATATCAGCAGTGCGTGATGTGTCGATATTACTTTTCACTCACTATATGTTGGCATTGATCAATACTGAAATCCGAGCCATTTATTTAGCTAAAATCTTAAAATAAGTTTTGCCATCATGACGACCAAACTATCATATAAATATAGATTTACATATTATTTTCTAACATAAGGATATTCCAATGATAAACTTTCCACGTGCCAAGCCCTCCTCCCTGTTAGTAGCCACTATCTTTGCCATCAGCGCTGTCAGTATGGCCGGCTGTAGTAATAGCAATGAGACCAAAGCCGTTAACCGTTTGGAAGAAGCAGAAGCCTTGGCTCGCGTTAAAGCCCTCGAAGCCCGTGCCGAAACGCTAAAAGGCAATATGCCAGCTGCCAGTGATATGAGCGCTAGCGCAGGCGGCGGTGATGCGGCAGGGGCAGCAGGCGGCAAACCAGCGATTAATATGCCAGACGAATCTACCATCCCAGATGACGAGCGCGGTGCCGCCATTCGTCGAGGTTTACAGATTGTCAATCATACTTATAAAGAGATGCCAAATAACGTTGGCAACCAGCTCAACTGTACCAGCTGTCATTTAGGCAACGGCTCAGAAGCGTTTGCGGCGCCATGGAATGGTCTGCCGGGCATCTTCCCTATTTATCGTTCGCGCGGAGGTCGTATCAACTCCTTGCAAGAGCGTGTCAATGGTTGTTTTGAACGCTCAATGAACGGTACAGCGCTTGATTTGGGCTCAGATGATATGAACGCCATTATCTCTTATATGACTTGGCTGTCGCAAGATATGCCCGTCGGCGTATCTCCTGAAGGCCGCGGTTTTGTCAAAGTGAATAAAGAGTTAGAGCCAAACCCTGAAACGGGCGAAAAGCTATTTGCAGAAAAATGTAGCGTTTGTCACGGTGATAATGGCGAAGGTCAGTATAATGACGATGGTACTTATATCTATCCTGCGGTAGCTGGCGATAAATCCTTTAATGATGGCGCAGGGATGGCACGTACTTATACTGCCGCCGCCTTTATCAAAGGTAAAATGCCATTTGGACAAGGTAATACGCTAAGCGACCAAGAAGCGGTCGATATTGCCGCCTACTTTACCCACTTGCCACGCCCTGTAAAAGCCAATAAAGACAAAGATTGGCCGAACGGCGATGCACCAAAAGATGTCCGTCGTTAATTAAAAAAATGATAAGTGTTAGCATGAAAAAAAGCCCAGCTACTTAAATAGCTGGGCTTTTTTATAGTTATTGATGCTTAGTATAATTTGATTGATTTAATTTTAATTTAAGGCAGTTTCATATCGCCATCGACCAACCAACCAAGGCGGCGCATCACATAAGCGACCACCCCAGCGATAAGCGCAGGTAAAATAAACATCAATAAAATAATCGCCGTCCATAATTGAGCGCTACTCATAATTCCTTGTGATGCTTCAATGACGCCAAATACCCCGACCAATCCTGCCGTACCCATACCGGCCCCAGTCGCCGTACAAGCCAGCCCAAAGCCAACAGTTGCGATAGGACCAACAATAGCACTGGCGATAACGGCTGGCAGTAAAACAATCGGTTTTCTAAGGACGTTAGGGATTTGTAGCATACTGGTGCCAAGTCCTTGAGATATGACGCCACTAACGCCGTTATCTTTAAAACTGGCCACCGCAAAACCAATCATATGCGCCGCACAGCCAACGACAGCCGCCCCGCCCGCTAAGCCGCCAAGCCCAATAGCGATACAGATAGCAGCGCTTGAGGTCGGTAGTGTTAATAGAATTCCAACGACGACTGCTATCACGATACCCATTAATAATGGCTGCAATTCAGTTGCGGCTTGAATGCCTTGACCAATCGCATTGACCGCAGCAACGACCGGAGGATTAAGCAGCGCACAGACGATTAGGGCCACCGTACATACTACTAACGGTATCAGCAAAATATCGAGCTTGGTTTTGCCCGCGACCCAAGTACCAGCACGATAAGCAAATACTGAGGTCAAATAAGCACCAATCGGATTACCGGGCACGGCAGCAAAGGTTGCTGGACCGGCTTCTTGCGCGATAAATAAGTTGCCTGCCATCAAAGCTTCAGAATGCGCACCAAGCATCCCTGCAACCAAGCAGCTTAGCATCACCAAAGTTGGCGCTTTAAGATAATAAGCGATACCGACACCGATACCCGCACCCATTAATACTGAGGCCAGTTTTCCAACCGCAACCAAGGCGGGCAAGTTTAACCAGCCACCGATTTGCGAGATGATAAGACCGGCAATCAGGGTAACAAACAGTCCTAACGCCATCCCAGTGAAAGCATCGATAAAATACTTTTGGAAAAAAGCTCGAATCATACCGACGGGTGCAGTTTCTGAAGGTGTCACAGTCATCATGATGCTCTTATGTTAAGTTTGATAAAAGATGCCAAAAAATATATCAAAAAAAAGGGATAAAAAAAGCGCCACCGTGACGCTTTTTTTATCAATACTGTAGGTCTATCTAACGACGCTGTTCGACAATGATAGAATCTATACCATTATTTTGTAGGCGCTGCTGAGCAGTGGCAACCGCTTGACGGTTATTCATCGGCCGTGAGATAACCTGATAGATAGGCAAACCATTACCCGTGGTATTTTTTACCACTCGAGCGTCCACACCCGCCATCAGCACTTGGGCACGGCGACGATCTGCTTCGTCGGCATCGCCAAAGCTGTTGATTTGCAAAATATAAGTAGCAGGTTTGGCAGCTTGAATACTTACAGTACCAGCGCTGGGTTTGTTCGCAGCCGCGCCTGTATTCGCGCCTGTATTGTTGGCAGCTGGTGTGCCATCGTAAGTCGCATCTTCTTCAACGATGACAATATCGTCATCATTATTGCTGGTGGCTGCATTATTAGCATTGTTGCCACGATTCGGCTCAATAGTGGTATTTTCAGAGATGCCAAAGTTACCCGCATCAGTAGCGGGCGTCGTACTTTGAGGCTGATTAACGACTACATCTGGTTCGAAGTCAGTGATTTGACCTGCTTGGCTATCACCGCCTTCCCCAAAGTCTTCATCAGGGATGGTTGCCATCTCTTGATTGGGCAAAATATCATAAAACTCATAATCACCATTATCGGTGTCGGTATCGACTCGTTGCTGAACTTGTCTATCAGGGTCGGTACCGTCTTCGCTGCCCGCAGGACTAAAATTAAACAATGGTGAGAGGTATAAAAACACCCCAATCATGAGCGTCAACACCGCCCCAACAAACATCCATAATAAGCCTGACACACTACTTGTTTTGCGTTTTTCAGTGGCACCTTTTGGTTTTTTGGCTAACATGGATCTCGTTCTCCCTACTGAATATATCTATCGTTGTCGAATTATCAATGTTGAACTGTCATTGTCGAATTGTTATTGCCAAATAGTCGTCGGCGAATGATGGCTAGCAGCCGTCTCTCTTTATACTACATACTAGACGGCGCAGACAAGCCTAATAAGCTAAGCCCATTACTCAATACCTGCCTGACCGCTTTAGATAAGCGTAGGCGAGCTTGCATCATATCCATCTCATCTTGGCTTGGCGTCTCACCCGAGGTTAGGCTGACAGGCAAGATACGATTGCTATCGTACCAACCATGAAATAACGCCGCTAACTCTTTTAGATAGTTGGTTAAGATGTGCGGCTCATAGCCTGTCGCTGCACGTAGCAAGGTTGCCGGATAAGCGCCAAGTAATTTAATCAATTCTTCTTCGCTCGGTGCGGTTAATAACTCTTGCTTTTCAGCGCCAGTAATATCGTCTACTTGCAGACCACTGGTTTCTAGTTTTTCTAACACGCGGCAAACCCGTGCATGCGCATACTGAATATAGAAAACCAAGTTGTCTTTACTTTGCGATTTGGCAAGCTCTAAGTCAAAGTCAACGTGGACTTCAGGCTTACGGGCGACGTAATAGAAGCGCGCGGCATCGTTACCGACTTCATGACGCAGCTCACGTAAGGTGACAAATTTGCCCGAGCGTGACGACATTTGCACTTTTTCACTGCCGCGCCATAAGGCGACAAACTGTACCAATACCACATCAAGACGGTCGGCATCGATACCAAGCGCCGTTAACGCCGCTTTCACCCGTGGGACATAGCCATGATGGTCAGCGCCCCAAACGTTAATGACTTTATCAAAACCGCGATCGAACTTGTTTTTATGATACGCGATATCAGAGGCAAAATAGGTGCTTTGACCATTAGCACGGCGAACCACACGGTCTTTTTCATCACCAAAATCGGTCGATTTAAACCAGATATTGCCATCTTTTTCGTATAAATAGCCTTTTTCATCTAGGATTTGTAAGACAGGCTCAATCTCGCTATCGATAGATCTTTCACTAAACCAACATTCATAGCGGACGCCAAAGTCATTTAAGTCGTCTTTGATATCAGCCAAAATGCTGCTAAGCGCTGCATTTAAAAATAGCTCGTAGCCATCACCAAGCAAGGCTTTACTATTGGCAATCAGTCCGTCGATATGGGCTTCTTTATCGCCCGATAGCAGCACTTTTTCGCCGTCTGCATTTATCTCAAACTGTGCATCTGCTGGTACGTCTTTGGCAATTTCTGCAAAACTATGCACATAACTATCAGCGTGCTGCATTTTTAGCGTTTGAGCAATATCACTAACATAATCGCCTTGATAGCCATTAACTGGGAATGTGACTGGTTCAGCGTTGGCTTCTAGATAGCGCAAATAAGTACTGGTCGCTAAGATATCCATTTGGCGACCGGCGTCATTGACATAATACTCACGCGTGACATCATAACCAATGGCTTCAAGCAAGTTTGCCACGCTCATGCCAAAGGCGGCACCGCGACCATGACCGACGTGCAAACTAGACGTTGGATTGGCCGAGACAAATTCAACTTGGATTTTTTGACCTTTAAACTGCTTGCTTAAACCAAAGCGTTCTTGCAGCTTAAAGATATCGTCTAACACGGCAAACTTGGCTTCAGTATTTAAAAATACGTTGATAAAGCCAGGACCTGCGATTTCTACTTGACGAATATTTTGGTTTTCAGGCAAGGCGTTGACGATTTTTTCAGCAAGCTGGCGCGGATTGGCTTTCGCAGCTTTAGCAGCCGTTAGCGCAATATTGCTCGCAAAATCACCATGACTGGTGTCTTTTGTCCGTGTAATTTGGCTGTTGTTTTGCCAATCAGCCGGTAGTTCGCCGTCATTTTTTAGGGCTTGGATGGCACTATCAAATAGTGAGGCGAGCGTATCAATTTGGGCTTGTGACATAGGACTATAAACTCAGATAAATGAACAAAAAAATTGGTGAAATATAAGATAATACAAAAAAATAAGTAACCTATAAATATAACAACCTTTAGGCGCTATTGCACTATTTGAACCAAAAATAGCGTTAAAATTACCACTTTTATACTGGATAGGCATAGCTTAGGAGATGATGGCTATTATAGGCTGCAAATACAGGGTTGTTTAGGCTGATTGTAGCGTTACTGTTGCCTGACGTTAGCGAAATATTTATAGCGGCTCTATTCCGCGTTATAATGAAAAACAGTTATCGCCTGCTTTTTCTATACATTATCATCTCATTTATAAAAAATCATAAAAAAAGCCTCAGAGCGTGCGCCACTTTACACTTTCATCTATAGGATAAAACCATGTTTGCTATTGCAGCTAGTACCGTCACCAGTTGGGGTATGTATATTTTATTGCCCATTTTTATTGCCTTTTTATTCTTTATCATTTGGGACTTATCAAAACAATCTGAAGCGGGTCGTGCGGGTACTTTTTGGATGTTTTTAGCCCTTGGTGCAGGCTTTATTGGTTTTATCCTCAAGGTTTTAATAGAAATGGCATTTAAACGCTGGTTTATTTAATCGGTATTTGCCATAGCTATTTCTCAAAACACTGCTAATTTTTTTAAACATCGCATTTAAAAGTAATGACAGCCTTGTGCGAGATTCATAGCTCTAATCCTCTGTTTGCAGTCTAATCCCTTCTTTGCAATAGTTATTTTTTTGCAATGAGGGTCGCACGTTTCGGTGCTGGATAGCCTTCGATGGTTTTGCTGGCATCATTAGGGTCTAAAAAATCTGCCAACGAATGATAAGTCATCCATTCGGTTTTGCGCTGCTCAGCGGTTGAAGTCACAGCAACATCGACGCAGCGTACTTCGGTAAATCCTGCTTTTTCTAACCAACCAATGAGTGCATCGACCGATGGCAGAAAATACACGTTATTCATCTGGGCATAGCGGTCGTGCGGCACGAGTACGGTATTGGCATCGCCATCGATAACCAAGGTTTCAAGCACCAGCTCCCCACCTTTAACCAACTGACCTTTTAGCTGTTGCAAATGCTCAAAGGGCGATTGACGATGATAGAGCACGCCCATACTAAATACCGTATCGAATAGCTGACTGTGCTCCGGCAAAGCTTCAAGCGGTACCGGAATATAATGGGTACGATAACGACCTGAAGGATGAGCATCTGCCGCGCCGACAAAATGGCGAATTGCCATAAACTGATGATAAAACAGGCATGACGGATCAATAATAATGACTGTCTCCGCTCCTGCGCCTGCCATCCGCCAACCGTGATAACCCGAGCCACCGCCCACATCCAATACGCGCCGACCTTTTAAATTGCCTAAATGCGGCAACACTCGCTGCCATTTCCAATCGCTATGCCATTCAGTATCGATTTTTATAGCGGACTCGTCACTACCAATCCGACCACCAATCTGAAAAGGCCCTTTCCGCCATGGCATTAGCTGCTTTAACAGTGCCATCGTTTGTTTACGCTCAGAATCGCTAAGATTAGCGGCAACCGTCAAGACATCGTTGTCTAAATCGACATTATTGACTGTTATTTCTGGCAATCTTGCTACCGATGCTTGATAAGCGGGTGCGTGAGCGTAATTGGCTTTGTCTTTTATGTCATTGAGCCATGTCGGTAACCTCGTCAGCCACTCATAAGCGCTCGGCTGCTGCTGTGCCAGTGTTAGCAAGGTTAGATATAATTCGCGTTCAGCGTGGGTGATGGTGTCATTAAGCATAAAGGGCGGCTACCGTATTGATAAAGCACTGATAAAAATTTCGATTTGGTAAAAAATTTGCGCCGATTAGGGGTTATTTAAACGCCACAATAGAGACAAAGTTTAAAAACTGAAACCACGTCAGATGACGCTCAAAACCCACTTGCACTAGACGCGCATGATGCTCATCCAAGGTATCAGTAATCAAAACGTTTTCTAACGCATTACGTTTGCCGCTGATTTCCATCTCGGTATAGCCATTGGCGCGTTTAAAGTCGTAATAACGCTCAACCAACCATGCATCATACTGCTCATCAAAAGCATGGGTTTTTTCGGTTAATACTAAAATCCCACCTTCACTTAATGCTGCATAAATTTTCTCTAATACCGCCACTCTATCGGTAGCGGGCAAAAACTGCAGCGTCAAATTAAGAATAACCATATCGCATGGCTCAAACTCAACATCACGAATATCAGCGGTGATCACTTCAATATTATGCGCTGGATAATTCTCCGTTAATAAAGTACTCGCTTCCGCGGTCATTGCTGGTGAGATATCAATCGCTTTAATCTGTAAATCTTGCGGCTCAAACTCGCCTGCCAACGCCATACTTGCCGCACCCAATGAGCAGCCCAAATCATAGACACGGCTGACGCGTTGCCCATTATTGTCCTGTTGGCGGTACTTACAATGGCGACGGGCAAATATCGGCAACATCGCTAGCACCTGACCATAACCGGGTACACTACGGCGAATCATATCGGGAAAACATGCCACCACTTGTTCATCAAAAGAAAAACGCGCCGCTTTATCGAGTGGCGTGGTAAATAAGGTGTCATGTTTAATGATGTCGTTTTTAACGGTATCGTTTTTAACGGTGTTATTAACAACAGTAGTTGGCTTGGTATGGCTCATGGGGTGGCTCGTTTTTTGATGGTGGCTCGTTTTTTGATAATGTAACTTTGATTTTTGATAACAGAACTATAATGAAAAAGTATGGCGCTAATGCTTTTTAAGACATTTTTAGATAGCAAAAGCCCATTATAACATTACTGTTTGTTACTTATCGCGGGCAACTGCCCTGCTAAGCTAAATGTATATTGCCAAATAGAGAATTTTTTAGTCAAATGCTTTTAAGATAATCAAATGCCTTTAAGATAAGGGCTATTTGTTAAAGACACTATTTAGCGCATATTTTATCGTTAGAATAATAGGAACAATTATGCAAACCATTATATTAGGCGGCGGCTGCTTTTGGTGCACCGAATCGGTATTTTTATCGGTAAAAGGCGTGCAATCTGTCGTTTCAGGTTATATGGGCGGTGATGCCGTTTCTGCCAATTACGAAGCAGTCTGCGGCGGTGATACAGGCCACGTTGAAGTGATTAAAGTTGCATTTGATGAGTCTATCGTACCCTTAGAAGTGGTACTCGATGTGTTCTTTGCTACTCACGATCCCACCACCATGGACCGCCAAGGTAACGATGTCGGCAGCCAATACCGCAGCGTGGTTTTCTATACCGATGAAGCGCAAAAACCAACGGTCGACCGTACGATTAATAAACTGCGCGATATGGGTCTTAACGTGGTCACAGAAGTACATCCTGCTGTTGAGTTTTATAAAGCCGAAGAAACCCATCAAGATTTTTTTAATCGCAATCCAGGGCAGGCTTACTGCAACTTTGCCATACCACCAAAACTTGCCAAATTACGTAAAGAATTTAGTCAGTATATGGTGAGCTAAACGATTATCGTAATTTTTAGACGCTATAAAAGCCAAGGGTTGATACGCTTGGCTTTTTTATTGCGTTTGGCGGTATGATAATGTTAAACCTTTAAGGCATTGATAGGCTAGGGACAATGGTATGAATTCTAAATTTTGGCAACAACGCTGGCAGGAAGGACGTATTGGCTTTCATCAATCTGACGTCAACCCTGAGCTCATCAAACATTTTTCTAATCTGGCGTTGCCCGCAGGTAACCAAGTATTGGTACCTTTATGCGGCAAATCAGTTGATATGGTGTGGCTGGCTTACGCAGGCTATGACGTCGTTGGCATTGAGCTGGTCGAATCAGCCGTACAAGCGTTCTTTATTGAACAAAATATAACCCCTACCATTACTGAGTTTACGAGCGCTGCTGATGGCTCAACTTTAAAGCGCTATCAAGGTCAGCTTGCTGGTCAAACCATTACCTTATGGGTAGCAGATATTTTTGCACTGAGTCCTACAGCTATTGGCGACATTGATGCCGTTTATGATAGAGCAGCATTGATAGCCTTGCCAGCAGACATGCGTCCTGATTATAGTAAGCAAATATATAAGCTTAGCAATAATGCGCCCCAACTATTAATTACCCTGAACTATGAGCAAAGTAAAAAAGACGGCCCGCCTTTTTCGATTAGTCAGGAAAAGTTACAGCAGTATTATGATGCTAATTATGAAATTATTGAGCTTGAAAGCCAGTCATCAACCCTTAATTCTGCAGCCGAACTATCGGTAACTGAGCATGTTTGGCTATTGAATAAAAACCAAGATTAATTAGCACAGCAAGTAAGGATAAAGTAATAAAGTAAGCAGCGACCAAATAATAACGGAGAGAGCCGATGAAAGTCTTAGTGAGCCTTGTCAGTTTAAGCGCTTTTTTACTGGTGGCTTTACCCGGTCCGCTTTATAAGTACGGTGTCGTCGACTTAGGTACCGCATTTACGGCTTTTAAGTTTGGGGTGTTTGCGGGTATCGCCACCCTTATCTTGCTGGTGTTGCAAATCCTATTTAAACGCAAAACAGTGACGCTTGGCAGTACGATAATGGCGCTGCTACTGTCTACTATTGCTATTGCAATACCGCTTAGCATGCTGAATAAGGGCAAAAGTGTGCCGCCCATTCATGATATTTCGACCGATTTGGTAAACCCGCCTGAATTTGTAGCCATTGCCCCACTACGTGCTGATGCACCAAACCCAGTTGAGTATGCAGGTGTAGAAGTAGCAACCCAACAGCGCGCCGCCTACCCTGAACTACAAACATTAAATTATCCCCAATCAAAATCTGAGCTAGTCGAGGCAACCAAACAAGCCATCGATCATTTAGGTTGGCAGCTGGTAAATATTGATGCTAACCAAGGAATTATCGAAGCAACAGATAAGACGATGTGGTTTGGTTTTAAAGATGATGTCGTTGTACGTATCACTGATAACGGTAGCAAGCGTTTGGTTGATATCCGTAGTAAATCGCGGGTTGGCGGTAGCGATTTGGGCAAAAATGCCGAGCGTATTCATGGCTTTATTGAGGAGTTGGATAGCATTTTAGCAAAGTAGGGTTTACTAAATGGCTGTCAAAACCGCTTACCCGCATTAAAATCAGAGACTTCTCTAAAGTCGTGCAATGCCATATTTGCCCCAATCCCTCTTCTAACCTCACGCCACCGTCAATTTATAGTAACTGAGTGCTTCGACACCTTTTCTTTACTATTGAGATTGGTTACTCTAGGTCAATACTAGCTTTATTAGCCTTGCTCCATTTCTAAATGATAATTTTGACGTTTATAGGATATTCTCATGCGTTTGACTCCATTCTCCACTTTATCGCTGCTTAGCATCGCGGTTGGCCTCAGTCTTGCCAGCACTGCTCAAGCCGCCAGACCACCAGCGCCAGACTTATCTAATAGCGAGTTTCAACAGTGCTTAGATGGTCTAAAGAACTCTAGCAAATTCCGCGGCGTCGATAGCTTTACCTTTAATAACTATCGCCCAAGCCAACCTGACCCTAGCGTCATTCAGTCGTTAAACTATCAACCCGAATTTCAAAAGGACGTCTGGGATTATCTGTCGTCACTTGTTGATACAGAACGAGTAGAAGATGGTATCCGCGCCAAGCGTCAATGGGCAGACACACTACGCCGCATCGAATCGCGCTATGGTGTCAAAGCCGAGCACGTATTAGGGGTTTGGGGCGTAGAGTCTAACTTTGGTCAGACATTGGGGAAAAAGCCTTTGTTTGAATCTTTAGCGACGCTGTCTTGTTTTGATCGTCGTCAGAGCTATTTCCAAGGCGAATACGCCAATGCGCTAAAAATTGTGCAAAACGGCGATATCGCACCCAGCGATATGACCGGTTCTTGGGCAGGTGCGTTTGGACAGACACAGTTTATGCCAAGTACCTTTTTAGAATTGGCCGTCGATTTCGATGGTGATGGTCGTCGTGATTTGGTCAACAGTGTCCCTGACGCGCTCGCCTCTACTGCCAATTTCCTCGATAAACGTGGCTACCGCTCAGGCGAGCCATGGGGTTATGAAGTCAAACTGCCGAGCGGATTTTGGGGTGCATCGAACCGTAAAGATAAAAAATCTATCAGTCATTGGCGCAATCAAGGGCTGACATTGGCGAACGGTAGCCCACTGCCGTCTGATTTGAATAGTGCCGGTCTATTATTACCTGCAGGTCCTGACGGTCCCGCTTTCTTAGTCGGTAAAAACTTCGATACCTTTTATTCGTATAATGCCTCAGAAAGCTATGCACTGGCGATTGCCCATTTATCGGATTTAATTACACGCGAAGATAGCAGTAAAACCGACTTTATCACCGCTTGGCCAACTGATGACCCTGGTATTGGTCGCCAAGAATCCAGAGCAATTCAGCAAGCATTATTAAATGCCGGCTACGATATTGGAGAAGTCGACGGTATCATCGGTGATAATACGCGTACTGCGATTCAACAATATCAATCAAGCCATGGTATCTTCCCAGCCGATGGACGCGCAGGACAGAAGTTTTATCGTGCAATCATTGGTAATACCGCTGCTACTGGCAGCTCTCAGTATGGCAACCAATATGGGCAACCAGCAAACAGTCGTCCTTTAAATCCTGCCCCTGCCGACCGTATGGGACAATTGATTCAGCAGCAAACTAGCCCTAAATCCACTTCTAATACTTACTCCGTACAACCATCACCATCACCATCACCATCAAGCAATACGCGCTATCGCCGTGTGACCAGTCCTGATGGCACAGTGAAACTCGTGCGTGTGGATGAAGGTTCCTAGTTAGATATTGAAATGAACGGTTAAAGCTATGATATTTAATTACTAGCGTTAGCCATCTAACAAAAAAGCCACGCAAATTAGCGTGGCTTTTTTTTATAAAATACCTTTAAGGCTTTAAGAATAAATGGTCGTTATTAAATAATCTCTACAAACAACTGCTACTAAACAATCGGTGGCGGGGTTGGTTTACCGTTGTCGCCATCCCAGTTTTCACGTGCTTTCTCATCTAGATCAGCAGGCGTTTTTGGCTCCCATTTACCATTTTCTTTCCACGTAGCATCGCCCCAATCCGCATCTTCTTCTTTTCTATCCAAATCTTTATAGGCTTGAGTCGGATCAATACCGCGACGCTTCATATCGGCTACTTGCTCTTCCAAGGTATGAAACTGGTTTGCTTCGTGCATTTTCTCTTCCAAGCTGGTTAATTCAGTGTTTAATGTATCTTTTTTAGAGTTGCTCATTATTTATTCTCCCTAGTTGTTCAATATTGTTATGTACTTATCAGCTTCATTATTACGGGTATTGCCTAGCTTCACAACCATTGAGACGTATGCTTTGTATTACAAAACGTAGCCATGGGCGTCGTAAAATTTATTTAGAGCGCAAAATGTAACAGCTAAATCGTAAGAGGCAGCCATCAAGCAGGCTTTATAGATAAACCTAGCTGATTATAAATTGAATAAGATATTTATTAATAATAAGAGTGATACGTGGCGTTAATTCAGAGGCAGCGACGGCTGACTGTCTACTTTTGGCTTTTTATCGGCCAATAGACTTTTTGCATGGTAGGTGAGTTTCCATAGCTCTTGGGTGACCCGCGTGCCATAAGTGGTTAATTGTATCCAGTTCGCCGCTACTAACTGGCGCTGCAATTGATTTAAATCATCCTGAGAAATCTGACAGCGCGCCACAGCATGAACGTTTGGCATGTCTTTTTTAATATCTGCCTCAGCTCTCGTAGCGATTAAGCGATTGATAGTGCTCTGCAAACCATAGCTTGAAAAGGTCGCAGGTATTTTCATCAAGGTGACTAATACCTCTTGCCATGACAAAATCATGGGTCTGGTCACATCGGTTAAATTACCACCCTCATAAGCTTGCGCTTTATATTGAACCTCAAAAGTTTCGGTCAGTATGATGGGTTTACTGACACTATCAGCGGTAAGGTGATTAATAATAACTGGATGTTCTTGAGCTTGTTTAGACCCTCTATTGGTCGAAAAGCTAGCAGACATCTCTTCAGTAAGTGCCGATTTATTCGCTTTCATCAGCTCGTCACTGACTCTTACCCAGCCATCCTCTACCCCATGATTGGCGACCATTTTATAGTAGGCTTGAATAAGCAGCTGCTCGATATCGTTTTCGGTCTCATAATAATAAATCTTATCGGCTTTTTTGGTCACCATATTGGTGAATTCTTGCAGCTGCCGACTGATATTGACCTCATTATGGTGGCTCTTAACCAAGATTAGCAAGGGTTTGAGCTTGGCTTTGGCATTGAGGTAGCTCAAATGCATTTGACTAACACCGGTATTTTGCGCCGTACCATAGCTATCACCGATAATCATCAGCGCATAATCACAGGCATCGATACACTGGCGCCCATATAACGACGCTTTCGGTAATTTGCTAGAAACGTCATAAGTTAAAAATGCGCGGGCTTGAAAAAACATCGCCACACTGTCTAAAACCAACAGTTGGTCGTTGTCAGCGCATATGACGTGAATATGATAGCGACGGTTTGGCACAATCACCTCTAAGCTTAGGTAGTGATACAAATGGTGGTCATCTAAATAATAGTCATATCAATTGCTAAATAAATTGCTAACGAAATCAGGAGCATCTCAAATATTCTGTTTAGCAAATACTAGCCTAGCACAATATTACTGAGATACGTTTAGTTTATTACTAATTCCATTAATATATTGCGGGATTATAACAGCTAGCTGATTATTGAGTAGATAAAAAACGCTTCTTAGGATAAAACAAAGCCACTTAAGGCGAAAGGTAATAGTGTATATCAGTCTGCGGACCTAACAAATGCTGTATCACTACACCTAACTTCTCATCATATTTAGTCGCATAAAAGGTCAATGGCGGCGATAGATTCACCCTTGTTGCCTTATCTTTTAACGCCTCATCAGCTGCAACCTCGGCGGGCAACGCCAACAACTGGTTTGTTAACAACAGTTGCTTGACACGCTCAGCGATTGCTTGCCCTGAGTCGACAATTTGTATCGCTAATTGCTGCTCTGCAATCTCTTGGCGTAAAAACGCTTTAAAAAAGGGATAATGGGTACAGCCTAATACCAACTGGTCGATACCATCTTGGGTGAATAGGCGTAATTGTTGGCGTAAATCCTGAGCGGTTTTACTGTCTTTTGGCATACCCGACTCGACCCACGGAACCAATTTTGGGTCAAAATACTTGGTTACTTTGGTGGCATGGGGGCTGGCAACGTTAGTGATGACATCGTTAAGTAACGTCCCATTTAAAGTCGCTTTCGTTGCTAATACCGCGACATGACCGGTTTTACTGGCTAAGACCGCAGGTTTTAAAGCAGGTACCAAACCGACAATAGGCAGCTGCGGATAACAGCGTCTGGCGGTCTCTAATGCATAAGCTGAGGCGCTATTACAGGCGATAACGATAAGCTTGCAGCCTTGTTGGTATAGCCATTCTACCGCTGTCAGCGTCAAAGCCTTAATATCTTCACTATCGCGATTGCCATACGGCACATGCAAGGTATCGGCATAATAAACATAACGTTCATGCGGTAATTGCTGAGCCAAGTGTAGATAAACCGACAACCCTCCAACGCCCGAATCAAACAAGCCTATTGGCGCGCTGCGATCATTTTTAGCCGCATTATTTATCACGCTATTATTCGACATAACCTTTTTAATATTCGTATTATGATTGGTAAATATCAGTGAGGCTGTATCAAGGCTCTCATAGCTTGTATTGTTTGGAGCTGCTTTTACGGCAATTTTCATTGCTATCTTACCGCCGTTTTTATATAGATGTTAAATATTATCGGATGCTAAATATGTTTTATGCTTAACTGAATGGCATTGATAATGCATAGGACTTACCGCCACTTTGCAGCGTTAGTATCGTCTCACCATCACGCTCTGTCAATTCCCCAATTTCCGTTAAATGATAAAAGGAGTTACGCCCAATCAGCGCGTGCAAGTTATTTCGTACCATCATATAAGGACGAACTTGGGTATCGCTTTCTAAGGGTTTATTTTCTTCGTTTTTATCATTAGCATCAATATTGCTAGCATCAATATTGCTAGCATTAATATTACTAGCATTAATATTACTAGCATTAATATTACTAGCATTAATATTACTAGCATTAATATTACTGGCATCAATATTATTAGCATCGTCTTCAGGTATATAAGCACGCAGACTAATAGTATGCTCATCATCTAAACGCACCACATCGCCCGTGGTGGTGGTAAATTCCAGCCAGCGCTTATCGTCTTCATCAACGATACCGACATCGTTAATCAATAATGGTGCATCTTCTACTTGAATACGCAGCTTTTGCACAGGTGTCTTCAAAAAGTACTCAACCTTGCCAGCATTTTCCTCTTTCCATAAGATAGTGGCAAATAAATTGACTAATGACTGCCGGGTCATGTGCACGCCTTCGTGCCACCATTCGCCATTGGCTTTGATGATCAAGTCCATATCCTCTACTTGCTCAGGATGCCATTTCTCAAGAGGCGGTATGGCGCGTCCTTCACGTATGCCGGCTGCCGACTTAAAATACTGGCTAAGCGCATCCATATTTTTAAGCTCGGACGCTATATCGTTTGGGGCTTGAGCGTTATTTTCAGCAGTGATATCGACACTTTTATTGTTATCATTCATCATACAATCCTTTATTTAGTAATCAAAGTTTGGCAAATCTGTTATTACTATAAATTTTAGTTTCGGGTATGATGAAAGCCTATCGTCATTGTACCCCTACTCAGTCATTCTTACCTTAACATTGATGCCCAGAAATGCGTATCGTGTTTGTAGGACTTTTCTTTTATAATGAGTAACGATTTTTTATTTCAAATGGTTCAGTGGGTGTTGTATTAATGACACATTTTACGTTGTAGGTTGATATTTTTTATATCGGATATTTTTAATCTTAACGTCGTCAATTGATGCCGCAAAGACAGTTTTTATCGGGCAGCCATATGTCTGAGTAACGTTAGCGCCGCAAGCCTTATTATTCAATTGTTAAGCTAATGATGCCCTGAGATAAGCCACTACAAGTTTAGGAGTAGGTATGCAAGAGCAAGACAATCAAACGCCAGTCGTTGATAGTGACATCGTAAGTAGCGATACCGTAAATACTGATACACCAGTAGCAGAAACGGCAGCTGTAGAAGCTAAAGAAGTCGCCACGACTGAAGAAGCCGCTGAAGTTGAAGCGACAGAAGCTGCTGCTTCTGTGGTAGACGCTCCTGTGTTAAAAGAAACACCTGAGCCTGTCGTAGAACCAGTCGCCGCAGAGCCTGAAATCGAACGTGAGTCGATGGAATTTGACGTTATTGTCGTCGGTGGTGGTCCTGCCGGTTTGTCTGCCGCCATTCGTCTACGTCAGCTCGCTATCGAAGCTGGTAACGATGAGTTTATGGTTTGTGTGGTCGAAAAAGGCTCTGAGTTCGGTGCGCATACCTTATCTGGCGCTGTCATCGAGCCACGTGCTTTAAACGAGCTGATACCAGACTGGAAAGAAAAAGGCGCACCATTAAACGTGCCAGCCACTGAAGATCGCTTCTACTACTTGAATTCAGCCACTCGTTCAACCAAGGTTCCTGACCCTCTTATTCCAGCCCCAATGCACAACAATGGCAACTATATTGTTTCATTAGGCAATGTGGTTCGTTGGTTGGCTGTACAGGCTGAAGAGCTTGAAGTCATGATGTTCCCAGGTTTCCCTGCGGCTGACATTCTATACAACGATGACGGTTCAGTACGTGGTATCTTGACTGGCGATATGGGTGTGGCTGCCAGTGGCGAAGCCAAGGCCAGCTTTGAGCCTGGTTACGAGCTGCTTGCCAAGTACACTATCTTCGCTGAAGGTAGCCGCGGTCATTTGGGCAAACGCTTAATCAGTCGTTTCGGTCTTGATAAAGACTCTGACCCTCAGCATTACGGTATTGGTCTAAAAGAGCTGTGGGAAGTTGCACCTGAAAAACACGAGCAAGGTGTGGTCATGCACGGTCTTGGTTGGCCATTGACTGAGACAGGTTCTACTGGTGGTTGGTGGTTATATTTCGATGAGAACAACCAAGTAAGCTTCGGTCTTGTCGCTGATTTGTCTTACCACAACCCATATATGTCGCCATTCGATGAGATGCAGCGCTTAAAAACCCACCCTGTCATCAAAAACGTACTAGAAGGCGGTAAGCGCATCTCTTACGGCGCACGTGCGTTGACCAAAGGTGGCTTAAACTCATTACCAAAATTCACCTTCCCAGGTGGCGTGTTGGTCGGTGATGATGCTGGATTCTTGAACCCTGCGAAGATTAAAGGCACGCATACTTCTATGAAGTCAGGCATGCTAGCTGCTGAGGCAATTTTCGAAGCATTACAAGCTGGTCGTGAGCATGACGAGGTAGTGGCTTATACCACTATGTATAAAGAGTCATGGCTGTACCAAGACAACTACGAGTCGCGTAACTTCTCGCCTGCGATACATCGCATGGGTCTGTTTATGGGCGGCGCGTTTACCTTTATCGAGCACAACTTGTTGAAAGGTAAAATGCCATTTACCCTACATGACAATCTTCCTGACTACGATCAGCTAGAACGTGCGGCTCATGCCTACCAGCCAACTTACCTCAAGCCAGATGGTAAATTGATATTTGATAAATTATCGTCAGTATTTGTCTCCAATACCAACCACGCTGAAGACCAACCAACGCATTTAAAATTGACTGATTCAACAGTGCCTATCTCTATTAACTTACCACTATATGCTGAGCCTGCGCGTCTGTATTGTCCAGCTGGCGTTTATGAAGTGGTAAAAGATGCCGAAGGCGCTAAATTTGTCATCAATGCGCAAAACTGCGTCCATTGTAAAACCTGTGATATTAAAGATCCGTCACAGAACATTACTTGGGTGACGCCAGAAGGCGGCGGCGGTCCTAACTATCCAAACATGTAAACCATGCTTGAGATAAATATAGCTTAATAAAAAAAACCGCTCTTAATGATAAGGGCGGTTTTTTAATGTTTATAACTTTAATGGCTCAATTTCTTGATTCACTAATAAAGGCTAGTCAGTCCACGCATCACGATTGGCTTCATCTTTTAATTTCACAAAGTCATCGGGATTGAATTTGATTTGATCGCCCGTTTTACCTTCTTTGATTTGTCTTTCGTAATCACGCAATATGCGCAGCGCAACTGGTGACAAGATTAAAATCGCTATTAAGTTAACGAGTGCCATTAGACCCATCGATAAGTCAGCGAAGTTCCAAATCGCAGGTAAGCTCGCAATTGCGCCGACAAACACCATGCCCAAAACCATAAAGCGGAAAATC
Organism: Psychrobacter sp. DWR1-2-3; assembly: GCF_049896465.1. Taxonomy (NCBI): domain Bacteria; kingdom Pseudomonadati; phylum Pseudomonadota; class Gammaproteobacteria; order Moraxellales; family Moraxellaceae; genus Psychrobacter; species Psychrobacter sp. DWR1-2-3. Next base: position 74,620 of record NZ_JAFCUJ010000009.1, read on the forward strand.
ATGATCATGACCTTGGCATTTTTCTCACCAGAGATAAATTCAAGATTAGATTCACCATAACTGTAGTTGGCGATGATAGAGGTAAACGAGAAAAAGAAAATAGCAATCGCGACGAAAATCACGCCCATATCGCCCACATACTGCGACAATGCTAACTGGGTTAACTGAATACCTTCTTGCTCGACACTCGGGTCGACGACGCCAGAGAGGATAATAATGGCAGCGGTTGCGGTACAGATAACCAGCGTATCCATAAACACACCCAGCATTTGCATAAAACCTTGCACTGCTGGATGATCAGGATGGCTTTTTGCCGTTGCTGCCGCATTAGGCGCTGAGCCCATACCGGCTTCGTTAGAAAATAGACCGCGCTTGATACCATTAATCATTGCCTGCGCAATACCATAACCAATCACACCGCCCGCTGCCTGCTCAAAGCCAAAGGCCGATTTTACAATCAAGGCAATCGCCGCTGGGAATTCGCTAAAGTTAGTAACAATAATATAAAGCGCCAATAAGATATAAAGAATCGCCATGACGGGCACGATTTTACCCGCGATACGCGCAACCGAACGCAAACCACCAAATACCACTGGCGCAACCAGTAGCACCAATACCAAACCTGTCATCCATGTTGGGATACCAAAGGCTTCATTGGTCGCTTGCGCAATCGTGTTTGACTGCACGCCGTTGAATGCCAAACCAAAAGCAACCAACAAACAAAGCGAGAAAAATATCGCAAGCCAGCGTTTACCCAAACCTTTTTCAATATAGTAAGCCGGTCCACCGCGGTAAACATTGTCATTGTGCGGCACTTTATAGGCTTGCGCTAAGGTTGACTCGATAAAACTGGTCGACATCCCTACGATCGCCGTCATCCACATCCAAAATACGGCACCTGGTCCACCAAGATAGATAGCAATGGCAACCCCTGCCAAGTTACCCGTACCGACGCGCGCCGCCAGTGAAGTCATCAGCGCCTCAAACGAGCTGATACCACCATCTTTACGCCCTTGGTTTGACACCCGTAATAATTGCCACATATGACCGAAGTGACGAAATTGAATAAAACGCGTAGCAACGGTAAAATAAAGACCGGCACCAATCAAGACAAACATCAACAAGCCATACCACGGATTGCTGGCGATTAACCAATCATTATTACCCCAAATAATACTAACACCGTAATTAACGATGCTATTAAACCAACCTGCTATGCCTTCATTCATACTATATTTCCCTGACTGACTTTCTATATTTTTAACATATGTTATTAATTAATGTGACTGTCTACCCTCTTATGACGCTTTGTTCTCTCCTGACCTCTCTAACAGTACTGGAAAGCTAAGCAATAAAGTGGCAATGAAATCACCCATATCATGTTGGCGTATTTTAACTGACTGGCGATTATTTAACTATTTCAATCCTTTATTTAGAAACTTTAATATCTATAAACTTTTGACGAGTAAAATACTTTAAATAAAAAATCTATTGTTATAAATAAAAAATAATGAAAAACTTTTAAGACTGATTCATAGTGATGAAAGTATGACTATCTTTATATAACGCTTATTTATTATAAAAAAACTTGGCAATATAACGTTTGCTTATGAGTTCTTGATGCTTATTTTTGAAATAAATGCTATTTTTAACTTATAGCTATTAATATAGCCATAAGAATAAATCCTTAACGTTAATAAGGTGTTAGTAGGCTATTCTATTAGAGACAGGAGATTTATTAACTTTTACTAACATAAGTTATACTATAGTTTCTATGGAACAAATATTTAGTTACATAAAGTAAATAAAATTTATTTATTGTTAATTAAGTCAATATTGTATATATTCCTAATAAGTTTATAAAAAATGCTTGCAATACTTACTGGAATGAATAATTTTGAAGTATTGAAGCCATATTATCGGGAAGATGATATGAATGATAAGACAGAGGATTGTCAGCCAATACCGACCTTCCTATTTAAATATTACTATTTATATCCGCTTAATTTAATAAAAACTTCTTCATCTCTGTTAATAGATAAAGAAAGAATGAATTCTTAACCGGTTTATATTGATTTTATCCTGCAAATTTTATGCTGTCGTCGTACCCAGCAACTTAACATCAGTGTATGTATCGCTAGCATTGAAAAAAATTTGCTCATATGTTGATAATTTTGGGTTACTTATCCTGATTGATCATTCTGCTTTAGCCGTTCGTCTACCGTTTTTATGGTTATAAGATGGACTGAGTGTCACACTGCTTTTTGTAGTAGCACAAACACTAAAGCAAAATGACTTGTCAGACTCAAATCAGTGACCTTTTTTTATATTAGACAAAAGGAGTTGTCCTATGGAGAACCACAACGATTCATCAGGTTATTGGCGTGCCAATCTCCGTCTCATTAAAGTTAGCCTTGTCATTTGGGCCTTAGTCTCTTATGGTTTTGGCATCTTACTACGTCCATTATTGTCAGGTATTAGAGTAGGCGGTACCGATATAAGCTTTTGGTTTGCACAACAAGGGGCTCTTATCGTCTTTATCGCTTTAATCTTCTTCTATGCATGGCGCATGAATAAACTAGATAAACAATATGGTGTAGACGAGGAATAGTCCTATGAGTCAATTTACGATTAATATTATTTTTGTAGGTCTATCATTCGCTTTATACTTCGGTATTGCTTGGTGGGCACGTGCAGGTTCGACCAGTGAGTTTTATGTTGCTGGCGGCGGTGTACATCCGGTTATGAATGGTATGGCAACCGCCGCTGACTGGATGAGTGCGGCGTCATTTATCTCGATGGCAGGTATTATTGCAACCGGCGGCTATGCGGCATCAACGTATTTGATGGGCTGGACAGGCGGTTATGTACTACTGGCCATGCTCCTAGCACCTTACTTACGTAAATTTGGTAAGTTCACGGTTCCTGATTTTATCGGGGACCGTTTTTATTCTAAGACTGCGGCCATGATTGCCGTTGTTTGTTTGATTATTGCTTCAACCACTTATGTTATCGGTCAGATGACCGGTGCTGGTGTGGCATTCTCACGCTTCTTAGAAGTTGATAATACTACCGGTCTGATTATTGCGGCGGTTGTGGTTTTCTTCTACGCCGTACTTGGTGGTATGAAAGGGATTACCTACACGCAGGTTGCGCAGTATGTGGTTCTAATGATTGCGTATACCATCCCTGCCGTCTTTATCTCACTTGAATTAACGGGTAACCCGATTCCAGGTCTTGGTTTATTCTCAAACCATGTTGAAGCAGGCATTCCTATTCTAACCAAGCTTGACCAAATCGTCGTCGACTTAGGCTTTACCGCTTATACCGCTGACGTGCCGAACAAGCTAAACATGGTGCTGTTTACCTTATCACTGATGATTGGTACCGCGGGTTTACCGCACGTTATCATTCGCTTCTTCACGGTTCCTAAAGTTGCTGACGCGCGTTGGACAGCTGGTTGGACCTTGGTATTTATCTCACTACTTTATTTTACTGCTCCGGCAGTAGGTGCGATGGCACGTTTAAACCTAATCGATACCATTTATCCACAAGGTGTTGATGCCCCTGCGATCGAATATGATCAACGTCCAGATTGGATGAAAACATGGGAAGATACCGGTCTTATTAAATATAACGATCTAAATAACGATGGTCGTATTCAGTTATATAGCGATAGCGGACTTGGTGCAGCAGAGCTAGCATTGGCTGCGGCTACCGCTGACGGTGGTGATGTTGCTGCCGCTACTACGACGGTTGAAGAAGCAAAAGCTGAGCATGCTTTAGAGCGTGATGGTGTGTTTGTTGATAGAGGCTGGGCAGGTAACGAGCTTGACGTCAACGCTGATATCTTGGTATTGGCTAACCCAGAAATCGCCCAGCTACCAGGTTGGGTTATCGGTCTTATCGCCGCCGGTGGTTTGGCAGCAGCGCTTTCAACGGCAGCTGGTCTACTACTTGCAATCTCATCTGCGATCAGTCATGACTTAATCAAGCGTAACCTGAATCCAAACATCACTGATGCAGGCGAGCTAAAAGTCGCGCGTATCACGATGGCTATCGCGATTGTGGTTGCGACATGGCTCGGTATTAACCCCCCAGGATTTGCCGCACAGGTCGTAGCATTAGCCTTTGGTATTGCGGGTGCATCACTGTTCCCTGCATTGATGATGGGTATTTTCTCGAAGCGTATTAATAACCTTGGCGCCATCGCTGGTATGCTCACAGGTTTGATTAGTATCTTGGTTTATATCTTTGTCTTTAAAGGCTGGTTCTTTATCACGGGTACGGCAAACTTCCCTGATACCGAAGAGTATTGGTTATTTGGTATCTCGCCACTATCGTTTGGTGCGATTGGTGCACTATTGAACTTTATCGTTGCCTTCGCTGTTTCTTATGCGACTGCACCACCACCAGCCCATATCCAAGAGTTGGTTGAAAGCGTACGTTCGCCACGCGGCGCTGGCGGCGCAATCGATCACTAAGCTTCGATACAAGCTAAAAAATGATGTGCAAATGATAAGTACTTTTTTACGATAATATATCACTCACAGGCAGCAGCTGCTTGTGAGTGATTTTTTTATCCATCGCTCTTAAAAGTAAAAACAATGAGAATCATGAGTATAAATGACATAATAAATGTACTTAACATACTTGTAATCGTAGATTTGTTTTTAATAATTGGTATTAAATGCGCTAATGGCGTTAAGGAAAAGTCTTATGCTTTTTGAGTTTATCGCGACCATAGCCGCTGGGTTTGGTTTGGCTGGGATAGCATTGGTTATCACTCACCTGAGTAAACTTGCCGGTAAAAAAGCGCCAAGATGGCTTATTCCATTATTTGGTGCCATCGGTATCTTTGGCTTTCAAATAAGCCAAGAATATAGCTGGTTTGGTCAGCAGGTCGCACAGCTTCCTGAAGGTGTCCATGTGGTCAAAAAAGTTGAAGAAGGCACGTGGTTTCGCCCTTGGTCATATGTTAAACCACAAACATTACGCTTTATCGCCGCTGATAGCGGACACGCTCGTGCCAACGCCGATGCGCCAAATATTTACTTGGTGAATTTATATTTGTTTGAAAGACGTAGAAGTGTGCAGCAAGTACCACAAGTGATTGACTGTGCCGCCCCTGCCCGTGCAGACTATGTGTTGCAAGAAAAAGGCAGTAACCTGAGTATCGATGAGCATGTAAAGCAAACCACCAAGTGGCGAGCTTTAGAAAAGAGCGACCCGCTATATATCAATGTTTGTATCAATAAGAAATAACCCACTTATTGGGTTTTACAAACTTATTTATAAATATCACTGTACTTGATTGAACAGGCTGTCTTAACATATGTGCCTAAAATAAAATTAACGACGATTATTTACTCTGGTATAGGCGTGCTTAGAATTGGCACCCAACAACAAACCGGCGCATAGCCCACCAAAATGCGCCGCAAATGAGATACCTTGCTGCGGCATTAAACCTTGTTTAATAGTCAACCAATAGCCCGTACCCATCACGATACAAGCCAATAAGTAGCCCCAGCGCCTTGCAAATACTGCGCCGCCTATCATAAACCCAAGCATCGCAAAACACAGCCCCGACGCGCCAATATGAATAGAAGAAGGTGAGCCAAGCACCCAAGTCACCAATCCTGACGCCACGATTAATTTGAGTACCGTACGATAAGCATTATTTTCAAACAGCCCAAACAAAAACAGAATTTGTAATAGCGTCAAGGTATTGCCAAGTAAATGGGAAAAATTACCGTGCATCGTCCATGATGCAAAAACTCCAATCATACTGCCAACGTCTAATGCTCGTGGCACAATACCAAAAATATTCCATAGACCAAAAAACACCGCTTCATTCAGCACATACATGCCCCACATGGGTATGAGCACAAACGCATATAAGCCGATGACTTGCTTAATCCGCTCCATCACCAAGGTGAGTAATTGCTGCCAATTCATATTAGGTATTACCTTTTTAAGCCTCTTAATTTTATGCAAGCGCTACATTTTATAAAAACACTATCAACGACTGACAGAAACAAGTGGGTTCTCTACAGGTTTAAATGACAATAACGACGCGTCTTTATCAGCCGTCAAAATACTATTGGCATGAAGTAACGAGGTCGAATGATAAGGTACTAACGCGGTCGGCACAAAACTACGAGCAGCATCGATATGCTTAACTGAATCATCGAAGAAAATATGCGGCGCAAAGGTTTTTAGCACCGATGTTTTCTCAAGTCCACCTAAAAAAAACGCCATATCGAGATCAACCCCCCAATCACGTAGCGTTTTAATCGCCCGTAAGTCCGCAGGGGCATTACGGGCAGTGACTAACGCTATCTTCATGGGAGAAATATGCAAGCTTGCAGGCAAACGTTCTTGCATTTTTGACAGCTTAATCAACAGCTCTGCATAAGGTCCTTTTTCTATCGGTAAATCCCGCATTTCGGCTTCACGCTCATGAAAAGCCTGCAACCCTTTTTGTTTATAAAGCAGCTCACCTGAATCATCAAACAATACCGCATCACCATCAAATGCGATACGCAGCTGCTTAGTATCGAGCTCATAGGTATTTACTGGTGTGGCATCTAATATCGCACAGGCACAAATATTGGCATCAGCAACTTGCTGAGCGTCATCACGATTGGTGGTCAAAAACAAATCCACATTAAAATCTTTAATATAAGGCGCTATAGGGCTTCCGGATATAAATACCGAGCGAGAAATGGTTAAACCATGTTCACGAATTGCATTAAGCACCTGAATACCTGTATCAGGGCTACTTTTTGAGACGATAACCACTTCTACCAATGGCGTCTCGATACCTGCGTCCTGCGCTTCGCAATCATGGCAGTAATTGTTCAAATTTAACAATGCTTTAATAAGCGGATAGCCGGCTCCAATGCTGAGCGAATCATTCTCGCGTTCAGCCATATAGTCACGGAACTCTTTAATCGCCTCGCTAGGTCGCTGCTGCAATAATGCTATCAAGTGATTTTCAGACTCTGATAAATCAAATAAAGCGGTTGCTGATATCGCAACGATCAAGGTATTGGTAAAATCAACTGCCATAGCTTTCTCTATTTATAAAAACTTTGTTAAAAAAATCATGTTAAAAATATCAAACGACCAGTTTACTATATCTACTGCAATCTATAATGTTAAGAAATTTCTATGAGTAAATCTTTGTTTTATGACGGGTTAAAAGACATAAAAAAAGCCTGCATACACAGGCTTTTTATTTTTTAATAAATCAGGTTTATAAGTAATTTGGCACTGTTAATAATAATTAACTAAGGTCGGTATCTTCATTAATGACAAAGCTCACAATCATAATGACATGATACTTATTAATTTTACCATCGGTAATACCAACTTTCTGCTCTTTTACCCAAGCACCTTGAACATTGTTAACGGTTTTGGCGATACGCGCCACGCCTTTTTGAATAGCGTCTTCAAAACTTGTTTCTGAGGTGCTGCTTACTTCAATATTCTTTGCAATAGTCATAATCATCTCATCCTTGTGATTATTAATTTTTATGATATTAAGTTCATTTATAAAAGCCCATGCTTCTCTAGTAATCCTGCATCGATAACATGAACTGTAATAATCATAGCTTTAATAAGCCATCTCAACAATACCTAGCTGTTAAGTTATGTATTAAGGATATGTAAAATAGTTTTTTAACCCCAACCCGCAGACAAAGAAAAGCCTCTTTAACATAAGTCAAAGGGGGTTAGATATGAGTCTGTTATTATTGTTTTGACTTCAATATTATTTGTAGTCTCATCAACATAAACCTAACTGAATCAAAGTTTAAGGTAATATCAAAATATTCTTTCTTTATTCTATAGCCATTACTACCCATAATAACGGGACCCATTATGTTAACGCCGTCATATCGATGGCCTCTACCCCAGTAGTAATGCATAAAAAAGCCATAGTATCATTGTGATAATATGGCTATAAAATTAAACTTCTATTTTTTATTTACTGACTCAGACAAACTTAAATAAAGCCTTTTATATAAGCTTGTACTTTTGATACTAATTTAACAACACCAAAGATATCGCCGGAAATGCTACTAAAAGAACCAATCGAACCAAATCAGAGACAATAAAGGGGGCGACACCTCGGAACATATCGGATAACTTAATATGCGGTGCCATTGCTTTAATGACAAAAATATTCATACCCATAGGCGGTGTGATTAACCCAAGCTCTACCGTTAGTACTGCGATAATACCAAACCAAACTGGATCATAACCCAAGGCGACAATAATTGGGAATACCACTGGAATAGTAATTACCAGCATCGCTAGGGCATCCATAAATAGCCCTAAAAGAAAGTACATGATTAGAATGCAAATCAGTACCACCATTGGGCTAACTGCCAATGTACCAATCCACGTAGCCAAACTATAAGACAGGCGCGATACTGAGATAAAATAGCCAAGCGCTTCAGCCCCAAGCAGCATAAAGAAAACCACGGCAGAGAGAGCAAGCGTCTCAATCAATGATTGCTTCAACCCTTTTATGCGCATTCCTTTAGCAAAGGCATAAGCCCATGATACAAAAGCACCAACCGCCGCCCCTTCTGTTGGGGTAAATAACCCAAAGAAAATACCAGCAATAATCACAATAAAGATAAAGCTAAAAGGAATCAGACCTGTCAAAGAGAGTAACTTTTGCTTCCAAGAAGTAGTTTCTCCGCGCTGTGCTAAATGGGGCTTCCAGCGCACCATAATCATCACCGTGATTGAATACATCACCATACCAAGAATACCCGGCAAGAAACCAGCGATAAACATATCGCCGACTGACTGCTGAGTTAAGATAGCATAGACCAGTAGCGCAATACTGGGTGGAATCATGATTCCCAAAGTACCACCAGCGGCTAAAATACCGCATGCGAAACCTGGTTGATAACCGTACTTCTCCATTTGTGGCAATGCCACTTTAGTCATAGTAGACGCCGTTGCCAATGACGATCCTGAGATAGAGGCAAAAATACCGGACGAGCCAATCCCAGCAATTCCCAGACTGCCCCTTACGCCACCAAAGATAGTTCGGGTCGCATCAAACAGTTTTCCTGCCATACCTGAATGAGAAGCAAAGACACCCATTAGAATAAATAACGGAATGGCACTAAAATCATATTTTGCCAAAACATCAACCGGCAAGTCTTTGAGCATCTGTACGGCACCAATAGGTGCAGTCACGGCACCAAAACCAACCAGACCCACTCCTAACATCGCAAGTGCAACAGGAACACGTAGCATAACCATCGCAATCATACATAACAAACCAATGGCACCAATAATTTCTGGACTCATGCGCCTGTCTCCTCAGCGTCAAAGAACTCGCCTGTTTTAAAAATATTAATGGATTCGATCAATGACCGAATGGCAAGTAAAATGCTTAAGAAGGCACTGATAGCGTAGATGGGCATCATGGAGATGCGAAGGTCTTGGGTGACTTTGCCGTACTCTATCGCATCAAAAGCGCTCTCATAAAGACCCCATGCGAACACGATACCGATGATGAAAAAACCCATCATAAAGGTGCCCATCATGTAACCTTTAACAGCTTTTGACATTTTTTGGGTGAATACATCTACAATGATTTGTGAGCGTTCAACAAAAGCGGCAAAGGCGCCGAGTAGAGCAAAAAGCATAAAGTAAGAGACAATCTCAACGCTGCCTTTGACCGTAAATCCAAACTCACCTCCAGTGAGCTTGAAGATATAGCGTGCGATAACATCCAACATGGTGACCAGTACAATAATAATTAGACTGATACCACCTATAAGCTGACATAACCGTGAGATAAGGGTGCTAAGTTTGACTAAAAATGCCATGTGACAACCACTCCTTTAGGTTAGACCTTACAGGCTGCACTGGCGGCTTTGGCTTTAGCATAAACACCATTTGCATCTAAACCTAGAGCACTGACATCAGCAAGATATTTTTTGGTGCCTTTTTCAAGAGGTCCTTTCCAGTTAGGATCATTCAGTGGATCAGGGATTTCAACAATTTCATCACCTTTGTCTCTAGCTGCTTTTATTGCCATGTCATCATGCTTATCAAATACTTCACCGACCTTATTAGCAAGCGCCATCCCTGAATTTTTATCCAGTACCTTTTTTAAATCGTCAGGTAAGCTTTCATATTTTTCTTTATTCATAGTGACCATAAGAGCCGAGCTATAAAAAGGAATATTGGTATGGTATTTGGTAATTTCATCGATTTTAAAGGCAGTGACAGCTTCCCAAGGAAAACTCAAACCATCAACAACACCGCGCTGTAAAGAGGTGTACATATCATTGGCAGGCAACCCTACTGGTGAGGCACCCGCACTTTCAATGATATCACCAGCAACCGCAGAAGGACGACGAATGCGCATACCCTTCATATCTTCAGGCGTACGAATCAACTTATTAGTCGTATGCAACGAACCCGGTCCAGCGCCATACATAAACAACAGATGTGAATCTTGGTATTCGCTGGCTAAAGTACCATCTTCATATAGAGTTTGGAGCATACAGCTCATTTGAGTCGCTGAGTTTGATAGACCTGGAAGCTCAGTAATCTGAGTTAAAGGAAAGCGTCCACTAGTATAGCCATGTGCTTGTGAACCAATATCTATCGTGCCTTTTGCAGCTGACTCATAAGTCACATCTGCCTTAGCAAGACCTGCTGAAGGATAAAGTTCCACTTTTAGACGGCCGTTAGAGTCTGTTTCAATCTGCTTTGCCCAAGGCTCAAAAACCTCTGTACTAATCGATGATGTTGCTGGCCAAAAATGTGAAAATCTTAAGACGGTGGTTTCTTGAGAGGTTGCTGATGAACCATCAGTAGTGTCAGCAGATTGATTTGAGCAGCCTAAAAAACTGATTGCTGCCAATGCACCAATTGAAAAAAGAGGGGCTAACTTCATTATCAATTCCTTTTGATAATTACAACAATAAGAGGATAAAGCTTAGATTAAGTATCTCGCGTCAAAAAGAACTGATATTTTTACAAGTCAAAAACATCCTGCTTATAGACCTGTAACAAGATACTATCCAAAATTAGCAGCTATAATGATAGAAGTCAAATCATTTTGAATGAATACTCTTATTAGACAGTTTATTAATTCGAAAAATCCTTCTAACCGCAACTTCTAGACAAAGAAAAGCCCCTCAACAATTAAGTTGAGGGGCGATTCAGGAATAGAGAGCTGACGATGACCTACTCTCACATGGCCGGAGCCACACTACCATTGGCGCGATGATGTTTCACTTC
>NZ_JAFCUJ010000010.1:0-81360 GCF_049896465.1 Psychrobacter sp. DWR1-2-3
TTTGGCTACCGCCGTACAGCCCTGATCTGAACCCTATCGAGAAGAAGTGGGCACAGGCTAAGTTTCTACGCCAAGGGTGGATGGAGAATAATCTACCTAAACTGTTTCATGATATGGGCCGTATCGATTTTATAGAGACTTAACTATAACACTAGGATAAGCATGAAAAAAGAAGTTAATACATATCTTAATTTGAAAAGTGACACAAAAGAATCCAATTGATGAGTAGATGTTAGTGAGGATGTGCCCTAGTAATATTAATAGGTTAAAAAAATATTAAGGAAGGCATAACTATAATTAATTCTATTGCCCAAATTATAACGCAAAACATAAATAGCTAAGGCGCATTCATAAGCGATAAGTTATTGATAGCGTAAGATAATATACCAATAAAAGGATTTCTAGAAACTTGGAAACCCTCTTAATTTAGGCCATTGTTAGCATGAAAGATTTACTACTGTAATAATTGGAATGGGAAAGTGACGACATCAAAGGCTAAGGCAAAAGGCAGTAAGACCAGCTTTTGAACAGTATTGGCACCACTACGAGACACTTGTTGTTGCTGACTTTGAGTATAAAAGCTGACCATATAAGGTTTGCTCAAAGCGCGGTAATTAGATTGAATTAAGCTTAAATTACTGACTTGTGGATAGATAGCACCTTTAACAGGAACGCTAAAGCAAAAGCGCTGAGCGTTGATACGCAGGTCGCTGGCTGAAGTACAATCACGGCCATTATTTTGCAAAAAGAACTGATAGTCTGAGCGCTGGAATTCATCTTTTAATTTGGCGTAAGAAAGTTTCATTTCACCCTGAAAATAGCCATCGTTATTGGGCACAAAAAAGCTCATGTCGTTATCGACATGGATGTTTTTTGGCGTCAGATTACTTAATAAACCAATCATTTCTGTCCCACCTTGGGTCAGCACATAGCTGTTCTTTTCACCGACGATGACCATGGTCGCGTTTGGCGTTTTTGGTAATGCCTGCGCAGGACGACCAAAGGCCACAATCTGGTCTTCAGATAAGATTTGCTTGGTACTTGTAGTGCTGACATGATTGTCACTTTCTAGTAAAGAACTGGTTGCGCAACCTGAGCTTACGAGTAATGCCGCAAGGGATGCGCCTGTTAGCAGTGTTTTTAGATATAGTGTTTTTCGGTTCAATGGCTTTAAGCTGAATAATTTTAGCGCTGCATTATTGTTTTTTTTGTTGGTAGCGAAAGTGTTGTTAGTCATGTGAGGCTTCCTTGTCTACGTTGACTATGATTGGATTTTGTTTTTAAGCGATATTTATATACTGATAATTTCTTAAACTTTAACTGCTATCGTACCTTGTTTAATCACCGCTTAGCTACAGCTAATTAAAAAGCGAAACTGCGTTTCTCATCAAATTAATCGAGCAAAATCTTTGTCCCACTCTTCGTGAAGTTCATCACAAACTGGCTTTTAAAGCTACGCACATTATTCTCGTAAGTCAGTAAATTACGCGTAAATTCATGATAGTCATTCATGTTTTTGGCATTGACCATCAACATAAAATCCGCATCGCCCGACACTTCATAACAGCTCATCACCCGTGGCTGATCATGCATTAAGCGCTCAAATCGATGCTGCATCGAGGTATTGGAGCGCGACATCTCTATCATTACCACCGCCGTAAGCCCGTAACCTACCTTATTTGGGTCAACGATAGCGACTTGTTTGGTAATTATTCCGTTATCTATCAATGCCTGAATGCGGCGCTGAGCCGTAGCGATAGAGACATGCACGCGTTCTGCCACCGTTTTTAACGGTAAGCTCGCATCGTCCTGTAGCAAATTTAAAATGGCTTTATCGGTATCGTCTAAAATATGGCTCATAGCATTTAACTCTAAAAAATCATAATTATTTAAAATCTATTATAAATATTATCGTTATAAATTATGAATATAAGAAAATAGTCGTAATTTAATCATAAAATAGATAATTTTACTCATAAATATGTCTATATAGAGATAGTTTCTCGTTACACCACCGTAAAATACACCGTATTCATCCAAGCTGGCAAGCAAAATAAAAAGCAATTGGTTTATCTAAGGTTTATTTATACTTACGGTGTTTATTATGTCTCACTCAACGTTATCTCATGTCTTTGCTAATACACTAGAAAATACGATTTCGCGTCTGCCTTTGCCTGCGGTGTGGACAGCTGGCAGCAAACAACAGCGCACGCTAATCATGGGCGTGGCATTGGCGATATTATCAAATCTGTTGTTTGGCGTACTTTATGCTTATAGCAGTTTTTTAGCGCCGTTATCTGGGACGCAAGTATTTATCTGGCGGATGCTGGCAATGTGGGCAGCGCTAATCGGCTATCTTGTGATTAGTGGGCGCTTGGGTTTGCATATCAATAAGTTGAGAGCGCTCCGAACCGTTAAGCAATGGGCATGGTTGCTATTGCCAACGCCGATATTTTTAAGTCAGTTTTGGCTGTTTATGTGGGCGCCAGTCAATGGCCAAGGCGTACAAACGGCAATGGGTTATTTTCTATTTCCACTGATGATGGTGATATTGGGCTGCGTCTTATTTGGTGAAAAGTTAAGCCGCTTGCAATGGTTGGCGGTTGCTTTTGCCGCTGTCGGTGTGGGCAGTGAGATTGTGCGCACCCAAAGCATATCGTGGGCGACGTTATGGGTTTGCGGCAGCTATCCTATTTATTATATTTTGCGCCGTTTGCAAGGTATCGGTGCGATTACTGGATTATTGGTAGATTTGACCATCTTTGCACCGTTTGCTGTCGCCTATTTATTATTCATTGCACCTAGTAGTTTAGGGTTGGTTAGCAGTTCTGGCTTTTTTATCATGATGCTGACAGGATTGGGTGTGCTTAGCGTGCTAGCGATGAAAACCAATGTCGATGCCAGTCAAATGCTCCCCGTCAATGTCTATGGCATGATGAGTTATATAGAGCCCGCTTTATTATTTATCTTGGCCATTACGATATTGGGCAATCCTTTTGAATCAGCGATGATTTATAGCTATGGTCTGATTTGGTTGGGTATAGCTTGCTTAATTGTGCATGGTATCCGTCAATTACGACGCGCTCATAAGCAGTCGCAGTTTAATAAAATAGCTCAAACGGTTTGAAAATAGATGCACTAAATTGATTGATTTAACTTATTTGCCAAATAAAAAAAGACGATTCAACAGTATGCTGAATCGTCCTTTTTACATTAGATTAAAATCAATCGCTGATAGCGTCTTTTAATCTAAATGCTGTTTAAAGCCGCGCTGCTTATCACGTTCCCAGTCGCGGTCTTTAAGGGTTTTACGTTTATCATGCTGTTTTTTACCTAATGCTAGGGCAATTTGGCATTTCACCAGCGAGTTTTTCCAGTAGCAAGATAACGGCACACAAGCATAGCCTTTTTGATTGACCGCGCCCATGAGTTTTTCGATTTCACGGCGATTGAGCAGCAGCTTACGGGTACGGATGCTATCAGGGCTGACATGCGTTGAGCTTGAGAGCAGCGGCTGAATATGGGCGCCAAACAAAAACGCCTCATTATTACGAAAGATAATATACGCTTCGGTAATGGTCATTTTACCGGCGCGAATGGCCTTAACTTCCCAACCTTGTAACGATAGACCTGCCTCAAACGTCTCTTCAATAAAGTACTCATGACGAGCTTTTTTATTGGCACAAATTTGATTGTCAGGTTTTTTTGATTTTTTTGACATAATTTCTCCATAAGGACTTTAATATATTGTTTTTGGATATCTTGTTCTCGTATCGCTTCAACATACAGTGTCCCGGTCTAACTATTCCTCATCCTAACCCTTTAATAGGGGTTTTTTTTGTCATGCTGGTTTGTCATATCGAGCATGGCAAATCGAGCGGAGCAAAAGGGATGAGTCGAACCGACTATTGTAGCAAAGCAGACGGCGAAAAGGTAAATCGGCTGTTAGGACAAATGTAGCAGATAAGTATTAAGTTTGAGTAAAATTTGCTAGCATATGGGGCATTACCATTAACCATATTAGTCCTGTTATGAGCCTTTCTGCTACTTCATCAAAACTGCATACTAAGATTTTATACCCTGGCACCTTCGACCCGATTACCAATGGTCATGTCGACTTGGTTAAACGGGCGACGAAACTGTTCGACGAGGTGGTCATCGCGGTTGCCTCAGGACATCATAAAAAGCCGTTGTTCGACTTTGAGGAACGCGTTCATTTGGTCGAGACCGTATTTGCTGATTTACCGCAAGTGTCGGTGATTGGCTTTGAAGGTTTGCTGGTCGACTTTATGCGCGAAAAGAACGCCACGGCGGTATTGCGTGGTCTGCGAGCCATGTCAGACTTTGAATACGAGTTTCAGCTTGCCAATATGAACCGCGAACTTGATGAAAACTTTGAAGCGGTATTTTTAACGCCATCACAGAATTACTCGTTTATCTCATCAACGATGATTCGCGAGATTGCCAAGCTTGGCGGTGATGTGACCAAGTTTGTGCCACCATGTGTCTCAGAAGCCTTTATACAAAAACTCAGCAGCTAGTATTAAGCTGAATATTTACTAAGCTAAGTGCTTACTAAGTTGAGCGTTTACTAAATTGACGCCAATCTCAACTTATCGTAGGCTTTTGATTTTTATAGAATTTAAAATTTTAATTGTTTTAACTGAAATTTTAAAAACTAAGTAAACCAATACCTTAGAAAAATAAGTTGAGAGTGGGGTTAAATTGAGTATTTATTAAGTGAGCGTTAAATATTGGCTGGATATAAAATATTGAGTTTAGTAGTAAACAACGAATGTACTCATTTATTATCAGCTGCTAGCAAATAAGGAGCAGTTTATGGCGTTATTAATTACCGATGAATGCATCAATTGTGATGTCTGCGAGCCTGCTTGCCCCAATGAAGCCATCTCAGAGGGCGATGATATCTATGTCATTGACCCCGATTTATGCACCGAATGCGTCGGCCACTTTGATGAGCCGCAATGCGTGGTCATCTGTCCGGTTGACTGCATTCCTCATGACCCAAACCATGTCGAAAATGAGAGTGATTTGCTCGCCAAATACAAACGTATTACCGGTCAGTAATGCGTTGCAGATTATGCTATCGATATACGAAAGTGCTAAACACTAGGAATAATATGACGAATACGGATATTCAACTTGCCATACGCTTTTTTGAAAGCAAATGCTTGTCGTTTGAGAGCGTACTATGACTGTCAATACTGCACCCAGCGACTTCGACCAGCAACACCTTTGGCATCCTTATGCCAGCTTGCCACCCACCTATCCAAATATCGTTATTGACCATGCCGAAGGTATTTATATCGTCACTAAAGATGGCACGCGCCTGATTGACGGTATGTCGTCATGGTGGGCGAGTGTACATGGCTATAATCACCCCAAGTTAAATGCAGCGATGATTGAACAGTTGGGTAGGATGGCGCATGTGATGTTTGGCGGGTTAACCCATCAGCCAGCGATAGATTTGGGTAAAAAACTGCTTGCTATCGTTCCTGCTGGACTCGATGCGATATTTTATGCCGATAGCGGTAGCATTGCCGTCGAAGTGGCATTAAAAATGGCACTGCAATATCAAATTGCTGCTAAGCAGCCGCAAAAGTGCCAGTTTGCCTCGACACAATCAGGCTATTATGGTGATACCTGGCATGCAATGAGTGTTTGTGACCCGCTTGCTGGCATGCATAGCCTCTATGGTAAGCAATTACCTTTGCAGCATTTCGTGCCTGCACCGCCCTTAGGGTTTGAGCGTGAGCTAACACAAAATGAGCGTGATGAATTAACGGCATTTTTTGCTAAACATAGCGATCAGCTTGCTGGTTTCATTATTGAGCCTATTATTCAAGGCGCAGGTGGGATGCGCTTTTATAGTCCGGAATATCTGCAACTGTTGCGCCAGTTGTGTGATGAGCATAAGGTGCTGCTCATTGCTGATGAAATCGCGACAGGCTTTGGTCGTAGTGGCAAGCTATTTGCCTGCGAACATGCCAATATTAGCCCTGATGTTATGACCATTGGCAAAGCGCTCACAGGCGGCTATATGACTTTTGCTGCGACTTTATGCACGCGCAAAGTCGCTGATACCATTCATGACAGTGCTTATCCGGCGCTCATGCATGGCCCCACTTTTATGGGTAATCCGCTGGCGTGTGCCGTTGCTTGTGCATCGATTGATTTAATTTTGTCCTATGATATCGAAGCGTGTACGGCAAATATGCACGCCGTGATGGAACAACAGCTCGCCCCTGCAGCGACGTTAGCTGGCGTTAAAGAAGTACGTTGTTTGGGCGCCGTTGCCGTGATTGAGCTAGAGACAGCCGTTGATATGCCAGTTTTTCAATCCTTATTGATTGACAATGGTATTTGGGTGCGACCGTTTGGTAAATTGGTCTATATTATGCCTCCCTTTGTCATTACTGATGATGAACTGGTGATGCTATGTCAGTCACTATTAGCCGTCGTCACTTCGTACTTGAATCAAATTTCTACGACCAATAGAGCCTCGCTATGAGAGTGCTATTTATCTCCGGTATCGATACCGATATTGGTAAAACCTATGCCACAGGCATGATAGCAAAAGCTCTGATGCAGCAAGGTATTAACGTCATCACTCAAAAGCTGGTACAAACAGGTGTTAGCGTCAATTGTGATACTGGCGAGATGAATATTGCCGATGATATTGTTACTCATCGTCAATTAATGGGAATTGCACTACAGCCTTGTGATTTTGACTTTACTACTTGTCCATATCGTTATGAGAAGCCGGCGTCGCCGCATTTGGCAGTGAAACTTGCCAAGTCCGTTTTAGACCCTGACGTCATCACTAAGTCTACGCAGCAATTACAACAAAACTACGATGTGGTGCTATTAGAGGGCGCAGGTGGCTTGCTTGTACCCATAACCGAACAGCTATTAACTTTAGATTATATTGCTAAGCAAGGCTATCCAGTTATTCTAGTCACATCAGCTCGGCTTGGTAGTATTAATCATACCTTGCTTAGTTTAGAGGCGATTAACGCGCGTGGCTTAACGGTACATAGCGTCATTTATAACCATATTCATGACAGTGCTGCCCAGACGGATAAGCAAATAGCTAATAGCACGATTGATTATTTAAAAAACCACTTAGCGCAACATTATCCAAATGCCCATTGGTTACAGCTGTCACGCCAAGCTAAAAATAAGTTTGAAGAAGAAATAAATGGTGATTTAATATTGCCGCAGCATTTTATTTAAGCCATTATTTAAATTATTTGGTATAAAATCAAAATAAGCACAAAAGACATCCCCACGCAGCCTTTAGGTTTGCTATACTAGCGCGCTTGGTAGACTAGACGATCGCCGCTGCACACTGGCAACAGATGCGCAGGGGAGGAAAGTCCGGGCTACATAGGGCAGCGTGCCAGCTAACGGCTGGGCAGGGTAACTTGACGACCAGTGCAGCAGAGAGGAGACCGCCTTTAGTGTCGCAAGACATTATCGGTAAGGGTGAAAGGGTGCGGTAAGAGCGCACCGCGTGGCTGGCAACAGTTCACGGCATGGTAAACTCCACGCGTAGCAAGACCAAATAGGCATCGGCATGGCGCGGCCCGCGTTCGATGCGGGTAGGTTGCTTGAGCGTATCAGCGATGATACGCCTAGAGGAATGATCGTCCACGACAGAACCCGGCTTATCGGTCTACCAACTTTTTTATTGTTCGTTTTTATCGTTAGTATTATGCATATTTGCCATTAATTTGAATTAAATTCCTATTTTTTGCAAAAAAACGATAATTAGGGGTTGACGATAGTCATCTCTATCGGTATTATACCGAGCCTTAAATGGCGATGTAGCTCAGCTGGTTAGAGCGCATGACTCATAATCGTGAGGTCAAGAGTTCAAGTCTCTTCATCGCCACCATTTATAGTAAGACTAGCAGTATTAAAAATGCCAATCATTCTGTGATTGGTTTTTTTTTGCCTGATTTTTGCCAAGTGGCGTCTAGCTCAGCGAGCTTTATCTTACTTCTCAATGAGCAAGTATTTTTGTATTTTAATCATGCTTGATTGCCGTCATGTATCACGCAACATCTTGCTAATAAAATCGCCTTACTTTACAGTGGAAAACTGCTAGAATACCCTCACATGCCTGCGCGTATTAATCACTGACCAATTGAGTTAGTAAGTAGTGATAAGCGCCATGAGCTTTTACCTTAGATACGATACTCTCTTCACTTATTACGACAGTATTGGCGTATTGGCTGATACGAAGTATGAGTAAGCATTGTATTGATTCTATCTGACAGCATTTATTTTCGTTATTCAATCCTCCATTATTTAGTAGGCGCTTTGTGACTGCATTAGCCAATATTCGTAACTTTTCTATTATTGCCCACATTGATCATGGCAAGTCGACCCTTGCTGATCGTTTTATTCAGATGTGCGGTGCCTTGCAAGACCGTGAAATGCAGGCGCAGGTCCTCGATTCTATGGACATTGAGCGTGAGCGCGGCATCACTATTAAAGCCCAGTCTGTGACCTTGTTTTATGACCATCCTAACGGTGAGCGTTATCAGCTGAACTTTATTGATACGCCTGGTCACGTCGATTTTTCTTATGAAGTATCACGCTCATTAGCCGCTTGTGAAGGTGCACTATTGGTCGTTGATGCTGCGCAAGGGGTAGAAGCACAGTCAGTGGCCAACTGCTATACCGCCGTTGATCAAGGCTTGGAAGTAATGGCGGTTCTTAATAAAATTGACTTGCCACAAGTTGAGCCCGAACGTGTGATTCAAGAGATTGAAGACATCATTGGCATTGATGCCGTTGATGCGCCGCGCGTATCAGCGAAATCTGGTCTTGGCGTCGATAAGCTGCTAGAAGCCTTGGTCGAATTTATTCCAGCACCGACTGGCGATCGTGATGCGCCGCTCCAAGCATTGATTATCGATTCATGGTTTGACAGTTATTTAGGCGTGGTCTCACTCGTACGTGTCCGTGAAGGAACGGTCAAAAAAGGCGATAAGATTTATATCTTATCGACCAAAGAAGCGCATTTGGTCAGCTCGATTGGTGTCTTTACGCCAAAACCTTTAGATACGGGAATTTTAGAAGCCGGTGAAGTTGGCTTTATCATTGCCGGTATTAAAGACATCGCAGGCGCTCCCGTGGGTGATACGATTACCCATTCTAAAACTCCTGACGTTGAGCGTATTCCTGGTTTTAAACAGATTACCCCGCAAGTTTATTCGGGTATGTTCCCAGTTGATTCTAGCGATTTTGAAAAATTCCGCGAAGCGCTGCAAAAACTACAGATTAATGATGCGTCATTATTCTTTGAGCCTGATACTTCTGATGCGCTTGGCTTTGGTTTCCGCTGTGGCTTCTTAGGTATGCTGCATATGGAGATTATCCAAGAGCGCTTAGAGCGCGAATATGACTTGGATTTAATCACTACGGCGCCATCGGTTATTTATGAGATTGAAAAGAAGAACGGCGAAATAATCTATGTCGATAATCCATCAAGATTGCCTGAGCCAAATAATATCGAAGAGTTCCGTGAGCCAATTGCGCGCTGTCAGATTTTAGTACCGCAAGATTACTTGGGTAACGTGATGACGCTTTGTATCGAGCGCCGTGGTGTACAGGTCGATATGCGTTTTATGGGCCGTCAAGTACAGCTGATTTTTGATATCCCGATGGGCGAGGTGGTCATGGACTTCTTTGACCGTCTAAAGTCAGTCTCGCGCGGTTTTGCGTCGCTGGATTACAACTTCGAGCGTTATCAAGTGGATAAATTGGTCAAAGTTGACGTGCTGATTAATGGCGAGAAAGTCGATGCGTTAGCCATGATTGTGCACCAAGATCAAGCACGCTACCGTGGTAACGCATTGGTTGGCAAAATGAAAGAGCTGATTCCACGTCAGATGTTTGATGTAGCGATTCAGGCCGCAATTGGCAGTCAAATTATCGGCCGTAGTACCGTAAAAGCCATGCGTAAAGACGTACTAGCCAAGTGTTATGGTGGCGACGTTTCGCGTAAGAAAAAGCTACTCTCAAAACAGAAGGCTGGTAAGAAACGCATGAAGCAAGTGGGTAATGTGGAAATTCCACAAGAAGCCTTCTTAGCCGTTTTGCAAGTTGAATAAATCACCGATAAATGATCAAACGTCATCTGTCTTAATATCTTTTTTAATAGCTCATTTATTAATCATAAAGACTGGCAGATAAGTAGCTCGCTAATAGGCAAATAAGTATGGATTTTGATTTCAATTTGATTTTAGTACCCTTAACCATTGGTTTAGGTATTATTTGGCTATTAGACAAGCTGACGCTCAAACAACGTAAAACACGAGGCCGCGGTCAAGAAAGTTTGCTGGTGCGCTGGGCGTATGACTTTTTCCCTGTGTTAGCGGTGGTATTAATTGTGCGCTCGTTCTTGATTGAGCCATTTAATATTCCTTCATCATCTATGGTACCGACTTTATACACCGGTGACTTTATCGCGGTCAATAAATACGCTTACGGTGTGCGCCTGCCGCTCACTTATAATAAGGTGCTTGATACAGGCGCGCCTGAACATGGCGATGTGGCGGTGTTTCGCTATCCTGAAAATCCAAGTATTTATTATATTAAGCGCGTCATTGGTCTGCCGGGTGATACCGTCAGTTATAATCAAGGTACGCTAGCGATTAACGACACGCCAGTTCCTACCAAAGCGGTAGATTTTGATGCCGATGCTGAGCTGACCTCACAGTTATATCCAGCAGGACAAGTTGCACCAGGCCAAGTCTTGACGGAAGACAATGCTATACAAATGGGTCAACAAGAAGAAAATGCAGCGCAGTACTTTGAAGAGATTCAAGGGGACAACAAACACTTGGTTCGCTACTTACCAGATATGAATAGCGCACAATATGCGCCATTTTTACAGCAAGAATCGCCAGAAGTAGTGAGTTCTGAAGGGACAGAATGGCGTATCAATGTACCAGAAGGTCATTACTTTGTGATGGGTGATAACCGCGATCGCAGTGCTGATGGACGTTTTTGGGGCTTTGTTCCTGATGACAATTTAGCGGGTAAAGCGGTCTATATCTGGATGCATAAGCCACCCGGTCTTAACTTACCGACCTTTAAACGTAATGGTAGTATTGATTGATATCATCGATGCGCTAAAGATTGATTTACCGATAATAGTTTGTGCTAGTATTATGGCTATCTAATAAACTGCTAACTGACTTAGACATATCGATTTAAAAACTGTGTTATTAAGTAAGATTAAAAGTATGGTTTTTGAACGTTTAGCGGTTTATCTATAGCAACTTAAGTAATTTACCCTTTGAGAGGTATTATAGTGCATCAATTATCTGGTTTGTCTTCGCAGCGCGGTGCTAGTGTCACTAGTGTTGTTTTTATCATTATCGTTTTGGGTGTGGCGGCCAAATTGATTGTCGCTATCGTACCGGCGCAGATTGGTGATTATCAGCTGACTAAAACGTTAAGTGCGCAGCTTAAAGAATCCAACGCCAATAAAGAAACAGCCAAACAGTTTGTTGAACGTGTCAATAAACAGCTGTCTATTAATGCCAATTATGATACGCAAGCAGAAGAGGTTTTTACCTTTACGGATAAAAAAACAGGGCAGTTGGCTATTCATAAACAGTATGAAGTCACCAATAAGTTTTTTGGTAATGTCGATATCGTTAATCGCTTCGAAGGCGACATTGATGCAACCACAGCCGAATAATGACCATTCTACATCTTAGAAAAACAAAGGTTGTTAGCTGATATTTACTTTTTTAATAAATTTAATAGATTTTAATGCAGCACCAGTTCGTCATATTTCATATTCATTAATGCAACAAAAGGGATAATCACAAACCACGCATGAAACCAACTTCGCAGTATCCTCAGGCGGTTCCTAATCACCAAAAAAGTAGCATGTCTGATGACACGCTTATTATTAGCTCAGAATTTATTCAACGGTTAGCGATATTAACGCGCAAGTTGGGTTATGTGTTTAATGATTTGAGTCTGCCTAAGCTGGCGCTCACCCATCGCTCGTTTGATAGTAAGAAAAACTATGAGCGTTTAGAGTTTTTAGGTGACGCGCTACTAGGCATGATAGTCGGTGAAGCGTTATATCACCGTTATCCGACGCAAAACGAAGGTCGTCTGACCCGTATGCGCGCAACTTTAGTTCGGCAAGAATCGCTGGTTATTATTGCGCAAAACCTAGAGCTTTCTAATCAATTGATATTGGGAGTCGGTGAGCGTAAAGGTGGCGGGCGCAATCGTGCTTCTATCCTAGCGGATGCCGTCGAGTCATTGATTGGGGCGATTTATCTAGACAGCCAAGATATGGATATTACCCGTGATTGCGTGCTTTCTTGGTATGGCGACCTCATTGACAATGTTAATGATCAAAAAGCGCTCAAAGATGCCAAAAGCCGCTTACAAGAATGGTTGCAATCTAAGCAGTTTGATTTGCCGCATTATGAGCTGATGGAAACCCGTGGCAATGCCCCGCATCAAATTTTTGTGGTGCGCTGTCAGGTAAATATTAATAACTGTCCTGATATTACTGAATCGGGCGAAAGTCGCCGTATCGCTGAGCAAAAAGCGGCAGAGCTGATGATTAATCAATTGCATAAATTGCCAGGTCAGCCTAAAAAACGCTCATAGCTAATTTTTCAAACGTGTTTCAAACAAATTTTTTAAAGTCCATTTTCTAAATGTTCAGTTTTCTAAATACTAAATTTTCTAAATACTAAGTTTTCGCTTGTTTCAATAAATGATTATTCGAAATACCAAATATTCTTAACATGATCAGATTTATGCCGCTTTAATTCAAACCAGCAATTAAGTGGCGTGACTGATGACAACCTCCATAGGATTAACCCATGAGCAATCACAACGACTTGCCATTAAATAATGAAGATAATGCCAAAAATATGACCGAAAACACCAATACCAGTTCAACCCAAAACCATGCTGAATCAAATAACGCTAGATTAAATGATGCTAAGTTAAATGTTGATAGCACAAAAGATGCTACGTTAGAGAATAACGCAATAGAAGACAACGCGCTAGAAAATGACACGGCTATTGAAGAGTTCTTTTCACCCAATAACCATGCAAATATGGCTGATGGTTTTAAAACTGGTTACGTCGCCATTGTTGGTCGCCCGAATGTGGGTAAATCAACCTTGATGAACCACTTGTTGGGTCAAAAACTGTCTATCACCTCGCGTAAACCACAAACGACCCGCCATCGTATTCACGGTATTTTGTCTAACGATGAGATGCAAGCGGTGTTTGTTGATACCCCAGGTATTCATCGCAATGAAGTACGTGCTATCAATGAGCGCATGAATAAAGCCGCGGTATCTGCGTTGGTTGATGTTGACTTGGTCTTATTTGTTGTTGATTCAGATCAATGGCGCGACGATGACTTATTAACACTACAAAAACTTGGCGATACCAATCTGACCGTGGTATTGGTGATTAACAAAGCCGATACTTTAAAAGATAAAGGCAGCGTGTTGCCACTGATCGAAACCTTTAGTGACAGTTTCGATTTTGCTGATATTGTCCCTGTTTCTGCTTTGAAAAATCAAAACTTAGATCGTTTGCAAGAAGTGATTGCCTCACATTTGCCAATCGCTGATCCTATCTATGATACTGAACAGATTACCGATCGCTCAGAGCGCTTTTTAGCCAGTGAAATTATCCGCGAAAAAATCATGCGTAGTGCGGGCGATGAAGTACCATACGATTTAACGGTACAGATTGATGGTTTTAAAGACGAAGCGGCGCATATAGACCCAAAAACTGGTCGTCCACGTAAAGCTTGTACCTTTATCGATGCGACCATTTATGTCGAGCGCAGTGGGCAAAAAGCAATCGTCATTGGTGATAAAGGTCAGCGTATCAAGCAAGTGGGCATGGATGCGCGTAAAGATATGGAACAGCTGTTTGATAAGAAAATCATGTTAACACTGTGGGTAAAAGTGAAGCGTGGTTGGTCTGATGATGAGCGTGCTTTGACCAGTTTGGGATATTAATAGCGCTTTAACAGAAATGGCATGGTGTCATATATTCAAGCCGCCATGCATTTATATCATCATTGCTGAGGTAATAATCCATGCGTAACGAAGCGTTAATCGGTTATTTATTACATCAGCGTCCTTACCAAGAAAAACGCGCCTTATACTATTTATTTTCTCAGCAACATGGGGTTATCCATGGGATTGGCAAAAAAGGCGCGCCGCTCTTTATGCCACTGCAACTTTTTGCAACGGGTAAACGCGATTTAAAAACATTCAGTCAGATTAATATTGCGCCATTAAGCTCAATTCAAGGTTCTGTAACACACAATTTTTTAGCGCCAGAAGACAGTCAGGCAAACCTAGCAGAAGCGTTGCACCACGAGAGTATTAGTGGGCAACATCAATATGCTGCCCTTTACTTGAATGAGATATTATGGCGGCTACTACCTACTGAAGATCCTATGCCAGTATTATGGCAACACTATCAAAACAGCCTATACCAGCTTAAGCAACCTTTAACTGCGGACGAGTTGCGTTTGTGTTTGCGCCAGTTTGAGACCTATTTGTTTAATGAGTTGGGCTTTGCCTTAACGTTGAAACATGACAGTCTAGATCAGCCTATTGAATCCAATGCCATGTATCGCTTCTTGCCTGATGTGGGCTTGGTAGCGATTGTCTATAACGATAATAACGAAAACGCAATAGCGCAAACAGTTTTTAAAGGTAGTGAGGTTTTAGTGATGGTAGAGGAGGGCATATCTGCTGTTACTCTCAATACTTGGTCGCGTTTACATCGACAACTGATTGATCATCTGCTTGATTACCAACCATTACAAAGTCGTTTGCTTTGGCAGCAGCAACAGCGCTATCAATCCTAGGGTTTATAAAGGTTTTATATCCCACTTTTTAGTAAATGATCTGGATATTATTGAAAGGATTTTTTATGACTAATACAACGGTAGTACAGGCAGCTAACTCAACAGAAACCTTGGAGAGCAGCTTAAAAAAACCTCTATTAGGGGTCAATATTGACCATGTAGCGACTTTACGCCAAGCAAGAGGTGTTAGCTATCCAAGTCCGTTGGCAGCCGCTCTGTTATGTGAGCAAGTAGGGGCAGATGGCATCACGATTCATTTACGTGAAGACCGTCGTCATATTCAAGATGCCGATGTGTACGAGATTGCTGAGCAGCTGACCACAAGAATGAATTTAGAGATTGCCGCAACGACTGAGATGCTTGAGATTGCTCGCAAGGTCAAGCCATTTTGGGTATGCTTAGTGCCAGAGAAGCGTGCTGAGTTGACTACCGAAGGCGGTCTTGATGTCGCAGGGCAGATGCCTTGGTTGACGGATTATATCGCCAAGTTACGAGCAGTCGGTATTAAAGTCTCTTTGTTTATCGATCCAGAAGCTAAGCAAATTGCTGCAGCGGTAACCTGCGGTGCCGATGCGATTGAGCTACATACAGGTGCCTATGCTGAGGCAGGTTTGGCCGGTAACATCGATAAGATGAATGCTGAACTTACGCGGATTAAGCAAGCGGTAAGGACTGCCCAAGATGCTAATAGCAATATGCTGATTAATGCAGGCCATGGTCTCACGCGCGACAATGTTCACGCGATTGCCCAAATTGACGGTATATATGAGCTAAATATCGGCCATGCTCTTATTGCCGATGCCGTCTTTGTTGGATTAGAGCAGGCGGTGATTATGATGAAAAATGCTATGCATGAAAGTGCTTAATTATTTTAACCTTATCGTTTTTTACTTGCCGCAATCAGTAGGGTAGCTCGCATTAGGCTTATAAGTAACGCGGCCACCTTGACTGAACGAGATTTGATACATGGTATGATTGTAGGTAGAGGTCGGACAGTATTTGAAATGTCCGAAATGACCGCGCGGCTTACCGCTATCGCCCCAAAATTTAGTGTAATGGCGCTTATCTCCCACACGTAAATATAATGTACTGTATTTAGGCTCTAAGGCTTGTTCTTCTAGCAGGTCATCGACCCCTAAATCAAAATTATTATTATTGTTTCTATCTGAGAATAATAATAACTGCTTATAACTGTCTCTATCGCAGATAGCACCGTTGTTAGACAGGCAAACCAGCAAGTCTTGTCTTCTGATATAACTTTCAGCTTTTGCTAATGTCAGCGTATTTCTGATTTGACTTTCAATACGTTTCGCTTCCATGCGTGCTAATTGCTCTAGGATGTAAGGTGTCGCAATCATTGTTAGGATAGCTAAGACTGCGATTGTGACGATCAGCTCTACTAAAGTAAAACCCCGCTCATTCTTTGGCTGAAATTGCTTTTGTCTGTCGGATAAGACTTTATATGATTTCATCATGATGAACTGCTACCTATATAAGAGGTATGGCAATATATGAGAGGTCATTGAGCAAGGATTTCTAGTATCAATATTTTTAGTATCAATAATAACGTTCAGCTTATACTTAACTATTAACATTCAACATCATGCGTAATCTAGATCATTGATGTATATAATATTTCATTAAGCTTCAAGTGTTTAGTTAAATAGTGAAAGAATGTTCATTAATGTAAATATAAACTAAATATATGTCTACTGTCAAAAAATGTTTCAATTCGTGAATGAGCAGTTTTATCAATAGAGAAAACTAAGGTTTTGTATTAAAATAAACCCAAACAATAGGTATGATTCGTTTCATCACCTATTGCGACCTAACATGCAAAAGATAAAAAGTGTAAAGTGTGTTAGTTCTCAGTAAGTTAAGTTGGCTAATGTGTTTTAGTTATGACATTATCGTGTAATAATGTGTAGCTGGTTAACGAAAAAAGTTGTAAACTGAATTGATAATCGCTAAGCTACTTCTTAATTGGTTTTGCTTTGTAATTTCAAATTCGTAAATGATGTCTATTTTCAGCCATCTTGAGAAGCGGTTTTGCTTAACGCATTACTAAAATTATCCTTTGGAGGAAGTTCATGAAATTAAATAAAATTGCTTTGGCATTGTTTGCTATCACAGCGGCCCCACTAGCAGCAAACGCTGGTGTTACTATTAGCCCATTACTACTTGGTTATCATTACAGTGAAGGCGCTGATGATGAGCAACGTGAACTATTAAAAAACTATGATGGAAGCGGTGAAAACTTCTATAAAGAAAATGGTTTATATACTGGTGCAGCACTAGGTATTGAACTAACGCCTTCTACTCAGTTCCAAGTTGAGTATGGTGTCTCTAATACTGATGCTATCAGCAGCACTGGTACTGGTTCTTTCGATACAGAACAAGAAATGATTTCTGGTAACTTCTTAATTGGTTTTGAAGAGTTCAGTGGCTATACTGATAATGCCTTTAAACCATATGCATTAGTTGGTGCTGGTCAGTCTAAAATTGAAATCGAAGATTCGGCAGGTAATTTAGTTTCAGGAACTAAAGATACTATCGGTAACCTAGGTCTAGGTGCTATGTATCGTATCAACGATGCACTAAGCCTACGTGGTGAAGCTCGTGCGATTCATAACTTCGATAACAACTGGTGGGAAGGCATGGCCTTGGCCGGTCTAGAAGTCGTACTAGGTGGTCATTTAGCACCTACAGTAGCTGTTCCACCAATGGAAGAGCCTAACGTAGTAACTCCACCAATCGTTGTTGTTGAGTCTGATCTTGACTCTGACGGTGATGGCGTACCTGATAGCATCGATGCATGCCCAGGCACTCCAATGAACGTAGTGGTTGATGAGCGCGGTTGCCCAGTACCAGTAGATATTACTGATGAACTGAAAATGGAACTACGTGTATTCTTTGATAACGACAAATCAGCTATCAAAAACCAATACAAACCAGAAATCGCTAAAGTAGCAGAGAAGATGCGTGAGTATCCTAACTCTACAGCACGCGTAGAAGGTCATGCTTCTAAAACTGGTCCTTCAGCACGTTACAACCAACGTCTATCTGAAGCCCGTGCTGTTGCAGTGAAGTCTATGTTGACTAACGAATTTGGTATCGCACCAAACCGTCTATCAACAGTTGGTTATGGTTATGACCAACCAATCGCTGACAACAACACTGAAGAAGGTCGCGCTATGAACCGTCGTGTATATGCCATCATCACTGGTGACAAAACCATGACTGTTGAACAAACTAAAGATATGGTTGTTCAATAAGTAATAGCTACTAATTATGTTATAATGTAATTAGTTACAAAAAAAGTCACCCTTTGGGTGGCTTTTTTTTATTTATGTGTTGAGAAAAGTAAGTTATTGCATAAAATCATGATGCAATAATGTTATACTAACGACCCAAACACTTTGTAAATTGACAAAGTGTACATTAGCATAGCTATCTGTACGATGGATTTACCAGCATAGGTCTTTGATTTTAATAATATTAATCGATTGTGCCTATTGCGCAATCATTTAATCATAAAATAATCATGTCTATTTGGTTGGTGGTAACAGTTTATCCAGCGGTGCTAACTGCTACTGCATTTTTTTAAGACGAAACGAGCATTTTATATGGCGAACGATATCAAACACCTGCGTAACATTGCAATTATTGCCCACGTTGACCACGGTAAAACTACTTTGGTTGACAAGCTATTACATCAATCTGGTACTTTTGGCGATCGTGCAAACATTGCTGAACGTGCAATGGATTCAGGTGATATTGAGCAAGAGCGTGGTATTACCATCTTGGCAAAAAATACAGCCATCCGCTGGACAGATGATACTGATGGCACTGAATACCGTATTAACATTGTTGATACCCCAGGTCACGCCGATTTTGGTGGTGAAGTTGAGCGTGTTATGTCAATGGTTGACTGCGTACTATTAGTAGTTGACGGCGTTGATGGCCCGATGCCACAGACACGTTTTGTGACTCAAAAAGCATTCGAGCAAGGTCTAAAACCGATTGTTGTTATTAACAAGATTGACCGTCCAGGTTCACGCCCTGATTGGGTAATGGATCAGATTTTTGATTTGTTTGATAACCTTGGTGCGACAGATGAGCAATTAGATTTTCCAGTTGTTTATGCCTCAGCATTGAATGGTATTGCTGGTTTAGAAGCAGACAATTTAGCGGACGATATGACGCCGCTGTTTAAAACCATCGTTGATGTGGTTCAGCCTCCTCAAGTTGATGCTGAAGCGCCATTCCGTATGCAAATCTCTAGTCTTGATTACAACAGCTTCGTTGGTGTTATCGGTATTGGCCGTATCCAGCGCGGTAAAGTAAAGACCAATACACCAGTAACTGTCATTGATAAAAATGGCGATACTCGTAATGGCCGTATTCTAAAAATTATGGGCTATCATGGTCTTGATCGTATTGATGTAGAAGATGCACAAGCGGGTGATATCGTTTGTATTACTGGTATCGATGCGCTTAATATTTCAGATACAATTTGTGATCCTAGCGCTGTTGAAGCGTTGCCAGCATTGACTGTCGATGAGCCAACTGTATCTATGAACTTCCAAGTAAACAATTCACCGTTTGCTGGTCGTGAAGGTAAGTTTGTGACCTCACGTAATATTCGTGAGCGTCTTGAGCGTGAATTGATTCATAACGTGGCACTACGTGTAGAAGACACTGAGTCTCCTGATAAATTTAAAGTATCAGGTCGTGGTGAGCTTCATCTGTCTGTATTGATTGAAAACATGCGCCGTGAAGGTTTTGAGATGGGTGTTTCAGGCCCAGAAGTTATCGTTAAAGAAGTTGACGGTAAGCTACAAGAGCCGTATGAAAACGTTGTTTTTGATATCGAAGACGCGCATCAAGGTCCTATCATGGAGCAGGTTGGCTTGCGCAAAGGCGAGATGACCAATATGGAGCTTGATGGTAAAGGTCGTATGCGTATCGAAGCGACAATGCCTGCCCGTGGTTTGATTGGTTTCCGTTCAGAGTTCCTAACCTTAACTTCAGGTACAGGTATCATGACGTCAAGCTTCTCACATTACGGCCCACAGAAAGTTGGTGATGTTGGTGCTCGCTCTAATGGTGTCTTGGTTTCTATGGCGAAGGGTGTTTGCCTAGGTTTTGCGCTATTTAACCTACAAAAACGCGGTAAATTGTTCGCTGAGCCACAGCTAGAAGTATACGAAGGTATGATCGTTGGTTTGAACTCGCGTAACGACGACATGGCAGTTAACCCAACGACTGCTAAGCAGTTGACCAACGTCCGTGCCAGTGGTACTGATGAAGCGCTAACCCTAACGCCAGCGGTTAAATTTACCCTTGAGCAAGCACTTGAATTTATTCAAGATGATGAGCTAGTAGAAGTAACACCGAAGGCCATTCGTCTTCGTAAGCGCTACTTGACTGAGAGTGAGCGTAAGCGTCACGGTCGTAAGAAAGGTGCTTAATTATTGACAAAAAATGATATTAATCATACATTTTGTTAAGAATTGAGAGAAGTATTTGATATTGGTAAAGATATCCTTTATTTATATTAAGTCAGAGTTATAATCAGCAGTATAGAGTGAGTCGAATATGGTTCACTTTATATTGCTTTTTTTATGCCTGTTTTTTATATATAATAATACGGCTAATCAATTGGATTAGTTTGTTTAGAATTGCTTACGTCATTTTTAATACGCTGCCCTTAAAACGTGATTTTTAAGAGGTAGTTTTTAAGAGACGGTCTCTAAATGAGATTAACTATTCGGCTGTTTATCTGAGCATAGGTTTATCTGACATAGATAAGACTTTTGAGGAGTGACATTATGAGTATGGTATCTGAGTTTAAAGAATTTGCTGTAAAAGGTAATGTGATGGACCTAGCGGTCGGTGTCATCATTGGCGGCGCTTTTGCGACCATCACGACCTCTTTAGTTGAAGACATTATTATGCCTATCGTCGCTTTTATTGCTGGTGGCGAAATCAACTTTAAAAATATGTTTTTCATGTTAGGCGATGCACCTGAAGGCGTTGGCATGACTTACGATGCGCTTAAAGAGGCAGGTGTGCCAGTATTGGCCTATGGTAGTTTCATCACTGTATTGATTAACTTCCTGATTTTAGCGTTTATTATCTTTATGATGGTAAAAATGGTAAATAGATTACGCCGTGAAGACGAGGTAGAAGAAGCAATAGAAGAGCCGTCAGAAGAGGTGCAATTGCTTCGTGAGATTAGTGCTAAGCTTAGCAATACTCACATTACAAAATAAAATCATATCATTTATTTACGACAATAAAAAAGGCTAACTTCTCGTTAGCCTTTTTTATTGTCGATTGATAAGTTCAACGCTTATAACTTATGGCGTAACTACTACATAGTCATTGGTATTAATTAGAATCTCTGAAGGACGATCGACAACAATACGCACGACATTATTGTCAACGACTTGTGATTTATAGTAATTGTCTTCAGCAACCGTACAGCCTAAGCAGCGTCCCATCGCATCCCATGGCTCAACGAATAACTTTTGCTGTGCTTGATCTGCATTGCCTCCAATTAGCGAGAAGGGTAAGCTTACGATATAGGCGGCAGTTCCCGCTACCGCAGCTACCAATTGTAGTGGTTTACCGACAATCGTGTCTACTGCCATGGTCTCGTAAGAAGGGCCAAAATCAGTTTCATCAATCTCTATCGCTGCTAAAGCGGGTTGCATGCTAGCAAAAATTAAGCTTACGCTTGCCATCATGGTCAGTAACTTATATTTAGCGGTGCGTTTCATGTTAGCTGGAGCACTCATAATAATATCCTAAAACTCATAAGTAGTATGATTAATAGCTGCTGCTATTTCCACACAGAGACAAATTCCCTATAGAAATAAGGCGACAACGATAGTTATTCTTAATATTACAGATAAATAAACGGTTTGCACTATTTATGTAAATATTAGCACTATTAAAGCAAGATGTAGGCTAATAAGCAACAAAAATGCGCAGGATATCTGTATTAGCAGAGCGTTTTTTTATTATGAGTCATGCTAAATGAGTTTAGGTAGGACTATAAATAGGCATTTTAAAGTAACTGAGCAATGATATTGCTTTAAACCTGTATAGTCTTATTAAGCAGGGATTATTTACTATTGATTGGCTGACAGGCAGGGCAAAAAACACTGGCACGTCCATTAAGCTTAATGTTTCCTAATAGTGTGTCACAGTGTGGACAAGTTTCACCTTGTCTGCCGTAGACATTTAAGGTTTGCTGAAAATAACCTGTTTGGCCGCTAGCAACGGTAAAATCCCGTAAGGTGGAACCGCCAAGGGTTATCGCCTTTTTTAAAATTGCTTTGATATGGTCAACCAAAATAACTATTTGCTCATAGGAAACTTGATGAGCGGGCGTTGCAGGATGAATGCCTGATAAGTAAAGACTTTCAGTCGCATAAATATTGCCAACGCCGACAACGATTTGTTGTTCCATAATAACGGATTTAATGGCGCGTTTGATTGGTTGCTTGTTAGGTGTTTTATTGGCCGTCGCTTTTTTAGGGTTGCTTTGATTATTGCTGCTGTGATTAACGATACTGTCATTAGAGGTTGGATTTGGATTATTTGAACGTTGAATTAAATGATATAAATAATCAGCGGTAAATTCTGCTGATAATGGCTCGGGACCCAAATGATCTAATAGCTTGGGGCCATAATCATCAAACCATAACACCGATCCAAAGCGCCTTGGATCATAATAATGTAGCTGTGTTTGGCTATCATCAGTGCCGCTAAAAGTCACCACCAAATGATCGTGTTTACGCTTATCAGTGCCATAGCTGTGTTGCTGTAAGCTACCTGACATACCCAGATGAATCAACAGTTGACGCGGGGCTAATTGCTCAGGTTGGATAGAGGCGTTGGTGTTCGCAGAAATTACGGGTATAAAATTCAGAATTAAATACTTTGCTCGGCGCTCAACGCTATCCAAAGTGTAATCAACCAGTTGAGTCAAATCATCAGGCATCGACCAGCGTAGTTTTGGTTGGAAGACTTTGACATTGGTGACTTGCTGACCTAATAGCGGCGTAAGGCTGGTTTTGGTGGTTTCTACTTCGGGTAACTCAGGCATAGTATTTCTTATGAAAACTCTATTATGGATTAAAGGTGTTCTTGGAAAATTGTGCTGACTTAATAATCAGGCAACCGCGCGGCGCGCATGTAAGATACCATGCTGCTGCTCAAGTTTGGCCAGTAGTTTGGATAAATGGGCCAGCCCCGAGACTTCAATATGAAACTTTAAAAAGGCGATATTGTCATCATTGCTTAACGTTTCAACTTGACGAATATTGACGTTTTCTTTATCAATAATTTGGGTCAAATCGCGCAGTAATCCGCGTCTATCATAAGCTTCTACATGAATATCTACCGGTTGATAACGACCCGATTTAACCGTCCAAGCAGCATCAATTTCGCGTTCAGGGTCGCGCTCGATCAAGCGTAGATATTCAGGGCAGCCGCGATTATGGACGCTGACGCCGCGTGACAAAGTAATGTAGCCTGCGATAGGTTCACCGTGGACGGGATGACAGCAGCCTGCTAGGTTAATCTCGATATTATCCAAACCGTCGATATGGATTTTATAGGCGTCAAGTTTCCCTGCATCTCTAGTGTCAATACTAGGCGTAAAGTCATCTTCCGGCCTTTCCGGCTCTAGATGGAGCTGACGAGAGATGTGACTGGTCAGCTGGTTAAGACCAATATCACCGGTCACCAAGCCGACGACAATATCATCGGTATTATTGACATTAAAATGCTGCGTATAGTCGTTTAAATCGATACTATTTGGATGGACCGATAAACGCTCAAGCTCTTTGCTAAGCATTTGGCGACCTATCTCAATATTCTTATCACGGTCTTGTTTGTTAAACCATTGACGCAGCTTTGAGCGCGCGCGGTTGGTATGAATATAACCAAGCGAGGCGACCAGCCAATCGCGGTTCGGCTCACGAGAGGCTTTGGTAATAATCTCTACTTGCTCGCCAGTCTTTAACTGATAAGTTAGCGGCACATAACGCTGATTGACGCGCGCTGCTTGGGCACGGTTACCAACTTGCGTATGTACATAATAGGCAAAATCCAGTACCGTCGCGCCTTTTGGCAGCTCAGTGATATCGCCATCACGACTAAAGATATAAATACGTTCGAGCTCGTCAAAATCAACCAATTGCTCTTCTTCGTCAAACTCGATTTCTTCTAATTCTTCGCCGGTTAATAATGCTGAACGCGGCTGATTGCGCGTCTCATTATTGATAGAAAGCAGTTGCCGTAATGAGCTGATTCTTTGGTTAAGGTAATTATCCTTTTTGTTCTTCAAACCTTCTTTGTAGTTGACGTGCGCGCACATGCCAAGCTCGGCTTCAAAGTGCATCTCATGCGTACGAATTTGTACTTCAAGCGATTTGTTTTCAGCAATGACCGCCGTATGTAGCGAGCGATAACCGTTAGATTTTGGATTGGTAATATAGTCGTCGAACTGCTCAGGAATATAACGCCATAAGCCGTGTACCAATCCCAAAACGTGATAGCAATCTGAAGGATTGGTGACCAAAACGCGCAGCGCGCGAATGTCATAAAGCTGATCAAAGGACAAGCCTTTGAGCTT
The DNA here is from genome assembly GCF_049896465.1 of Psychrobacter sp. DWR1-2-3. Classification (NCBI taxonomy): domain Bacteria; kingdom Pseudomonadati; phylum Pseudomonadota; class Gammaproteobacteria; order Moraxellales; family Moraxellaceae; genus Psychrobacter; species Psychrobacter sp. DWR1-2-3. The sequence goes on from NZ_JAFCUJ010000010.1 coordinate 24,585, forward strand.
CATTTTCCGGTAAATAGAATAGATATGCTTAACGCGCCCTGAAACCTCGGCTTCGATACCGGCTTCTGCTAAGGCTGCATTGAGCTTATCTTGTACACGCTGAATGTAAGACTCACGTTCGCTACGTTTTTCTGATAATAGCCGAGCAATCTCTTTATAGCGCTCAGGAGCAAGATAGCGGAAGGCTAAATCTTCAAGCTCCCATTTTAGCTGAGCAATACCAAGCCTATGAGCCAATGGCGCATAAATAGTCATGACCTCGCGCGCGACACGGTGTTGTCGCTCTTCACTAGAAAAAGTCAATTCGCGCATGGCAAAGGTCCGCTCAGCCAATTTAATCAGCACGACGCGTACATCATTGGTGACGGAGATAAGCATGCTATAAATATTCGATAGCTGATCACGTTGATTATTAACAAAATGATCTTCTAAGCGCTTATTGCTTTCGATAATCTCGGACAGCTTACCCATCGCCAAGGTATCTTTGACCAAGGTTGAGATATCAGCGCCGAATTTTTTTTCAATTTCAGCTAAGCTGATAATCGATTTACGGGCGCTGCGATAGAGCATCGCTGCAACGAGCGCATCTTCATCTTGATATAGGTAAGTCAAAATATCGGTCATCGCAATACCCGTGACGTAAGCGCCTGAGCGCTCAGATTCACTGGTATTCATGTGACTGCGGATAAACTCGCAAGCAGCGGCAAGATTGGGTACAGACTCTTGACCGATACGCTTGGCGACATTATCAAGCCAAGTGGGGACGTCGATATTTATTTGATCTAAATCAATCGCTTCAAGCTCTTTTTCTGAAAGCGTAGAGCTGTCATCAAGAAGCTGATTTTTCAAATACTCATCTTTAAGATTCGGGTCATGGCTATGATAAGCATACTGAGCAGAGCGATCAAAAGTGGTGTGCAGCTTGTGAGTAGCAAGCTGATGTTTGATATCGAGTGGAATTTGGGCATAGCTATTAGCAGACTGGTGCGAGCGTTGGCTCGCGACCAGTTGAGCTGCCAATGTTGCGCTATCGGCTTGCGTGGTTTGTCCATCTACCAGCGGTAATCCTTCACGAATTTTTACCATAGCCCACTCCTCTTAGCTATTCAAAATTGATTAGTGCCTCATTTACCATGCAGACTTAAATTTTGCGATAGGCAAATAACAGCGATAAATCAATTCAGCCGCTAAAAATCCTTTTCTAGCAGCTATAAAATGATAGAGATAAATAACATATAGAGCCATGAGTACCAAGACTCATGATATCTCGATTAAGAAGGCCTCAATATATTGGTTATTATTATCTCATTTTGCAATGACAAATCAAGCAAGGCTCTGTAATGATCATGTCGGTGTTGATAACATACAGCATTATTAACCTTATCGCTTAATCCGTTTTTGCATAAAGCGATGCGGTTAAAAATGAGCGTTATGTTTCTTAAAATGTCACACTTAAAAAGCCATGCTCGAAAAACCACGCTTAAAGAGCCATGCTTTGAAAGATTAGTCGCTTAAAGCAAGTGCTAAGCTGAAAATTTTTCAAAGCGCGCGATCGACTCGACGTGACCGGTATGACAGAACATATCCATCACGCCTGCATGCGTCAAACGATAGCCTTGCTCTAACAAGGCTTTGGTATCGCGGGCGAGGGTAGCAGGGTTACAAGAGACATAGACAATACGTTCGGCGTTAAATTTCGGTAGATATTGCATAATTTCCCAAGCGCCCGAACGCGGCGGGTCAATGAGTAATGCATCAAAGCCTTGATTGGCCCAAGGCTTATCGGTGCAATCTTGGGTTAAATCTTGGCTATAAAACTCAGTATTATTAATACCGTTGCGACGAGCATTGTCAGCAGCACGGGCAGTCATGGCTTCACTGCCTTCAACGCCAACGACCGAGCCTGTTTCGCCGACTAAACGCGCGAGTGGTAAGCTAAAGTTGCCCAAACCACTGAATAAATCTAGCACGCGTTCGCCCGCTTTTAAATCTAACAAATCACAAGCAAGCTTGGTCATTTGACGGTTTACCGATAAATTGACTTGGGTAAAGTCCGTTGGGATAAACTCAAACGTCAAATCATACTCTGGTAATTGATAATATAAGCGCCCAAACTGCTCACTCATATCGTCATTCTCCGTCAAGGCAATACGCTGAATGCTATCGGTACCTTTTGACTGTAAATATAACTGCCAATTGCGCGCTGCAAAAAACGTTTTTAGCTTCTCGACATCAGCATCTGATAATGGCGCTAAATTACGCACGATAAGTGCAACCGGCTGATTGCCATCAGGTAGCTCTGGCATCGCTTCACCCATAGCCAGTTCAAGCTGGGCAATTTTGTCACGGCTCTCTAAGGTACTGATAAGTGCTTTTAAATTTTCAATCTCAAAACCAATCCGTGGGTCTAAGATATGACACTCATTTAATTCCGCTAAAAAGTTGCTTGAGCGCTCACGGAAACCAACCAAGGCGGTTTCTTTCTTGGCCACATAACGGACACCCAATCGTGCTTTGGTACGGTAACCTAAGCGATCACCGACCACAGGCGCGAGCCAATGATCTGGTTCAACATTCGCTTGATGGATAAGCATCTCAGCAAGCACAGATTGCTTAAAGTTGATTTGGCCATCTGGCTGCCAATGTTGCAGATTACAGCCACCGCAGACGCCAAAATGCGGGCAGGGTGGTACAGCGCGCTCAGGGTTTGGATTGGCAGTAATGCTCACAGCATCACCTTCTTCAAAGCTGGTACGGCTATTGGTAATTTTGACTAAGGCACTTTCGCCCGGTAGCGCAAAGCTGACAAAAATCTTTTTGCCATGCTTGTCTTCGATATGACCATCAGCTTCACCAAAGCCATTGCCGTATACCGCAACGCCGCGACCATCATGTGACAAGCCATCGATATTAAAAGGTAGTGGCTCAGCATCTTTTAAACGGCGCCGCGTTTTTGATGACGGCTTGGATTTTTTCTTACTTGGTGGAATAGTAATAGTCTGAGTCTCGTTAGGCTGTTGGCTGGTATCTACTAAGATGGTAGAGTTTTTTGAATGGGTGGGTTGCATAAACCTGCCTTAAATAATAAATAGTAAGTAATAAATGATAAATAACGATAAATGAGGGTGAGACGTTAGTTGTTAAAACGTCATCTTTATAAAGAAGCTTTTATAAATACGTCCGTTATATAAAAATGTCTGCTATGGTGCAGGCGCAGATGACCAATCAGCGATAAATTCATGATGACGTGGGCTGCCATCTGCTTGGGTATAATTTGCCAAATAATCACGGCTTTGCTGTTGCCACGCATCAAAATCCGGTGAGGATAACTGACCGGTCAACCGTAACCAGCGCAAATATATCAGCCAGGTATTCATCACATCGGATTCGCAATATATTGACAACGTTTGCCAATCGCCATTGCTGACCAGATCGCCAACCATACTGCCATCGACATCGGTTTTACCGGGTAAGCCATAAAGACTGGCAACGACATCCATAGCTTCACGGCGGCTGGCACCGTATTGGCTAAATCTGTCCATCAAATCAAGATGGCGAGTATGGAAACGATTAACATAGTTATCAAAGCGCATGTTTTTGATGCGCTCGCCTTCTTCAAATAACCACGGCGCTGATAAGTCATACTGCATCGCGCGATAAATAAGCACCGGAATATCAAAGCCTGAACCGTTCCAGCTAATCAGCTGCGGCAGCTTTTCAAGGTCACTGAATGCACGGAAAAATTTGCTCAGAATGTCTTTTTCGCTAAACTTATCTGCCGTCAAAGAAAATAAAGAAAATTGACCGTCTTTAATATAAAGGGCAGAAATACAGACAATACGCTGCAGGGGCAAACGCATAAAGTCATGTCCCGCTTCTTGAATACGCAGTGCCGTCAATGCGCTTAAGGCATCGGCATCGTTTAGCTCGGCCAATTGCGGGTAAATACGGCGGGCAGCCTCGGTATCGGCAACCGTCTCAATATCAAAGACCAAGATAGGTTTGGACGAAAGGGCGTTTGACATAAATAATCCTACCTAACTATTGGCTTTGGTTGATGACTGATAAAACTATCATTGCTGAGCTTATGGTTTATTCGCTTATGCTGCTGCATTGTGCGTACATTCTATTTCTAACTTTCTACTGCGTACTTTTTATTTTTCACTATCTGCATTGTCTTTCACGTTACTGTCGTCAGCATCGTTGTCGATAACATTATATAAGCCGGTCGATAAATAACGATCGCCGCGATCACAAACGATAAAGGCAATAACCGCGTCTGGATTTGCTTTTGCGACTTCGACGGCTGCCCAAGCGGCCGCGCCTGAGGATACGCCAGCAAAAATACCTTCGGTTTTGGCCAGTTTGCGCATATAGACTTCGGCAATATGTTGATCGACATCCATGATGTCATCAATCAAGTCGGCTTCAAAAATACCCGGCATGTAAGCAGCAGGCCAGCGGCGAATTCCGGCGATAGACGCTTCTTCATCAGGCTGCAAACCGATGATTTTAACATCAGGGTTTTGCTCTTTAAGATATTGCGCCACCCCAGTGATGGTGCCAGTGGTGCCCATAGAGCTGATAAAGTGAGTGATTTTGCCGTCCGTTTGCGCCCATAGCTCAGGACCGGTGGTGAGATAATGTGCTTGTTTATTATCAGGATTATTAAATTGGTCTAAGACGATACCTTTACCATCCGCTTGCATCTGCAGCGCCATATCGCGTGCCGCCTCCATACCTTCGTCGACTTCGATTAGCGTCGCGCCGTAAGCGGTCATGGCATCCTTACGCTCTTGGGTCGAGTTGGTTGGCATTAATAAGGTCATCGGATAACCGCGCATCGCCGCAACCATGGCTAAAGCTATACCGGTATTGCCGCTGGTGGCTTCAATCAGCATATCACCCGGTTTAATATCACCACGTAGCTCAGCCTGATAAATCATATTGAACGCTGGACGGTCTTTTACCGAGCCGGCAGGGTTATTACCTTCAAGCTTTGCAAGTACCACGGCCCCATTGGCAATCTGCTCTTGCTCAGGCAGACGATGCAATTTAACCAATGGCGTCTGACCTACGCAATCGGCAAGGTCAGTGATTTGCGTAATAAAATTGGCGTTTGACTGGGCCGTAGCGGACATAAGGTATCCTTATTAATTATTAAGTTTTTAATAGGCGCTGTTTAAATGATAGGTACTAAGACATTAACAGGCCAGTACTTCATGACTATCAGGTATTGAGGGTGACGCAATAAAAAGTTGCGTCATTATATCATTTTGTTTTCAGCTGCGCTTAATGCATAAATTTTTATTGAGGATAGCTTATTTGTTTATAACCTTGTGTATTTACATTAATGTATAAGTTATTAAGCATAAATATTAGGCGCGACTTGTTGAGCAATAACGCTTGCTTAATAAGCATTGGTTAATGAAGATGAGTCAATGAATGGCTAACTGCCTTTGATAGAATCCTGCTAAGATAATCTCAAGTTATAATTGCTGGCTTGCCGTTAGTGCTTAGCCAATTATTAACACATAGGCGCATCGTACAATATTTATCATCAATAATATCTGTCACCAATATCAGTGGAGAGTAAACCCAGCATGGCTTACAAAAAACGTTTTGATACCAGTAGTGCTTATGGTCAGCTGATTATATTGGTATTTTTGCCGATTTGTTTATTGGCAGCGGTAGGTGGTATTTTGGTGTTTTATGAAACCATGCGCGCCAGTAATTCTGAACAAGAAGTATTGGCAGAGGCGGTGCTGATTCGTTATACGCCGGCGATTGCGGAGCTCGTCCCTGAACTATTAGAGCAAGAAAAGCAGCAAGCAGAAACAGGCGACGGTAAAAGCAAGACCGATACTAAGTCACAAGCAGCGATAGCGACGTTAGAAGGTATTCAAGATAGGCTCGGGCGCATGCAGTCGGAGCAGCATGTCCAACGTATTGCCATTATCAATCAAAACAATGAAGTATTGGCCAGTGTCGGCTATGGTATCGATGAGGCATGGCCACTGATAGATGCATCAGAGCGCTTTTTATCGCAAAAGCCTACGCCTATTGGCACAGCTTACGGCAGTACTTTGGGTGAGTTTGACGGGCAGCAAGTGTGGCTGATGGTCGATATGGATAACGAGCCGCTTTATATTGCCCGTTATCGTATCGCCATGGCGCTGGCGATTACCGGCTTATTTACCATTTTAATTTTATTGTTAAGCTTAAATATCTATTCAAAACGTTGGATTGCGCCGATTTACGAGCTGCGTTTGCAATTACAACGTACCCATGTAGACAATCTTTATCAGCCTATTCCGGTTGAATCGAATGGTGAGCTGAATTTATTACAGCAAGATTTGGTCAAGACCTTACGCCGTCTACACGCCAGCTTCCAAGATTTAAAAGATCACGCCGAGCAAACTGAGGATGATTTGCGTTTGGCGTTTGATGAGATGGAGATGCAAAACATCTCTATCCGTAATGCCCGTGATGCGGCAATCTCAACCAGCCAAGCAAAATCGGCATTTTTGGCCAATATCAGTCATGAATTACGTACGCCCTTAAACAGTATCGATGGTTTTATTAATTTGCTGGCGCGGCACGGCGAGCTCAATCCTGAACAAGATTTGTATGTACAAACCATCCGTAAATCGTCGGCGCATTTATTGGCACTCGTGAATGACGTATTGGATTTTTCCAAGATTGAAGCGGGTAAACTGGTACTTGACCGTCATGAGTTTGATCTTTATGACACCATTTATGATGTCGTCGATATGCTATCGCCGGTTTCTGCAGAAAAAGGGCTGCGCATGGCGGTGCTGTTTTATAACGACGTGCCGATGCGTATCAACGGCGATGCCTTGCGTCTTAAACAAGTCCTGACCAATATCGTCGGTAATGCCATTAAATTCACCGATAGCGGCGATGTGGTCGTTCGCGTCAGCTTGGATGATCATCGTGACAATTACTTAATGATTAGCGTGCAAGATAGCGGTAAAGGGATTTCATTATCTGACCAAAAAATGCTCTTTCAAAGCTTTAGCCAAGGCGATCCATCAATTACGCGTCAATATGGCGGTACCGGCTTGGGTCTGGTCATCTCCAAGCAATTAACGCGGCTGATGGGCGGTGATATTGGTTTTTATGACAATGTGCAAGAAAATATCTCTAACCAAGGGGCAACGTTTTGGTTTCGGATGCCAGCCCATGTCGATGTCTTGGAAGCGGCGACTGGGCAAACGATTGAGTTGCCCGTGCTCGCGCCACTTGCCAGCGATACGGACGAGTTTAATGTGCTGGTTTGGATCAATCATACGGCATCGATACAGGTCCTTAAAGCCAGTTTGCAACATTTACCGATTACCCTGACCCAAGCCAACTCTTTACCGGGCGTACTTGAGTCGCTCAAAGAGCGCGGCAACTATTGGGATTGGGTCATCGTGGATGATGATACCCAAGACGATATGATGGCGCTACTCAAACAAATTCGCCTGCATTATCAGGGTAAGCTGGCAGTATTTGGCTATCAAGTTGCCGCTGACCAAGCGCTGCTCAATCGTTATCATGCCAATATTTTGTATGAGCCATTAGATAAAAGGCAGCTCTATGCGATGCTTGATACGCAAAAGCGCAGCGCTCCGAGTGGCGTTCAAGAGCCGCGCTGGAAAGGCGTTACCGTCTTAGCCGTCGATGACCATTTGCCAAACTTACTGGTGCTTGATGCGCTATTAAGTGAGCTTGGTATCCATGTGATTACCGCCAGTAGTGGTTTTGATGCGATAGAAATCATCAGTAAACAGCAAACCAAACATATTAAAACCGCTAAAACTGAAAAACAAAGTCTGTCGAAAAAGACCCAAATATCTAAAGCCGAAGCCCGCGACGATGTCAGTAAATCAGCGGTTAACTCATTACATCTTGACGATGCCACGACAGATGATAAAGGTAGTGCGGCGCACAAAAACAGTATCGATTTGATATTTATGGACATTCAAATGCCGCGTATGTCAGGGCATGAAGCGGCGCGCCAAATCCGTAATATCGAAACCCCTGATCATCATATTCCCATTATTGCCTTGACTGCTCATGGCTTAGCTGATGAGCGCGAGAAGCTGATTGCTAGCGGCATGAATGATTATGTTGGTAAGCCTATTAGCCAGCCACAATTATTACAAGTGCTACAAAAATGGCTTGGCCGTACCACTTCAGTGCCGCCAATAACCGCCCTTACTAATGATGATTTACACGCTGAAAATTCGCCCAGCTCGGATTTACCAAGTTCTAATTTTAACAATACATTAACGCAAGACTCTTTAACGGCGTATACAGGTCTGACAGCGCCGACTTATCCAATGGTTAAAGGGGATGATAGTCATCACGATGCTGATTCTCATAGAGATGCTGACGCGATGAGTCCAGCAAAAATCACCCGACCTTTATCGCTCAAAAAAATTCGCGATGACTATCTGCGTGACAGTCAGCCGCGTGAAGATTATAGACGCGAAACACCGCGCGAAACCCAACCACGTTACGAGAAGCCACGCTATGAAAAGCCACGCTATGAGAATTTGCGCTATCAAGGGCAGGGGCAAGCATCATTGGGTTATCCGCCCTATCAAATGACAGAGAGTGCTAAAGATGAGCAAACTGTAGAGACAACGCAAGGGCAAAGTAATACGAACTTGGGGATAAATACTCTTGATACTTCGGAGATTTTAAATTGGCAAGATGCGTTGACGCGTTCAGCCAATAAACCCGATTTGGCTGCCAAGCTGATTATTATGATGCTCGATACCATTAATGATGAAAAGCAAGCGTTGATGCAGGCATGGGAAAGTCGCAACCGCAGTGCGCTTGCGCAAATTGCCCATCGTATCTTAGGCGGCAGTCGCTATACGGGCGTGCCGCAGTTACGGCAGGCCAGCCAAGATTTAGAGGATAAATGCTTGTTGAATATTCAACATACCACGCCCGCTCAATTTGCGATGCTTGAGCCTTATTATGAAGCGCTATTGACCGCGTTAAATAACTTACAAACACTGGATTTATCGGCGTATCCGCAGCTTAATTATCACCGCTTAAGTGAAAATGATATGACGTGGAAAATGATTTAAGGCAGCTGGTTTTATAGGGCTGAGGCAAAACTGAGCTAGAGTTGAGATAGAACTTGGATGGTCTTGACGATAAACGATACCCTAGCAGTCAGTTATTGATAAGGAAGGGTTGAAGCAAGGCTGTTAATATTAATCTGAGCACCAACCATTATATTTGTTTTATTTATTATTAAGGATGATTATGCACGCTATTGCCACTTACCAGTATGAGACATTACAAGTCAGCGCCAATGACAATATATTAACGGTGACCATTAATCGACCGGAAAAAAAGAACGCCATGAGTTTTAAAGTGGTCGAAGAGTTGATAGCGGTCGCCGGTCGTATCAGTAAAGATAAAAGCATACGCGCAGTGATTCTTAATGGCGCTGAAGGCACGTTTTGTGCCGGTATCGATTTAGGCGATTTAAACCATCCCAAAAACCAAGCCTTTGCGCTATGGGAGCTTGTTAAACCTTGGCAAAGCCTATTTCAACGCGTCTGCTTGGTTTGGCGTGATGTCCCCGTGCCAGTGATTGCGGTGTTAGAAGGCTATTGTATTGGTGCAGGCTTACAACTGGCGCTGGCTTGTGATGTGCGTATTAGCCATCCTGATTGCAAATTGTCTATTATGGAAGCCAAGTGGGGACTCGTACCTGACATGGGCTTGACACAATCAGGGTTTGGTGTCGTACGCGCTGATATCTTAAAGGAGCTGGCAATGACGGCTCGTACCGTGAATGCCGAGGAAGGCAAAGCGCTTGGTTTGGTCAGCCATTGTAGTGAGACGCCACTTGAGCAGGCACAAAAGCTTGCCGCTGAGTTTGCTGAGCGCTCACCTGATGCGGTGCTGGCAAGCAAGCGCGTTATCAATGCGATGTTCCAGCAGCCAGCCACCACGTTATATAAAGAAAAAGTCTGGCAGTTAAAAATGATGTTTGGTCGCAATCGTAAACTGGCGCTTAGAAAAGCCAAACAAGCCAGTACCGCTTTTGGCAAACGTCAATTCCGTTAGAAAAATTTAGCCATGTATTGATAGATTATTTTAGTTACACAGGTTTGTTTTATTCACATCAAGCGTCTATTGAATTACAAGCAGATAGTGCAATATAGCATTATCTGTTTTTCTAGACTGCTTGTCTCGCTGTCTGAAGCCTGCTTGCGTTGCTGCCTGTCAGTAGGCATGATTGTTTGTAGAAGTTATTTTTAACAAAGCTTGGTTTAAAATAAAAGCTTATTAAAATTACAAAACAAATCAGGCATCAATAATAAAATAATAATCACTCTATCATATGGTCTAATTATGTCTGCTCCAAAATCCTCCCTGCCTAATAAACCGAATGCTGCTGACCGAGTGCGCTCTGCCGATTTGCCTGTTGCATGGATTATGATGCTTGGGCTTATCGTTGCAGTCGGGCCATTATCGATTGATATGTATTTGCCTGCATTACCATCGATGGCAGAGGATTTTGGTGTCTCGACTGCGTTTATGGCCAACTCCGTTCCAGCCTATTTTGTCGGTTTGGTATTTGGTCAGCTGTTTTATGGCCCATTTAGTGATCGCGTTGGACGCGTCAAACCTTTATATATCGGCATGACCTTGTATGTGATTGCCTCGATTATTTGTGCCACCACCGATAATGAATACGTATTGTTTGTTGGTCGTACGTTGCAAGCGCTTGGTGCGTGTGTTGGCGCGGTTGTTACCCGTGCTGCCATTCGTGATCGCCTGACTGCCAAGCAAACAGCGAAAGCCTTTTCTATCATGATATTGGTGATGGGTTTAGCGCCGATATTAGCGCCGTCATTGGGTGCTATATTTTTACAGTTCTTTAGCTGGCATTCTATCTTTTGGTTTTTAGCGGCCTTTGGCACGCTAAACTTATTGCTCACCAAGTTTTTCTTTTTTGAGACGCTCACCGAAGAAAATCGTAATGTTCGTCCTGCCAAAGAAGTGCTGAGCCAATATTGGGATTTATTAAAGGATCCGACTTTTAATTATCCAGCGATTGGTGGCGGACTACTGATGGGGGCGATGTTTGTCTATATTAGCTCTGCTTCTGAATTAATCATGGATACCTACGGCATGTCAGCGACGCATTTCGGTTGGTTGTTTGGCATGAATGCGGCAGGGTTTGTGGGCTTAACCCAGCTTAATCAATGGCTGACCAATCGTTTCCGCATTTTGAGTATTCTGCGTTTTGGGGCGATGATGCAAGTTATCTCGGCTGGGGCACTATTTGGGATAGGTTTGGTTTTTGGTACTGATGCATGGTTGCCGCTGGTTTTAGCCTGTATTTTCTTCTGTATTGCCGGTTTGGGTTTGACGCAGCCAAACGCATCGGCGATTGCGCTCGCTTTTCAAAAACGCCGCGCTGGTATGGCAAGTGCGCTACAAGGCTCGTTGATGTTTTCGGTTGGTATCTTCGGTGGTTTATTATTAAACTTATTCCCCGTCAATCCGGTAATGAAAATCGGTATCGCGATGTTTGCGCTGATGAGTCTTGGTACTTATTTAATTTGGCAAATAGATCGTAATTTGAATTTGGATAATGCAGAATAATTAACCGATAAATTTCATTTAATTTTAACTTATACAAAAAAGTATTCAGTGCGTAGAAAATGCCTGAATACTTTTTTTATGTCTGCTTTTCATGCCATCTTTCCTTTTTTATCTATCTATTGTATTAAAATATCCATTTTTAATGGATGTATGTCTATTAAACACTAAAGCAATAACTTCAATAATTCATAATATTTTTATATACGCTTATTGTTATATATGAAAATATGTACGCTATAGCTAAACAAAATTATTGCAATAGTAGACTTGCTCAATTATTATCTAAGGTAATTTTCTGTAATTAAGTGTTTTAATACCTTACTTAAACTTACAGAATTGTTTTTATAACTGATTTTTTTAGAACAAAATCGAGGCTTAAGGATAAGAGATGAAGCTATTATATCGAGTGTTACCAGTTATATTGAGTGTCGGCTTATTTGGATGTGGAAATTCTTCTACCCAAGATAATGCTAGTGCATCTGGTACAACAGTAACGGAACATAAAGACAATTTTGTAAGTAAACTTCCTGATACAGCACCAACATTAAAGGTGGCGATGACTGGTGATTTACCGCCTTTCTCATTTCAAGATGATTATGGCAACATGCAAGGCACTGATGTTGATTCGATTAGAGCCATTGGGGAAGAGCAAGGCTTTAAAGTCGAGTTCTATAAAGAAACGTGGCAGGACATGTTTGATAGCGTGGAATCGGGAAAACGTGATTTAGCTATTTCTGGTATTTCTTATAAAGATGATCGTGCAGTTAGATATGGTCTATCAACGCCTTACTTTTTTAATCCAGCTACTATTATGTACTTGGAAGGAAAGTTTGATATCAAAGATTTAAACGATATTAAAGGTCTAAAAACAGGTACGTTAGAAGGTTCTAAAGAAGAAGATACTCTAAAAGAGATGGGCAGTTCAGTGGAACTGGTTTCAAGATCTACAGCATTTTTGGCTTATCAGGACTTAGTTCAAGGTAATACTGATGTGTTCTTATATGACATGCCAGTTTTACAATACATTATAAAAGGTTATCCAGAACATAAAGTTAAGATTGTACCTTATGAAGCAGCAGATGCTCCCTCAGCACAGCAGGTCGTTTTAATGGCAAAAGAAAATACCAAGCTCATAAAGAGCGTAAACGAAGGTATTACCAAGCTAAAAGCAAAAGGTACATTTAAAGAAATTGAAGAAAAATGGCTAGGTGCGACTGAGCCTGCGACCAAAAGCACTTCAAATAATCAGCAAACGAATTAAGGAATACTGAAGATGGCAACCACCTATAATACTGAAAATAAACGCTATCACAGTCTGATTATTTCAATTGCACTGTTTTTATCACTGATTGGCGCTTTGCTGGCATTTACGTTTTATACCTCTAGTCTACTAGAGCGCAATACAGTCTTGATTGATCGAACCAACCAAGTCGCCAATAGCGCGCAAGCGGTAATTAAAGACTTATTTGACTTAGATAGCAGTTACGGTGAAGACACCAACTCGCCGCATATCCAACGAGTATTAGAGCGTTTGGAGCAAAATACAGCGCTTATTACTAGCTCTATCACTGCCATTGAACAGGGTGGTGAAATTACCGATGTCGATGGCAAAAGCTATAATTTACCGAAAATTAATAATAACTCTCAAACCAACGTTGCTGCGGCGAATGAGCAGTGGTTACTTTTAGAGCCTAAGATTCAAAATTATCTAAAAGACGCTGATAATATCATGGTTGATTCATCTGATGAGTTGACTCAAGCAGTAGAGCAGGCAAAGACTTCAAGTTTGCTAATTAATGATTCGTTAGACCAGCTTACCAACGAAGTGTTTATCAACGCAGAACGCCAAGCAGACACCATACGTCTGATTCAGATATTAGGGGTTGCGGCTATTTTTGCTTACTTCCTAATCTTCGTATTCTTCTTTGTACGCCGTTTGCGTGATACCGATGCTGAAGCATTGGCTGCTCGCCGCGAAACACAAGAAATCATGGAAACCGTCAATACGGGTCTATTCTTGTTAGATAAAGATTTGAATATCGGTCAGCAGCATTCTCGAGCCTTAAATGGCATTATTGGTGAAGAAAGACTGGCAGGAGAGAACTTTGCCGATGTACTACGCGGTCGTATTTCAGACAAAGATTTGAAAACCACGCGTCAGTTTATTGAGCAATTGTATAACCCACGCGTTAAAGAAAAATTGGTTGATTCTTTAAACCCATTGCATAAAGTCATGCTACACAATGCATCTGGTGAAGAGAGCACCACGAGCCGCTTCCTAGATTTTAAGTTTTCACGTGTTTATGAAGATAAAGACATTGCTCGTATTCTGGTCAACGTTAATGACGTCTCAGATGCCGTTTATCTAGAGCAGCGCTTAGAAAAAGAGCGTTCACAAAATGACATGCAAATTGAGATGTTGACCACCATCTTAAACGTCAATCCAAAAATCATTAATGAGTTTATTAATAACACCAAAGTTCATATCGATAAAATGAACAATATTTTGAAAAACCCTGGGAGCTCGCAATTTGAGCTTGAAGGTAAGCTCAATGCGATTTATCGCGAAATGCACAGCTTAAAAGGCGAAGCATCAGCACTAAAACTGCATAGCTTCACTAAAATTGCGTCAGACGCAGAAGACAAGCTTGATGCATTGCAAAATCAGGGCAAGCTATCGGGCAATAACTTCTTGCCGCTAGCGGTCCATTTGGATGACTTACTCAGCCTCTCGAACACCATTGAGACGCTAGGTGAACGCATTAATCAGGCAGCGCCAAAAGCTCCCAGTAGTGCAAACCCTGTAGCGTCAATAAAGACTGCGCCACAACCAAGTATTGTCCAAGCCCAAGTAGCAGATGTTGCTACCACTAGCATAAATTTCGATGGCGGTAATGAAGTTGATTTGAGCGATGAGTCAGATGACGAGTATTTATCTTATTATCAAGATTTTGCCAAAGATATTGCGGTAAGACAAGGCAAACAAGTACAGCTAAACGGCCATAATTTAGCCCATATAAACATCCCTGAACGCCTCAAACAACCGATCAAAGAGATCAGTATTCAGTTGTTACGTAATGCGGTGGTACATGGTATCGAATCACCTGAAGCGCGTCAGTCAGCAGGTAAGTCTGCAATCGGTAGTATTGACTTAGAGATGCAGCGTGATAATCAAAACTTAATCATCGCCTTGCAAGATGACGGTCAAGGTATCGACTATGAAGGTATTCGTCATAAGCTGATTGCTGATGGTCGCTTTGGTGCAGAAGAGGCAAATCAGATGACTCATGGTGATCTGCTCAAAACCTTGTTTGCTTCTGGTTTCTCAACCAAAGAACAAGCCGATGAAGATGGCGGTCGCGGTGTGGGCTTAGACGTCATCAAGGCGTTAGTCAAAGAGCACAACGGTAAGCTTAACGTTAATACTGAGCTTGGAAAAATGACCCGTTTTGTCATTACCTTGCCTGCTGCGTAATTAAGGACAATAAAGAAACTATGTACAAATTAATGATTGTGGATGATTCAAATATCATTCGAAACCGTATTCAGCGTGCTTATGATTCTGGTCAGTTTATGTTGGTTGCTACGGCAACCAGCGGTGTCCAAGCCGTCGAGAAATTCAATATCCATCGTCCTGACGTGGTGACCATGGACTTAACCATGCCACAAATGGATGGACTTGAATGTATTGCAAAAATCATTGCGATTGACCCTGAAGTGCGGATTTTAGTGGTATCGGCGTTGTCTGATAAATCGACTGGCATTGAAGCATTATCATTGGGTGCGAGCGGTTTCTTATGCAAGCCTTTTTCAGAAGAAGAGCTGGTAGAGTCTTTGTATGAGCTTGTCCAAGACTAGCCGCTAGGACACGCCCTAATAAATTAAGTAAATATCTTATTAAAGAACACACATTATGAAAGAGCAAAAGTTACAAATTTTTGTGAGTATCATTACCAATTACTTTAATCAGTTTGGTACTGAAGAGCTGATTGTTGATACCCCTTATTTACTAGAAAATCAGCAGCCTAAAGTGCATGATTATACAGGTGTCATTGGTATCTCAGGGGTACAAAAAGGCGTGGTTTATTTTTCTGCCACCAGCGCGTTATTGGCCAGTATCCTAGACAGTATGGGTGAAACCGATAAGAGCGAAGACAATTTAGTCGATTTGGCAGGAGAGGTCGCTAACACCGTATCTGGTAATGCCCGCAACGAGTTTGGCGCAGAGTTTCATATCTCTGTACCATTGGTGTTCAAAGGCTCACCGCAAAGCATTATTTTGCCTAAAAATGGGCGTTCTTTTATCATTCCAGTCAGCTGGCGAGGTCAAATTGGAGAGATTGTGGTTTGTTTGCAAGACTAAATCCAACCCCCAATGATGATTGATATGGACGATAAACTATTATGGTTAATGTAGACAAGTTAGGCGTCTTTTTAAGCTCAATCAGTGCGTTTTTCGCGCAGATTGATGATGAGCCAGTGGTGATTGATACGCCGTATTTAAACAGTAATAAAAATGCCGTGGGTTATGATTATAGCGGTATGATTACAATCTCTGGACCGCTTGAAGGCTGCGTGTATGTCAGCGCCCCGAGCAATATTTTGCGGGAAATAATCAAAGTGATGGGTGAGCCTGACTCTTCTATTACAATGATGAAAGACTTATTGGGTGAGATGGCAAATACCATTTCAGGTAATGCGCGCACTGAGTTTGGTGCCGATTTTATTATCTCACCGCCCAAGATTATTGAAGGTATACCGAGCATTCCTTATCTGCCAAAAGACCGCCAAAGTTATGTCACACCCTTTACGTGGCGCGGCTACAAGGCTGTTATCGGTATTTCTATCGCTTAGCTTAATGCTCAGCACTGATAGCTAATGATGCTATAAGTAAAGTTAACAGGTAAAAACGACGTTTAGACGTCGTTTTTTTATGGAATATCATCCCCTTAAACATCATAATAGCGCTAGCAGTCACTCTCACTTATATGATAAAATACAGCCCAGCTATTTTTTAGCATTTAGTATGATTCTTTACGTTCAAATCATAGCTCATTTTTTAAACCAACCCATCAACCAATGACACACACATCATGGCAAAAAATTGCTGGGTGTTTGGCGACTTGATTAATTTGCCCAAAGTTACTATTGGCTTAATGCGCTATTGATGAGCATTAACAAGGGCAGATGCGTGTCGCTAGATAGGCAGTTTTTGTGATGTGGAGGCATAACCCAACCAACAGGACATTTAACATGGCTACAAAGAATCCAACCAAAATCGAAATGCGCGATTTACTACAAGCCGGCGCTCACTTTGGTCACCAAACACGTTTTTGGAATCCAAAAATGGGTCCATATATTTTTGGTGCCCGTAACAAGATTCACATCATTAACCTTGAGCACACAGTAAAAGCGTTTAACGAAGCATTGACTTACGTAAACGGCCTAGCTGCTAAGAAAAACAAAGTATTGTTCGTGGGTACTAAACGCGCAGCAAGCGGTATCATCGCTGAGCAAGCAGCTCGCGCTGGCATGCCATACGTTGACCATCGCTGGTTAGGTGGTATGTTGACTAACTGGAAAACACTACGCCAGTCAATCAACCGTCTAAAAGAGCTAGAAAAGCAAGCTGAAGACGGTACTTTCGCTAAGCTTACTAAGCGTGAAGCGTTAGAGCGTACTCGCGATATGGAAAAACTTGAGCGTTCACTAGGCGGTATTAAAGACATGGGCGGCCTACCTGACGCAATCTTCGTTGTAGACGTAGATCATGAAGCGATTGCTATCAAAGAAGCTAAAAACCTAGGTATTCCAGTTATCGGTATCGTTGATACTAACTCTAACCCAGATAACGTTGATTACATCATCCCAGCTAACGATGATGCTATCCGTGCCGTGACTTTGTATGTAACTTCTATGGCTGATGCGATTATCGCTGGTAAAGAATACGCACAAACTCAAGCTGGTGGTAAAGCTGACCAAGAAGCACCTGCTGCTGCTGAAGAAGCGCCAGTTGAAGCTAAAGCTGAAGAAGCTGCTGCAACTCCAGCAGAATAAATCGCTGACCGCTAAGGTTTAACTTTGTAACGATGTCTTGATAGTTATCTTGTCAGCATTCATATAAGGTTATTAACAGCATATAAGCTCATAAAAGGCATGATGTAGTTTTACTCGTCATGCCTTGCTCTTAATGGTTTATGGTCAAAATTAATAAGCGTGTCATGATTGGGCGAGTATTATCGTCTATACGAGCCACATTGCTTTTTTGATGATATGAATAATCATTAAATATGAGTGGTTTTATTAAGGCTTAAGTCTAATATTAAGAGTAATGTTTACTTAATATTAATCAAGTTATCGAATAGATTTTAAGCATACCCCTACATAACAATATTAAGGTAACTCTTATGTCAGAAGTAAAAGTATCTGCCAAAATGGTAAAAGAATTGCGCGACCGTACTGGTCTTGGCATGATGGAATGTAAAAAAGCGTTAGAAGAGTCAAATGGTGATGTTGAAACTGCCATTGATAACCTACGTAAATCAGGTCAAGCGAAAGCGGCTAAAAAAGCGGGTAACATCGCAGCTGACGGCGCTATCATTATCGCTCAAGGCGACAACAAAGCATTCTTGTTAGAAGTTAACTGCCAAACTGACTTCGTTGCAAAAGATGAAAACTTTACTGCCTTTGCAGAAAAAGTCGCAAACATCGCCCTAGAAAACAATGAGACTGACGTTGCAGCTATCTCTGCATTACCTTATGGCGGTGGTCAAACGGTTGAAGAAGCACGTGTATCTCTAGTACAAAAAATCGGTGAGAATATCCAAATCCGCCGTGTTGAAGTACTTGAAGGCGCAAACATTGCTGCATATCGTCACGGTCTACGTATCGGTGTGGTTGTATCTTATGAAGGCGGCAGTGCAGACACGGGCAAAAACCTTGCGATGCACATTGCAGCATTCAACCCTGTTGCAGTAGATGATGAAAGCGTAGATGCTGATGTATTAGCACGCGAAAAAGACATCATCGAAGCAAAAGCGAAAGAGTCTGGCAAGCCTGACAACATCGTTGAGAAAATGATCGAAGGTGGCTTACGTAAGTACCTAGACGAAGTAACGTTACTACGTCAACCATACGTGATGGACAATGAGAAAAAAGTTGGTGACGTACTAAAAGCTGAAGGCGTAAAAGTACTTGATTTCAAACGTCTAGAAGTTGGTGAAGGCATCGAGAAGAAGCAAGAAGACTTTGCTGCTGAAGTTGCTGCCGCTCAAGCTGCTAGCAAGTAAGCTTTAAGTAATATAGAACAAGCAGTATAAATCGTAAAAAAGCCCGTTATTGATATAACGGGCTTTTTTGTGTTTGTTTACTTCTGCAAGCTTTAAAAGACAAGCTATTTATGCTGAGTGTAAATATTAATGATCAGTATTAACGTAGCGCTAAGTAAGCAGAGTTGGCGTAACTGGCACTATTGGTATTACTACTGGTACCATAACTGACATTTTGCATACCACTGCCGTTAGTGGTACTGCTAGCATTATTGGCATTCATGGTTTTGCCTGATAACGCTGAATCATTTTTATATAGGCTATGATAACGGCTCATCACACTTTTGACATAGTTACGCGTCTCTTTAAACGGTGGAATGCCATTATATTTATCGACGTTACCTTCACCAGCGTTATAACCAGCCACGGCAAATTCAACGTTATTGTTAAAGCGGCGCATCAGCCAAGCGATATATTTCGCTGAGCCTTCGATATTATCGGCAGGATTCCATGGATTACTGACCTTAAAGCGACGGGCAGTCGCTGGCATCAGCTGCATCAAACCTTGGGCACCGACAGGTGAGCGAGCATTTGGATTAAACGCAGATTCGGTATGCATCATGGCTTTCATCAGCGCAGGATCTACGCCATGACGCTCGGCTGAAGCACGGATATAGCTGTCATAAGAGTTGCGGCCACTGCTACTACTTGCAGTGCTGCTACCGTAGTCAGCACTAGTATTGCTACCAGCATTGTAAGCGTTAGAATCTTTATAATAGGTGGTTTTTACTTTTTTGTTAAATTTATCAAAATTACCACTAGGATTGACATTGGTAAGGAGTACTTGTCCGCCTTTGTCTTTGTAGATATACATATTGCCTGCTTGAGCGGCGATAGGGAGGCTAGAGAGGGCAATAGCTGTCAGTAAAACGGGAGACAAGCAGCGCGTCATTAAAGGTGCAATATTTATCATAGGGTTATCACTTTTTATCGAGTAATAGCAAATTGCTTTGCCTATAAGCGCGTCAGGTCGCGCGTCAAAGCGGTTATCGCGTCTGTAGGATTTTATAGTAACCAATATGGCGACGACCTACGAATTCACGTCTAACAAAACCACTTGCAATAGATACAAAAAATAATAGTTGTTTACTATAACACAAAATAAGTTTTTGCCACATCTGAATGCGTGCACGCGCAGTCAAAAGTTATTTTAATTTGTAAAAAAATTTGAATTAAATCAAGATGGTAATAGAAGGGATGCTGCTCAGCAGCTTATAATGGCGAAGTTTTTGCCTTTATATTTGCGGTAAAGGCAATTAAGAAAAGAAGCTAAAAAAGACTGTAAAATAAGCTTAGGTAAAAGTTAAAGCCCATCAAGGATGATGGGCTTTGTGTTTACATTTAACTTAAATTATTCTAAGACGATAACGCACTAATAAAGATAGGTACCCAAATAGCGGTAACCAAACCATTAACGGCCAAGCCAAATGCAGCGTAACGTCCAGCAGTATGACTGATTTGCCACGCTTCTACGGTGCCAAAGGCATGGGCAGCCAATCCAAGTGCTAAGCCTTTGGCGCGGTCATCGTCAATACCGCGAAATAAGAAGCGCGCTAGGGTACCGCCAATAAGTCCTGAAACAATGATAATCAAGTTTGCCATCGCCAGTGGCGCTTTAATCAAATCCGCCACACTGAGACCAATCGGCGTGGTCACTGAACGGGTGGCAAATGCCAAGATGGTCTCGTTACTCAGTGAAAATAGATAGGCCAGCGACATGGGTAGCAAGGCGCCAACTACGCTTGCCAACGCCACAATCATAGTGAGCTTTTTAACCGGCAAGCCTTTAAAGTTCATCGCTGCCAATGGTACGGCCAGTAATACCGTCACATAGCCTAATAGGTGGTCAAATACCGGTTTTGCCACGCTGTAATAATGGTTGTAATCCCATTGCAAAATAAACAAAAACAGTAGCACTAATACCAATGCGGTGATGACCATTGGCAACCATGACAGCTTGCGCGCGAGGACGCGGGCAATGACGTGCGCTGCCAAGGTTAATAATATCGCAGCAAGGGTTGCTGTAAACACACTATCAAAACTCATAACGTTGCCTTGTCCCTACAGCTTAATGCTGTCCCTTCTGCTTGTTGGTCGTATTCAGATTGTCGTTAAGCGTATTGTCTGTATCGCTGCTGTTATTAAGAGAGCGATTGGCAAGGATAGCCAGTCCCCAAAGCGGGATAAGTGTACTGATAATCATCGTCAGCATCACACCCCAAAATTCATCGCCTAATGCGAATAGCAGCAAGCCTGCACCGGCAGAAACGGGCAAAAAAGCAAAGCCACTATCAACCAATAAGGTGTTACTTGCTTGGGTTAGCCAACTGGGCAGCCCTTTTATCAGTCGCCAAACCATCAAAATAACAAACATCGTCAGCAGACCAACGATATTGGCGGCTTTTTCGATACCGGCCCATTGGCAAACAATAACGGCGGATTCACGAACTACCACAACCAGTATCAGCGTCAATATTAACGCCATCCATAAGGGTATGTTCGAAGAAGAGGAAGGCTTCATAAGCAATTTTGGCCAAATAAAATATAACAAGAGAGGGTATAAACGGGAGTTAATAAAAGTACATAGCATTTAATGCTGCGATTATAAAAAATCCTACTGCATCAATAGCTAGCAGTATTAATAACTGTGCAACTTAGCAACTGAGTATTACTGGTATTATTTTTCGGATGCGTTTTAACATAGAGATTTTAACAGCTGCTTTTTAAATGTAACATTTTAACGCAAGCATAGTGCCTGATTATATAGAGAGTAGGCGCACTAATAAAGCCTAAGCGTAGATTGTAGGTATGATAAGGGTATGAAGCAGTTTTAAATCTCTCATACAACAGTAACTATGCACAGGGCATATAAAAAAGGACGCTATCAAACAATAGCGTCCTTTTTCAAATATCATTTAGAGTAAATAGTTTGATGCGAGGTTATTTAACTTTGCGAATCAGATTCTTGTGCCGCAGAATTTAACGCTTCAAACTCGGCAAAGGCATTTTCTTCTTCTGCCGTTAAAGACTCTTCTTCATCATGATTGTCTTCTTCATCAATCTGTTCAAACTCTTCAAGTATCGGCATTAGCAATGTTGCCTGTGCCAACGGCAAGACATCTAACGGTTTTAAATTGGCTTGACCTAATAGCTGCTTAAGCCTGTCGCTTGGCAGACGAATGGTTAAGCATTCATGACCATTATCATCATAGCTTTCTTCTAAAATCACGCCAAGCTCATACAAGGTATTTTTAAATTGACCCGCATTATAAGGTAGGGTCAAATCAAAGGTGGTCAAAGTGCCCATTAATAGCTGCTGCACAGCAAGTGACAGCTCTTCCATACCTAAGTTTTCGCGAGAAGAAACATAAACCCGATTTGGCTGACCTTCCTTAGCATAGCCAATGTGTGCAGGCTCATCAGTGATATCAATTTTATTGTAAACGTTGAGCACAGGCACATCGTTGTCAATTTCAGCAAGTACGTTTTTGACGGCTTGAATCTGCTCGTGCATATCTTCACTAGACGAATCGATAACATGCAGTAGTAAGTCAGCTTCTAACGTCTCTTCTAAGGTTGCATGGAACGACTCGACCAGCTCATGCGGCAGATGACGGACGAAACCAACGGTATCAACTAAAACCACGCGACCGACGCCTTGCCAGTCTAAACGGCGCAAGGTCGGGTCAAGGGTGGCAAACAATTTGTCCGCTGCGTAAATGTTTTCATCAACCAAGCGATTGAACAGGGTAGATTTACCCGCGTTGGTATAACCAACGAGTGAGATAGTCGGCACGTCTGATTTTTGCCGACGCGCTCGTCCTTGGGCACGAGTTTGGCGTACTTTTTCAAGTTTGGTTTTTAGCTGGGTTACACGTACTTGTAATAAGCGGCGATCCGTTTCAAGCTGAGTTTCACCCGGTCCACGTAGACCAATACCACCTTTTTGACGCTCCAAATGCGTCCAACCACGTACCAAACGCGTCGATAAGTGATTCAACTGTGCAAGCTCAACCTGTAGCTTACCTTCGTAAGTACGGGCACGCTGGGCAAAAATATCTAAAATTAAGCCCGTACGGTCAAGGACGCGGCATTGTACTAAAGCTTCAATATTACGCTCTTGTGATGGCGATAAATTGTGATTAAAAAGGACGATATCAGCGTCGTGTTCGCGTACCAATTCTGCTATTTCTTGTGCTTTACCGCTACCGACGAAGTATTTGGCATCAGGACGTGCACGTGAGCCTGTGACCAGTGCCAAGCGATCAGCACCTGCCGAATCTGCAAGCAGCTCAAATTCATTTAGATCATCAGGATCTTGAATTTGGCGGATGTCTAAATGTACTATAATGGCGCGCTCGCCACCTTCATGTCTTTCAAAATAATCCAAAGAGTATCACCTATGTCATTAAGTAAATAGATGGCTAATATCGGTTTGTTAAGCGTCGCTATAGCCTTCGTATGACCCTCTATATGTGGTCTTATCACTTGATATTAAAGCGTATTAAGGCAATTAGCCATACTTTTATGTTACAGCGTTTATTATCAAATATTTTAGTAGTGAAAGTATGAGGGTTTTCGGAAAGAAGCTATTAACGGCAATGTTGGCTTTTTTAAACATGCTAATCTGTTGAGCGGTGGTAAAGTAAAAATGAGCGGCGTAAAAATGAGCTGATAGCTAACTATTGCAAAATATTAACAAAAGCCACTCATAACTCAGTGCACAAGTCGTCACTGAATGAATAAATTTTGTTATACTCATGACGCTTGTTTACGAGATATAATCATACGTTTTTTAAGCAATGAGCTTTTTAGCCATTAAGTTTTTTAATAAATAAGTTTTTAACCACGAGGGACACAGATGAGCCAATCTAAGTCAGGCTTTTCACTCAAACAGCAATTAGGTCGCGGCAAACAAATCGCTGGCATGACCACCACTATCGCTGGCGGACTACGCGCAGCCCAACGTATCGGTGCCTTTAAACAACCACCACGCGAAAAACTGCCGCGCTATATTCAAGCGTTTTGCCGTAAAATGGCAGGCTCTTTTGGCGTACAGGTTGTGGCAGTCGAGCGCGTAGAGCAACACCATGGTCTATGGGTCTCTAACCATGTGTCATGGATGGATATTCCGGTAGTGGGTACGTTGAGTCCTGCTTTTTTCTTATCAAAAGCTGAGATTGGTGATTGGCCGATATTTGGTAAATTAGCGCATGCCGCAGGGACGGTATTTATCGAGCGTGGTTCCGGTGATGCTGGCACGGTCGCTGCCCAAATTGCCACCTTTTTAACCAAGGGCTTTTCGGTAATCTTTTTTCCAGAAGCGACCACCACCGATGGCAAAAAAATTAAGCGTATCCACGGCACCTTGCTACAAGCAGCGATAGATGCGGACGTGCCTGTACGCCCGCTAGTAATTGCTTATGTGAATAAGGACGGCACTTTGAGTGAAGCGTTACCTTATTACGGTAAGCTGACGATGAAACAAAGTCTAAAAAAGGTGCTTGATAGTAAAGACGTGACGGCTTTCGTCTTACCCCTTGAACCGATAGATCCTAAAGGCCTAAGCAAAAGTGAGCTGACTGATTTATTACAAGCGCATATGCAGGAAGGCTTGGCTGAATTACATTCACGCGTATTAACGAAAGTAGCTAAAGTATAAGCAAGCATCAAACGGTCTAAAATAGAAAAGCTTTAATAGAAAAAGTAATAGCAGAAAAATAGTCATAAAAAAGGCGCAAATCGTTAGTAGTCAATACTAACGATTTGCGCCTTTTTCTTTACTCTACAAATACCTGAACGTCAGGTTATTGAAAGCTGAACAATATCAATCTATGACCACATAAAATTATGGTGACGGATTAGGATGCTGGGTATGTACCGCTTCGATAGCAGCTAAGACGTCTGCGCTTAAAGTTAAGTTGATGCTATCTATATTGGATTGCAGCTGCTCAGTGGTGGTCGCCCCAATAATATTACTGGTGACAAACGAGCGCGAATTGACAAAGGCCAATGCCATTTGCGCCATATCCAAACCAGCATCTGCTGCGATTTTGGCATATTTGGCGGTGGCTGAGAGTGCTTCTTCATTGGTATAACGGGCAAAGCGGTCATACATCGTCAGGCGCGCGCCAGTAGGACGTTTACCGTCAAGATATTTACCAGACAGTACCCCAAAGCCGAGCGGCGAGTAGGCAAGTAAACCGACATTTTCACGATGGGCAATCTCTGCCATGCCAACTTCATATACGCGGTTTAGCAAACTATAAGGATTTTGCACCGTGATAGGCGCGATTAAACCATTTTTTTCCGCTTCCCACAGATAGCGCATCAGACCCCAAGCGGTGTCATTGGATAGTCCATAAGCACGAATGCGACCTTTTTTAATCTCATCATTTAGTGCTTGGATAGTTTCTAAAAAAGGCGTCAAGTCATCTAGCGACTGCGCTGCCATCTCTTCAGTGTAACCGAGCTGGCTAAAATAATTGGTTTGACGCTCAGGCCAGTGTAGCTGGTAAATATCAATATAATCGGTTTGCAGGCGCTCAAGATTGCTATCGATGGCGCTACTGATATGCGCGGCATTAAAGCGCGTCTGACCGTCACGTAAAAAATTCATCGGTGATATTTTACTGGCAAGAATAACCTTGTTACGCTGTTTGGTTTTGTTAAACCATGTGCCCATAAAGCGTTCGGTATCGCCTTGTTTGTCTTTATCAGGCGGTGATGGATACATCTCGGCGGTATCCCAAAAGTTCACGCCTGCGCTAAGCGCCATGTCCATCTGTGCATGCGCATCGCTTTCGCTATTTTGCTGTCCCCAGGTCATCGTCCCTAAGCAAATTTTTGAAACTTTTTCATTGAGTTGCGGCAGTGTTTGGTATTGCATGTATCCGTCCTTTTTGATTTTAATACAGAGCTATTTTTATACTACATCAGCTTGATACCCGTGACGCCCGGTGGGGTGACTTGGAATATTTTTACTTTAAAAAGTACCGATTGACCGGCAAGTGGATGGTTAAAATCGACTTCTACTTCGTCGTCATTGATGGCGCTAATGGTACCGGGCAGGGTGTTTTTGCCTTTGTCTTCAAACTCGACCAGCATACCGATTTCAGGATTGTCAGCGACCAAGGCAAATTGGGTGCGGCTAAAATGCTGAATATTATCAGGATTCCACTCACCAAACGCTTGCTCAGGGTCAAGGTGGGCGCTACGTGTATCGCCAGCCCGTAGGTTCATCAGC
The DNA here is from genome assembly GCF_049896465.1 of Psychrobacter sp. DWR1-2-3. NCBI lineage: Bacteria > Pseudomonadati > Pseudomonadota > Gammaproteobacteria > Moraxellales > Moraxellaceae > Psychrobacter > Psychrobacter sp. DWR1-2-3. Next base: position 50,814 of record NZ_JAFCUJ010000010.1, read on the forward strand.
ACTTGCTCAAAGCCTGGCAATAAACTCTCATCGCCAATCGTCAGCGTCACAGGCGCATCGCGGTTAAAGGTTGAATCAATCATCGTACCGTTTTCTAGCGATACTTCAAAATGCAGCTTCACAAGGCTGCCGTGGGTAATACGTATGTCTTCATTAGGCGTGATAAATTGAGAATCGGTCATAGTAAAAGCTACCTATTGCTGGAGTCGAAAAATAATTAAAAATATGGTTAAGAATAATGTCGCAAATGATAAGTCATCTGGGATAAGTTGTAAGCCTAAATAGTGTAACGCAAATAGTGTAATATATTTGGCGAATCTAAAAGAGAGCGAAGTATTTATGGCAAAACTGATGGCAAATAAACAACAAGGTCATATTAAAAAATGGCAGGACGATAAAGGTTTTGGCTTTATCGAAACCGCTGCGGGTGAGTCGGTATTTTTTCATGTCAGCGTGTTTAAAGCCCAGCGTCGTCCCGAAATTGGCGAGCAAGTGGTTTTTATAGTGGAGCAAGACAATCAGGGTCGCCTGCAAGCAAAGGATGTGCAAGAGCTCAGCTTTGTGCAGCAAAAAATGGCGCAAAAGAACAGTCAAATCCGGCAGCGAAACCACAAACGTAGCGCCCAAGCAGAATTTGAAGCAGGACAAAGGAAACGCTTGTTTCTTGGCCTTGGCTTCTATGGGGTTTTAATTTTATTGGTGGTCATGAATAAGCTAAGCTGGCTGGTACTTGCTTGGTACGCGGTATTAGGCGTCATAACCTACGGCATGTATGCCAAAGATAAAGCTGCTGCCCAAAGTGGCGATTGGCGTACACCTGAGTCAACATTGCATCTGCTAAGTGCGCTTGGCGGTTGGGTTGGGGCGATGGTCGCGCAAACCTACTTGCGTCATAAGTCACAAAAGCCTGAATTTCGTATCATGTATTATTTAACTGTGATTATTAATTTAGCAGGATTGTTGTTCATTTTGGCGGGTAAAGACGTTGAATTCTTGGAAAATTTGCCTTTTGTCTAGATTTTGACAGATGCATTGATTAAAGTATTGAATAACTGTTTGATTCATCATTGTTGAATGCTGACCTTAACCAAATGACTATCTATTGCTAACTGATAGATGACAATAGCGGCTTTTATTATTGTTATGATACTTGAGGATTAAATAGAATCATTTGAATACTTAACGTAGCAATAACTTTAAAGAGGAAAGTAATGAGTAATAACAATAATAATGCTAACGAAGTTGATTTAACACAAGATATTTTTGCAGCCTTAATCGACAATCATGAGATACAGCGGGCGTTATGCGATAAGCTTGAAAGCACGAAAGATGAAGCGCAGCGTAAAGCCATTTATGAAGAGTTAAAGCTTGAATTACACTCGCATGCGGCAGCAGAAGAGCGCCATTTATATGTGCCCGTCATGCAGCATGATGATGGGCTTGATTTGTCTCGGCATGCCATTACTGAGCATCATGAAATGGATGAGATGATGGAAACCTTGGATGATGGACGTATTAGCCAAAAGAAATGGGATAGCACCTGTGCAGATTTGATTCATAAGGTACGCCATCATTTAAAAGAAGAAGAAAACAAGTTTTTTAAAGAGGCGAAAAAGATTTTAGATAGCGACTTGCAGCAACGCCTTGGCTCATTGTATCAAGTTGAGTATGCTGAGTTTAAGCAAGCACATGCAGATGAAGCATGATTACGTTGTTTTAAATGAATGAATTGCAACGTTCAAAATAAAAAACCACTATTGCTAGTGGTTTTTTTATGTTTAATAATTTTATAAATACCGCTTTAAATCGACTCTAACACTTGTTTGTAAATAGCGGCATCGCTGGCTGAAAAGGAGCAAAAGACAACTTCGCGGATAGAGAAATTAGTCGCCTGTTTTTGAGCATTTAACACATAATTTTGCACTGTATCAATTGCTATATTGGTTGCTTTATCCAGCGGGTAACCATAAACACCGGTACTAATAGCGGGGAAGGCAATGCTGGTCACATCATTTTGAGTCGCTAGTTCTAGAGACTTTTGATAACAACTAGCAAGTAACGCTGCCTCATTATCATGACCGCCATGCCAAACAGGGCCTACCGTGTGAATCACATACTGGCAAGGCAGCTTAAACGCGGGACTGATTTTAGCCTCGCCCGTCTGGCAACCATTCAATGTACGACAATATGCTAATAACTCACGTCCAGCTGCCCGATGAATCGCACCGTCTACACCGCCGCCGCCAAGCAAACTTGAATTGGCAGCATTGACAATGGCATCTATATTTAACGTAGTGATATCAGCTTGTATCACTGATAAAGTCACGCCATTACCACTATTGTTCTTATTATGAATGTCGCTAGAGGCTGATATTTGCTTCTGGGTAATAGGTTTTATTGGGTTATTAGACATTTGGGTATTAGACGTTTGACTATCAGACATGGCAGCAACCTTTTTATATTGAACTGATCATACTTTAGCGTTTTTCGCGCCATTCGACTATAGGGCTTACGTTATCGATAAGATTCGATAGGCTATCTCTCAACAAAAACGCAAAAAAAATAGGCTACCGATTTGGTAGCCTATCTGCAAAGTCATCTTATTTATATCATTTAAGCATCACGCTTTTTTTCCAAAAACAGCATATCAATAACAATCAGTGCCACACCAATACAAATACCGATATCGGCAATATTAAAGATTGGATAATGCCAAACGTCGGCATAATGCACATGGATAAAGTCAATTACGTGACCATGTAACAAGCGGTCAATCAAGTTGCCAATGGCACCGCCAAGTACCAAGGCTAGACCCAATGATAACAACTTGGCTTTACGCGGCGCTTTTACCAAATAGCCGATTAAAAACAGCGACATGATCAATGCAAGTCCAGCAAAAAACCACTTTTGCCAACCTGCTTGATCTGCTAAGAAACTAAACGCCGCGCCATAGTTGTAAGCAAGCGTCCAATTTAAAAACGGCTCAATCACGGGTACTGGCTCGAGGAAATTTAGCTTGGTTTCAGCCAACCATTTCGTCCACTGATCAATAATAATGACGACCAGTGATAGCAAGTACCACATAAAGGCGCGACTGCCATTAGCAACCATTTTTGGTGTCTTATTCAGGCGACTTTTGGGCGTGGTTGAGCTGCCCGTGGTCGCATGTGCAGGTTTAGGCGAATGATCAACCTCCACCTGCGGCTGCTTATGTTCCGATGAGTCTGTCGGATTAGGCGTAGAGTTAGGCGCTGATTTAGGCATAATGGCGCACCTCGCCGTCGCCGCTGACGTTGGTCACGCAGCGAGCACATAGTTCAGGATGCGCCGCGTCTGTACCGATGTCATCGCGGATATGCCAGCAGCGTACGCATTTAGTACCAGTGGCGGCGCTGACTTCGACCAATAAATCGACTGATTCATCAGCATTGTTATCAGTTTGGGCAGTATTGTTTTGACTGTCAGCAGGAGCAGCGCTCATTGGCTTCAAAGTTGCGCTACTGGTGATTAGCACAAAACGCAGCTCTTCGCCAAGCTTGGCTAAGCTTTCATGCATCGCACCGTCGGCATATAAATCAACGCCAGCAGACAAGTTAGCATTGATGATTTTTTCACCGCGTGCGGTTTCGATATGCTTATTGACCATATCTTTTGCTTGCATGATACGTTGCCAGTCATCGGTACTGATGGCACTTAGCTCAAACTCTGGGAAGGTGTACCATTCTTCGGTAAACACGTATCCTGCGTCATTGCCGTTTTTACCTTCTAATACTTCCCACGCTTCTTGCGCGGTGAATGACAAGATTGGCGTAATCCAGCGAATCAACGCATGAGCGATATGGTAAATTGCCGTTTGCGCAGAGCGACGCGGCTGTCCATCAGTTTGGGTCGTGTACTGACGGTCTTTGATAATATCTAAATAGAAGCTGCCTAAATCCTGCGAGCAAAACGCAGTGATATGCTGGGTGACTTGGTGAAAGTCCATCGCATCATACGCGCTGATGATTTGCGCTTGTACCGTTTGCGCACGCTCAATGATGAACTTATCGAGGCTAACCAGCTCATTAATATCAACGCTATTGGTCGCTGGATCAAAGTCATCGGTATTAGCCAGTAAGAAGCGTAAGGTGTTACGGATACGGCGATACATATCGATGGCACCTTTAAATACCGTTTTACCTGCGCTCATCTCATAACGATAATCGCTCGACGCAATCCACAAACGCAGCATATCCGCGCCGGTTTTATTAATCTCGTCTTGCGGCGTGATGATATTGCCCAGTGATTTACTCATCTTGCGGCCGTTTTCATCGACGACAAAACCATGGGTTAATACTTGCTTAAACGGTGGGCGCTCGTACATCGCCTCAGAGGTAAGCAGTGACGTCTGGAACCAGCCGCGATGCTGATCAGAACCTTCTAAATACATATCAGCAGGATTGGTTAATTCATCACGCTGCTCAAGGACGGCAAAATGCGTCGTTCCTGAGTCAAACCAAACGTCTAACGTATCCGTTGCTTTATCATAATCCGCGGCTTCCGCGCCTAAGAAATCTTCACAGCTGGCATCAAACCAAGCTTCTACGCCGCCTGCATCGATTTTTTGTGCAGCAACTTCCATCAGCTCAAGCGTATTAGGATGCAGCTCGCCGGTTTCTTTATGAGTGAAAAAGGCAATCGGCACGCCCCAAGTACGCTGGCGCGAGATACACCAATCTGGGCGACCGGTCATCATCGCTTCGATGCGGTTTTGTCCCCACGCTGGCGTCCAGTTGACCTTAGGGATATCGGCAAGCGCACGCTCACGCAAACCTTTGGTTTCCATATTGATAAACCACTGCGGCGTTGCACGGAAGATAATCGGCGACTTATGGCGCCAGCAATGCGGATAGCTGTGCTCAATTTTGGTATGGCTGATCAAATGACCGTTATCATTTAAGGTAGCGATAATTTGCGGATTGGCTTTATAGATATGCTCGCCTGCAAATACCGCCGCGCTGTCTAAATAGACGCCCGTACCACTTACTGGGTTTTCAACGGGCAAGTTATATTTCAGGCCAACGATATAATCGTCAAGACCGTGACCAGGGGCCGTATGGACGAGGCCAGTACCGCTATCAGTGGTCACGTGATCGCCTAGGATTAGTGGTACTTGGCGGTCTGCAATTAGTGGATGCTGGGCGCGCAGACCTTCAAGCTCGCGTCCTGATACGGTCGCCAATACGCCTTGATTGCTAAGTTTAAGCTCGCTTAGTGCGGTTTCGACAAGTTCAGCGGCCAGTAACAAGTTACCTTTTTCAGTTACGACCACACTATAGTCATGCTCAGGATGTACGGCGATTGCTTGGTTAGCAGGTAGCGTCCAAGGTGTCGTCGTCCAAATGACGGCTGCGATATTGCCGTCAATTTCGCTTAATGCCGCAACCTTTTCGGTATCAAGCACATCAAAGCTCACATAAATAGCGTCAGAGACTTTGTCTTGATATTCAACTTCAGCTTCAGCTAGGGCAGAGCTACAGTCTAAGCACCAGTTAACAGGCTTCATACCGCGGGTTACGTGCCCGTTGTCATAAATTTTAGCAAGTGCGCGTACGATGTTAGCTTCTTGATGGAAGTTCATCGTTAGATAAGGGTTGTCCCAATCACCAAACACGCCTAGACGTTTAAAGTCTGCCTTTTGCAGCTCAATCTGCGTGCTTGCATACTCGCGGCATAGACCACGGAACTCGGTCGCAGAGACTTTTTGACCAACTTTACCGACTTTGGCTTCGACCTTTTGCTCGATGGGTAGACCATGACAATCCCAACCTGGCACATAAGGCGCGTCAAAGCCCGATAAGGTTTTTGACTTCACGATAATGTCTTTTAATACTTTATTGACCGCGTGACCTAAGTGAATCTGACCGTTGGCGTATGGAGGGCCATCATGCAAAATGTATTTGGTCGCACCTGTACGCGCCTGACGAATTTTGCCGTACACGTCATCCGCTTCCCACGCAGCCAGCCAATCTGGCTCGCGCTTGGCAAGGTTTGCGCGCATCGCAAAAGGCGTATCGGCAAGGTTTAGGGTGTCTTTATAATCTTGGCTTGGTGTATCGTTACTTTTATCAGTCATAGAAGGTGTCTTATAAGATGATGGTTAGAGGTTGCGTTTGAAATTCAGGCTTAAGGTTAAATATAATATGGGGTCAAATATTTGATAATCGATGCTAGCCTTTTGCTTAGAAAACTTTGCTTAAAAGATATTGCTTATAACGTGTTGCTTATGAATTGCATATAGAAATAGTTACGTCCATCATAAATACTAATGAGACGATTGCAACAAAAAATATCTTTAACAGATAGCAGAATAATGAGAAAAGTGAATATGATAACGGCAGCTATTATATGACAAAACGGGGAGGGTAAAAAGAGCTGACCAGTATCGCCCTGTTTTTAGCCAAAACCAAGTACTTATGTCAGCATCAATATCTTGTCTATTAAATCATACGTCTGGCAAATTTGATTGTCTATTTATTAGATTATACCTAATGGGCTAAGCGCTAAAAAACTTCTGACAACCATAAGCGCAATTTCAGCGACCACAGTGGCTGCATACCAGTCAAGCCTTGCGTCATTTCACCATCTTTTAGAACGACATAAGACGGCGTGACTTGCCCTTGCCAATCAGCGAATATCTCACCTTCTTGGTCATTGACGGGGGTAAATTGATAATTGTGTTCAGTAAGGTAGCTGTGTAGCTCTTGGTCAGAACCTGATTTAATCGCAATGGTCACCACAGGATAGTCATTTGCTGCGGCAAGCTTATCTATCGTCGGCGACGTCACCCGACAAACCGGACACCAAGTTCCCCAAAAATATACCAACGTTGGTTTATCCCGACTCATTGCTGCTAAGTCAACGCTCTGCCCTTGATAGTCGGTCAACTGCAACTGCGGATTGGCTGGCATGACCGGTTGTCGCCACCAGTTAATAGCGGTATAAATGACAGCAAATACCAAGCCATAGATAAGCAGATTTTTAGCAACAGACAATATCTTTTGCTCTGGCGTTTTTTTTGGCGTCTCAAGGTTTTTGTCGATATCAAGGTCTTTTTCAGTATCAGTATCAGTCGTCATAGTGGCTGCTTTTTTGCTCTTAATGTGTTTAATAGATAAAAATAAACGGCTGAATGGTCAGCCGTATTATTCGTAAAATCTATGGAACTGTTATGAGTGGTTACTTTTTAAAATAACCACTTTTTAAAATAACCGCTTAAGGCTTTTGCGCACGGTCATGCAGTGGATCGCCGATAAGCACGCTGCCTGAATTTTCACGGCGCTCTTCATCGGTCAATTTACTTGCTGGAATTTTAGCCTTTCTCTTCCATTTCAAGCTAAACAAATCATCACGGCGGTCAAGTAGATTGTGCACCGAGCCTTCATTACGAACATGAATAAGCTTGTCTAAGTTTAAATCAGAGAAGAATACCATTTCGGTATTGGCAGTGGTTTCCGCCATAATCGCATCATGCGGGAAAGCAAAATCTGACGGTGAAAAGATAGACGACTGTGCGTATTGGATATCCAAGCTTTCAACTTGCGGTAAGTTACCGACTGAACCACAAATCATCACATAGCATTCGTTTTCAATCGCACGAGCTTGGGCACAGTGGCGTACGCGCAGATAGCCGTTCTGGGTATCTGTCCAAAATGGAACGAACAAGATATCCATGTCATCAAGTGCCATCAAACGGGCAAGCTCTGGGAACTCAACGTCATAGCAAACTAGGATACCGATACGACCAGCATCGGTGTCAAATACTTTGACTTCGTCGCCACCTTCAATCACCCATGCGCTACGTTCATGCGGGGTAATGTGAATTTTGCGCTGCTCTTCAACCGTACCATCACGGCGGCATAGATAGCTGACATTATATAAGGTATCGTCGTCGTCCAAGAACGGCATAGAACCGGTGATGACGTTGACGTTATAGCTGACCGCCAAATGCGAAATCTCGTTTTTAAACCATTCGGTATAACCGGCCAAAAAGCGAATCGCTACGTTTTGGTCAGTTGATTCACACAGACCCATTAATGGTGCGTTAAAGAATTCTGGCAAACAAGCGAAGTCAGAGTTGTAATCAGCCATGATATCGACGAAGAATTCAACTTGTTGCAACAGCTCTTCAGGCGACTCAACTTCACGCATTTGCCACTGAATACCACCGATTCTGACCTCTGATTTACGCGTATTGGGCTTATAATCTTTCGGCTCATAATAAATATTTGCCCATTCAAGTAAGGTCGCAAAACCTTTAGATTGGGCATCATCTGGCAAGTAAGCGGTCAAAATACGTTTAACGATAAAGCCATTTGATAACTGAAATGACAACGCGGGGTCGTGAATTTCACGAGCTTCAACGGCTTCAATATATTCACCAGGGGTTAAGTCTTGGTGATTGTGATAATTGGGAATACGACCACCGGCTAAAATAGCGCGGAAGTTTAACTGGCGGCACAGCTCTTTACGCGCATCATAAAGCCTGCGACCTAAACGATAACCACGATATTCAGGGTCAATTAACGCATCAAGCCCATAAATAGCATCGCCATCAGGATTGTCTCTAATAATCTCTTTATGACCAATTAAGTCATCATAAGTATGCGGGTTAGAAAACTTGGTGTAATCAACGCGCATCGATAGCACAATACCAATCAGCTCATCATGGTCAAATAGCGCAATCTGTCCTTCAGGGAAGGCGTCAATTAAGGTATGAATGGTATTTTTTGACCACGCACCGCCCAAGTTGACATAAACGCGATCCATTAAAGCTTTCAGTTGTGGATAATCTTTTTTCTTAATCTCAGCTATGGTGAGGTGAAAGTCGTCTGGTTTTTCTATCTTACTCATAATATTCCTGTCTGTCGTTGCTATAAATCAGTGGTAATAAATCAGTGTTAATAATAAAGCGATATTACTAGATGTTAATAAAGTGAGTCATAAAAAGGTGGCTATCAAAACTCGTCAGTAAAGCGCGTAATAAGCGGTTAGATATTGCTGCATTTACTAAATAAAAAAGCTAGCAACTCATTTTTGCTATAACTTTTCAGGTAATAATGTCGAGAAAAATATACCAATAGGCGCATATAATCGTTACAATCAATTATCTTTGTATTTACAATAAGTTATAGCCAATAAGTTATAAACACTGCCTCTGTCATTATCAATTTTAATGAGGCGATTTAGCCCATTTGCAAGTGCTTATCTTGGCACTGCATCTTACCCTTATTTTATAGGGTTTATGCTGCTGTGCTAATAAATTCATTTTAACTGCTATGACGCTTAATCATGACTGACACTGCGCGGCTTATGATAGCAATTCCCGTAACCAATGACAGTCAAGCGGCGTAAATATTTTCTAGGTTTTTGTGACTTACTATGTTTTATGAATGATGGTTTTATTTGCTTAAGCGTCATCTTATGTGGCGTATTTTTTCAATTGTTTGTTACCGTGACCTTTTAGGATTTTTATTATGCCCCTCACTCATCCTAATGCCTTGAGTAAATTAGATGAAATAGCAGACACGGCCTTGGTACAGCTGGTGTATGTTAGCAGCTTGACGCTTGCCTCACGGTTGAATGCGACGATATTTGATGAAGTGGAAGGCCATGCGCGCGACTATAATGAGCAGCATGGCATCACAGGTACATTATGTTATGGCAATGGTCATTTTTTACAATGTATGGAAGGCGAAAAAGCCAAAGTCGCGGCGCTTACCCAGCGTATCTTTGCGGATACCCGCCATAAAAATGTGCAAGTATTGCTCTTAAAAACTATTAAGCAGCGTCATTTTTCAGACTGGCGGATGCGTTTGCTGTTTTTGGAGCGTTGGTTGTGGTCACCAACGACTAAGCAGCAAGCCGCTCAACTGTCAGCATATTTGCCATTTGCGCCGCAAGATTGGTCGCCTGAGCGTACCGAGCAGTTTTTGCAGATTATCCAAACCTTTGATACTCCGCCACATGTTAAAGCGGCAGGCATTACTTATAATGCGCTTGGCAATATGGTGCGTCATGTCGCCGCCCCGCATCAAGCCTTTCTAATGGTTCAAGGTTGTTTAAGTATCTTACTGATTATCGCCTTGATACTGCTTTATTTATCATAAATATCTTATAGATTAACTACTTTTACGCTTTTAGTCTTTTAGTCTTTTATACAAACGATGCATTGCCAGCTCAATAGTAAAAAAGACGCTAGACTTAACGTTTAGCGTCTTTTTTTATGTCATCAAACTTTCTAATATTTTGGTCAAGCAATTAATTACATATCAAAAATCTTACCACGATTCATAATATTATTGGGATCAAAGACTTTCTTAACTGCGCGTAAATACTCAATCTCAGTCTCGCTACGGCTATAATTGAGATACGGCTTTTTGGTCATACCAACGCCATGTTCAGCAGATACTGAACCACCATATTTTTGCACCGTCTCAAACACGTATTTATTGACGATTTGACACTCGCTAAAGAAATCATCCTTGCTCATGTTTTCAGGCTTTAAGATATTCAGATGCAAGTTACCATCACCGATATGACCGAACCAGCAGACTTCAAAGTCAGGGTAGTTACTGCTGACGATATGATCAATCTCAGCGATAAATTCAGGTACGTAGCTGATTAGTACAGAGACGTCATTCTTATAAGGGGTAAATACTGAAATGGTTTCAGAGATGTATTCGCGTAGCTTCCATAACTCTTCCGCCTGCGCTAGACTCTGACTCATCACGCCATCGACGACCCAACCTTGCTCCATACAGTGCTCAAATATCGCCATGGCTTTATCCATGATAGGCTCATAAGGCGCTTCAAACTCTAATAGGGTATAAAACTTGGTGCGTGATTCAAACGGCTCTTGTACTTGACCATGTGCCATCAGCTTATCAATCGCTACATCATCAAAGAACTCAAACGCAGTCAAATCGATTTGGGCTTGAAAGGCAGAGAGTACATTCATGACATCGTTAAAGCTGTCCATGCCTAAGACCATGACGTTTAAATCTTGTGGCTGACGCTCAAGCTTGATTTGGGCATGGGTGACAAAGCCAAGCGTACCTTCGCTACCGATAAACAATTGACGTAAATCATAACCGGTGGCGTTTTTAACCATACCCCGATTAAGCTGCAAGATATCACCTTTACCGGTGACAACTGTGAGCCCCATAATCCATTGACGGGTCATGCCATAACGAATGACTTTAATACCGCCGGCATTGGTGCCGATATTGCCACCTATTTGACTTGAGCCAGCAGAAGCAAAGTCGACAGGGTAGTATAGGTCTTTCGATTCAGCAAACTGTTGTAGCTGCTGCGTAACCACGCCCGCTTCAATCTCAACCATACGGTCAGCAGGATAGAATTGCCCGATATGATTCATTTTATCCATACTAACGACAATCTCACCATTAGCGGCAACTGCACCAGCAGACAGACCGGTACGACCGCCACTTGGGGTCAATACCACGTTATGCTCATTGGCAAGCAGTACAATCGCTTGCACTTGCTCGGTGGTCTTTGGAAAGACGATAGCAGCAGCAGCGGGAGCAAAGTGCTTGGTCCAGTCTTTGCCCCAATGTTCTAAGCTTTCGCTATCGGTTTTGATTTGGCTGGCGTCAAACTGATGCACCTCAAGCAAGTTGCTTAAGATGCTTTGGACAGCAGTAGTAGGGGTTGTAGAGTCATTTTGGGCGGTAGTGTTGCTTTGGCTAGCTAAAGAAGTCATGGTCAAATCTCGGTAGAAACGTAAGCGCTATGCATAAAAGGGATTATTATATCGCTAAATGGATATAACTCAGCGGTTATAACTGTGTTTATATAAATAATTGGGTTTATGGGTTTATATAAGCAACTGGGTTCATATAATTGATATAAGTATAAGTGAGCGCGTGTCGCAATGATAGATAGATATGCGGTCATGCGCCTAACTAGTGTAAGTAATATTCATAATTAAAAAAACAGTTTAATAAATTTTAGATACAGCGTTTGCATGCAAATTTTAAGTACAAGTTCTAAGTGTAAAGTTTAAGCGCAAACTCTAAGTACAAGGTTTAGATATCAGGTTTATATACCGTGATTCACTATAGCATAAAAAGTTTTCAGGCTTGATAAGCAATAATTCATCTAATCTGCTAACATCGCTGCCAAATTTTGTGTAAGATATCCAGACTGTTTTCGTTTCATCCATCATACTTATCCCACTGATGATTTTTATAAGACAATTATAGGACAGTTCTCACATGGCGTTATCACTACAAAAAGACAAAATCCGGTTTTTATTGCTTGAAGGTCTACATGACAATGCGTTAAAAGTATTGGAAGGGGCTGGTTATCATAACATCGAGAATATCAGTCACGCTTTAGATCAAGAGGAGCTTATCGAAAAGATTAAAGATGCTCACTTCATCGGTATCCGCTCGCGTACGCAGCTGACGCGTGAAGTCCTTGAGCACGCACATAAGCTTATCGGTATTGGCTGCTTTTGTATCGGTACCAACCAAGTCGACTTGGACGCCGCTCGTGATTTGGGTATTCCTGTCTTTAACGCGCCATATTCGAACACCCGCTCGGTCGCTGAGCTGGTATTGGCCGAAGCCATTATGCTATATCGTGGTATCCCTGAGAAGAACGCCACCGTACATCGCGGCGGTTGGGGCAAGTCTGCGACCAACTCACATGAAGTACGTGGCAAGACAATCGGTATCGTCGGTTATGGCTCTATCGGTTCGCAATTGTCGGTATTGGCTGAAAGCTTCGGTATGAAAGTCATTTATCATGATGTCTTGACCAAATTGCCACTAGGTAACGCCGTGCAAGTAGGTAGCTTAGAAGAGCTGCTATCAACCGCTGATATCGTCACCTTGCATGTGCCTGATGTACCAAGCACGCGCTATATGATGGGCGCGGCGCAGTTTGCCCATATGAAAGACGGCAGCTACTTTATCAATGCGGCTCGTGGTACTTGTGTTGAGATTGATGATTTGGCGGCAGTTCTTGAGTCTGGTAAAATCTTGGGCGCGGCGATTGACGTGTTTCCGAAAGAGCCAAAATCTGCTGATGAAGAGTTTGAATCACCACTACGTAAATTCGATAACGTTATCTTGACGCCACATATCGGTGGCTCAACCCAAGAAGCGCAGGCGAATATCGGTCTTGAAGTTGCCGATAAGTTTGTTAGATACTCTGACCAAGGCGATACTGCAACTGCCGTAAACTTCCCAGAAGTTTCTGTGCCGTTTAAAGAAGGCTCGCATCGTTTGCTACATATCCATAGAAACGTCCCAGGCGTACTATCACAGATTAACCGTCTGTTCGCCGAAGCGCATATCAATATTTTAGCGCAGAGCTTAATGACGGAAGGTGATGTGGGTTATCTGGTGATGGATGTTGATTATAATGATTCAACAGCTGCGCTCGATCAACTAAAAGACGTTGAAGAAACGATTCGCGTACGTATCTTGTTCTAAAATTAAGCGTTATTATTTAATTTTACGACTGGTATAAAAAAAGAGAGGCTCTATTAATAGAGCCTCTCTTTTTTATGGCTAATCATTTAAAAGTTTAACGTTTAAAGTAGGGTACACTTAGCGCACCCTACTTATAGCTAAATATAGACTAAAAATTAATTATTAAGCTTTGGCTTTATTCGCAGCTTCCGCTTGGCGACGTGCCTCAATCTTAGCGGCTTTACGCTTTTCTATGACGTCCACCACATCGCTACCGATATGCGCTTCGCCACGTTTTTTCGCTAGTTGCATTTGATGCTCGCGCTCACGGAAGCGGGCTTTTTGTTCTTCAGTCGCTTTATCGATACAATGCGGGCACGACTCGCCTTTGATATAGGCGGCGCTTTGCATTTCCTCATGAGTAATCGGCATACGACAAGCAAAGCATTGCTCATAGTTGCCTTTTTCTAGGTTATGATTGACCGACACGCGGTTATCAAAGACGAAGCAATCGCCTTGCCACATTGATTCGCTGGCTGGGATTTCTTCTAAATACTTTAAGATACCGCCTTCTAAATGATAGACCTCTTCAAAGCCTTGCTCGCGCATATAAGCAGTAGATTTCTCACAACGAATACCGCCGGTACAGAACATGGCGACTTTTTTATGTTTCGCTGGGTCGAGCTCTTTTGCCACGTACTCTGGAAACTCGCGGAAGGTTTCGGTATTTGGATTAACAGCATTTTGAAACGTACCGATTTGAACTTCATAATCGTTACGGGTATCAATCAAAATAACGTCAGGATCTGAGATAAGCGCATTCCATTCGCTTGGTTTTACATAGCGACCGACCGATTGTAACGGGTCGATATTCTCAACACCCATGGTGACGATTTCTTTTTTAAGCTTCACCTTAGTGCGATAAAAAGGCTGTGCATCAGTATAAGATTCTTTAAAAGTAAAGCTGCCAATCGCTTCAATACTGCGCAAATAATCTAAGACATTATCAATACCTTGGCGGCTACCAGAAATTGTGCCGTTAATGCCTTCGCTGGCCAGTAATAAAGTGCCTTTGACATCATTATCAAGCATGGTATTTAAAATTGGCTCACGATATTGCTCAAAATCGCTAAAGCGCGTGAACTTATAAAGTGCGGCAACGACGATGTTATTGGTTACGCTATCGTAAGCAGGCGCTGCTTTGTTATCAGTTGCAGTGCTTTGTTGGATGCTGCTATTTTTGGTATGGCTGTCTTGATTGGTACTCATGTTTTTCTCCTGCTGGCTAGGTCGCAAACCTAGTGCATTGGGTTTAAGGTGCTTTTTAAAATTAACGGTTAAAACGAATTGGTAAAGCTCATAACAGAATTGGTAAAGCTCATAACACTAGCGCAATTGTGGAATTCTCTAATGCGCGCGTAGTTTAGCAAATTTTGGGAAGATGTTGGAGGTTTTATCATTCTAAAATCTCATAGAAATATGAGAGATAATAAAAATGGCAAACAAAAAAGCCCAGTATGATACTGAGCTTATTTAATATTCATGGCGTAAAATCGAAGTTTAGCTTATTGGTTTACGCTTTATTTACTTTGAAACCAAGTATCGGCTTTGCTACGGGCACTAGCAATGTCTGAGCTTGATAAGTTCAATGCTAGCTGACCGATTTTACCGCGAGCTTTGTTACGTACTTTTTCATCGAGCATACCATCACGGGCAGCCAAGTCGTACCATTTATAAGCATCAACTAGGTTTTTTTGCTTTTCATCTAGCAAAGCAAGCGTATAGCTGGCACGGTTATCGCCGCGCATTGCCGCTTTTTCTAACCAAAGGCGTGCTTGCTGTAGATTTGGTTGGACACCTTCACCACGTAAGTACATGATGGCAAGATTCAACTGAGCAGGGGCAACGCCTTGCTGAGCTGCTTTGGTATACCATTGGACAGCTTGTTGGGTATTTTGAGTAACGCCTTCACCTTTTTGCAAACGCTTGGCTAGGTAAAACTGGGCGTGGTCGTTACCTTGGGCAGCGCTGGCAGACAGCTCACTGATAGGCATTAGCTCAAAACGTGAGGTATCAAGTGGCACGTTTGATATTAACTCAGCGTTGGCAAGGCCCGCACAAGAAAACAGGGCAGTAAACAACGCAGCTTTTAATAATTTCATAGCAGCTCCAAAATTAGGCAGTTAATAAGCAAAAGATAAGTTGCACCGCTAAAGATTGTCTCGCTAAAGACAGTTAGACGGCGATAACAATTAGGTGAAATCTTGCAATACCAACTTACCTAATCATTAGCAAAATAATTCGTATTGGTAGTGTTTCATATCGGTAGTGTCATAGTCGTCCCTGATTAACCCGACAAACGGTCGTAATTAGGGGGTGATTGACACTATTTCGCTAGCTTAACACCCAAACTTACGAAACTCAAATACTAATTACAGGATTTAATTCCTAACTGTACCTCATTGTCCTCAATAAAATCATAGAGTTACTGAAGGGTAAGAAGGAATTAACAATCGCTTAAGATTAAAATAGGTAGCAATGGCGTTAAATTCACTTTAATAAACAATAAAAAATACGATTATTAATCCCGTTTTTGCTTGGTGACGCGATAGATAGCGACGTCTGCTAAAAGGTTGGGGGCTTGGCGTATTAATGCAGTCATCAGCGGGTTATGACCTTTTTCTGAATCACTGACAGCAAAGCGGTTGATGATATGAATATCATGCTGCGCGCACAGTTGCTCAAAGTCCTTAAAGGTACATAGATGAATATTTGGGGTGTTATACCACTCATAAGGTAGCGCTTCTGAAACTGGCATCAGACCTTTTAAGCCCAAATGCAGGCGGTTTTGCCAATGGGCAAAGTTAGGGAAGGTGATGACAGCTTCGCGAGCGACGCGTAGCATATCGAGCAGGAGCACATCAGGCGCTTTTACCGCTTGCAGTGCGCGCGCCATAACGACGGTATCAAAGCTATTATCTGCAAAACGGCTTAAGCCATCGTTGAGGTCTTGCTCGACGATAGATAGGCCTTTAGTGATGGCCTCATTGATTTTATCTTCATCAATCTCAAGTCCATAACCGGTCACCCCTAGATTTTGCTGTAAATGCGCGAGTAGCTCACCATTGCCGCAGCCTAAATCAAGCACATGCGAGTGCGGCGCAATCCAACGCTCAGCCAATTGATGGTCCATTCTCATGAGCGTGCTCCTTTGGCTATCATGCTATTAGCAATAAATGGCGCGGTCAAAAAGCCTTTAACAGCACCCATATAACGCGGAATATCAAATAAAAACGAATCATGACCGTGCGGTGCATCGACATTGATATAGCTGACCGGCTTACCAGTCGCCATTAATGCATCGACAATCTCTTGTGAGCGCTCGGGCGCAAAGCGCCAATCGGTGGTAAATGACACCACCAAATACTGACACTGCGTATGGGCAAAGGCGGCTTTAAGTGCGCTTAGCTCTTTTTCATTGGCGACATTAACGTTATCAGCATTATCAATATGCGCGCTATTTTCTAATGTTTTCTCAAGCTCTTTTTCGGCAGATTCAGCTTTTACTGATGCGGATTCTAATGTTGCCGCTGATGGATAGTCACGCGTCGGGTCAAAATAATCTAAGGCTTTGGTCATCAGCAGATAGGTATTGGCATCGAAGTTTTCACTAAAGCGTTCGCCTTGATAGCGTAAATAGCTCTCAACTTGAAACTCAACGTCATAGCCATACATAAACTTACCAGATTTTAAATCACGACCAAACTTTGCCTTCATCGCATCATCAGTCAAGTAGGTGATATGACCAACCATACGCGCAAGAATAAGCCCGCGCCGAGGATAAGTACCTGCCTGCAAATAGCGTCCGTCTTTAAAATCAGGGTCGGATAAAATGGACTGACGCGCAACTTCATTAAAGGCGATGTTTTGCGCAGAAAGCTTTGGCGTACTGGCAATAACCACGCAGCGTTTTAAGCGCTCTGGATAATCGACCGACCATTGCATGGCTTGCATACCGCCCATTGAGCCACCGACGATGGCATGCCAAACCTCAATGCCCAAACGGTCTGAGAGCATGGCTTGGGTTTTTACCCAGTCTTTAATGGTGACAAGGGGAAAGTCAGGGCCATAAACTTGTGGCTCACTGTTCTCATTATTCTTGTTTGTGCTTTTTGGACTTGAATTGACGGTCTCAGGATTGATGGTCGTTGGACCGGTAGAGCCAAAGCAGCTGCCGATATTATTGACGCAAACGACAAAAAATTGATTGGTATCAATGGCTTTATTAGGGCCAATCATATTGTCCCACCAGCCCGCTTTTTTATCGTCTTCACTATGAAAGCCTGCCGCATGATGGCTACCTGATAATGCGTGACAGATAAGGATGGCGTTCGATTTGTCGCTATTGAGCGTGCCATAAGTTTCAAAGATTAAATCGAATGAGGGCAGGGTGCGATTGCACTCCAAGGTCAACGGCTCAGCGAAATGAAAAGTCTGCGGCGTGACGATGCCAACTGAGCCTACCGAACCGACGGTATCGGTTGCATTAGCGGCATGATTAGGGGAATGCTCACTGGTACTATCAGAACGTGCGCTCAAAGCTACCTCACAAAACAACAGTTATGGATAAAACAATAGTCATGGATAAAAAAACGGTTATAAATAAAACAAACCTAGGATGGCGACAGTAATTGGTCTAACTAGTTTATTGTTATAAGCTTGTCTATTGTATGGCGATGTGCGTAGGAGTACAACCTTCGCGCCAAGTCTTTATTTTAAGCGTCGATTAAGGGCAGTATCAAGACAAGTATCAAGGCAGGTATCAAAGCACATATTAAAGTGTATAACGGTTGCCTTTACCATGCGTTTTGCTCTTATAAAATGCTACACTAAAGGCGAACAATAGCAGCTATTTTAAACCTTATAATATCTCGTTTATAAGCTTCTCTGCTTGCTCGTTATGTTTCTATCTAATATATTTCCTGATGATTTAATAAGTGAATAAATAATACTCTATGAAACCTAAATTGCCGCCACGTATTGCCGTCTTGTTAGTTAACCTAGGTACGCCTGATGAGCCGACTGTACCAGCCGTACGCCGCTATCTCAAACAGTTTTTATCTGACCCGCGCGTGATTGAAATCCCTAAATTCTTATGGGCAATTATTCTAAACCTGTTTGTGTTGCCAAGCCGACCAAAACGGGTGGCAAAAGCGTATGCCAGTATTTGGGAAGGCGACTCGCCCATTCGCAAAATACTAAAAAGCCAAGTTGAGCTGCTCGAGCCGCGCTTGGCTGATAGTGTTGCGCCATTTCGCGTGTCTGTGCATCCGGCGATGAGCTATGGCAATCCTGGCCTGCCTGATGTGATGGATACCTTGCGTAGCGAAGGCGTTGATCATTTTGTTATCTTGCCATTATTTCCGCAGTATTCGGCATCATCTGGCGGTGCGGTATATGATGCGTTAACCAAATGGACGCTCAAGCAACGTAACTTGCCAAACTATAGCATTGTCAAAGATTACTTTGCCCATCCGCTTTATATCAAAGCATTGGCCAATTCGATTCGCCGCTTTCAGGCCGAACATGGCAAACCTGAAAAGCTGATGTTTAGCTTCCACGGTATTCCACAGCCTTACGCCGATAAAGGCGACCCGTATCCAAAACGTTGTAAATGTACCGCCGCACAAGTCGCGCACGAACTTGGTCTGCAAGATGATGAATGGATTATCAGTTTCCAGTCGCGCTTTGGTAAGCAAGAATGGGTCAAGCCTTATACCGATGTGGTGTTAGAAGATTGGGGCAAATCTGGGGTGCGTTCAGTACAGGTGATTAGTCCGGCGTTCTCCGCTGATTGCTTAGAAACATTGGAAGAATTGGCGATTGAGAATCGTGATAATTTTCTTAACGCGGGCGGGCAAGAATATCATTATATTCCAGCGTTGAATCTTGATGAAGCGCATATTGATTTGCTAGAAGCATTAAGCTTGCCTTTGGTCAAAGGCTGGGCAGGAACCCTGGATGGCTGGGCTTAATTGTTTTCTTAAGCCATAAAAAATACCGGACATAATGTTCGGTATTTTTTTCTGAATTATTTTCTATTTTACGAATAGGTGATTTCTAAAAATTGTCATCATTAGAAATCTTTGCCGCATCTCTGTCTGCAATATCAACGATATCAGGATAATCTTTATCGTCTAAATTGTCTTCGACCAACACTTCATCAATCCGAGCTTCATCAATATTTTGCCGATGCATCGGTGTCAGCCCTTGGGTTGCGTCTGTTCCAACTTCTGAGTTATTAAATCCTGCGCTATTATCAATCATATCGTCATTATCAAAGGTGTGCAGCATAGGGTTGTTCAAATCAATCTCTTGACTACCGACTTCGTTGTCATTCATATTGTCGTCACCTTCAATATGATCCATCTCTTCTGGTAGTGGGGTTTTTGTATTGTCCATGGATATGTCCTCATTATAGTTATAAATGCCATTCACGTTATTATTGGTCATTGGTAAGATCTGCTTATCAGTGTGCCGCGTTATGATGGTAACTGATAGTAGTAAGGTGTCACAGGATGTTCAAAAAATGTAAGACGGCAAGTTTATAAAGGCAAAAAACGGCTGCCCATATTGAGCAGCCGTTATTCAGTTGTTATCGTTAATAAAGGTTTTGCTGGTTTATAACCTTAGCGAGTAGACAATTTCTGTTAACTGGCTTTACACGGTGCATGATAATTTTTTTGAGGTAAAAAATGTCTCTCAAACTCACCGAGTTTAAACGTCCACAAATAAATCAAGGCAATCGTATAAACGCCGGTCTCTGCGATTTCTTCTACTATCTCGCCAATGCTTTCTGGTATAAAAATGGCATTTTCACCCATATATTCTAACAGCGCTAAGGCAGCCAAAGCGATATATAGCGACACAGGAACTTTTTTTAATACCATCCACAGATAACGCCAACTATAAGCTAATAAGCCCACAATCAGCAGATACACCGTTAACAGCACAGCGTCTTCCCACCAATCGTACGAGTGATTCATAAATGTAAAACCACTAGGAATCAAGAGCTCGGGTACATAGTTCAACTCACGGCGAATCACAGCAAAAAATGTCAATACGGATGCCAACCAAAAATAGTGCCCCAGTTTCAGCTCACTCTTTATCACATACTGAACGCAGCGTAATATGCACGCGATTAATATGATAATACCCGGTAATTCGATGATGCCATCTGCAATCAAAATAAAGCTTCCTAGTTTTCAAAAATGAAAAAAGTGAGCGCACAGGCTCACTTTAAACCGTTATTAATATGTTAAAAATTAATATATATAAAAGTAACGTGTGCTTATTATACTGCTAAGAGTCATTGCACAGCTATGGCAGAGTATAAACGCCAGTGTTCAATTACCATCTTTAGCTGTATTAATAGAAGCATTAATAGCAGTATTAAAGGCCATTATAACTGCCTTTGTTTGCACAATTAATGCGCTTCATCCCAGTTCTGACCACTATCAGTCTCAACCAGTAACGGCACAGCAAAATCCACCTTCCAACCTTTTTCAACAGCAGTGTTAGTTAAGACGTCTTGCATGGCATCAGTAATAAGCTTGCTGATTTCATCGACCTTGTCGCTATCGACTTCAAACACCAGCTCATCATGGACCTGTAGCAGCATTTTGGCTTGCTCTTTTGGCAACACTTTATCAACGGCAATCATGGCAAGTTTGATGAGGTCAGCTGCAGAACCTTGTAGTGGCGCGTTAATCGCAGCACGTTCAGCGCCTTGTTTGACCATACGATTGCTATGGGTGATATCAGGTGTGTAAAGCTTACGGCCCAATATGGTCTCGACATAGCCCTTATCATGGGCGCTGGCACGAGTATTAATCATATAGTCTTTGACACCCGGATAGCGCTTAAAGTACATATCGATATAGTCTTGCGCCTCACTGCGGCTCATTTGTAGCTGCTTGGCAAGCCCAAAAGCGCTCATGCCATAGAGTAGGCCAAAGTTAATGGCTTTAGCATTACGGCGCTCGGTCGGGGTGACATCAGTAACCTCTTTGCCTAGCACTTCAGCAGCAGTAGCCGCGTGAATATCAAGCCCTTCATTAAAAGCATGAGTCAGGTTTTTATCGCCTGAAAAATGCGCCATGAGACGCAGTTCAATTTGCGAGTAATCCGCGGCTAAAATAACGCGACCTTCTGGTGCGATAAAGGCTTGACGAATTAGGCGGCCAGTGGCAGTACGAATCGGAATATTCTGTAAGTTAGGATCAGTGGATGACAGACGACCGGTACTGGTCAGTGCTTGATGGTAGCTGGTATGCACGCGGTCAGTCTGCGCATCTGCAACATTATCAAGCGCATCGGTATAAGTACTTTTGAGCTTAGACAGACCGCGATATTCAAGGGTGATATCGACCAATGGGTGATCAATTTTTGATAACACCGCTTCACCAGTAGAGTATTGCCCTGACTTGGTTTTTTTACCACCAGGGACGCCAAGCTTATCAAACAGCATCTCACCAAGCTGCTTTGGTGAGCCGAGATTAAATTCTTCGCCAGCGATTTCATAAGCACGTTTTTCAAGGGCAATGATTTCTTCATCAAAACGCTTTGATAGCTCATTTAAAAATGGGCGCTTAATTAAAATACCGCTTGCTTCCATCTGGCAGAGTATCTCTGCCGTTGGAATCTCTAGCTCATGTAGTAGTTTGGCGTTATTTTCGTCATCAGATAGCTTCTTATTAAAGACATCAAACAGCTGATAGGTAATATCGGCATCTTCGCAAGCGTAGTCGCTGGCAATATCGATGGCCACTTGGTCAAAGCTAACTTGCTTAGCGCCTTTACCAGCGACATCCTCGAAGCTAATAGTCTGTGTTTGTAGATAATGGCGCGCCAAGTCATCCATACCATGACGAGTGATGGCGGCATTGATGACGTAGCTGGCAAGCATAGTATCCATCGCCCAGTTATTAGGGCTGGAATGAATGCTGCCTACTAAGTCGATATCATAATGACTGAGAATATGGGCATCATATTTGAGATGCTGACCGATTTTACCGATGTTTGGATTTTCTAAGATAGGTTTAAGTTTGGCCAATACCGTATCTCGATCAAGTTGCTTTGCAGTCAGCTCATCGCCTTCTAGATTATGCGTGAGCGGTACATAATAGGCTTCGTGCGCTTTTACCGCAAAAGACAAACCAACCAATTCAGCCTGACGCCAATAGACACTGGTGGTTTCGGTATCGATAACGAAATGTGGCGCAGCTGCTAATAGTTTAACCAAGCTGTCAAAAGCGGGCTCGTCTAAAATCGTATGCCATGCTCTATCATGACTCTTACTATCGGTGATATTATCAATAGTGCTTGATTGTAAGGATTTAGCGATTTGTGCTTGTGATTCAGCATCCGCCTGACTATTGGCGACACTTTGCGAACCATTGGCTGGGTGATTGGGGTGATCCAGTGAGGCCAACTCATTTCTAAACTCAAGCTCACTATATAGTGCGCGTAGCTCATCGATATGCGCGCAAGGGTCGGTATTGATTTTTAAATCTTGCCAGTCTTGGCCAATTTCTAAATCGGTAACGATGGTCGCCAGCTGTGCATTCATTGGAATGTCATCAGCATATTCCACCAAATTTTTGCCCGCACGTCCTTTGATATCGGCGACGTTTTTGAGCATATTGTCGATAGAGCCATACTCATTAAGCAAGTCTTTGGCCGTCTTTTTGCCGATGCCCGGTACGCCTTTGATGCCGTCAGAGGAATCACCCATCAGGGTCAAAAAGTCAATCATCTGCTCAGGGTTGATACCGAATTTTTCGACCACGCCTGTGCTATCGGTAATTTTACCGGTAAAGCTGTCTTCTAATATCACGCAGTCATTAATCAGCTGCATCATGTCTTTATCACCGGTTGATATGACTACATGATGGCCTTCAGCGACGGCACGATAGGCGAGCGTACCAATGATATCATCGGCTTCTGCACCTTCGATACGGAGTAGGGGAATCCCTAGGGCGGCAACTAAGCTATGGATATACGGAATTTGCTCAGCCAATTCCACATCCATTTTTGGACGATTGGCTTTATATTCCTCTGACATCGCATGGCGAAAAGTCGGTGATTTGGTATCAAAGCAGACCGCCATATGGGTTGGGTGATAGCGGCGCATTAATTTCAATAGCGCATTCAACGTGCCACGTATGGCATTGGTTATCAGACCTTGAGAGTTTTGCATGGTCTTTGGCAAAGCATGATAAGTGCGAAACAGATAGTAAGAGCCATCGACCAAAATAAAGGGCGGTTGGTCTTTGTCCACATGACTGGTATCCATCGTCGCCACATTTGGCATGGAGGCAAAGTTTGGTAGCGTATTGGGATTAATGGGCGAGTGCGAGTTGTGGTCGTTGGCAGTCATAAAAAGTCACTTATCAAATATGGGGCAGCAAGTATTGAGTAAAAAATTGGATAAAAAGATACCTTCATTATAACGATAAAAAACCTTCTTGCCGAATTGATGGCAAACTAATAAATGGATAGTGAAAATAATAAACAGTTACGATGTTGACGAGCTAAATTCGTCGCCAATAAAAAAAGAACCCAGACCAGCTGAGTTCTTTTTTATTTTTAATAGCTGTATATATTTCATGACATTGTCATTATTAAGCGCTTATTTTACTTCTGAAGTCACTTCGCTATCGACATTACCATGGGTAGCTTTAGAATATGGGCAGACTTTATTGGCTTTCTCAACCAACTGTTGGAATTCATCCGCTGATAGTTCTGTATTTTCACCAATCACATGGATTTTAACGGCCAATTGAAAATCTAGGCCTTCACCTTTCATCAAATCTACCGATACTTCAGTGGTAGAATCAAACTTTGCTTTCTCTACCCCTTTGACGGCAGCAAGTGCACCATCAAAGCAAGCAGCATAGCCCATGGCGAATAGTTGCTCTGGATTGTTGCCTTCTTTACCAGAACCCGGTGCAACCATATTAATCGTCAAGTCGCTGTCTTGAAGGCTAGCACTACCTGTACGACCGCCAGTAACCGTGCCTTTAGTAGAATATAGAGTTTTCATAACACATCCTTTGTTGTCAGTTTTTATAATTGAAGTAAACTTTGGCTATCAATCTCGATAAGACTTTCTCGATAAGCCTTTTCTTAATAGGACTTATAGCATAGCAAGCTGCTCGATTAGCGCAATGGGACAGTAGTAAACATATGCTACAAGTTTGTAAGTGGGTAATGTCTGTAAGGGCACCAATAGCTTTCGTAGCGTGGTTGATTGCACCATCGTCAATGAGGTCGCCGCCGACTTTTTAGAAAGAGAAATCAAGCGCTATTATTAAATATAAAACCATCTAAACACTCTCTGTTTGATTATCAGGGAGTGTTTTTTTATGCGCTAATTCTGCACCCAGACGCTAAATCCGTTACAATATGCCCATTATTGACACTATTTATTTAGATTGATTTCTAAATTAGCCAACGTTGAAGCCAAAAATTATGAGCGTAGATCCAAAAAAATTAAGCAAAGAAGTTGCCAAACGCCGCACCTTTGCCATTATCTCGCATCCCGATGCGGGTAAGACCACCATGACAGAAAAGCTATTGCTTTGGGGTCAAGCGATTCAGGTGGTTGGTGAGGTTAAAGGCCGCAAAACCGACCGCCATGCGACATCTGATTGGATGAGCATGGAGCAAGAACGTGGCATCTCTATTACCACCTCGGTCATGCAGTTTCCTTATAAAGACCATATGGTCAACCTGCTAGATACACCGGGTCACGCCGACTTTAGTGAAGATACGTATCGTACTCTGACCGCTGTAGACAGTGCGCTGATGATGGTCGATGGCGCAAAAGGTGTCGAAGAACGTACCATCAAATTGATGGAAGTTTGCCGGATGCGTGATACGCCCATCATCTCATTTGTCAATAAACTTGACCGCCAGATTCGTGAGCCACTTGAGCTATTGAGTGAAATCGAAGCGGTATTAAAGATTAAATGTATTCCGGTTACTTGGCCTATCGGTATGGGGCAAGATTTCGTTGGTGTCTATCATTTAACCGAAAACAAAACCTATCTATATGAAAAAGGTCACGGCGGTGATATGACGGTCGCTGAGACGCGCGAAGGCTATGATTATCCTGATATTCGTGAGCGTTTGGGTAAGCTGATGTTTGACGCTTTTGAAGAGTCGCTTGAGCTGGTACAAATGGCGCTAGAGGAATTTAGTGTTGACGCGTTCTTGGCGGGCGAGATGACACCGGTATTATTCGGTACGGCGCTGGGTAACTTTGGTGTCAATATGGTGCTGGATACTTTAATCAAATATGCGCCGCCGCCAAAATCGCACCCGACCAATGAGCGCGAAGTGGCAGCAACCGAAACCGAATTTAGCGGCTTTGTGTTTAAGATTCAGGCCAATATGGATCCGCGTCACCGTGATCGCATTGCGTTCTTACGGGTCTGCTCAGGCAAGTACGAAAAAGGCATGAAGATGAAGCATGTACGCTTGGGTAAAGACGTGCGTATTGCCGATGCTTTGACTTTCCTTGCTGGTGACCGTGAAGCGTTAGAAGAAGCTTATCCGGGTGATATCATCGGTTTACACAATCATGGAACGATTTCTATCGGTGACAGCTTTACCGAAGGCGAGGAGCTGAACTTTACCGGTATTCCGCATTTTGCTCCTGAATTGTTCCGCCGTGTGGTGCTCAAAGACCCGCTCAAATCAAAAGCGCTGCAAAAAGGTCTGCAGCAGTTAAGTGAAGAGGGCGCAACGCAGGTCTTTATGCCGCAGATTAATAACGATTTAATCTTGGGCGCGGTCGGTGTCCTACAGTTTGAAGTGGTCGCGCATCGTCTAAAAGAAGAGTACAAGGTACAATGTATTTTTGAACCGGTATCTATTGCAACCGTACGCTGGATTCATTGCGATGACGAAGTGGCATTAGCGAAATTTAAACGCAAAGCGCATGACCAGTTATCGATAGATGGCGGCGGTTATTTGACCTATTTAGCCCCATCACGCGTGAACTTACAGCTGATGCAAGACCGCTATCCAGAAGTGACGTTTAGCAATACACGCGAGCATTAAAATCAGCTTTTTAAGCTTCCTGCTTACCTTGAAAAGACACGATATCGTGTCTTTTTTATTATGGATAATTTTTACAACGAATAAAGGCTGGTTTGCCAAAAGCACTGATCATCAAAAACACCAATTATCAAAAATACTAAGTATCCAAAAACACAAACAGTGTACCTACAATACTACAGAATGGTTACGGTAGAATATCAAGACACCTTATCTGCATATTAAAGAGGCTATATGAAAGCGACACTCCAATCACATACTAATAAGTCAAAATTGTCTCAAAACTCTGCCTCACAGACGGCTTGGCTGCGACTAATAACCTCATTAGGTGGTGGGCTGCTGCTTGGCGCATTAAGCTTATCAGCGCATGCTGGGAGCCTGATTAGCCACACTGAGTATTTAGAGTATGAGCTACCGAAAAAAATAGAAGAAAAATGCGCGGCGCGTGATAACTGCCCAGAGATTGAGGTTAAATATCTCAAGACCAATCATCCTTGGATAAATAAGCTGACCAATGAGCGTATCAATCATTTGGTCGTTAATAGTAAACCGACTGAATCTGCGCCCATTACTAAAAAAAGTAGCCCAGCAGATGTCAAAGCTGCTATCGATGGGTTTGTTAACTCACAGTTTGCTGATTTGCCCGAAGACAGCGTTTTCGTTTATAACTTAATGGTCACGCCCGAATACTTGGGTCATGTAAACGATTTCGAGCTGTTCGAGATTAGCTCGTACGTTTATACGGGCGGCGCTCATGGTATGCCATATAGCGAATATCTGGTGTTTGACCAACAGAGCAAAAAACAAATCCAATTAGCAGATATGCTCCAGCCTAACAAGAAACCTCGCTTTAAAGCGTTAGCTTATGATGCCTATAAAAACTGGGTCAAAACGGTCGATGAAGACGTTGCAAGCTATGAGAAAAGCTGGCCGTTTACCTTAAGTGATAACGTAACCTTGACCGATAAAGGGGTCGATATTCGTTATCAGCATTACTCTATTAGTCCCTATGCCTATGGTATGCCCGTGCTTAGTATCCCCTACGAGAAACTTGGCGGTATTATAAACCCCCGCTTTATTCCTAAATAATACAGACGATAAATCTCAGCGGATATTAAGCTCATCATTTGAAGACAGTTATTGAATAAGGAACGCTATTTAATAAAGATATCCTTTTAATAAAGAGAAGTATTTAAAAAGATAGCCATTGAACATTTAATAAAAATAAGGAGTGATAGCATGACGAACCATATAGAAAATGCCAATACACCAGTCGCCACAGATGGCGCAACATGGCAGCTTAACGCCCTAACCGAAGCCTTGGGTGATCTGACGTTGACAGTCAGTGACAGCCTGTCTGTGGGACGCGGTAGCGACAATGATGTGGTGCTCGGCAGCAAGCAAGTGTCACGCAATCATGCGGTGCTGAGCGTATTAAACGGTGAGTTGTACGTGAAGGACTTAGAATCGTCAAACGGTACTTTTATCAACGAGCAGCGCATTGAGGCCAATAAATCTACCAACCTTGCTGCCAATGATACGCTAGGTTTTGCAAGCTTTAGCTTTCAGGTAAGCGCGCCAGTTGCTGCGACGTTGGCTAATGAGCAAGCCGCTCCACTTGTGACAGATACAGATGAGCCAGCACTAAGCGCTGGCGCTGATGTGGTTGGCGAATTAGCACCTGCTGCCGCTATACCTGTGGTTAAAGAGGCTGTTATTAAAGAACCTGTGGTCAAAGAAACGAAAATTGAAGAGTTCTTACCTGTTACAGACACTCCAGCCGAACCTGTTGAAATTGTAGAGGCTGAGCCAGTGGTAAAAGAAACAGGAATTGATGAAGTCTTGTCAGCGACAGATAATAGTAGTGAAGCAATACCAGTCGAAGCCGCACCGATTGAAACAGCAGTGGCCACTGAGCCTACTAAACAGGCGGAAACCAAGCCTACAGAGACTATAGAGGTAGCAACAGAGGCAGTAACGAGCGCGCCTGTTGTAGAAGAACCAATACAGACGGCCGCTCGTCAAGCACCAGAAGAAGCAGACGCTGCAAAGCATGACAAAACCACCAAAACTGCTCTGCAAGAAGAAGCAGATCCTGATGTATTGCGTGCCAAGCAAGCTGCTACTTCGCAGTTCTCAGGCACTGCCAACTTAGGTCAACCTCGCGACCTTGGTACAGCTGGTAATAATGCCATGGATCAAGCCATCAATAACCCTGCTAATGCGGGACAGGTTGAGAAAAAGCCCAGCGGAGGTTGGTTTATATGGGTCTTTGTGGCAGTTTTAATTATCGGCCTAGCATTATGGTTGTTTAATATGGGCATCGTATAAGGTGATTTATCATTAAAAATCGCTTATAACATTCCTTAAAAAATGCATCTGCCAGCTGATATTATTTATTTAACCTGCAAAATTGTAAAGGTTATCTAATTATCACTGGCAGTTTGCCGACTTACTGCATAAATTGTCCGTTTAAAAATTAACTTTATGAATCATTTGTTAAAAGTCATAAAATATAAAGTTAATTAAAAGGTTTTATTGCGCATTTAGGTAATAAAAATAATCGGTACTAGAGGACGTAGTGGCAAGCTATTTACTTTTCCGCGCGGCTGATAATATCAATCGCGATAAAAAACACGATTTAACGCTAGAAAAAACAGTAACGTAATCAAGTGTTTGACGGTTTTTATGAAAATAATGCTAAAAAAACCAAAAAAGAGCTTGCGTCTATCAAAATATTTGATAGAATAGCCACCACTTTGAGAGAACAAGCCGACTTAGCTCAGTTGGTAGAGCAACTGACTTGTAATCAGTAGGTCGCCAGTTCGATCCCGGCAGTCGGCACCATCTCTTTCAAAGTCGCTTTTTATGAATTTGCTTTACATTAAGGTGATTTTATATCAAGCAATCTAGGTGGGATTGGGGAGCGGTCAAACCCAACAGACTGTAAATCTGTCGCGAAAGCTTCGAAGGTTCGAATCCTTCTCCCACCACCATATTTTTTCAAAGTTTGTCCTAGCGCCAAGCATACTCTATATCCTGAAGGACTCGCTATCAGAGTCAAGCAGCATAAGAGTAAATGCGGGTGTGGTATAATGGTAACACCTTAGCCTTCCAAGCTAATGACGCGGGTTCGATTCCCGCCACCCGCTCCATATATGCACCATCGCAGCAACTATCAATCATCACGACAGTCAGTTATTATTGCTGTATCGTGATATTTTTTTTAGTGCAACCCAGTGGTTGGCTACTATAGTTTTTAAAAGCACGCTCATATAGCTCAGCGGTAGAGCACTCCCTTGGTAAGGGAGAGGTCTTGAGTTCAATTCTCAATATGAGCTCCATTTATTATTCAAGTGTTTTATATAGGCTTTGCTCTTTTGACAAAGCGGGGCACTTTAATAAAGTATTGTATTTTACAAAATATACATATCGATATCGAAATTATAGAATATTGAAAATTATAAACAGAGTGTGGCAGATAATGATTTAAGGGTGACACTGAGGTGTTGCCTTTTAGTGCTGTCAGTTTATTAATAAACCCGTTTATTAATAAGTCTGTTTATTAAAAAAACACAGGACGACAATGTCGCATTGTAGCATTACCAATGTGGGTTATAATACGCGGCAATGTGCAAGAGATTGAAAAGCACGTATAATGACTCTATATAAAGATATAGACAGCTGTAGCGCTATCAAGCATTGTTAATAAATAAGCTTTAGTAGTAAAACCATAGCGTCAACGGTTTGATGGTTTTTATGCATCATGAGCCGTCAAACAGCTATTTACCGATCTTTGATTGTTAAAGATTCATCAAAAAAGAGGAAATACCCATGGCAAAGGCCAAGTTTGAACGCAGCAAGCCACACGTCAACGTCGGTACCATCGGACACGTTGACCACGGTAAAACAACCCTAACCGCCGCTATCGCAAC
>NZ_JAFCUJ010000011.1:0-33301 GCF_049896465.1 Psychrobacter sp. DWR1-2-3
TTTCGATTGAGGCGCGTTGAGCTTTAACACTCTGATTGTTGGTTTGCAGCAGGGTGTAACACATTCGACAATTTCTGCTAGCCAATTATTTAAGCGAGCTTTCAAATTTTCGAACTTTGTCTATCTTATTGAAATCACCTCGACTTATCAACTGTTTTCATATCAAGTCTATTTTATTACTAATTTCAATTATAAAATTATAATGTGTGGACATTTCTTGAACCTTGAAGCATTCTTTTTAATATTATTAAATATTTCAAACTCCTACGCATCCAGGTCTTGACTAGCTAAACTGATGAGATTATCCCTAATTATATGTAGCTTTTCTTTGAATTAAATACATACACAAAATCAAACAGTGGCTCTCTACATATTTTATTCATCGCTCAACTATTTTTTCATCGATCATATCAGTTAATAGCTGAGTCACTGTCTTACGGTTATTAAGCGCATATTTTTTCAATAATATGTACTTTTCTTCATCAAGATTGAAGTTAACTCTTGCTGTCTTTTTCGGAGCGTTAGTCACATCTGATAAATCTAAGGTGTTTTTGGCATCTTTACTTGGTCTACCTGCTTTCATATCTATACCTCATTATTCATCGAAAAATGTTTTAACTTCATTGACCAAAGCCGTCATTTCTTGTACAGCATTGCTATTAGCTGATTCTGTATCAAATACCGTTTTACCTAATGAGGCACTATTTGGATAACTCACACGCTGCATTATCCGAGTGTCCAACACAGGCAAACCATAATCTAATAAAACAGTTGCCACTTCTTTGCCGATATTGGTATTTTGGATTGCCCTAGATACCACAAAAGCGGCCTTCAATTTACCATCAGTCATCTCGATGCGCTGTTTAACTAGATCTACTAAATCGCTAGTAGCCCAGACATCATAAGGACTTGGTTGTACTGGTATCAGTATAAAATCAGCAGCCTTAATTGCAGATATAGCAAGAGTGGTTGCTTGCGGAGAACCGTCAATAACTACAAATTCTT
The DNA here is from genome assembly GCF_049896465.1 of Psychrobacter sp. DWR1-2-3. Taxonomy (NCBI): domain Bacteria; kingdom Pseudomonadati; phylum Pseudomonadota; class Gammaproteobacteria; order Moraxellales; family Moraxellaceae; genus Psychrobacter; species Psychrobacter sp. DWR1-2-3. The sequence goes on from NZ_JAFCUJ010000011.1 coordinate 1,006, forward strand.
TATCAGATACGTTTTTTAAATCTTTATCCAAAGTTGGTCTATCTAATCCAATAACTGGCACAGGGTTATCTTCATCAACTGCTCTCCAATCACGCGCACTACCTTGTTGGTCGCTATCAACTAACAACACACTATGCCCTTGCAGCTGTAGACCTCGGGCTAATTGAGTAGCGATTGTCGTTTTGCCGCTTCCGCCCTTTTGATTTAATACCGCTATTACTTTCATGAAAATGATTCCGTATTTGAGTATATACTCATATAAGTTTTTACTCATATAAGTTTTTACTCAAATGAGTATATACTCATATGTTCACATGAGTAAATGAGTAATTGTATAGATGGTAACATTTGCTTTGATGCTGGCAACTATTATTCTTTAAAAGATAGAAATACCCTTTGTGATCTTAGCCTGAATGATAGGCTCACTTACGAATTTTAATGGGCAGTTAGTCTAACAATTTTCAGCCATATCAGACTCTGGATAATTTTGAAATAAGATTTCAAACACTTCATCATGTTCTGCTTTATAGGCAAGGGCAGCTCTTTGAACCAGGACAACTTGAACGTAGAATGCTTTTGCTGCCTTCTCGGTATCGGTTAATCTATGAATTCTGCCTTTCCCTTTTATTTTCTTTAAGTGTGCCTTAGCGTCTATTAAATTATGTTCTGTGAGATCTTCGAACGAAAGGTTTAGTGCTTCTAGTTTTTCGTAAAAGTCATAACATTGAAACTGCGCGTTCAGATCATAAGGTATTTTAAGCTCATCAAGAGTATCTGTTAGTTCTTCAAAATAGTCATAGGCAGAGTGTCTACCAGGGTCTCTGTTAAACAGTATTCTGATTTTATGAGGCGGTACGCCCATGTTGACTAATATTTTGATCGTTCCAACACTATCGGCTATTAATTTGGGTGATGAATCAACCACTGGCACCAGAAAAAAATCATAATCTTCATGACATCCCATCATTTGATCCATCCGATCAATAGTACGCTCAAATTCAGATATCTCCACTTCAACAATAACGGATGTATCCATCATTAGCTCAACATGTACATCTATAAGTTTGTCTACAGTCGCAAAAATCTCATCTCCACTAATGTTTCTATCATTGAATCCAATTCTATAATATTTTGGATCTTGGAGGCGCGGTTTAACTAACCACCTGCCACTAATAGTCTTACCGGAATTTCCGGACGAATTGATAATGCATATTGTTAACTGAGGTTTAGCGTTAGGTGTTTGATAGGTAGCTTGAGTCATTTGATCACATCCTTGTAATCTTATTAGTGTTGAGGGTTACTGTACGTCAAATAAGACTTAATATACATGATTATGCGAGCAAGATTTCCCAGATCTCTTGGAGACTGTTGCGATTAGCTAATGCTAACACTGAGCGATTGTTTGAATGTCTGAGTAACTGTAGTTTGATTTTGAAAGTGGGGTGATAGACCCAATACCAATGAAACCGAATCCTTCTATCCAACGTTATTTGTCATAACGTCTGTTATGGAGGCAAAGAGCGTTTCCTTATACGGAACCATCATGATTACTATAAGTAATTAACAAAAAAGAGCCCTCACTAAAGGGCTCTTTTTTAGATCAGCGTTTATGAAAAACAACGTCTTAAGCGGTCTTATTCAACCCTATTATGCTATGTAACATAACGTAGGTATAACTTGTACCCCTTAATTGATATGGCTTTACGAGGATTTTACAATTGACGAAAGTGCGATGAGAGCGTAAACTCAAGTGCTAGAAACGACTAACCCCCAGAGACGGCAATCTCTGGGGGTTAGATGAATTTTAATCTGTGTCAGCAGATATAAAACCCATTTTTCGATACGGATATTTTATATCAGCAGGCGCACCAATACAAGTGTGCGTGATGTTAATACTACCGGAAATATACGAAACACTCCCCTACAAGCCCTATTGCACTGATGATTTAGGTAATCTTGTCATTCGTCCTAGGCAAACTGCCGTCAAGATGCGGTATATCCAGCATAACCCCCCTTGCATGACACACTTCATCTGCTTAGACATTGATCATGAGCATGGCGCAATGCGTTGGGCAGAGGAATATCTACCACCGCCACGATGGACAAGCCAAAACCCATCAAATGGACACGCTCACATCGTTTATGAGTTAAAAACGCCTGTTTGCACCAGTGAGCATGGCAGTCGTAAAGCCTTAGACTATCTCGCTAAGATACAAGCAGGATTGGTCAGAGCCACTCGCGCAGATGTCGGCTATACCAACTTCATCACTAAAAACCCCATGCACGAGCATTGGCGTACCGAAGTATGGACAAAAGAAGCCTACGAGCTAAATTATCTAGCGGATTTCGTTGATCTCAGACCTTTAACTAACAAAGAGAAAGAATACGGACTTGGTAGGAACTGCTCCCTGTTCGATACCGTTCGTCATTGGGCGTATTCTGCGGTTAGAGAGCATCGAGGGAAGACTTGGGAGCAATGGTACAACTCTGTACTTAAACATGCTCAAAGAGTAAATACGATGTTTTCAGAGCCATTACCGTATTCAGAAATAAAAGCCACTGCCAAGAGCATCGCAAAATACTGTTGGAAGCATGATGCGTACCACTACAACGAATTTATCTATCGTCAGGCTCTTAAGGGTAGTAAAGGCGGCAAGGTCTCTAAGCGTAAGCCTGTAGCTACGTCAGTGCAAACTTTGAAACCTTGGATAGAGTTAGGAATAAGTAGAGCTACATATTACAGGAAGAAGGCTGCAAAAAATGAGACTGGATAAGCCTAAATCAGATAACAGCCTTTTTCTATGCAAAGCCCTTTGTTCTAATGTCTCTTATATGAGTGTGTATGAACCTATCTGATTTAATTATTGAGTATGGAATTCTTCAATTTACTTGGTTGATACCTGCCATCACTTCAAATAACCTTCATGACCTAAAAAATACCCTTTCAAAGTCATCCTATCAAAACTATAAACATGGGCATGAGGTGCTTCTCTGCATCGACCAACTAACGGCTGCTTCTGATCAGGTTTGCCATCAGCCAGTTCAATGGGGGCTGTACAAATTGGACAAATGGAAGTGAAGGCCGTTATTCTCGCTATTCTATAACCATCCGCCCCTTTATACATTGAGCCGCCCCGGCTATATCGGAGGCTGATCTACTTGAGTCAGGCAGCGATGCCTGACAGGGTTAAATTATCATAATACCGCTTTTCAAACTCAAAGGGCGACACATAACCAATCGTGCTATGCAGTCGTATTTTATTAAACCAATCCACCCATTCAAGGGTTGCCAGTTCAACATCGTTCACACCAGTCCAGTTCTGCTTTAAATAATGGATCACCTCAGACCTGTAAAGCCCATTGACCGTTTCAGCCAATGCATTGTCGTATGAATCGCCTGTTGTACCAACAGAATCAATCACGCCGCAGTCTGTCATTTTATCCGTGTAGCGAATGGATAAATACTGAACCCCTCGATCACTGTGATGAATGACATCTTTGGGATAGTTTCTATCTGCTATTGCTTGGTTTAATGCCGCCATCACCATATCGGTATTCATCCGATTCGATACTTTCCAGTCCACAATAGCGCGAGCAAACACATCAATAATAAAAGCGGTATATACCCAACCGCTCAATGTCTTGATATAAGTAAAGTCTGCCACCCAGAGCTGGTTAGGGCGATGAGCGCTAAAGTTACGATTAACCAAGTCATCAGCACGCTTTTGATCATCACAGCTGTGAGTTGTTATTTTACCCTTACCGCGCCAGATATCTTGTAGGCCGTGCTGACTCATTAAACGCTCGACGGTACACCGAGCAACCTTTAACCCGTCAGCTTTCATCTGCTGCCATACTTTACGCGCACCGTAACGGCATTTGCTGTCCTGCCAGATACGTTTGATTTCGCTGATGTAAAAGTCGTCATGCTGACTGCGTAGTGAACGCTTGTGTGGGTTGTCGCTTAAGTCTTGAGCACGATAATAAGTTGACGGGGCAATCGGTAGGACTCTACAGATCCGCTCGACCCTATACTTAGTTTTGTTATCATCAATAAAACTGATCTTTACTTGGGTGGACGGTCGAGCTCCGCCTGGGCGAAAAAAGCCGCAGCCTTACGTATAATTTCGTTGGCTTGCTTAAGCTCTCTATTTTCGCGCTCGAGATCCTTAATACGCTGCTCTTGACTTTGAGCTTGCACATTTGCAGGAATGGTTTGATCGATGTGTTTCTTATGCCACGAGCGTAGAGTTTCAGGTGTGCAGCCAATCTTAGGGGCAATGGCTTGAATCGCTGACCAGATGGAGGGATAGTCGTTTGCTGCTTCGATCAGCATACGGACGGCGCGTTCTTTAATCTCAGGAGTGTAGTTTCGTGTTTTCATTGTCGTATTCTCTCAGAATGTTGAGCCTCCGACAATACCGGGGCGGTTCAAAAGAAATCCTCTATCTTATTTGTTGTTACAAGGAAAATAATGATTTGTTAAGGGGTTCCAAAGTGATAAACCTTGTGCGACAACTATGCTGCGGCCAGCTAATGTATTAAAATTGATAGTAGCTGCATTTGTTTGAGCCACGACTCACCATACGGAGAGTTCAGACAGAGCAATACTGGAAAGAACAGATCATAAAAACTTATACTTCCCATAAATAGTCATCAATTTTGTAGGATGTTAAATACCATAACCTGATAGGTTCCAATCTAAAAGATAGTAAGCTACTCAATTTTAGTTATTATTACTTTTATGAATAAAAAAATAAGCTTGCTAAGCCCTAAACTGCTGACTAAATCTATCTTTAACTGGGCTATATATAATGACAATATTAATCATTAGTGATAGCATGGATTTAACTGCAGTGAGCTAGACGCTATTACAGAGTATCTTGAGTTAAGGATTCAAATAAAATTTTCGAATTCTTCGCTCATAATATTTATTATCTGTTAAAGATTGATTGCTTGATCCTCTAACAGACCGCTTTAAAGCTGTCTTTTAAATCAAATTTAGAAACAATACTAATAGAACGGGTAAGTTGGACACAAAGATATGATAGCTAATATATTTAACTTATCCACTGATACGTTATTTAAGCTTTTAGTAGCCGTTATTTGTGTGCTCATGTTATTAGCACCACTGTACAAATGGAAGTATCGTCCCCATAAGGCGCTCACCAAAAGAATACTAATAACTCTTTTTCTAATTCCAGTCTCTTTATATCTTCTAGTAGATACTTTCAACACTAAAGATCAGCAAAAAAATGATCAACTGTTATCGGCTGCTCGTTTTGCTGAAAATGATCGCTCATTAACGAATGAAAGCCATATTCCTACGCCTGACAAGCATGCTTTTGCATCAGCTCTAGAATTGAACAATATTAGAACAAAACAAACTGAGGATAGGCAGACCAGTCTTGCAGAAAAAAAACAGGAGCCTGAGGAAGTTAATCAGTAAGTACGCCTACATTCTAATAATGACCATAGAGGTTTGTAAACGCATGACAATAACCCCCTAATAAATGCATCTGAATGATTTTTATACTATTTTCACAACTTTTTAGAATATCATAAAGGTAAAAGTGAGCATTAAATAACATAGGGCCACTTTAAAATGAAAGCGATACGTCATAACTATATGCGACTGATATCAGTTTTTCTAGCTTGTTGTTATCACAAAGGGGAGGAAAAATTTATCCCAGTCGTACTGTATCGATTTTAAAGTAATTCTACTATACCTAAAAAACAACCCAGCATATGGGCTGGGTTATTGATGAAATAAGGCAATATAAAGAGGTGTTTATGCAAGGTCCCGAACCTTAGGCTCGCGCTCCCATAGACGCATTTTAGCGTTATCAATAAAATTCGTCATGTCGGATAAAGGTGTGACAAACGCATCTTTTTCAATAGGTAATCTATTTAAAATGAACTCATCTGTCGCACTGCAATAAGCAATGGCTTTGCAATGCACATAAGCATCAGTAAACCAGTCTAAAGCTGAGCTATCTTGAGCCAGCTTCTTAGCCTGGTCCGGCATAATGATGCTAACCACAGCATCAAATAACACTGAGGGACCCCCTGAAAGGCGCTCATCAGCCTGAATGCGAGTGCCATCATCGAGCAGTACCTCTTTATTAGGAGCCACAATTTTAACAGCGGCGCCTTCCGCTTTCACAGCCTTTTCGTATTTTTCTATCTCATGATAGCTTGAGCCCTCGGCGACTAAAATACCGATCATGCGTCCTTTTAAACTTTTAGGGGTGCGTCCAATGGTTTGTAAAGCTGTAGAAGTTGCCATATCCTGAACGGGTGATGCCAGGGAGGCGGCTTCGGGTAACGCCATACCAAGCGCTTTTGCCACACGCTGGGCCAAGTCCTCATCAATATGACGCAAATGACTGAGCATACGTGTTCGTACATGGGCGGTCTCTACTTTAGCCAGCTCAAAAGCGTAGGCTGACGCAATATGGGCTTGCTCAATTGCCGTTTGGCTTCGGTAGAACATACGCGGCTGGCTATAATGATCCGCAAAACTTTCAGCACGAATACGACCTTTCACGCCATCGTCTAACGTCTCAGCAAATGACTTAAATCCTTGCCTAACGCTTTCGCGGGGCCGAGTTGGATCCAGGCTTTGTGGTTCATAAAGTACTCGTGTCTTAGGTACCCGCATTTGCATATGTCCATCTTTTTGATTATTAGCAAACGGACACTGCGGGGTATTAATTGGGATCTGTACAAAATTTGGTGACCCTAAACGCTTGAGCTGCGTATCTAAATAACTAAATAGGCGTCCTTGTAATAATGGGTCATTACTAAAGTCAATGCCCGGAGGTACGTGTGATGGACAGAATGCCACTTGTTCTGTCTCAGCAAAAAAGTTATCAGGATAACGATTAAGTACCATTTTACCAATTATCCTAACAGGAACCATTTCTTCTGGAATCAGTTTTGTGGCATCTAAATGATCGAATGGAAATGTTGCGGCTTCTTCTTCAGTAAATAACTGCACTCCTAAGTGAAATTCAGGAAAATCACCCCTATTGATAGACTCAAATAGATCGCGGCGATTAAAGTCAGGGTCAGCACCCGAGATTTTAACAGCTTCATCCCAAATGAGGGACTGTACTCCTAATACAGGTTTCCAATGAAAACGTACAAAGGTGCTTTTTCCATCCTTGTTAAGAAGGCGGAAACTATGAATACCAAAGCCTTCCATCGTGCTATAACTTCGCGGCAGAGCCCGATCGCTCATGAGCCAAATGACATTGTGCATGGTTTCAGGACTGAGTGATACAAAATCCCAAAACGTATCATGGGCAGAGGCGGCTTGCGGAAATCCGCGATCGGGTTCAGGCTTAACTGCATGAACAAAATCGGGGAACTTTATGGCATCTTGAATAAAGAAAATGGGCATATTGTTAGAAACCAGGTCCCAAATACCTTCATCTGTATAAAACTTGACTGCAAAACCTCGAACATCGCGCGGCGTATCTTTAGAACCTTTATTACCTGCGACGGTTGAGAAGCGGGTGAACAACGGAGTCTGTTTACCTGTTTCAGTTAAGATCTTGGCCGTTGTAATCCCTTCTAACGATTCAGTCAGCTCGAAATAACCATGAGCCGCACTACCGCGCGCATGTACTACGCGCTCAGGAATGCGCTCATGATCAAAATGCGTGATTTTCTCACGTAATACAAAATCTTCTAACAGGGTCGGTCCACGAGCGCCATTCTTAAGAGAGTTTTGATTGTCAGAAATAACCACCCCTTGCTGGGTTGTTAGCGCTTGAGTACTATCATCAGCACGCTGATGGGTTTCGCCGCCTAAACCTTTAGTAGTGTGCATATCGGCGGCGGGATCAGTATGATTAATAGTTTTTTTCATTATTCATCCATCCTAGTTATTGTTTTAGTAGGTGTTAAGTTAGGCAGAATTCTTATTATCTTTTAATGATGTTTTTTTATACTAAGCAAAATTCAGGGGTAAAGGTGTTGATGTTTGGTTAAAAAAAACAACGTTTAATATGAGTGTATTTCCTGGCATGAACCAGTTGTTTAGAGTTGGTTTAATAAAAAAGACAAGTTAAAACAATGATATTAGAAAAATAAAACAATCTCTTAAGTGCGTATAACGTCAATAATACTTTTACAGATTTTGCTGTTCAAACTGCGCAGTTTTTTCTGAGGCGCACCTTTACATACACATTGGAAATCATACAATTGATCCTTATAGAAGATACAATAAAAAAAAGTCCCAACCGGCTTATCTTTTGTTTCAGAGCCGCCACGCTTCAACAAACCTGTGCAGGCCACATATAAATCTGATTTAAATAGTGATTGGGCTTTACGAACCAGCTCTTGTGTGACCTCTAAAGATTCAGCGGTATAGTCTTCAATTAATTGGTTAGGTACGTTGAGAACATTTTCTTTTACTTTAACGTCATAACAGACTAATCCGCCTACCAGTACCTCCCCTGAATAAGGGCTAAGAGAAAACCGGTGCGATAAATACCCAGCTGAGGCGCTTTCAATAAAACTTATGGTTAATTCCTTGTTTGCCAATAATTCGGCACATTTATTAGTCATCATGGTCTCCCCATTATATAAATCGCTTTAATTTCCCTATAAAGCGTTCTCTTAACACTGGTAGAAATAGAATAGTGCCATAAATAATTCTATGCTTTAAATAGCCAGTCTTCATACTTATTAAGTAAAATAATGGGTGGTGTTCTAAAAAGTATGCTGGCGATAGAAGTCAATAAGAAATCTATGCTAAGTTCTCTGATTCTATAGGGCTTTCAAGGCTTCAAAAATTGTTCAAGTTTTAATCAGCATTTTTTTTGACACACCACCCAATTTTTTACTTACAACACGCAACCTTTTTAACACACGTTGATTAAAAATCTTGATTTTCAAGGTGCTAATATAATTGAGTAATAATTAACTTAGATAACATAAAGTACTGATTCTAATAACTTTTATCTTGTAGTAACACAGATTATTGTTTATCTAGATTTTGCAATCTTTACTTAATTGGAGAAATTATGCGTGCTTTAACCTACCACGGTGCTAAAGATGTTCGAGTGGACAATATCCCGGACCCTAAGCTGCAAGAAAAAGATGATGTTATTTTACGTGTGACTGCGACTGCAATTTGTGGCTCAGATTTACACCTGTATCGTGGCAAAATGCCTGCAACCGAGGAAGGCGATATCTTCGGTCATGAGTTTATGGGTGTGGTTGAAGAAGTAGGCTCTGAAGTCACTGCTGTTAAAAAAGGCGATAGAGTTGTTATTCCTTTTGTTATTGCATGTGGTAACTGCTTTTTCTGTCAGCATGACCTAATGTCCGCTTGTGAGACTACAAATACAGGCCCAGGCGCTGCTATTAATAAAAAAATAATTCCGCCACCGGCTGCTTTATTTGGTTTTAGCCATTTATATGGTGGGATTCCTGGTGGACAAGCAGAATTTGTACGGGTTCCTAAAGGTAATTTTGGTCCGTTCAAAGTACCTGGCTCACTGTCAGATGAGAAGGTTTTATTTTTATCAGATATTTTACCAACTGCTTGGCAGGCCGTGACTAATGCCAATATTACTAAAGGTTCAACCGTAGCTATTTATGGTGCGGGTCCTGTGGGGTTGTTATCAGCAGCTTGTGCCAAAATGTTAGGCGCTGAGCAGATCTTCGTGGTAGATCATAATGACTACCGTTTGCAGTATGCCAAAGATACGTACGGGGCTATTCCGGTTAATTTCGATAAGGTAGATGCTGCTGAATTCATCATTGAACAAACCAAAGGGCATCGCGGCGTTGACAGCGTTATTGATGCGATTGGCTTTGAAGCCAAAGGCAGTATGCTAGAAACAATAATGACCAGTTTGAAAATTGAAGGGTCAAGTGGTGCAGCTTTACGTCAATGTATTGCAGCTGTGCGTCGTGGCGGGGTCGTTAGTGTTCCGGGTGTGTATGCAGGACCCATTCATGGTTTCTTATTTGGTGATGCTTTTGATAAAGGGCTTACTTTCAAAATGGGCCAAACCCATGTACACAAGTATCTACCACAATTATTAGAGTATATTGAAAATGGTGATTTATCACCTGAAGCTATTATTACTCACCGTATGAATTTGTCTGACGCTGCTAAAGGTTATGAAATTTTCGAAAAGCGTGAAGAAGAATGTCGTAAAGTCATTTTAACTCCTTAATTTTTCAAATTTACCCTTAACTTTTAACATTTAAAGGTTAGGTCATAGCTGCTTTAACGAGATTATCTTAAATAATGGTTATCGCTAAAGCAGCTAGTAAAAAAATCTTTGACTTGCTTTTCTCTGCACACGGCAAAAAAATCACCCCCCAACCGATTTTCATGGGTTTAGGGATTAAAAAACCAACTAACTGTCTTAGATGGTCTTAAAGCTTAGAAGTGTAAAGCACAATAAACTTTCTCATATTTATCAGGATCATCTTTATTAGCTACAAACCCTTTGCTAACCAACTTTACCGAGTTAAATATTTCACCTTCATCATTAGTTATCATAACAATCAAGTTTTGATCCTCAAAACTTTGGAGTTCTTTAATCAGCTCTTTAATTGTCTTAGTTCTATCTTCCCATTGCACTATAATCTATTGTAAGTATGCCTATGACAAACCAATTTCACTGGTGCGGTTCCATAGTGAGGACTTGAATATTTAGCTGTAGGCCAATGATAATAAGAGTTTGAACTATGGAAATAATTTCAGTGTACTTCATGGTGTACTTACCATACATATTCTATCTATGTTCGGTGCCCTATATAGGCACCGTACTATAAGAATGACAGCTTACTTAAACACTGGATAACAGAGGCAACCAATACACTAAAGCTAAAAGCGTTACGAGTAGTACAGGTGGCGTGATTAATAAGCCAATCTTCATATACTGACTCCAGCTGATTTTATAATCTTTTTCCGCCAGTACATGTAGCCATAACAATGTTGCTAAGCTACCAATTGGGGTGAATTTTGGTCCTAAATCATTACCAATAACATTGGCATAAATCATCAACTCACGCGTTGCAGCGGGAACTTGGGCGCTATCAATCGCCAGCGCTCCTATGAGCGTTGATGGCATATTATTCATTACAGATGCTACGATAGCTGATAGAAAACCTGTGCCGACCGTCGCAATGACATTACCTTGCTGTCCTAACCAGTTTAGTATTTGCGCGCCATATGCCGTGAGTCCTGCGTTACCCAAGCCATAAACCACTAAATACATACCGATTGAAAACAACACGATTTGCCATGGCGCTTTGCGTAGGACATGGGTCACAGAAAGCTTGGTACCACGACCACCTTGCCACCAGCGGCCTGCGATTGCTATTAGCACTAGTGCTGCGATACTAGTCACCAACGAAATCACTAGTCCCAATAACTCAGTGGCAAAATAAGCGATGAGTAATAAGGCCAATACTGGGAAGGCCGCTCGGAAAACCAAAGGGTCTTTGATAGCAGATTGCGGTGAGCTTAGACTATCCATTGAATAATGCTTCGGGATATGTCGCGCATAGACAAGCCATAATACCAGTAGCGTTGCGATAACAGATACGATATTCACTGGCACCATGACTGCCGCATAGCGACCAAAACCAATATCAAAATAATTAGCGCTAACGATGTTAACTAGATTAGACGTTACTAATGGCAGACTTGCGGTATCGGCAATAAAGCCAGTAGCGATGATAAAGGCTAAAGCTGATTTGGGTGCAAAATCAAGGCGCAGCAAAATGGCAATGACAATAGGAGTGAGCAATAACGCCGCCCCATCATTAGCAAAAAAGGCAGCAATGAATGCGCCTAAAATAACAATCATGGGGAACAGTCGCCGACCTTGACCATTACCTAATCTTGCCACATGCAACGCCGCCCAGCCAAAAAATCCAGCCTCGTCTAATATCAATGAGATGATGATAAGCGCAACAAAGGTAAAGGTGGCATCCCAGACGATATTCCAGACGATAGCCACGTCTGATAATTGCACTACCCCAAAAAGCAGGGCGACTACTGCGCCGCCCATTGCACTCCAACCGATACCCAGTCCTTTTGGCTGCCATATGACTAAGGTCAAGGTGACAATAAAAATCGCTAATGCGAGCATAAAGGTGCCTTAATAAAACAATGGTATTAGAGAAGGTTAACGTTAGATACGCTTGAGTTTAGAGTGATTTTTGGTTCACGCGCTGTGATACTTCCTCACGACTCTCTACGCGCTCAGAATAACGATCGGTTAGATAAGGGGAGCGACCACGTGTGAGCCACGTAAACTTCACTAATTCCTCACACACATCAACAATACGCTGATATAAAGGCGAGTTCAGCATACGATTATTGTCATCAAACTCTAAGAAAGCTTTCGGAACAGACGACTGATTGGGTATGGTAATCATACGCATCCAGCGGCCCAAGATACGCAGCTGATTGACGGTATTAAAGCTCTGACTGCCGCCACTGACTTGCATTACTGCCAGCGTCTTGCCTTGAGTCGGTCGAACGCCACCTAATGACAGTGGAATCCAATCAATCTGCGCTTTCATGATGCTAGTGATACTGCCATGGCGCTCAGGGCTAACCCATAGCATGCCCTCAGACCACGCTGCTAGCTCACGTAACTCTTGTACTTTCGGATGATTAGCATCAGTACTATCAGGCAATGGTAAACCCGTAGGATCAAAGGTACGCACCTCGCAACCATACCAACGCAATATCCGACTCGCTTCTTCGCTTGCTAATTTAGAAAACGAGCGTTCACGTAAAGATCCGTAGAGCACTAATATTCTTGGTGGATAACATGGATCATTTGCACCAATCAGAGCATCAATATCAATCGGTTGCAGCTCTACCGCATCTATATTTGGTAAATCAGTTAAATCGATAAAGGGATCTAGACTGTCGTCTTTAGTAGATTGGACGATTTCGCCATCTTCTTTGGTAAAACGACTCACTGGATTATTCAATAACTCAAATACGCGCTCCGAAGGACGACACAACGCTGCGCCTTTATCAGTCACTACAATAGGTCGGTTGATTAAAACAGGATGCGCCATCATTGCATTAATCAGTTCATCGTCAGATAACGCAGGATCATCCAGACCTAACTCGTCATAAGGTGTACCTTTACGGCGTAGCAGCTCGCGTGGCGAGAGCTGCATCAATACCAATAGTTCAAGCAAATACTCACGAGTAGGTGGTGTTTTGAGGTATTCAATGACGTTCGGTTGCTCGCCTGAAGCCTTCATGATGGCCAAGGTATTGCGAGATGTACCACAATTAGGGTTGTGAAAAATGATAGGTGTCATAACGACCTTTTTATAGTGTTAGAAGGGTTTGTATTCTTAAAAAAATAGTAGCTTAGCTGTTGGGTTTGTCGGATGGGTTGATATCACAGGCACTCAAGCTGTTCAAAAGAGAGCCACATAACTCTGGGTGACCTGCACAGCAGTCTTTTAACAAGAATTGAATGACTTCTTCGACATGCGTAAGAGACGCACGATAAATAATCTGGCGGCTTTGTCGTTGTGAGCTTACCCATCCTGCCCGGGCAAGCACGGCTAAATGAGCCGACATCGTATTATGTGGCACACCAAGATTGCGGGCGATTTCACCAGCAGGCAGACCATCAGGCTCATGATTAACCAAAAGTCTAAAAGCCTTTAATCGAGTGTCTTGAGAGAGCGCAGCAAAGCTGGCAGTAGCGTTTATTATTTCCATAAGTCCGATAATATAGACATATAAAAATAAATCAAGATATTTTATGAGGTCTTCATGAACTGGCTTTCTCAAGCTATAATGGTCTAAATCGAGTTGAGTATTAAGAAACCCCTTGCACAAAATCAATCAAAGCGGGAGTATTTTCTCTAGCACTACGTCCAGCACCAATTAAAGTCGCTGAACCTGGACTTGCCCAATCACCATAGCCAAATAGCCATAAACGAGGCTCTTTTATAGATTGGCCTTGTTTTACTTCTACCTTACCGTCATCCTCTAGCACACCCAAATTGGCTATATGGTCAAGCTCTGGTTTGAATCCAGTGCACCAGATCACCACATCAATTTGTTCCTCACGTCCATCGCTCCACACGACACCTTGCTCAGTAAATCGGCTAAACATAGACACCGCTTTTAAAATACCTTTATCACGAGCCGCTTTCACTGGAGGCACCATAACAATGTCACCAATTCCGCCCACCGGTGTATCTCCATTATTACCTATAATCCGAGCCGTAGCTCTCTCAAATAATACGCGACCATCGACATCATCTGCTAAAAATAATGGCGGCTCACGCGTGACCCAGCTTACATCGGCAACCTTAGCTAGCTCAGCATAAATTTGCGCGCCAGAATTGCCGCCACCGACTACCAGTATCCGCTTGCCTTTATACGTCTCAATACCCGCATAGTGTGCAGAATGGCACTGCTCACCGCGGTACATCTCTTGACCCTCAAGCGTTGGTATAACGCTATGACTCCATGTACCTGTCGTATTAACCACTGCTTTAGCCAACCAAGTAAATTTTCCATCCGTCACCCGCAAATAGTTGTGTTCACTATCGCGTTGTACATTGCTCACCTGATATGGTCGATACACAGGCAGTTGATAGTGTTGCTCATAATCAGCAAGATAACTGAGCACTTCATCTCGATGCGGGTATTCATTATCTTTGGCCTTTGGCATGAGCCTACCAGGTAATGAACTCATTATTGCCGGAGAAAATAACCGTAGTGATGGCCAAGTATGTTGCCACGCTCCGCCACTTTGGCTTTGATTATCAAGGATAATAAAGTCAAGCTTAGCGCGTCTAAGATAATATCCTACCGCTAAACCTGCTTGACCGCCGCCAATTACTATTACGTCAAATATCTTAGTTGACATCACTATCCTCAGTATCAGCCTCAGTTCCTGCTACTAAAAAAGTAGGCTGCTCATTTTGGGGTTTTGTTAAAATCTCTGTATCTGTTAGACGTGCATAGATCTCGATTAGATTACCATCAGGGTCTTTTAGCCATAACTCATGTAAAGGTGTGCCTTTCCAAGTGGTTCTCGGTGGTTTAAAAACAGTTAAGCCAGCATCTTTTGCGCTAAAAAAAGCATCAATAACTTCTTTCTGGTTATTCACATTTACCCCTAAATGATAAAGCGTGTCATGATTAAGCTCTTTACCATCAGAGACGACCAGAACCATATTCAAGTTTAGGTCTGGGCGAATAAAGGTCGCATATCGATGGGTCCACTCTTTTGGCCACGTGTTTAATAACCAGCTATAAAACGCCGTACTCTTCGCTAAATCATTGACTCGAATACTAGTATGAGACTCTATAGAATCGATACCAGATGGCATTTTTATTAGCTCCGCCAATACTAAAATTCGTTGTCGCAACTGATCTCTCACCATTCTAAAACGCTCAAGTGCTTCGTCTGACGAACTTGAACCAATTGCAGGATCGATTAGCGGCCAGTGCAGCCGTTGAACATCTCTTGAAAAAATAGGACAGACCTCTTCAGCACACAGAGTTATAACAGCATCTACAAGGTGGGTGTCTAGCTCCTCAACTGTTTTGGCATGTTGTTGACTGATATCAATACCCAACTCTGCCATCACCTTAATGGCATAAGGATTAAGGTTAGATGGTATAGATCCAGCGCTCGTAACCTGGATGCTTTCTGGCAGATAATATCTGGCCAATCCTTCAGCGATTTGGCTTCGGGCCGAATTAGCGACACAAAGAAATAGGATGTTTTTCATAGTAAGCCCTGTAAATACACACGATTGATTTGCTTGCTTTGATAAACATGCGACATATGCTTGATAATATAAATTATCTATACCAATCAGATGGTTCATCAGGATTCTAATGCACAAATCACATAAACATTTTCATCGAACTTTTTTTAAAAGTATAGTATTAATTGTTTCTATATGTCCAATAATATAGACATAATGAGATAAATCAAGACTATCCTGACATTAGCTTTATGTTGTCCGTCAATTCTAGCTCGATATATTTAGGAATTACTATTATATAGCCTGTAAAGCTTTTAATTGAAATAGCTAGCTCATGTATAACTGTTTACGATGTACTGTAGAATATGCCTTAATAACACTAAATATCAGCGAAAAACAACAAATAGCATATACAAAGCTTTGTCCAATCAAAAGCCTTAATTATCAAAGAAAACTGAAAGGCTCTATTTAGATCTTAATAAAATAAAACCTAGTAATAAACCAAAAAATCCTGCAAAACCAGATCCCAAAATAATACCTAATTTTGCGGCTTCTAAAATATTTGGGTCATTTGCAAATGCCAAATTACCGATGAAAATTGACATGGTAAACCCTATACCTGCTAAGAGACCGATGAGTAAAACCCACTTTAAGTTAAGGTCGCTAGGTAATTGCCCCCAACCTAATTTAGAAAAAATCCATGTAAATAATACGACGCCCAAGGGTTTTCCTATAACAAGTGCAATTGAAATAGCAAAGATAGTATTGAATGCTAAAGCATTCCCAAAATTGACATTCCCAAAATTGACTCCTGCATTTGCTAAAGCAAAAATAGGCATGACAACAAAAGCTACCCAAGGGTGTAGTAAATCTTTTACCCTGATAACTGGTGGTAAAATTTCGCGCTTAGCACGGGCAAGTGCCTTAATTTCATCTGAAGCATTCTCTATCGCTTTATCTTGAAGATTCGAGATTGCAGTATTTGCACGTTCTATTGCCGCCTCTTCACTTGGTCTAGTTAGAACTGGAGTCATAAGACCTAAAATAACCCCTGCAAGCGTTGGATGAGCACCTGTTTTAAGTAAACCAAACCATATCAAAGCTCCTGGAAGGATGTAAATAAGGGCAGAGAAAAAACCCATTTTCTGCAATACAATCACACCTACAATTCCAATAAAAGCGATTAAGAAACCAATAGGTTCTAAGCCACCTGAGAAGAAAAATGCAATAATTAAAATGGCCAGTAAGTCGTCAATAATAGCCAGTGTTAGTAAAAAAATTCTTGCAGAAGAAGGAATTGATTTACCTAGTAACGCTAACAAACCAACGGCAAAAGCAATATCTGTAGCAGCAGGTATTGCCCATCCAGATTTGATTTCATCGGAAGATAGGGCTAAATAAATTAAAACAGGCACTACTACGCCACCCAAAGCGGCAGCTATCGGAAGCACAGCTGCTTTTATATTAGATAAAGCACCATCATGAATTTCTTTCTTAATCTCCATCCCTACAACCAGAAAGAAAACGGTCATCAAAACATCGTTGATAATAAAATGCAGAGATTGAGAAAAATGATACCCCCCGAAACTAAGGCCAACTTTGGTATGCCAAAGATGATTATAAGATTCTGATATCCCTTCTGTATTAGCCCACATTAAAGCAATAACGGCTGTAAGCAGTAGAATTCCACCGCTTACACTTTCAATATGCAGAAACCTGTTTATAGTATTAAGGCTGCGCTCTGTTATATTTTGGCTTAGACCTACCTTTCTTTTTTCAGAAAAACCAGACATGCGCTCACTCCATAAACAGTTTAAAATTAAAATATTACATAATAAAAGTTAATCTAGGTTGTATATTCTATATACAGCAACAGTCAAAGCAGCCTGAAACTGACAGCGAGCACAATAATTTATCCAGCTTGATGGCGGTGAAGCTATTGGGCTATATTTTCGCACCTATGCCGTAAATAGTAGTTAAACTATCGTTACCCGCTGCTTCTTACCACCTTAACGAATCAAAATTACGGGGCTCAGCGTCTTGGTGATGATCTTTGTCGTAGTACTGCCAACAAATAGCTGTTGGAATTTAGAATGACCATAAGCACCAATGACAATAATATCGACCGAATTTTGCTGCTGAAAAGCCAATAATCCATCAACAGCATCGGAGGCAGGCAAATGCTGCGCTTCTACCGGAAAGCCTGCTACTGTTAGCTGCTCAGTTGCCGCTACCAAGCTTTTTTTGGATGTCTCATTATCATTGCCTACCATGACGATATGTCCTTGTAAACCTTTTAACAGCGGACTTTTTGAGATCATATCGACGGCTTTGATGGCGGTTTTGCTGCCATCAAATGCTATCATATAAGATATAGGTATTTTAAACGTCTCTGAGCAAATCAACACTGGCACGCTGGAAGCGCGCGCCACGGTTTCGATTTGACTACCGATATTGATTCGGCTATCTTTGTGATCTTCACCGCGTCGTCCCATAACGATGACACGATTTTTGGCATTAAAGTGTTCGATAGCTGGGAGCAATTTGCCATGACGTTGATAGACCTTCACGTCCACGCCATCAAAGTTACTTTGAATATGACTTTTTGCATCATTTACTAACGCATTGCTATAGCTATTAGCAATTTTTGCTCTTTGCTCGTCTAGTTGTGTCAGTTCTTCAAGTAAGAGCTGGCGACTGTTAACACCTATCGCACCCGATAAATCACGTCTGTTGGAAGCAGGAACGTCACTTACATGTAGTAAGCCGACAGGTAGGTTCAATTTGCTCGCATACCATGCTGCATAATCACAAACGGGTTGCGTCACGGCTGAACCATCGATACACGCTAAAATATGCTGTTCTGTGTTCATTATTTGTCCTTAAATTTTAATTTGGAGTGTCCATGTCCACTTCACCAAAACTAATAGGCTTGATGGACACTATCGTTAGTAGACGTTATTAATGAGCACCTAAGCTTTGATCAGCGTCAGGTTTGTCATGAACGCCGAACTTTTCTATCATCGCTTGGCTTGCTTCGTTCAGACCAATTAGCTCAACCTCAGTACCTTCGCGGCGAAATTTAATAATCACTCGATCAATCGCAGCGACGGCAGTCACGTCCCAGAAATGCGCTCTTGACACATCAATGACTACTTTAGATATAGATTCTTTTACATCAAATGACTCAATCAAGCGCTCTGCCGATGAAAAGAATACTTGACCATTAACGAAGTAATAACGCGTTCGTTCTGCTTCATCTAATTGCGTATGCACGCTCATATAGCGCTCAATTTTACTGGCAAAGAACAGGGCTGATAACAACACACCAATTAATACGCCATATGCTAAGTTATGAGTCGCAACCACCACAGCAACGGTAGTAATCATAACAATGTTACTTTGCAATGGTTTGGTTTTTAGCTCTTTAAAAGAACCCCAGTTAAACGTACCAATCGAGACCATAATCATTACCGCGACTAATGCTGCCATTGGAATGATCTTTAACCAATCGCTTAAAAACACCACTAATAGTAATAAAAACACACCTGCAACCAAGGTAGATAAGCGCGTATAACCGCCTGATTTGACGTTGATGATCGATTGACCAATCATCGCACAGCCTGCCATACCACCAAAAAAACCGCTTACGACGTTCGCAATACCTTGACCTTTACATTCTTGCGTACGATCGCCTTTGGTATCAGTCAAATCATCCACAATGGCCATGGTCATCATAGATTCAAGCAAACCAACGATAGCAAGACTGATGGCATACGGCAAAATAATCAGCAAGGTGTCTAGATTCAGAGGAATATCAGGTAGCAAAAATATCGGCAAGGTATCCGGCAGTTGTCCCATATCGTTGATGGTACGTGCTTCTGCACCTAAGAAAATAGCGATCGCTGTCACCAATACAATACTGACCAGCGGTGAAGGAATCATCTTACCGATTTTGGGAATGTACGGATAACCATAGATAATGATTAAGCCCAGCGCCACCAGACCATAGACGTGGACTAGATTTGAGCCTACTTGCGGCATAAGCTCCGGAATCTGTGACATAAAAATCAAAATAGCCAAGGCATTGATAAAGCCAAGGATAACCGATTGCGAAACGTACTTCATCAAATTACCCAGCTTCAAAAAGCCAAAGATAATCTGTATCACCCCTGTCAAGACACTGGCTGCTAGCAAATACTGCAAACCATGCTCTCTCACCAGCGTGACCATGAGTAATGCCATCGCGCCCGTTGCGGCTGAAATCATCGCCGGACGTCCGCCAACGAAAGCAATCACTACTGCAATACAAAATGAGGCGTACAATCCAACTTGGGGATCAACACCGGCAATGATCGAAAAAGCAATGGCTTCAGGGATAAGGGCTAGAGCGACAACCATACCAGCTAGGACATCGCCTCTAACATTGGATAACCAATGTTCTTTAATAGTAGTTAACATGTTTAACTCAGTTTTTATGAACTGCTTTAGTCTGTCAATAATCGCGATATCTGAGCTAAGAGATAGGAGATATCCAAAATAAAAGGTCTGACACATTTCTAGCTAGGCATAATGCCCATCAAAAAATAGATATAAAAATGTGAACCATCGTATTTAGCGCGTTATTGTCATAACTTGCCTTTAATAGCTTGCTCTTAATGACTCGATAGATAAATCGATTATAGATACAAACATTAAAGCAGTGCGTGTGCACAGGAAAAAGCGTAAGACGCTCTATGAAAGAGTAATTGCTATAGGGAGCAATCATTTACTGAGGAGGGGTACAACTAGGGTGGCGTATTCATCTTTGTAGTAAACGACTTTTATAGATTAAAGGAGTAATATTTCTCGTAATTCTAACATACATAGCGTCAGTCAATAAAATATCTGGCTATTATCCGCATAACGGGGGTTATGCTAAATCAAAAATAACTCAATATACCTATAAAAAGTCACTTCATGTACACAACGGAGTACATTCTCATAATTTTAATATCTTGATTTACTAGTGCATATAGCACACAGACAAAGGATCAAGTCCTCACTAGGGAACCGAACAAATGAAAGCGCCTGATTGGTTTCTCATAGGTATACCCCAAGGGAACCAGCTGTTTCACCCTTCAAACCTATTAACAGACTACTTAAAGCAGACTGTTAACATGAAACCATCTATAACAGACTTTTGAATTATAGGACTGGGTGCTGTGCTTTTTTCCTATCATTAGCCTATACTAAAAACATAAAACCTCTAAACGATAGCTTTTCTATCATTAGACTTGTTCATATTATTAAACGATAGTAATATCTTGCTGTTATCAATGAACATTAATTATTAAGTCTAAATAATATAGGTGGAGTTATGACCGTTCGTATTTATGTGAGAGCCAGCACTAAGGATCAAGACGCTACCAGAGCATTAGCTGATTTGATTACTTTCAGTACAAGCTATGGTGATAACTATATTGATTACGTTGAGTACTTCAGTGGTACTAAGCTCGATAGACCAGCATTAGCTAAGCTCCTAGAGGACGCTGAGCAAGACGATATACTATTAGTTGAAAGCGTGGATAGATTAAGCAGACTATCTCAAGATGATTTTTCGATTCTAAAGCAGCGTATCAAAGATAAGGGCTTACGATTGGTGGTGGCTGATCTACCAACCACGCATACGATTAATGAGGGTATGACAGGTGAGATCCTAAGAGTGATTAACGATATGCTGATCGATTTATTGGCGACCATGGCAAAGCTTGATAACGATAAGCGTAGAGAGCGCATTAAACAGGGGTTAGCAAACAGTGGCTATAAGCCCACTGGTAAGAAAGCCAATACTGCAAAACACAATCGTATTAAAGAATTGGCCAGCCAAAACAATATGACAAAAGAGGAGATCGCTAAGGCAGTTGGTGTTGGAGTAGCTACGGTTTATCGAGTACTAAAGCAGGGGTGATATCTGAAGTATTTTAACTATTTATTTACCTTTTTATAGATAAGATACTATCAGATATATAACGATTGATCTGGTGGATTCAGCCATGGATTCTGACTCAATCTTAATTGCCTCCAATATTTTTGGCGTAGTTTAGGTTGAGTTGAACAGCCCTAGGATTGTCATAGACTCAATATTCTTCAATTGAATATTTGATGAATACTAGCTTGACAATAAATGAGATGTTTATTTATATATTTTGAGTATTTGAGTATTTGAGTATTTGAGTATTTGAGTATTTGAGTGTTTGAGTATTTGAGTATTTGAGTATTTGAGTATTTGAGTATTTGAGTATTTGAGTATTTGAGTATTTGAGTATTTGAGTATTTGAGTATTTGAGTATTTGAGTATTTGAGTATTTGAGTATTTATTTAGAGGTAAAGCTAATCGTCTGATACTCGTAAGTATGATCTAATAAACATGCTGCTTGGCGCTGCTGGTTATGATATTTTCTTTAGCACGTTGAACGCTTCTGAATATGGTGTTGCTCAAGATAGAAAGCGAGTTATCTTTATTGGTTTCAGAAAAGATTTGAAGGTGGATTACAGCTTTCCACCACCTCTAGCAGAGAAAAAGTGCTTGAAAGACATTATTTTCGATCTATCAGATAGCGCACAGCCAGCGCTGAACAAGTCAAAACCTAATACTGATCTAAGTGTGTCTAATCATGAGTTCATGACAGGTGGCTTTTCACCGATGTATATGTCAAGAAATAGAGTGCGCTCATGGGATGAACCATCATTTACGATTCAGGCAAGTGGCAGACAGTCACCTATACACCCTAGTGCGCCTAAAATGATTAAGATAGAACAAGATATTCATGAGTTCGTGGCAGGTCACGAATATAGAAGAATGAGCGTTAGGGAAAGTGCAAGGATACAAGGCTTTCCTGATAGCTTTATTTTTAAATATAAAGACTTAAACGATGGTTACAAGATGATAGGTAATGCTGTCAATGTAGAGTTTGCAAAGGTATTAGCTGATAGTATCAAAGATGCATTATAAGAAAGAAATACGGGTTTTTCTAAAAAACACCTATTAAATACTTCAAATTTAATCGATCATATACTATTTTCAATAGGAAAAAGTATATGTCGGATAAGACTGATGAATTTGAAAACGATCTGAAAACTACAATTTGTAGTTTCGCAGAGTTAGCTCTACCTAAAAATATCCCTAATTGGATAGAAGAATTGGGGATTAGTGCTAATGATAGAATTACCAACGCTGTAAGGGTAGGTTCAGTAGGACACAAAACGGATATTATTATTAATTTTAATAATGGAGCATGTTTGAAAGTTTCTGCAAAAATGAGTAGTGCAGACTATTTTGGAAATTGGTATTCACACCAACGAATTATAAGGGAATTTGGGAGTGACCTATTTCAAAAATTAACTAAAGATTGTACTGAATGGGCCAATTCTTGGATTAACAGTGATAATGCATCTTTATTTGTTGGTGTAAGTATATCCTTCGGGAAAAGAACAGGTGATACTGCAAGAGAGTTTACTGACATATTTACAGCAGATGATATTGTGAAGATTGTTGCAGGAGTAGGCAACGGCATTGAAACAGCAAATTGCTTATATAGTTCTTCAATGCTTCCAAGATCGATAGATGATCTCTTTCAGATTTTAAAACCAATAGACACTAATACCATCATGCAGTTAAGCAAAAATTTTAAAATAATTTATAGACCGATTAATCCATTGACGGAAGGAAGTAATAGAGGTAAATGCACATATACTCAATTTAAATCATGTCAGTCATATCAACCTAGGAAAACTGTAGAAACCTTAAATGATTTGAAAAAATTAGGAAAATTCTACGAGGTTACTGATAATGGTCTAAATCATAATAGAGTATTACAGAGCCTTGAAGATGAATATAATATTTTTATCCCTCGTAAATAGTACCCATTCGATATCTTAAGTCCTATCTCCACACTAAGAATGTCTGTTTAATTACAAAAAATCTCCCAGTAGGGAGGGGGCTTTTTAGCGTTATTTTGGTTTACCCTAATGACTCATACTCTTAATTTCATGGTACCTAAATTTATATCTAACACTAGCATCTCGACGCCTGTATAGGGAACTGAACCGATCAAATACACTCATAAGCCCTAGTATTCAAGATACTCTCTAATACGACGCTTATTAAATTGAGAAGCGTCTTTTTTAAGACGGTTGATCATTTCAAACTCCCACATCTTAGGGTCTTGTCCTGCTGGGCTAGTAGAGCTAACCAAGTGATTATAATCGGCAATAAAGCTAGGATTACGAGCAATACGCCCTAGCTGCTTATTATTTAACCCTTCAACAGTGAGCATATCACTGTTATCAGAATCAATTTTCGCAGTAATTTTTACTTTGTTCTTCTTCACTTTAAACTTGAATGTGAAGCCAGTAATGACACGTCCTTGTTTGTGTTGTTCATACTGAGCCTTAATATCCGTATATTCATTTATTTGACTGACTGCTAGGTCTAAAACACGTCTTTTGAAAGCCTCTAACCTAGAATATTCATCAATTAAACCTAGGTTATTACGTAGCTCTTCAAGGGATATCGTAACTTTTCCAACACTTCTCCAGCTTGCTAAAATCTCATACAGCCTTGTGGCATAGGTATTTAAATTTTTTACCTGCTCAAGCTCGTAACTGGTGAAATTCTTTTCTAAACGAGTAATTAAAGGCACCACTTCAGGAGCAAAGCGTAATTTCACCACACCTGCCCCTTCGACATAAGAAATACCGCTTACCCAACGCACTACCCTTTTTTCAGGTTTATTACGTTTTTCATCATGTACAGTGTAAGTTACCTGTCTATTAAAAAGGGTTTGCGTAGCTTCTGACAGCATAGAATAAGC
Organism: Psychrobacter sp. DWR1-2-3; assembly: GCF_049896465.1. Classification (NCBI taxonomy): domain Bacteria; kingdom Pseudomonadati; phylum Pseudomonadota; class Gammaproteobacteria; order Moraxellales; family Moraxellaceae; genus Psychrobacter; species Psychrobacter sp. DWR1-2-3. The sequence continues at coordinate 25,617 of NZ_JAFCUJ010000011.1, forward strand.
GTTATTTACGTTGATATCGAAACGATCTGCGTAATGCTGAGCATGAACCTCTAAAAACGTATCTGTATCAATCCCTTGCCCCGTTTCTCTAGCTTCAACGATTGCAAGCAACATTATCCTTTGCTCAACTAAGCCAAGCGAGTAACTAGCGTTAATCAATGAGTTATCTTTAACAACTAACTTCATGGAAATCTCTAAATTTTATATTCATTAGAATAGTCACATATAAAACCTAAATAAGCAACAATTAATAATTAGTTGCTTTAAGCAGGGTAAACGTTGCTTTATAGCAGGGTAAACGTTGCTTTATAGCAGGGTAAACGTTGCTTTATAGCAGGGTAAACGTTGCTTTATGAGCAATGAGAACCCCTAATACCAAGGATTTCAGAGCACCTAAAAGCTTTTAAAAGTATTTAAAAACATTAAAAACCTTTTTGGTTATTAATAATTAGAGTGACAAAAGAAAAGACCAGTGAAGATAGCAATAAATTCAATACTAGTAATTTCAAATAATTTAAAAAGAGAGGTCAAAGCGATAGTCAAATAGAGCTAATAACATCGTATTAAGCTCCTTATAAGGTTCTAAGTATCGTTTGGTATAGTTGGCTAGGTAAAAAATTTTCAACCTCCTTAGACGGCTTATATGAGCTTGCACAGCTCCATGATTGTTTATATCAACTAAAACCTTCGGAAGATCGTTAGAATTCCAGTGATTTTTATAACTACGCTATCAAGGATCAATCTCTTATTATCAAATAGCTTTTCAAAAAAAGCCCTTGTATCAGCTGATACAAGGGTAATATACATTTAATTATTAATCCAGACTATTGTAAGCTTTTATTCCTGCTTTATCGACCAATCTTTGAGCGTTGCCAACTTTGTTAGGTGCTGCTACCTCTCTTAATATTAATAACGATTCTAGCACTATCGGCATCAAAGCCTTGATCATATCATTCTGATTTGATGTGTTCTCTACCGTTTTTGATCCTTCGTCGTTCGACTGCAATAAGTGCAGAATTTCACTAATATCTCCTTTCATAAACTGAAGGTCTTCAAGAAAGTTATTGGTATCTGACTCGAGCTTTTTCTTTAAGTAGCCACCAGGCGTTTGCCCTGCCTCTGCTGCTATCGCTTCTAGTTTTAGGTAGACTTCAGGCTTTAATCTAAATGATACAGTAGGGGTGCTCATGATTATCCTTGTTTGCAGATTGTATACATTAATATATCATATAAATCAGCTACTTAAATTAATTTTGTTTGCACTTTGCATGCAAAAAAAAGCATCTTAAATTAGGTAAGTTGCTGATTTAAGACGCTTTTTTTCATCCCGAGAGGGTGCGTAAGGTGTAGTCATTAAATTGGATAATTTAATGACCAAAAAGCAGGTAGAAAAATCGGTTATTTTCTACCTGTAGTAAGCCTTTTTAGCTAAAAAGGCTTATAAGAGCGTTACACAAGCAAAAACTAAGCAAACTACGAGCATTTCGCTAGCAAATTATGAGCAAATATCATGAGACTGCTGTATTATGAGCAAACTACAAGCAAAAACTAAGCAAATCACGAGCATTTCGCTAGCAAATTATGAGCAAATGTAATTAGCACCTTGTACTCATATTAATGACCGCTAAAAACCAGATAGAGAGCAATTTATGGCTAAGAGAACAAAGTTTTCCAAATTTCGTGATCTTTATGAAGTGATTGAAGAGCTAGCTGTTTCATATACTTATGAAGGTGTGGTTGAGATATTAGCTGAGCGCCATGACCTCATTCTAACGACTGGCACACTGACCAATTATCTTTATCGCTATAGAAAAGAATCAAAGGAATTGTCTGTCGCTACAGATAATTCTAGCAGTAATGTAGAGGTTGAGCCTGAGGTAAAAAAACAAGTTTTTGTTGACTTATATTCTAGTGACCCAATCCAAGAAAGCAATACAGATGTTAGTGATGAGTCCTATGTACAGCCCACGCATGAAGAATTAGATACGGCTATGAAGAGATTTGAAGCGAAGCTGGCAAACAAAAGAAATAGATCTCTTCTTGATAGGTAAGTTATTGATAGTAAATAAATAAAAATTCTATAAAGGGACGTTTTCCTAGTGTAAAAAGGAGTAATTTATGAGTATTGAAGGCATATCAGTAGCAAGTAACCATTTTATGATGTTTGAGGAGGTGCAACGAGAATACCACCGTCAAATGGGGCGTCTTAATACCTTTGGTTTAGAAAACGAAGCTCATAGCGATAGCATACGTAAAAAGATGTTTGAGCTAAAAGATGAGGAACGTATGCTAAGAGAATACAGCGCGAGCGAACTCTACGTCATACAAAAACAGCTAAAACAAAAAATTGATGATTTCCTACGTGGATTAGATGGGTAGCGCGTTACTATCAATATTGTGAAAGACCAAAGCCCTAAAATTATTGAATTGACGGTACTTATCGCTTATATTAAATGTACATAAATAAGCGATAAGTACTGCTATGAGCACAACCAATTATAATATTCGTTTGGATCAAGAGTTAAAAGATAAGTCGTTTTCGGTGCTTGAGGGCTATGGTTTAACGCCTTCGCAAGCGATTAAGTTATTTTTGCATCAGGTAGCCGAAACCAATAGCATACCGCTGTCTTTTGATTATCATGTTAATCCTAATAACAGTCCTATAAAAACAGTATCTGAATCTCATAGTAATGACTGAGCTAATGGCGCTAAAAATACGATAGCAAGGGTAGATGCATATCTTATCTATCTTATTTATCTAAAAATCTTTATAAAGAACTGGCCTTTTGGAGCAAACTATGAAAAAATGCGCCTACGTTTATATAGCAAAAAGGCAAAACAATGAGTTACAAAGTTGCATCTCTGTTTTCAGGAGCAGGCGGTCTTGATTTAGGCTTTCAGGAGTCAGGTTTCGATATAATTTATGCAAATGAGAAAGATAAAAATATTTGGGAAACTTACGAGTTAAATCACCCTCATACGTACCTAGATAGAAGGTCAATTACAGATGTAAAATCCGATGAGATACCTACGGTTGATGGGATAATAGGGGGGCCTCCTTGTCAAAGTTGGAGTGCCGGCGGCTCAAAGAGAGGGATCGAAGATCCTAGAGGTCAGCTGTTTTTTGATTTCATTCGCATTTTGCAGGAGAAACAACCCAAGTTTTTCTTAGCTGAGAACGTCAGTGGGATGTTAGCTAAAAGACATGAAGAATCTCTAGAAAATATAATGACGCTGCTTGGCGCTGCTGGTTATGATATTTTCTTTAGCACGTTGAACGCTTCTGACTATGGTGTTGCTCAAGATAGAAAGCGAGTGATCTTTATTGGATTTAGAAAAGATTTGAAAGTGGACTATAGCTTTCCGCCGCCTGTAGAAAAGAAAAAGTGCTTGAAAGACATTATTTTCGATCTATCAGATAGCGCACTACCGGCGCTTAACAAGTCAAAACCCAATACTGATCTGAGTGTGCCCAATCATGAGTACATGACAGGTGGCTTTTCATCGATGTATATGTCAAGAAATAGAGTGCGCTCATGGGATGAACCTTCTTTTACGATCCAAGCAAGTGGCAGACAATCCCCTATACATCCTAGTGCACCTAAAATGATTAAGATCGAACAAGATATACATGAGTTCGTGCCAGGACATGAGTATAGAAGAATGAGTGTTAGGGAAAGTGCGAGAATACAAGGCTTCCCTGATGACTTTATTTTTAAATATAAAGACTTAAACGATGGTTACAAGATGATAGGTAATGCGGTTAACGTACAGTTCGCCAAAATTCTTGCTGACAGCATCAAAGATGCTATCAGCAAAAGTAACGGCTAGATTATTTTGAGACTGTTGTAGGAGACTATCCTGAATTTAGCTTATAGAAAAACTCACACTAAGTTTGGGAAAGACCCACTTTTTATCCACGACTACAAGGACTATAGACATGACTACTGGTGCATCAGAATTAAATACGCAGGATTTTATTGCAGAATTTGGGCAGCATGAGCTTGTCATCGATTTTAGCGAAGAAGCGATTAACGCTATTTTAAGCCAATATAAGCGTGTACAAAGCGAAAGCAATGACCCAGCAGCTATTGATTGGGAGCCGCTCTTTAATGATGCCCTAGAATGGGATGCTTCGGGTGTTGTTTATGAACTTAGTAGCGAAGTAAAAGAACATGCCAGTGAAATCATAAATATGATTCGTACTGCTGATATTGGTATTAGTGCCGATGCGAAAGAAAAATTTTCCAACTTGGAGCATGGTTTAAACGATGAGGAATTGCTACTATTTTTTAAACCTGAGTTGATGAAATCACCCGATTATTTTAATAAGGTTGCAGCCATTCTAGCTCGTGAAAATGACTTCACAAAACTTGATAACGGCAAGTATCTCATTTTAGGCGTTTATTGATTTTTGGTTGCTATTAAAGATTGTTACTTGAGAAAGTCACTGACCAACAGTGCGACTCTTCTATTGATTGCGATGAGGTGGTTTAAGGTCAATTTGGTGAGTTATTGCTTACTCTCCAGTTAGTGGATTATAAGCAATAAGTAGTTAAACAGAATCGGGGATAGCCTCTATTGCAAACTGTCTATATCTAAATCTTTCAATAGCTCAGTATTCATAGTGGCAGTAGTGATATCTATTTGTTCAAGCGCAGACTTTATCGATGGCATCATATGAGTCTCCCCTTGGTATTTAAGAGGAGACTCTAATATGAATTCAGGCACCAGCTTTCCGTTAGATAAACTCCATTTAATAGCAACTGCTAATGTTCTCTTACCATCAGCTTTATTGGCAAGTACTCTGTAGTTATTGGCTGTAAACGCTAGGTAAACAGGTGGTGGTGTATAGCCTGAAAGATCAATAAGTTTATCCAATGCTGATTGAGCATCTAGGAAATCGACGCTATCTCCTTCTAGTAAATAGTCGGCTATTCCAGAATTTTCGATAACCACATTTTCAACTAACGCATCTTTCCTACGTTCAGGTTGCTCAGTACCCCTGTAAACCTTGTTGACAATATCGTTGGGTGATAGCTTTAACTCAGAAGACAGATTTCTGATTTTATTTGTAATCTCTAACTTCCAACCAAGAGTGAAATATAGATCTTTAGGATTGTTCTGAGGTTTTACATATATTATTTTGCTTTGTCTAAACTGCTTCTCAATCGTTTTAATGCTCTCTACTAAAATAGAATTCCACTGACTACCAAACAGACCTTCCGCATCGCTAGCAGTCATCTTATTAACTAAAAACTCAGCATCTACTTTTTTGACAGTAATCTTAATACAGTCCTTCTCTATGCCCATACTTCTCAAAGAAACATAGATATCCGTTTTACACTCTCCTCCAGAGCCTTGTGTGGCAGGCTTACAGGCGTATATTTCACTATAGGTCTTATTATTCCATGACAGACTCTTTGAATCGTTAAAAAGCTTTACAAGGTGACTTTCAAATTCGTTGTAGCGAGGCATAATTTCATCCTAGTTGGTTAAAAAAGGATGATTGTACGACGTAGAGTAATTATAAAGATAGTTAACTTAAGAGGTGAGCTGCATGCCCTGAGTTGTATTTTGGCTTCATTCATCATTTTTTGAGTGATAATTGCCAAAAATCTTTAAAACAATGATTTTTTTAGGACTGTTTTCTCGCTTCATTTACTGTTTTTTCAAGCACTTTGCTGCTCATATATAAAGATATAGTGAGGGTGGTGAGGTTATACGTATCATATCAGCACGACATGCCACTAAGGTTGAAAGGAGGTTTTATGGACAGGGTTAGCTATAAAGTAAATGAGTTGCTGCCTTTAAGCCCTGAGCAAGAAGCAAACTTGCAAAGACTGGCGGCGCTTTCAGATGACGATATTGATTTGTCTGATACTCCAGAAGTTATTAACTGGTCTGGTGCGACTCGTGGCAGCATAGTGTCATCTGATTCTAGTGTTGGTGCCAGTATCGTGAGTCCTAGTATTATTGCTAGATTCCAGAATAAGGCTAAAAAAACTGGCGGAAACTACCAAGATATGATTAACGATGCGCTAGAAGAGTATTTGTTAGATCATTAGTCTCATATGAACGGTTGGTTGAGCTCATCCTAAATTATTTACAGGTGTACATTCAACCTAAACACTCACTTACATAGTTCTTAGGAAAGGCTCAAAATAGCTTTAATCTTTAATGCCGAAGAAAAAGAACTGCTTGTTTTTAGAGTCTATTTGATCAAAATCTATTCCTAAATTAGCCTTTATTAAATTTTTCCTGACTTCTTTAGAAGCTTGAGAGAGTTTATTCTTGAAAATTTTTCCATTATCTGCATTTTCTTCACTGTAATAATTAGTATATCCAGAGATTAGATTATCAAGCATTAAGCTAAATTTTATATATGTAGAGTAATCACGCTTAACTTTCGTCAGACTATCGTAATACTCTATCCTACCAATAGCCTTATCAAAAATTCCTATAGGGATTTTTCTTACGAAAGTCTGATACTTTTCAGAATAAACAATCTCAAATCCTAAGTATGTAAAAGCCTGATCTGCTCCATATATCTTCGTTTTTTGCTCACCAGTAGCCTTCTCAATAGATAACCTAATATTTTTCAGATCAGACTTCACGAAAGCCTCTATTTTCTTAGCCTCGTGGTATGTATTAGCAAATAATAAGAAGTCATCTGCATAGCGGATATATGGAATTTTCTTACTATCCACCAACATATCAAATTCATATAAATACATTGATGCACATAGAGAGGCTATAGGCATACCCTGACGAACACCCTTACCTTTTAGGCTACTTAAATGTGACTCTAAGAGTCTTCTGTATTTTTTATCACCAAGTTTTAATTTAGCATCACAATATAAAAATTGTTCAAATATATACTCAAGTTCCAGATTATTTATAGATGATAAAAATTCTTTAGAGAACTTCTGTAACGCCATTTTTCGGTCGATATTATCGAAAAATTTGACTATGTCTGCTTTCAAAACATAATCATGTTCGTTGCGATACTCTATTACCTCATATAAAGATTTTCTGATACCAGATATCGTTTTTTTTACGACTTCGCCTTTATGTACTATATCTATTACCTTGTCATTTTCATCTTTATTTAACGCATGATCAAATCTACAAAACTTATTATATGAAGTTCTGTAATGGTCTTTAAGGTAGTTGATAAGAAGTTTCTGTAATACTTTATCTTGAACAGAGGGGACACAAACTAGACGTGAGTTGTCAGTAGTTAAGGGGGCGTTCTTAAGACAATTGGATTTAGGTAAAACAATAGGGGTTAGAGGTTCACACTCATATTCTAGTTTAGTTATTTTATAACAAATTAAATCTAGGTCTTTATCGGAAAAATGATGGAGATAGGTATCAACAGATACGTAGGAGGGGTGGTAAACGCTTTTAGCTTTTTTTTTATTCTTAGCTAATCTTTTAAGTTCATCATAGAATTTAGATTTTACATATTCTGAATAAGTGACAACGACTTCGCCTACCTTGACTACCATGCTAGAACCCTTGCTGGATTATTCAAACATCTAACATGGCGAAGATCGCCTCGTGCACGCAAGCTACTGAACGACCAATAACCACGCTGCCTATCTTCTTTCGATTGAGGCGCGTTGAGCTTTAACACTCTGATTGTTGGTTTGCAGCAGGGTGTAACACATTCGACAATT
>NZ_JAFCUJ010000012.1:0-16455 GCF_049896465.1 Psychrobacter sp. DWR1-2-3
CTTGACGGCCTCGGCTTTAAATTCGTCACTGTAGCTTCTTACTTTCTTGGTCATGATAAACTCCGATTAATACGCTTAGTTTACCAAGTTTAGGTGTACGGTTTCTTCAGCATAGCTCACATTGACGATCTTAGAGTCAGCAGTGAGATTGGTTTTGCCACCATTGACGGAGAGGCTGGTGCCAGATCCTTTTATAATGTAAACACCCCATTTTTAATACAACATTATCATAGGTGGCGGTGTCATTGTTCATATAAATAAGAAAAGCTACGACCTCTCAGGTATCGTAGCTTTTTTTGTTATTTCAATTCACTATAAATATTGCAATGAAAATATATTATAGGATTTTAATGTAATACTTATAAATATACCGTAATTGATTTAACAATATGATCTTTATATTCATTCGAATAAGGTAATCTATAATCTGTATTAATATAAACTCCTTCTATTATATCTTCTGACTCCAATGGATTCGGCTTCAAATAGTGAGCATCTCCATACCCGTAATAAAAATCAAAACCCAGCTTATACTTCAGAAAATCAAGTCTATCACCTACTTTTAAGGTTTTTAACAAGCATCCCGAGTATTCATTCATCACATGAATATCAGTTAATAGGGGTACATCTCCAATAAACTCTAAGACTATATTATTATCCCAGTAGCAATAAATTTCGTTTATATAAGTACCATCTACACTCATTTCATTTCTATGAAAAATAAACCATAAACCATTGGTTGATAATACATTACACTCATTCTTTTTAACTTTATAAATATGTTTTGTATTTCTTTTAAAGTATTCAAAACTTATTCCTAGTTCAATACCGCCTGCCTGAACACCTGGAATAATCTCTGCATCTAGTATTGGTTCTATTTTCATCACTTAACTACCCATTGATAATTTTTCTTAATAATGACTTGCCCTTGAGGATTCATATATACTTGATTTGGTGCAATTGTACCAGTGTCAAAGGGTTTAGTAGGATCAATAACTCTTATTTGTGTACCATCATGCTTTACAAGTTTATAATATGTTTCATCGCCATGCTTGCCGCCTCCTGGATGATATTCCACTTCCTTATAAAGATTGTGACCTTCTATATCATAGTAATGGCTTCTTCCAGAGTGTTTTCCAGCCTTTGGCTCTCTTACAACTAGCGAGGCACGCTCCATCTCAAAACTTTCTTTAATCTTACTAATATCAGAACCCCAAATATTTGCAGGACTTTTTTCTAAATCTCTTGGAATACCAGCTTTTCGAGCGAGTTCTTCTCTGAATTGTAGCCGGTCATTATAGATAAAATTGGGTCTAGTGTTTTGAGCAACATTTGTACTAGACGTAGCATATCTACCTGCATTGCCAGAAACATTTTTAGCAGCTACTGTATATCCTAATCCACCAGTACCAAGAATATCGGCTGCTAACTGTATGTTTCTAGCACCTTCTTCTGTAAACCCTATGCTTTTCAAGTTTTTAATCAACTCACCTGAACTTTGCTGGCTAAGCGGTTTGCCATAGTTGTTAAATCCAGTCTTAATATGATCAAAAGAGCTAGTTGCCCCTGTCGATCCTGCAATAGCAGCGGCATAGCAACCAAGTCCAGCTGTCTGTGCACAAGCATATACAGTACCACCAATTGAACCTGCAACTCCAAAGCCACCACCAGTAGCTTGTAGTATTGGCTTAAGCTGAGTATTTAAAACACTTTGATCTGCTTTGTTTAATTTAAAATTTTCACTATCAAGATAGGTGATTATTAGTTCAGGATTGCTTTTTAGCTTGGCTAACGTTTGAGCTCTTAGATTCACATAGTTTTTCTTAACATACGGATTTTCAACGAAGTTTAGCATTTTACCGATAACATCATTGCAGTCGCCACCTGCAGACCTACATTTACCTTCAAATGAGCTCTTCTGAATGTTATATATTCTTTCTACCTCTTTTTTCGAAGCTTTATGTATATTTTTAAGATCCGCATAGTAGTAATTATTCTCAACTGCAACCTTGCTAGTTTCAGCGGCATTAGCTGCATCATTAGCACTACCTGTAGTCGCACCAATACCAGCACCCAGAACACTAGTAATAGCGCTAATTGTATCTTTCTGCTCTGGAGTTAGCTTAGTAGGATCACTACTACCATAGATGAATTTAGAAATTAAAGGAGTTGTAGCCTCACCTGTACCAGCTGAAACACCACCTGTTAAGGCATCATTACCAGTAGCATAGCTGATAGCTGCACCTAATATACCTTGAGCTAATATATGAGCAGCACTACCTTGTTCTGATCGATCGCCACCATCTATGCTATTAACAACCTCATTTGCTTTAAAATAGGTCCCAATCTGACTAGCGACAAATGGACTTGCGGCTTTAGCCACATATCCTGTCGCGCCATTGCTATTCGGTCCATAAATAGCTCCAGAGATGGCATCAAACAGTAAGCCTTGGTTTTGTACTTTATCCGCTTGTTTTATAAGTTTGTCTCTAGCATTTGTATTACCTAGCTGTCCTTGTTCCTCCGCTTCATCACGAAGCGCCTTCTCTTTAGCATTCAGCTCAGTCTTAATCTTACGCCGCTCTTGATCAAAGGCTTGGGTGATCTCTGTTTGTGCTCCTAGCTCCTCATTAACTCTTGTTGCATCAAACCCATTGTCAAGGGCTCCCGCGTACTCGGCCTGATTGTCCGTTGTGATACCACTGTTGCCTGCGATGCCCGTAATACCTGCTTTAGTGATACTGCTATCGCTGTCGCTATCTGTGCCATAGCCTAAACCATTACTATTAGCTTGTGGTTTACCTGTAGTATTACCCACACTTAAGCCCACAGAGATCGCATCACCCTCATAGCTTGTGCTGTTCTCTATATCTTGAGTGGTAATACCGCCTTTGCTGACATAGTTATTGAGTCCTGCTTGCAGGGCTTTGTCTGTGGTTGTAATCGCTCCACCAATAAGACTGGTTTTACCCTCAACTTCTAGATCAAAGCCGCCATCCCCTGTGAAGATCCCTGACTGCTGGCCCACCGCTTTATAGTCAGCATTGATGTCGGTCTTACCGCCATTGAGTGAGAGACTAGACCCTGCACCTTCTAAAGCCACATCAAGGGTAAAGCCCATGTTCTTTTGATTACTGTCATAAGTGGCGGTATCTTGTAGCGATTCGATGTTAACGTTGCCGCCTATCTTGCCTTGGGCTTTATTGGTATCAAACACGCCACCTTTTATGTTGACGTCATTGCCTATATGCAAGGTGCTGGTGCCACCGACTTTGATTTGGCTGTTAGCATAAGTGACTGAGTTGCTATTAGCATAGCCTTTGCCTTTGCTAGCATTAGCAGTGATGCCGCCGCTAGGGCCTTGTCCGCCAAAGCTGGCATAACCGCCTATAGCCGCGCTTGAGCTTGAGTTGGTACTGCGCGTTTGACCTGTTTGTGCCCCGCCATTAACGTTGAAGTCATTGTCCGCTTGGAATAGGGCGTTGTTGCTAACGTCTAGATTGCTACCGTTGATGTTTATATTACTATCAGTACCACCGCCTGTGGCGATAAGGGCAAGATTGTTGGTGGTGATGGTAGAGGCTTGGTTAACCTCGTTATAGCTTGAGCTATTAGATTGGCTCTTTTGTGTGCCGATGGTGCCTTGTATGCGAGTATTACCTATTCCTTTTAGGTTGCCATCGAGTAAATCATAACCCGCGCTATTGGCCTCTTTAGCCAATGCTTTGGCTTTCATCAGACCAGCAGCGGCTGCCATGCCTTTCATGCGCGTGCTGTCGGTGTTGCCCCCTGCGTCCACTAAGCTGTTGATGCTTTTGGCACTGTCTACGAGGCTGTTGGAGATTGCTACACTAAGACCCGTTTGCTTAAACTTCTGCTCGCTTTGATTGGTATGGACGTCCATGATATTATCGATGTTGATGTCTTTGGCACGGATGACGGTGTTGCCACGATCAGTGGCGTTGCTGATATTGCTAGTGTCTTTGTCGCTGTCAGCTCCCATTCCTGCGATGATATTGCTACCGGTTTGTTGGTAGCTGCCACCAGCGTCAATGATGACGTTGCCGTCGATGGCGCCTACTTGGCTTGCGGTGTGGGTCAGCTCGGTGCTGCTGTTGCTCTCATCGGTTTGCTGTTTGCCTAGGGTGAAGCCCATACCACTTTGAGCGCCAAATAGTCCTGATTTCTTCTCTTGAGAGCTGCTGCTTTGACTGGCAATGTTTTGCGCGGCTAGAATGTCGATGTCACCAGCAGCGGTGAGTTGAGTGCCGAAGTTGCTGGCAATGTTAGTGCCTCTTAGGCCGATGTTGTTGCCAGCAGCAATGCCGACGGTGTTGCCTTCAATGTTGCTGGCGATAGAGTTATCACTCTGAGAGTCAAAGCGATCTTGAGTGGTGGTGGTGCTAAAGGTGCCTTTGTCTGTGGTTTTGACGGCGCTGCTTAGGTTCTGTTTACTACGCCCCTCATAGAAGTTGACATTACCGTCGGCAATAATACCAACACCACCATTGATGCTGTTGATAGTGGCGGCAGTGCCGCTGATGTTGTTGCCTTTGATGATAAGGTGATTGTTGCTGCTGATTTGGCTGCCGATGTCAGCGGATGCGCCTTGGTTGTAGTAGTTGTTGTCATCAAGAATGCTATTGGACTGGTAGCTGGTATTGATGGCGTCAAGGTTAATATCGCCTTGGGTGTTAATAAAGCTACTGCCGCCTTGATTGTTAAGTTGACCTGCTGCAAAGGTGGTGTCGCCGCCAACAGTGGCAACTAAGGTCGTTAGGGGGTTGCCATCTTTGTCCGTTTTGCCTTTGAGCCCATCACCGACGTAGATGCTGGCTATTTGGCTGATGCCTGTGCGTCTGCTTGTACTAGCCCCTTTAACAGCTTCGGTGTTGTAGGTGGTGCTTTGGTTATTCAGGTCGCCGCCAACGTCAAGCTGCATGGCGTTGTCCGCTTGCAAGGTGCCGCCAAGGTTGTTTAAGTCATTGACCGTGCCAATCTGAACATAGTCGCCTGCAATCACGCCGCCGTTTTGGTTAGTCAAGTTGCCAGCATTAATCTTAACCTGTTTATGACCAACGATATTGCCTTGGTTATTGAGGTCATCTGTCAGCTGCATGTCGATGTTATTAGCAGCGATTAGGTTGCCTGTGCCATCTATTTGTCCCGCCGCTTGGCGGGTGTAGACTTTAGGAACTAAGACGCTTTGGGTGGTGCCATCGGGTAAGGCAACGTCCTGCTGTACGAGCCAGACGATATCTGTGGTTAGATTAGCGACTTGGCTTGCGGTGAGAGCGATACCGGGACGTAAATTTAGAGTCTGGGCGGCAGTGACACCTGCATCCATGAGCGATTTATACTGCGTATCTTGATCGCCGTAGTTGGCGAGGTAATAGCGACCAGTGAGCATCATGATCTGGTCGCGAATATACTGCTGCTCATAGTAGCCATCACCTAGGCGCTTTTGAGTAATACTAGGGTCAAATTGCAAACGATCTAATATGTAGTCTGAGCTCAGCCAGTTCTTATAATTAGCGAAGGCAGGATCGGTCTCAATCAGATAGTCGGCATCGCTGTCAGGATTGGTACCAAACAGGCCACTGTTGGGTAAGGTTGGCGCAGTGCTACTGCTACGGATTTCATCCGTTTCGCCTTTATCTATCTGCTGGCTACCCGTATCTATAACGTCATGAGAAATCACGACTTTGTCACTATCTTGCTTTAGGATGGGTAGCTGATAAGCGTCTAATTTTTCAGGGGCTTGAACATAAGGTCCTTTGTAGTCTTCTTCAATCTTGTGATCATCACCAAAGAAGCCGTCGGATTCAACATGTCGATAAACAACTTTACCATTTTCAACATATCTAGTTTTATAGCCTTGTAGATCCGACTCTCTAACATTTTTAACCGTATCACCCTTAATGATAAACCCTTCACCGAGTCCAAGCTGGCTTTTATCATTGTTTAAGTTATTACCTTGTAAGCTAATAACACCACCAGCTATAATTCTAGAGGGATCTGATACTACGGTTCTATCTTCGGTAATACGCTCATCAAAATCAAAACGCCAAAAATCTTCTCCACCACTGTCGCCTAAAGGTTTATTGGTAGCAATTATGTATAGATCTTCGTTCTTTAATTTTTCATCGTCACGGAATTCGACTTCGCTTCTATCATACTTTTTACTATTTCTACCATCAGCAAATTGTTGCTTTCCTTTATTCTCTTCGATGGTGAATTCTTGAGTTTTAAAGTCCGCATTGACGTTATTCAACAGATCTGTGCTGATCGTCATATCACCGACAGACTCGATAGAAGCGCCTTTATTGGTCACCGTAGTGGCACGGCCTATGGCTTGATGATTAGCATCTAAGCTGCCACCAATATGCAGCTCGCCATTACTAAGCAGACGAGCTTGACCATTGAAGTCCGTATTAAAATTACCAGCGCGCGCCTGATTGGGATTATTGTTTAAAGTAGTGACGCCGATATCTAGTCGATTGCGAGCCGCGATGACAGGCGCAGGAGCTGAGTTATCAGTATTAGTAATGACGTCCGGAGTATTATTGAGCGTGTTAGCTGCTATTGCGACCTGATCGCCGTAGATACGACCACCACTATAATTATTGACAGTACTGCCAGCATCTAAGTAGGTATTTAAGCCGTTAATTAATCCGCGATTATTGATATCAGTTTTTGCATTGAGTTCAGTTATGCCATTACTGATCAGCTCACCCCCAAGGGTGTTATCGATGCTATTGGCGCTGATAGTGAGCGCGTCTTGAGCCGCCAGTTTGCTGCTATTGCTAAAATTGCCTTGGCTAGTTAAGGCAAGAGTCTTGCCTTGAATATTATTGTTACTGCTATTGATAGTGATGTCATCAGTGACACTAATATCAGCACTTTGCATACCGATGATAGTGCCATCAGTATTGCTAAAGCCTTTGGCATTAATCGTTAGATTCTTATCGCTTTGGATACGTCCTTTAGTATTGGTCAAGTTACCACGGCTATCAAGAGTGATATCCCCTTGACTGCTAAGCTCTCCTTCAGTGTTATCAAACGCTGAGCTTTGGGTCGTGATAGTGCCATTAGAGCGTATTGAACCACTGGTATTCTCTAGCATGTTTTGTGCGTTAAGCTTAATATTACCGACAGCCTCGATAGTACCTTTAGTATTATTAATCTGATCCGCTGAGCGAATATTAATAGTGTTAGTCGCGGTAATCTGACTATTACTGTTGTCGAAGTTTGCCAACTGCCAGTCGATGTTCTCAAGCTGCAAGCGGCTACCGTTATTGGTTAGGCTGCCGTTATTAGCAATATCTAAGCGACTGACGGCTAAGCTGGATTTACCTTGGTTAACCACAGTGTCGGTAGCGATGTTAATTTTACCATTACTATAAATACTACCAGTGTTAGTGACATTACTGGCGCTGATACTGCCATCACGGGTGATAACAGGTGGTGGTACAGGATTGGGCTCAGACGGCTGCGTCGTATCGTTATTATCTATACCCACACTGCTGCCATTAGTCGCAGTTGTTGGTGGCTTTTTGGTAGGAATGACTGTAGGCGGAATGCTGGCGTCAGCATATAAATCTTGCCCGATAATACCGCCTTGTTGATTAACCAAAGCTCTGGTATCAATTGCCAGTTGACCACTGCCAGTTTGCAATAATTTACCGCTATTGTTTAGAGCGTTAGCTTTTATATCAAAGCTACCAGTGGCTATCTCACCTGAGTTGTTGATATTACCTGTTTGCTGCAAGCTTAAGGTGCCTCGGCTACTGATCACGCCGCTATTATCAAGCGAGCTACTACTGAGCGTTGCCGCATCTCTACTGCTGGCGATAGTGCCCGAGTTATTGATAGTGTTGCTACCAACATTGACAGCGACTTTACCTTGATTGGCAATCAGGCCGCCCGAGTTGATCAAATTACCATCATTGTCTAACTGCAGACCACCAGAGCTTGCAATGATGCTACCCGCATTGGTCACACCCATGCCTTTTTCAGTGCCGATCAGACGAATTTTCCCTGCATACATCGCCCCAAGCGCCGACACATCAAGCGCCACACCGGTTGTAGTGTTGATAGCATTACTATTCGCTGAAGTGATGACAGTGTCTTGAGCATCAGCCTCATAGCTGACTTTATTGCTACCAGTGATGACATCTAAATTCTTAGCGTAGATAGCAGCATTAATCTCAGAGGTCTTAGCTATAATCTGTGTGTAGTCAGAGCCGCTGGTATCCAAACCATCACCGTCTATACGAACCTTACCACCTGACACATCAAAGCCAGTTAGCTTGCCTTGATCCATCAGGGCTTGACCCGTCGTTAGCGTGGTGCGCGATGCATTGATAAAGCCGCAGCCGGCACAACTGATACCAGCAGGATTGGCAATCACCAGCTCAGCTCGTCCGCCTGCAATTTCAGTGTAGCCTGATAGGCGACTTGGATCACTTGAATTAACCTCATTTAAAATAACACGGGCTTCACCGCGAGCCAGATACGGATTACCTTCAACCCAACCAGCAAGCTGCGTCTGAGCATTGGTGCGACTGTTATTTATAATAGCGCCATCAGCACCGACATCAAACTGACTAAAGACGTTACGTGAGACGCCAGCCGCGCTTGGGGCTTGAATATTCACTTGAGTGGTGCCGTTTGAAGACTTTAATATGGTTGCTTGTTGATTGGCAGCAGCGTTACGATCAGCGACAATACTCGTGGCATCAGCATAAGCGTTATTACTGATACTGACGCTGCTAGCAACGATGGTGGCAAGCCCTAACGCCAATAATACATGTGAGCGCAGGGCTATAAGCCGACCGCCTTGATAGGTGCTATTTATTTGAGTAGCTGTTTGTGAAGCGCCTGCTACTTGGCTTATTTCACTACCGCCATTAGCAGGATTGCCTGTTTTGCCTTGAGAGCGTGCCGCCTCAGACACCACCATGAGCATACCACGGGCTTTATTAAAGATAACTCGGTAGCAACCACTGTTCATAATGATGTCCTTAGGTATAGCATTGTTTATGACAAATATTTTTTTGAGCTAAGAAATTTGATAACGCTTAGAGGCGAGTCTTAATACTGCCAACCCAAGCTAAAGCCCGTCACCCATTCTTTATCACTAAAGTTATCGGGCTGAGCTAAAGGATAACCGGCAAATAAATCATAGCTGGTTCTAATCGGCGTCACATAACCTTTAACCCCAACGACTCCACCAACCAGATGATTACCGAGCAGTAGATCATCTTGCGCAGCATTGTCGAGCTTGACATAACCGGCATCAATACCCGCATAAACTGTATGTGGCTTATCTCCTAGATAGGCACTCAGCTCTTGTCTTAGCAAAGCACCATGATCGCCACTTAAGCTACGCTCACCATCAAAGCCTCGTACACTATAGCGACCACCAATGCTAAAGCGCTCATTGGGTGTCAATGCCTCTGTCGCATATTGCCCTTTAAACGCTGCATGGTAATTGAGCGCTTTATCAGCAAGCTTGATAGGTTGATTGACATCAATGTTGGTTTTGATGATACCGGCACGCGCACTGCCTTCATTAAACAAAGCTTCAGGCGGACTGATGGCATTAAAGGCAGCGGTACCACGCTGATAGATCACATCACCTATCCATTGGGTTTTACCAATGATGGTCTCGTAACCAATACCTGCTTTATATCCTGCCGTGCGACGGCGCTGCACTTCAACTTCGGTATCATCGATATAGTTGTTTTGCTGCTTGGCATAACCACCTACTTTTAGGTAGGTTTTACTATGATTGTCACGGTGGACCAAATGGCTAACTAACGCTTCCGTGTTATAAGACTCACCGCTATAGACATAATCTTGATTGGCACCGGCAACCGTCTGATCATAGTTGTAGCCGCTGTGCGTGAGGGTCAGTTGAGTATTATCAATAGGCAATACATACCCAACGTTATAGCCCCAACTGCCATCATTCTTGTCATTACCGCCATCAAGATCATGGTTATAAGACAGATATAACAAATCGTTATGCCAGGTTGGGTTGTCTAGTGACAAAGTAACGTTACCTTGATAGATACCCGTGCTCTCTTGACCTGAATCATCAACAGACGCAGACAAGCGCCAGCGCTTGTCTTGCTGCCACTTGACTGCAATATCACTATAGCCCGGCGTGCTCATACGGCTACTTGGCGCAATGGAGAAGTCTGCATCGGCCGTAGGCACACGCTTAAAGTTCTCAAGCGCTTGTTCAATATCACGAACGTTTAATAAGTCACCGGAGCGCATTGGCATGGCAGGTGCGAAGTTGGCAGGGTTGCCCCCACTATTGAGGCGACTATCGACATAAATAGGACGACTGGCTTTAATGTCGACAGCAGTTATCTGATCGATACGTCCAGGAATGAGGGTGAGGAATAGATTGCCAGATTTTAGATTTTGGTTTTGTACCAAGACGCGAGTGGTCACGTAACCTTCTTCAATAATACGGTTTTGAACGTTGGTGACTAGTCTGTTGATGTCATTGACGGATAAACAGCTGCCAAGTAAGGAGGACTTACCCATT
This sequence comes from Psychrobacter sp. DWR1-2-3, assembly GCF_049896465.1. Lineage (NCBI taxonomy): Bacteria > Pseudomonadati > Pseudomonadota > Gammaproteobacteria > Moraxellales > Moraxellaceae > Psychrobacter > Psychrobacter sp. DWR1-2-3. Next base: position 10,568 of record NZ_JAFCUJ010000012.1, read on the forward strand.
GTAAAAGGGGGCAATGCAAAAGTGAACTTCTCGCTCAGCTCGCCCGTTAGATAGATATGATTGATATCAAAACAAGGGAGAGAGGTGGGGTCAGCACTCTGAGAAGCAGAAGGTGTGATAGAGGCTGAAGGCGCAGGTTTGAAGACGTTGGTATCGATCGTGACATTGGGATTAACGAGCTGTTGCTGCTTTAAAGCTTCGCTACGCTGCTCTTGGTATTGCTCAGGCGTGATAGCCTGAGCGGCCATGCTCATAAAAATACTTGCCATACTAATCGATAAAAACTGCCACCCATGTCCTGCTCTATTCTGACCAAAAATACTTGTATACATAAGTCCACCATTTTTATAGTGGCAAAATTATGCTATTGATAGCAGCTCATTGCAAGCTTTTTTTGCATTGTCTATTAATATCTAATTCATTGTTTTTAATATACTTTTAAGTGCTTACTTTGTATTAAATGGATACTTCTTTATAGGAATAAGCTTATTTAGGTATGTAGTTGTACTCTCAATAATATTTTTTAGCTTAAGTTATGATAAAAACTAATAGCATTAGTTGAAAAGTTCAGTGAATGGATGTCAGTGACATGTTATGTTGAGGTAGACACACAAAAAATGCTGTTCCTATTACTCAAAAAGCGTGTCTGTATAATAGGCGGACTTTATAATACTGGTTAAATAGTTTTGGCACTATATCTGTTATTTTACTGTGCGTTATATTTAGCGGATTCTTTTATTTACCATAACGTCCGTTATGGGGATACGTTCGGTGCGCTGTCAACGAACCGAACTGCTAGTGTTAAATATGAGTTTAATGACTATAGAATCGTCAATACAGGCCATTACCATTAAAGTGTATGGTTAAAAAATTTAAAGTTTAGTTATACGAATTTGACAACGGGAGTTGTTTTTTGCAATGTGAAGGATTATTCATAAGTGGAAAAACTATTATTTTTTATCTTTTTTTAGATTTTCTAACTTCTCCATGTGTCTTTTTTGCTCTTCTTTAATTGCTTGAGTATGACAACGACAAATTTGACAACGAACTGCTTTTGAATTTGTATTTTTACCTAATTCTTCATACCAATATTTCTGCTCTTCCGCAGACCACATAACGAGCTTACTGCAATCTAAACATGGATATACTAAATCATAGTAGTATTTAGGTGCTATTCCATAAGTATTCTCACTGACTCCCCAATTTTCTGGATTCACAAGTAGTCGATTTTTGCTCTTTGTGCGTGTGTATTCCAATTTTAATATTCCTCAATTATAACAAAATAAGATTTTTAACACTCTCTAAAAGCTTTTTCTTGGCTCCTCAACTAAATATTATTTTATTGAACAATTGACCATAGTAGTTGTTTGCACAAAATAACTATAATTAGTCATAAAGTTTTAGCTTTTCGTTACTTTCTAGCCGTACATCAGTTAGACCGTAGACTGCTCATAAAAGTCATAGATTAGGCTAGAAATGAACAAATCTTGCGAACCACTTTATTCTGAAACCATAACGCTGAATTTTCCGCTATTATTGCTAGTCATGTATCAGACGGAAACAAGAAAGTGCGGTATGTTCCCTGTTTTGTAAATCCAAGTTATTAACCTGCAAAGTATAAGATATGGTCACAACTCACTCTATCAAATATACTGGAAAGTGCACTATGTACAACAAAAAAGTAAATATTAATAAGTGTCTAAACCTAATTTTATCTATATTGTCAGTTGCTGTACTTGCTACGCTCTCATCAATGGCAATCGCTCAAAGCACACCTAACCAGTCTTTTAACGTATCAAGCGTTACTGACAGCTCATCAAGTTGTGACATCTACAAGCACGTTGAACAGTCTGACACCTCCATTGATCTGAATAATGTCACACAAACGCCAAATGGTATTGAAGTTCATTCTAATGACTTAGATCTTCAAGTGGAAGACTTTCAACCATGCAAAGCCAGTAAGCCATTCAGTAGTGACAAAGAGGCTATTGCGCTGTACCAGCAACTTGAACACGACTTAGACAAGATAGCGGAGATAATTATTCGTGATGTACCAGAAGGCTTCTCTAAATATAAAGGTTTAGATAATGAAGAACTTGACCAAATAATTAAAAACGTAGAACAGGTAAAACAGAAAAAGCACGATCCAGACAAGTTCATAAACGTATACATCTATATGGCGGTTCATAGTTATTTAGGCGAATTCGTACCTAAAGACGATGCTAAAGCCGTGCAGTATATGAGCTATGTGGTTGACTACCATCAAGCCTTTAGCCCTAACGATGTATCACCATTACTTAATTATATGGTTGCGGTAGCAATCACAGAAAAACAAAGACATATCAGTGATAACAATCCTATTAATTTACAGCATGAGACTGAGAGTAGTGTTGAAGCCGTGACTGCTTATTTGCTATTCAAAGCAGGGCACTTGGACACGAAGGCTATATTAGTAAAGAGTTGCATCAGTCGAATGAATAAAACGCTTGATGATTCCACGGTAGACATGATTCACCAACTATTCGACCCAAAACTTAAGGAGCTTGAAGATCTCTCCAAGCAAGGAAGTTATGTTGCTACAAATGAATTAACAGAATTATACGAGCGGTTAAAAACCATTGATCTAGATTATGCCGAACAAGCAAGGCGCTGGGAAGATCGAGTTGACACTTTGCCCTAGCCAGATATTAACTGGAATGAGGTAATTTCACTGGTTCGATTCCCTAGTGAGGACTTGAATGTTTGGCTGTAGGTTAATGATACCAATGGTGTTAATTGTTTAGGTAGTCACAGTCTACTTGTTGATGATATTTCGAGGTTTTTCGATGGGTTCGACCTTATGTAAAGGGTGTGAAGCAATTTATCTTAAACTTTTAGAAACGCTCTGACGTAAATGTGCATATGTCATTAGACTCTGTATCAGCATGAAAAATATCCATTACACCAATGAAGTAGAGAAATTTTTTAATTATTTGTCATAGTATATATCAAGATAATTAAAATAATCATATGAATAATTTGGATTGGAACAAAAGCAAGTGCGTATTGAAAACCACCCGTAATTGCCGCATTAATTGATTTAGAAATTGCATGTGTCGCTAAACCTAATAATAAGGCGAGCAATAAAATAGGGTTAGTTGGGTTCCCTTGCATGACTACGGCAGCCATTGCTGCATGCACCTCAAACATAGAACTCAGTACGGTTCCTGCGATAAGACCGGCGTCACCCAGCCATAAACTTAAACCATAAACAAGTACTTGAATAATAGTAAGTGTGACTACAATGATACCTGCCTCTTTTAAACTAAACATGGGTGTATCAGTTAACTTAGCTTTCTCTTCGGATCGAGTTTTTCTCATCAACCATATCCCAGGAATAATTAAAACTATCATGGCAATAATAGAGGGGAATAATAAGATTTTAAGCCAACTAAAACTTACACCTGCAACAATAATAAGAAGCTGTACCACTGTTGCGACACAGGATATAAGGGCAGCTCCAGCATTTTCTTTTGCATCTGCACGACCCTGACGAACTTCTATTCCAAGGCTTGCAATCGTGGCTGTACTGGATATAAATCCTGATGCTAAAGCAGATAAAAATATGGCGTGGCGTGATGGTAAAAGCCTCTTTGCCATATGTGCTAGTGCTTGAATGGCTAAAATCAATATCAATAATTTTAAAATAATATAAGGATTTAGTACTGAACCCCAAAGATCATTATTGGGGGTTAAAGGAAGTGCAATTAAAAGTAAAGCCAGTAAAAAGATACCATCTTTAAATTCACGCTCAGTAATCCATCTAACCGCTACTCCATGCATTGAATGCTTTGTCACTAGAAGGAAAGTAAGGACGACGGTAAGTGCCGCTGCATAAGGAATATGCCATAAACATAGTCCGCCTATAAAATAGGTGAGTATAAAAGCAAGTTCAGTGGTGACACCTGGATCTTCAATTTGTTTATGAATAGAGATGATACTTATACCCCCTACTATCAATGCTCCTATGAGTCCCATAAACAAGCCGAAAGAAAAACAAATTGCCCCTAATAGAGAGCAAATTGCAAAAGATCTAATACCTGCAAAGCTGTGTTGATTCTCACGTTGTTTGCTACGCTCTCTTTCTAGACCAATGAGTAGTCCACAACCTAGTGCTGCAGTAGATGCAGTAATTAAGTTTTGGACAGGTTCAATCGTAAATGTATTTTCTATTATGAAATTCATCCCACTCTCTATGACCCCTGCTGTCAAATCCGTATAACTAAACTTGGGAGATTTTGATTACGCAGCATGACGATAAAAATCAAACCACACCTGTCTTGGCGATCTATATCTCAACAGAACCAGTCATTTTACGCTTTAAACCTGTTAATAGACCACTTAAAATAGACTGCTCTAATGGAAACACTTATAACAGACTGCCCCAGTACTATCAAAGACTCAGCACGCTGACACAATACAATAGCCTTCATTCGCTTTATTCTGCCAGTTAGATAAGGTTTCCATGGCTATCTTAACTGCTTTGCAGTCGCTAAGATATTGCCATTGTTCTCTAGAATTTCTTCAGAATAGCTCAATCTGGCTTTTGACAAATGCTAAACAGCTTGTTATGATAAAAAAACATCGTGGGTTTACCGCTACTTCCAGCGCGATGAAAAACAAAGACTGGTAAAACGCACACCTCCTTTTTGCTCTGTAAGGTGACTGTGTCGTTTCAATTTGACACAGACAGAGCAACAGGAGATTTCTTTATGACTACTTCTAGTCAATTACATCCAAACTTTAAGCCTCTCAATCATTTTCCTCATACTCAGCTACTGAGTCTTATGAGCGCTTTCTGCTATTCCGCTTTTTTAAGTAAACCCATAAAACCGCTTCATAAACCTTTATCAGTCTCAGCCACCGGTATACAAAGCTATGTTAAGCATATGGCTTACCTTGGTTTTATTATTGTGCCCAACTAATCTACATTTAGACACATAGCAATAAGACTAGCTAAGAATTTGAATGCATTCACCTCATTTAACCATCATTATTTAACAGGCATTAAAAGGTAACCTTATGACAGTATACAGCGATAAAACCAACCAAGATGACAACACTAATAGCAAGCAAGATACGGGCGTTGAAGACTGGATGACACAGATACGGGATTGGATTGATAACCATAATATAGCAGGCAGCTCTGACAGCACCGTCCCTCGTGAACCTGAAGCGTTACGCCAGTTAGAGCGACTGGATTTGGGATATGGAAAATCAACGAGTTATAGTTATATTGATAATAAGTCAGTATTACAAAGCGAAAGTGAGTCTACTGAGCCATTACCTAGCGCTATCGGCCATTTAAAAAATCTAAAGTATCTTAGACTCAGAGGTTTTAATGAGCTGCCGGACGAGATTGCTCAACTAGAGAAATTAGAGACGCTGGTGTATATGGACTGCGATTTCACTGAATTCCCAAAAGTACTGTGTAAGTTAAAGAATCTTAAAGCGCTTAAGATTTTTTCAAAGAGCTTAGAGAGGTTTCCTGATGAGCTCGGTAATCTCTCATCGCTTACCCATTTTGATATGAGGGGATCTAAGGTTCATCACTTACCAGACGCTATTGGCAATCTAAGCAAGCTTACTAGTATTGAGCTGTATGCCAATGAATCATTAAAGGCTTTGCCTGATAGTATCGCAAACTTAACGAACCTTGAAAAACTAGAGATACGTGCTTCTGACCTCAAAACCCTGCCAAGTTCTATAGGCAATCTATAGTTAAGTCTCTATAAAATCGATACAGCCCATATCATGAAACAGTTTAGGTAGATTATTCTCCATCCACCCTTGGCGTAGAAACTTAGCCTGTGCCCACTTCTTCTCGATAGGGTTCAGATCAGGGCTGT
>NZ_JAFCUJ010000013.1:0-12699 GCF_049896465.1 Psychrobacter sp. DWR1-2-3
GCTGCCGCTCCGACAGCGCATCCGTCCGGCCATACCAGCGCCGGAATGGTGGACAGCGCAGCAGCAAAGGGGTGAAGAGGATCATCACCGCCACGATCGCGACACCCCACGCCATGACGGCGCCGGCATCGGGCCGCTTGGCGTTCTCGATCACGGGCGCGAAGACGCCCGGAGCACCGATCATCCAGAACAGCGCAATGTGCTGATGGAAGGAGAGCTTCATTTGCTCATCCACTTGCGCAGCAGGCGCTTTTTCAGGGAGGCGCGTTCTTGCGGGTTGCGTCCCTTGTGATTGGCGATGCGATCCGCCGTGGCGGCCTGGCGCTTGACGGGCCAGTAGGAGCGGCCATCCTTGCCCATCGACCAGACGCTGCTGGCCTGGTTTTCCAGCAGGGGCAGATGGGCGCTCAGGGCTTCGGGCGACGCGCTGGTCAGCGCCGTGCGCTCACGGGTGCGCCAGCGCTGATGCCAGAGCTTCTTGTCCTCGCGCTCGCTGCCGCAGGTCGTGTGCCCGACGATGGGTGTTTTGCGGCGGCTGCGGCTCATAACGTAGTGGTCTCCAAGAACATTCAGGACTGATCCCAGGCGTCGATGGTCAAGACCTGATCGGCAGGACAGGCGGCTACGCGGTCGGGAACTGGATGGTGTTCAGTCTCATGCCGACCCCATTCGATTGATCGCGTCGCTTGCGGCACGCTGCGACGCAAGGAGGTTTGCGACCTGGTTTAGCAGCCGTGTCCGCTGCATGTCTGTTACCTATCTCCCCGACCGCTCATTGGACCAACTCCAGAGATTGGGCTCTATCGCTCAGCCAATACGAAACCGGCATTGGCTGATGCCACAACCGAGACGAACACAAATGGCTCGGTACCTGTATTTCGCGCCCCGTGCACTTGGCCCGGTCTTGCCACGGCTATCTCACCTTCCCTGAGGGCACGAACAATCCCATTGCCCTGAAAGTAATCAGCCATTCCCGACAAAACAGTCCACGTGTCTTGGCCGTGAGGATGAATGTGAGCCGCAATTTCCTGCCCGGGATGGACATGCCAAACCACGATAATTGAGTCTCGGGTTTCAAGCACAACGGAACGAATAGGCTCGCCTTCGGACGGCTGAACATACTCGGCTACAGAAAATATTCTCGATTCAACAGTCATCGGAGATCCCTCTTTCACAGTGCCCCCAGACAGGCTGGATATGAGTTCTAACTCGAATTTGAACGGGAGGCTGGTCGTGCGGTCGTGCAGTTGCCGATGAGCGTGTCGGCTGCTGCCTCCTTGCCCACCAGCGAACCAGACGGTCGCATGCGCATCCTTTCTTATCGAAACTCGTTGAGATGATATGCAATCAAGAATAGAATTTCAAGAACTATTTTCGAGAATCGCAATGCCTTGATTCCCGGGCCGCGCCGCTGCCGGATGATGGAGAGGTCGCTTTCGCTGAACGTGTAGTGACGGATCAACTCATCCTTGGTGTCCGGCAACGCCAGCAGGCTTTCGCGCTCGGCGGCGGAGAGGATCGAACGGCGGGGCATGCGGTTTCCTTCTTCTTGAAAACGTAGGTTTGTGACAAGCCCGCCAAGGCAACCGGCTTAGCGTGCTTTATTTTCCGTTTTCTGAGACGACCCCTATAGACAGCAAGGGCTAGAGTAGAAATAGCCTAAGCATCTAAGACGTTCTAATGGTGGCAGCGTTAAGCTTGTGTAGCAGACAGAGCTTTTGGTGGCAGCATTAGAACACTATAGCAGGGATCAGAATTGCGACTCACTGACAAGTCTTAGAGGGGGCTTTATATCCTTATATAGCAAGGCGCAGGGGCACAACATAGGACACATACAAAGATCTAAAGACACAAACCCCTAACGGGGCTAATATCTGATGCTTATCCGCTGTCACCGATGGGAATTATTCTCATTTGTATTTTTTCTTGTCTCTGTAGTATGTACTTTGGCTTATTCCTAGCTCTATCCATGGCTCTACAGTGCGCTCTGACGTTGCCACAGGTGGGCGCTTGGACTTAGCCCCACCCTTCTTACCTCTCATACTCTGCACCTCTCTATGAGCTTGTGAGACTTCGCCGTTGTTGAATTTGGCAGAGTAACAGTATCGCGCTATGCTCTTGCATATCGTGTACACCTCATTGCCAAATAGCGGTATGGGGTACGTTGCATTGTATGCAGTGGCAATCGGTAGCAGTTCAGCTAACAGCGTCCTGTAGCTATGCTGAGACGCTAATGGATAGGCTATATGGCGCGTATGGTCGAACAAAGCCTTATTACGTCCAAATATGTCGTCATTATCGCTAGTTTTCGGTAGTACCTCTAGGTCTAGCATGTCCGCTAATTCTTTTAAGTCATAGTCTTTTTTACCGCTAACGTAGACTTGCCAAATGTCAGTATCAAAGGGGCATTTGATAAGATTACCTACATACCCAGCATCAGCACCTAGCGCCTGTCTCAGGGCGTAATATACTGCTCTCATGTAGTTGATCGGCTTTAGGTGCGAATCGCCAGTCAAGCCGACTTCAACACGCAGCCGAAAGCCTACGTGGGCGTGTCCGTTGTCGGAGTTTTCTATGATTAAGTTGGGTACTGGTGTGTTTAGGTAGTAGTAGGCGAATAGCGCATTTGGGTCGTCTATGTCAAACCACAGCCACCGCATGACAGCTGGGTGATTGGGCTGTATGTAATTCTTTTTAATAGCAAATTCTTTGGGCTGCACGAAACAAGCGCCCTTTGCTAGTGAACAGTACGGTTTTAGGGGTAAATCATCATAGAGGGCTTGTAATACGGGGTATTCACGCCACTTTTGGGGGTCTACTCTCTGTAGATTGTCCATATTTGATACGCTTGTATTAGCGCAGTGGCTTAGATATAATAACAGCTCGTCTAAAGTGTTATTTTATCCGTTCCACAGCGGATTGGTATTACCCAACCCCTGATGTTTCCAGCATCGGGGGTTAGTCGTTTTTATAGTCTACACTTATTGGCTACCACCTTCAATCCCTTGTATTTCACGGGTTCGAGTCCGTTTTCGCTGTTTATTTTAAAATTTTTACCAACCCATACGAGGCGAACTAGATCTTGTATTTGCTAGCTTTATCTCTTGCTTAATCTCTCTAACTGCCTTAATTCCTCTGTTAAGCTCTGCTGTGTCTTGTCTATTGTACTCTGCGAACTGCTTATTTCGCCCTGCATAGTCTTGATTGTAGTCTGTGAGTTCTTTAGATTGCCTAATATCGTCTCTAATTCGCTCGTCACGCTGTTTTGATTGTCTTGCGGTGCTATCGTACTCTGATACGTCTGCATAAGCTCTGTTAGTCGAATCTGTGCATTGCAAAGTGTTATTGACTCTGTTGTTAAGAGTTTCATTGTCTCTGCGAAGGCTTTGCGATGACTTACCCAGCCACTCTGTACGCTTATCTGTTCGCTGATTTTGGTCTGTAACTGCTCTAGCAAGCTCGGCAAGTCCTTTGCTTGCTGTGTTTGCGCTTGTGCTAGCTTGGTCAATGATGCTGTCAATTGTGCTATATCCTGGTCTTTCTTGCGTAGCTGCTGCTGTGTCCATGCGTCTTGATCGTCTAGCATCTGCTGCTGACGTTGTATCGTCTCTTGCTGAGCGTCTAGCGCCTTCTGTACTTGGTCTAGCAGTCGCTTGTCCATCTTTTAATCCTCTAACGGTAGCATATAGGTTTGACCGCTCTTGCTGTCGTGATAATACTTGTAAGTTGGGGTCTTGTTCATTTTTGTTCCCAATAGAACCCCTAGCACGAATATCACTAATAACGCTATGACTGCTCCTATCAACCACTTGTTCATCTCTGATTTGATGACTTGGGCTATCCTGTCCTCTCTCTGTTCTATCAGCTGGGCGATATGGTGAACGTAGTCCTCTATCAGCGTCTCTGTCTGACTTTTTAGCTCCCCTAAATCTTGGGTTAAATGGGCTTGGACGTTGTTCAAATAGGTTGTAAGGGCTGTAGCTAAATCTTGTTGATGCTTGTCTAACATCTGCTGTAACTGCTCGTTGCTCGCGTCTAGGCTTGTCATGCCTTGACTGATGATAGTCTCGCTTTCTAACAATCTCGCTGTCATAAAGTTGTTTAGCTGCGTTGTAGCGCTCTGTAGCTCCTGCTCGATACTCGTTACTTGCTGTTTCGACTGTGTTTTGAACTTCTCTGCTAAAGCTAAAATCTCGCTCATATAAGCCACCTGTAAGCCTAATATTACGTTTACTTTCGGGGTCTGGGTTCTTGATAGAGATCGCTTTGGCGGTCTCTCTTGCTATCTCAAAGCCTGCGTCAGTAAGCGATTGCACCACATCAGCACGGCTCGTTATAGCGCCCTCTGCTACTAATGCCGTTAAGCCCTCTGTTATGGCTTGCCTAGCGTCTTTAACGTCACGCGGTAAGTTATCACGCTGACCTAGCAACCGCTTATTAGCGGGGTCGCTTGGGTCTGTAAAGCCGTGTTCTATGTTCTGCATGTCCTTCCATGCGTTGACGCGCCTTTTGTCTACGCTGTGGACGTAAGGCTGAAATACCCTGCCATGCTTTAGCTCCACATTGGCATAGACGAAGTTAAGCTCTAGCCGTCCTTTGTCTCTGTGTTCAATCCATGACACGCTAACGCTATCAACGTCTAGCCCTGCTCTGATGGTTTCCTCGAACGAGTCCATCAAGGCGTTTTTCTGTTCTGTAGTGACTTGATCGGCTGACTCAGTGAACGATAGGCAACCACTGGTATATTTTTGCTTGAAGTCTAGGCTATCAATGAGCAAGGCTTGATTGTCTATGTCGCCCCTTAATACCTCAGCATCGAGCCGTTTGCCGTCGGGCTGCTCTTTGTCTTTGAGCAAGTAATCAAACACGCCTTTGCTGCCACCTGTGCCGCGAGTGAAGAATTTAACGATCATCGGGCATACTCGATGCTAGTGCTTTGTCTAGCGTGGTTTGCAAGTTTAGTAAGGCCATTAATACGGAGTTACCCACTTCTTGCCCTGCATTGGTTTGTTTGGCTATTTGGTTGATATTGATGCCAATGCGATTAATGGCTCGCACTAATTCGGGATCGGCACTATGCACGATTTTTTTGGTTTTGGGTTCGGGTGCGGCTATCGGTTGATCGAGTACCAATTTGCGAACGTAGTTAGACATATCATGTGAGCCTGTCCGCTTTTTAATGTCTAGAAGCTCATCATCAGATACTCTGATTTTTAGCCATTTCGTCCTTGCCATTTCAACCTCGACCTTGCTGTTGTTTTTACCCCTCACGGCTTTTTGTGAGGGGTTGGGGTTAAGGGGTTTCCCCTTACCAGTATGCCTTGGGTCAATAGTAACGTAGTGGATATTGTGCCCACGGTATATGCTGGCTTTCTAACAATAGACATCAATATAGCATCTAATAAGGAATTAAGGAAGTACAGAGTTTATATTACATTGTATGATTGTTTGCATTACATTATCGTAATTGATGTTGCATTACATTGTATGATTGTTTGCATTACATTAATACACATAAATGGGTGGTTACGTACTTAATATTGCACTATTATGTAGTTAGATATGCATTACATGACCAGTATAAAACTGGATAATGTAAGTAGTAAAGCAACACAGAGTAACTAACATTGCATTACATAACAAGAGGTCAAACAATGAGTAAAGGCAAGCAAGCAACAATCAACATCAGATTAGACGAAGACACAGCCAAAGCTTTCAAGGACATAGTAGAGAGAGACGGCTATACACAGTCATTGGTGCTAAGGGAGTACATAAAGAAGTATATCAAGAAGAATGGACAGGGTGCTTTAGACCTATAGGGGTCGTTTGCGGGAGAGGGCGAAATCCTACGCTAAGGCTTTGGCCAACGATATTCTCCGGTAAGATTGATGTGTTCCCAGGGGATAGGAGAAGTCGCTTGATATCTAGTATGACGTCTGTCGCACCTGCTTGATCGCGGCCGCGATAGCTAGATCGCGTTGCTCCTCTTCTCCATCCGCGTTCCAAGCTGCGGAAAGGCACCCATAAGCGTACGCCTGGTCGAGCAGGCGACGCGGATCGACGTCCAGCGCACGAGAGAATGCGTCCGCCATCTGTGCAATGCGTCTAGGATCGAGACAAAGGTCGTCTCTGTCAGCCGGATCGTAGAACATATTGGCGGCGCCAAAGCCCACTTCACCGACCAGACCGACGGGATCTATCACCAGCCAGCCGCGACTGGAGAACATGATGTTTTCATGATGCAGATCGCCATGTAGCCCACGCAGTTCCGAGGCATTGCTCATCATTTGATCGGCTATAATCGCCGCGTGGACGTAGTCAGTTTGACAACCTGCGTTTTGATCATCGCGCGCCCGCTGAAACAAAGCTGCAAAGCGATCCCGGATCGGGAGAAGGGCAGAAGGCAGGGGTTCCTCAGATGCGGCATACAGCTTCGCCATTAGTTCCGCTGCAATTTCGGTCGCCTGGTAGTCGCCGTGCTCGGCAACGATGTGAGAGAGCATTCGCTCCCCGGCATATTCGAGCAACATCAGATTGTTCTCACGACCGAGCAACCGGACTGCTCCCCTCCCATTGCGCCATACCAGATAGTCGGCCCCGCGCAGTTCATCAGCAATGTCTTCTATAGGTTTCAATCCCTTGACGATTGCAGGAGTCCCGTCTGGCAATGAAACTTTCCAAACGAGGCTGGAAAAGGTGTCCGCAATGAGAACAGGTTGCGAAACGTGCCAATGAGCAGGAAAAACAGGCGGCATGAACATCAACCCCAAGTCAGAGGGTCCAATCGCAGATAGAAGGCAAGGCGTTCGCGGTCGGGGGCTTCGATCCCCAATACATTGAATAGGACAGCGAAGGCGCGCTCTGCTTCATCTGGCGCTGCCCAGTTCTCTTCGGCGTTAGCAATCATGAGTGCCAAATCGGCATAGCGATCTGCTGTTCCGAGCCGCCCAAGGTCGATCAGACCCGTGCATTGAAGAGTTTTAGGGTCCACCATGAAGTTCGGCATGCAGGGATCACCATGGCAAACAACCATATCGGTGCGCTCTTGGTCGAGCCGCACCGGTAGCTCTCGTTCGACACGAGCCAAAAGATCGAGCTGCGGCGTACTCTTGTCCTCGTCCGGTAAGAAGTCGGGATTGACGGCATTGCGGGACACCACATCAACGGCGCGTCCGAACATTCGCGACAGCCTGCGCTCAAACGGACATTGATCAACCGATAGGCTGTGAACAGCGCCAAGTTGCTGCCCCATTGACGGCCACGCTTTGAGCAAATCCGCTCCAGACAGATCAGCCGCCGGTACTCCCGGAATTGCCGTTATCACCAAGCATGCACCCTCCTGTTCCTCCTGCCAGTTGATCACCTCGGGGCAAGCCACACCTCGACCTTTGAGCCAAATGAGGCGGTCACGCTCTCCAGCGAGCTCACCGCGGCGGGAAGCAGGTGCGATTTTCGCGAAGGCATGCCCGTCACCACGTCGAAAAACAAAATCACCAGATTCTCCGCCTCTGACAGGCAACCAGTCAGAATGCGATTCACCAAAAAAAATATTAGTTCGATTCAATGGAGGTTCCTTCAGTTTTCTGATGAAGCGCGGAGGTGAGAGGTGGTCCCACTTGTTTGAACAACTAAAAGCTTATTTATAAGTGATACTCTGCTCTAGTTAAGCTACCTTATTTTGTTGTGGTAGCTGGTCATAGTAAAACTCATCTGGAGTCATTTTGTCCAGACTCGAATGAGGTCGTTTCAAATTATAAAATTCAAAATATGCGTTTAATTGCTTCTTCGCATCCAAAACATTGCTGTAGGCTTTGAGATACACCTCTTCATATTTAACGCTCCGCCATAATCGTTCAACCATCACATTATCAACCCATCGACCTTTACCATCCATACTGATTTGAATGCCATTTGATTTCAATACATCAATAAATGCATCACTGGTAAACTGACTGCCTTGGTCTGTATTAAAGACTTCAGGTCGGCCATATTTTTCAATAGCTTCATTTAATGTTTCTATGCAAAATGTAACCTCCATACTAATCGATACTCTATGCGCAAGTACCTTGCGGCTATGCCAATCAATCACAGCACATAAATAAACAAAGCCTTTTGCCATAGGGATATACGTTATATCCGTAGACCACACTTGATTACTGCGCTGAATAGCCAATCCTTTGAGCAGATATGGATATTTACGGTGAGCTTGATTGGCCTGACTTAGATTTGGTTTACGATATAACGCATTAATGCCCATTTTCTTCATTAAAGTACGTGTATGACGTCGTCCTATATGATGTCCTTGACGATTCAATAAATCACGCATCATACGGCTACCTGCAAAAGGGTATTGCATATGTAACTCATCCATACAGCGCATCAGCTTCAGATCTGATTCACTCACAGGTTTTGGGCGATAGTAATAACAACCACGGGAGACTTTCAGCAGCTTAGCTTGCTTAGATACTGAAATCTGAAGTGAGTCATCGATTAACTTTTGTGGTTGAAGCGACCCAGTTTCTTCAACACACCTTCTAAAAAATCAATTTCTAATGCCTGCTCACCGATTTTTGCATGTAGTTTTTTTAGATCGATGGGTGGTTCTGTTGGAGCTTTTGATTGATCGAAAGCTTGCGAGGAAGCTGAAATCAGTTGATTTTTCCAGTCAATAATTTGGTTTTGATGAACATCAAATTCAGCACTCAATTCAGCAAGTGTTTTTTCTGCTTTAATCGCAGCAAGTGCTACCTTAGCTTTAAAGTCATTTGAATGATTTCTTCTTGGTCTACGTGTCATAAAATACTCCATATATTGATGTTTATAACATCATTTGGGGAGCAAAATATCACTTATAAGTGTTGTTCAAATTTCCTGATCCACCTCTGTGGCTCAACCTGCGAAAAGAAACGAGTTGCTACGTAAGTCCGAGAACATGCTTTCCATGGTCTCTGAGCTCGCCTTTGGGACCGACATATCGGTAGAGAGTGACGCGCTCGATGCCGAGTTCCTTGCAGAGATCGGAAACTGAAGTATCGCGCTGGGCCATGGCGGCTTGCGCGAGACGCACCTGAGCTTTGGTGAGCGCGAATTTTCGTCCGCCCTTGCGACCGCGCGCTCTCGCGGAGGCGAGACCCGCCATGGTGCGCTCTCGGATCAGATCCCGCTCGAACTCGGCCAAGGTGGCGAAGATTCCGAACACCATGCGACCGGACGCAGTCGTGGTGTCGATCTGAGCGCCCTTTCCAGTCAGAACCCGCAGGCCGATCTTGCGGTCTGACAGCTCCTTCACCGTGTTGACCAGATGGGCAAGCGATCGTCCGAGGCGATCGAGCTTCCAGACCACCAGCACATCGCCGTCACGCAATGACTTGAGGCAGGCAGTCAAGCCAGGGCGATCATCACGACCGCCGGAAGCAAGATCATCATAGATATTGTCCCGTTCGACACCTGCGGCGCGCAAGGCGTCGTGCTGCAGGTCGAGAGACTGCGAGCCATCGGCTTTGGAGACGCGGGCATATCCGATCAGCATGTATCACAAACGTTGGTTTGAGGCGGCGCTTCGGCCACGATTGCATTGACCTCTGGAAATGTATCTCAACCAGCTTCATAAACAAAGCGTCTTGAACGCTATCAGATTTTGAAAAAGGAACATGTATGCCGCGTCGCGTCACTCTAACCGATCGGCAGAAAGACGCGCTGTTGCGCTTGCCGACTTCACAGACGGATTTGCTCAAGCACTATACGCTGAGTGATGAAGACCTTGGGCATATCAGGCTGCGTCGGCGCGCTCACAACAGGTTCGGCTTCGCCCTGCAATTGTGTGTCCTGCGCTATCCCGGCCGGGTGCTGGCTCCAGGCGAACTGATCCCTGCAGAGGTCATCGAATTTATCGGAGCGCAGCTTGGCCTGGGTGCCGACGATCTCGTAGACTATGCTGCCCGCGAGGAAACACGGCACGAGCATCTTGCCGAGTTACGGGGGCTCTACGGCTTCCGCACCTTCTCCGGACGTGGTGCGAGCGAGCTGAAGGAATGGTTGTTCCGAGAAGCCGAGATGGCGGTGTCGAACGAGGATATCGCCCGTCGCTTCGTAGCCGAGTGCCGACGCACCCGCACTGTCCTTCCCGCGACATCCACGATCGAGCGGCTTTGTGCCGCGGCTCTCGTCGATGCCGAGCGACGCATCGAGACGAGGATCGCCAGTCGGCTGCCTATGTCGATCCGAGAACAGTTGCTGGCATTGCTCGAGGAGACGGCTGATGATCGGGTGACCCGTTTTGTGTGGCTGCGCCAGTTCGAGCCTGGCTCGAACTCTTCGTCGGCCAACCGGCTGCTCGACCGGCTCGAATATCTGCAACGCATCGATCTCCCCGAGGATCTGCTTGCCGGCGTTCCTGCCCATCGGGTGACTCGTCTGCGCAGGCAGGGTGAACGGTATTATGCCGACGGCATGCGCGATCTCCCGGAGGACAGGCGGCTTGCGATCTTGGCTGTTTGCGTCTCGGAATGGCAGGCGATGTTGGCCGACGCAGTGGTCGAAACCCACGACCGGATCGTCGGCCGTCTCTACCGTGCTTCGGAGCGTATTTGCCATGCAAAGGTCGCAGACGAAGCGGGGGTGGTGCGTGACACCCTGAAATCCTTCGCCGAGATCGGGGGCGCCCTGGTCGATGCACAGGATGATGGCCAGCCGCTGGGCGATGTCATCGCGAGTGGGTCAGGGTGGGACGGCTTAAAAACCCTTGTTGCAATGGCAACCAGGCTGACCGCCACCATGGCCGACGATCCGCTCAATCATGTGCTCGACGGTTATCACCGCTTCCGCCGATACGCTCCACGCATGTTGCGCCTGCTCGATCTGCGAGCTGCGCCCGTTGCACTGCCGCTTCTGGAAGCGGTGACGGCCCTTCGTACCGGTTTGAACGATGCCGCGATGACCAGCTTCTTGCGGCCCAGCTCGAAATGGCATCGCCACCTTCGGGCCCAGAGGGCTGGCGACGCTCGCCTATGGGAGATCGCGGTGCTGTTCCATCTGCGCGATGCGTTCCGCTCCGGAGATGTCTGGCTTACTAGGTCCCGGCGCTATGGCGATCTGAAACACGCACTCGTTCCGGCACAATCCATCGCGGAAGGCGGTCGTCTCGCTGTGCCATTGCGGCCGGAGGAATGGCTGGCAGACCGGCAAGCTCGCCTCGACATGCGGTTGCGCGAGCTTGGCCGTGCCGCTCGCGCAGGCACGATCCCGGGCGGGTCGATTGAAAACGGCGTTCTGCATATCGAGAAACTCGAAGCCGCCGCGCCGACAGGCGCCGAAGATCTGGTGCTCGATCTCTACAAGCAGATCCCGCCCACGCGCATCACCGATCTCCTGCTGGAGGTGGATGCGGCGACCGGCTTCACCGAAGCGTTCACCCATCTGCGCACAGGAGCACCCTGCGCTGACCGGATCGGGCTAATGAACGTTATCTTGGCGGAAGGGATCAACCTCGGCTTGCGCAAAATGGCGGATGCGACAAACACCCACACCTTCTGGGAATTGATCCGCATTGGACGGTGGCATGTCGAGGGCGAAGCCTATGACCGGGCGCTGGCCATGGTGGTCGAGGCACAGGCAGCGTTACCCATGGCCCGGTTCTGGGGCATGGGCACGTCGGCTTCGAGCGACGGACAGTTCTTCGTCGCTACAGAGCAAGGTGAGGCCATGAACCTGGTCAACGCGAAATATGGCAATACCCCGGGCCTGAAAGCCTATAGCCACGTCTCCGACCAATATGCGCCGTTCGCAACCCAGGTGATTCCTGCAACGGCAAGCGAAGCGCCTTACATCCTCGATGGCCTGCTGATGAACGATGCTGGACGCCATATCCGCGAGCAGTTCACCGACACGGGCGGCTTCACCGATCACGTCTTTGCCGCATGTGCCATTCTCGGCTACCGGTTCGCTCCGCGCATCCGCGACCTGCCATCCAAACGGCTCTACGCGTTCAATCCGTCGGCCGCCCCGGCGCACCTGCGAGCGTTGATCGGCGGAAAGGTCAACCAAGCCATGATCGAGCGCAATTGGCCCGACATCCTGCGCATCGCCGCCACCATTGCTGCCGGGACCGTCGCGCCAAGCCAGATTCTGCGGAAACTCGCCTCCTATCCGCGGCAGAACGAGCTCGCGACAGCCCTGCGGGAAGTCGGTCGCGTCGAGCGCACCCTGTTCATGATCGACTGGATTCTGGATGCCGAACTCCAACGGCGTGCCCAGATCGGGCTCAACAAAGGCGAAGCTCATCATGCGCTGAAGCGGGCAATCAGCTTCCACCGCCGCGGTGAAATCCGCGACCGTTCCGCCGAAGGCCAGCATTACCGCATCGCCGGCATGAATCTGCTCGCCGCCATCATCATCTTCTGGAACACCATGAAGCTCGGCGAGGTCGTTGCAAACCAGAAACGCGATGGAAAGCTGCTATCGCCCGATCTCTTGGCCCATGTTTCGCCGCTCGGATGGGAACACATCAATCTCACCGGAGAATATCGCTGGCCAAAGCCTTAGCGTAGGATTCCGCCCCCTCCCGCAAACGACCCCCTATAGAGGGGTCGTCTCAGAAAACGGAAAATAAAGCACGCTAAGCGTGCGTGGAGGCTGGCACCCAGCGGTACAGCGTCGGAATGGACACGCCGAGGTTCTTGGCCACGTCCTTGGGCGGCACCC
>NZ_JAFCUJ010000014.1:0-5586 GCF_049896465.1 Psychrobacter sp. DWR1-2-3
TGACACTATTTAAAAGCATAACTAAAGAACAACTTGTGTGGATTTTTGCTGATTCAGAATGCTAAAAAATAAAGTTGACTATCTTTTCTTTTCGGAAAGATTATTAACTATAAAAATTATCATTTAAGACAGCAGAAAAACTCAAAGTTAATTCATTACGAACATAATTTTTAGCGATTTTGCCAGATTAGATGAGCCAAGTTTAGAAGCTTCTTTAAAGAGCTTCATAGCAAGATTAAACTGAAGAGTTTGATCATGGCTCAGATTGAACGCTGGCGGCAGGCTTAACACATGCAAGTCGAGCGGAAACGATGATAGCTTGCTATCAGGCGTCGAGCGGCGGACGGGTGAGTAATACTTAGGAATCTACCTAGTAGTGGGGGATAGCTCGGGGAAACTCGAATTAATACCGCATACGACCTACGGGAGAAAGGGGGCAACTTGTTGCTCTCGCTATTAGATGAGCCTAAGTCGGATTAGCTAGATGGTGGGGTAAAGGCCTACCATGGCGACGATCTGTAGCTGGTCTGAGAGGATGATCAGCCACACCGGGACTGAGACACGGCCCGGACTCCTACGGGAGGCAGCAGTGGGGAATATTGGACAATGGGGGCAACCCTGATCCAGCCATGCCGCGTGTGTGAAGAAGGCCTTTTGGTTGTAAAGCACTTTAAGCAGTGAAGAAGACTCCATGGTTAATACCCATGGACGATGACATTAGCTGCAGAATAAGCACCGGCTAACTCTGTGCCAGCAGCCGCGGTAATACAGAGGGTGCAAGCGTTAATCGGAATTACTGGGCGTAAAGCGAGCGTAGGTGGCTTGATAAGTCAGATGTGAAATCCCCGGGCTTAACCTGGGAACTGCATCTGATACTGTTAGGCTAGAATAGGTGAGAGGAAGGTAGAATTCCAGGTGTAGCGGTGAAATGCGTAGAGATCTGGAGGAATACCGATGGCGAAGGCAGCCTTCTGGCATCATATTGACACTGAGGTTCGAAAGCGTGGGTAGCAAACAGGATTAGATACCCTGGTAGTCCACGCCGTAAACGATGTCTACTAGTCGTTGGGTCCCTTGAGGACTTAGTGACGCAGCTAACGCAATAAGTAGACCGCCTGGGGAGTACGGCCGCAAGGTTAAAACTCAAATGAATTGACGGGGGCCCGCACAAGCGGTGGAGCATGTGGTTTAATTCGATGCAACGCGAAGAACCTTACCTGGTCTTGACATATCTAGAATCCTGCAGAGATGCGGGAGTGCCTTCGGGAATTAGAATACAGGTGCTGCATGGCTGTCGTCAGCTCGTGTCGTGAGATGTTGGGTTAAGTCCCGCAACGAGCGCAACCCTTGTCCTTAGTTACCAGCGGGTTAAGCCGGGAACTCTAAGGATACTGCCAGTGACAAACTGGAGGAAGGCGGGGACGACGTCAAGTCATCATGGCCCTTACGACCAGGGCTACACACGTGCTACAATGGTAGGTACAGAGGGCAGCTACACAGCGATGTGATGCGAATCTCAAAAAGCCTATCGTAGTCCAGATTGGAGTCTGCAACTCGACTCCATGAAGTAGGAATCGCTAGTAATCGCGGATCAGAATGCCGCGGTGAATACGTTCCCGGGCCTTGTACACACCGCCC
Source organism: Psychrobacter sp. DWR1-2-3 (assembly GCF_049896465.1). Lineage (NCBI taxonomy): Bacteria > Pseudomonadati > Pseudomonadota > Gammaproteobacteria > Moraxellales > Moraxellaceae > Psychrobacter > Psychrobacter sp. DWR1-2-3. The sequence continues at coordinate 1,639 of NZ_JAFCUJ010000014.1, forward strand.
GTCACACCATGGGAGTTGATTGCACCAGAAGTGGATAGCCTAACCTTCGGGAAGGCGTTCACCACGGTGTGGTTGATGACTGGGGTGAAGTCGTAACAAGGTAGCCGTAGGGGAACCTGCGGCTGGATCACCTCCTTATAGATGGCATTCGGTCAGCAAGAATTCACAACAAGTTGTTCTTTAGTTTAAGCTTACGTTTATAACAAGCGTAATTGGGTCTGTAGCTCAGCTGGTTAGAGCACCGTGTTGATAACGCGGGGGTCAGTGGTTCAAGTCCACTTAGACCCACCATTTTACATGGGGCCATAGCTCAGTTGGTAGAGCGCCTGCCTTGCACGCAGGAGGTCAACGGTTCGACTCCGTTTGGCTCCACCACTATAAACGCCAAGTAAGCTTTAGATGCCAATAAATACAATAGGTATTCAACAGAAACAAGTGATTTGTCTAAGATTACTTCTTTCTGTTTTATACAGAACTTATGACTCGACGAGAGCGTAAGAACTATTTAAAAACATAGATATGAGTCTGGGTTAGGAACACGTGTTCACGCGTTGTTCCTAACCTTAATAACTCGCTACTTAACGACATCAGTTGTTATCCCAGTAGTGAGTTATTAAAAAAGTAAAGAGAACTGAATCAAGCGTATAAACATAGGTGATATCGTTATCATAATTAGACTTTATAACACTTAGAAGTTAAGACTTATTTAAAGTCGAGACTACTTGGGGTTGTATGGTCAAGTAATGAAGCGCACATGGTGGATGCCTTGGCAGTCAGAGGCGATGAAAGACGTGACAGCCTGCGATAAGCTTCGGGGAGGCGGCAATATCCTGTGATCCGGAGATTTCTGAATGGGGAAACCCACTTACCATAAGGTAGGTATCTTGTACTTGTACAAGAAGCGAACGAGGGGAAGTGAAACATCTCAGTACCCTTAGGAATAGACATCAAATGAGATTCCCCTAGTAGCGGCGAGCGAACGGGGAGAAGCCGATTAATTCTAATGTAGAAGAACAGCGTGGGAAAGCTGACCGTAGTAGGTGATAGTCCTGTATTCGAAACATTAGAGTTAACATATTAAGTAGAGCGGGGCACGAGAAATCCTGTTTGAAGATGGGGGGACCATCCTCCAAGGCTAAATACTCCTGACTGACCGATAGTGAACCAGTACCGTGAGGGAAAGGCGAAAAGAACCCCTGTGAGGGGAGTGAAATAGAACCTGAAACCGTGTGCGTACAAGCAGTGGGAGCCTTAATTTATTAGGGTGACCGCGTACCTTTTGTATAATGGGTCAGCGACTTATGTTCTGTAGCAAGGTTAACCGTTTAGGGGAGCCGTAGGGAAACCGAGTCTTAATAGGGCGAATTAGTTGCAGGGCATAGACCCGAAACCGAGTGATCTATCCATGAGCAGGTTGAAAGTGCCGTAACAGGCACCGGAGGACCGAACCCACTGTCGTTGAAAAGCCAGGGGATGACTTGTGGATAGGGGTGAAAGGCTAATCAAACTCGGTGATAGCTGGTTCTCCCCGAAAGCTATTTAGGTAGCGCCTCGGACGAACACCATTGGGGGTAGAGCACTGTTTCGGCTAGGGGGTCATACCGACTTACCAAACCGATGCAAACTCCGAATACCGATGAGTGATATCCGGGAGACACACAGTGGGTGCTAACGTCCATTGTGGAGAGGGAAACAACCCAGACCGCCAGCTAAGGCCCCAAATTCCTAGTTAAGTGGGAAACGAGGTGGGAAGGCATAGACAGCTAGGAGGTTGGCTTAGAAGCAGCCATCCTTTAAAGAAAGCGTAATAGCTCACTAGTCGAGTCGGCCCGCGCGGAAGATGTAACGGGGCTCAAACTAGGAGCCGAAGCTGCGGATTTGAATTTGTTTTCAAGTGGTAGGGGAGCGTTGTGTAAGCCTGTGAAGGTGTGTTGTAAAGCATGCTGGAGGTATCACAAGAGCGAATGCTGACGTGAGTAACGATAATGCGAGTGAAAAGCTCGCACGCCGGAAGATCAAGGGTTCCAGTCCAACGTTAATCGGGGCTGGGTGAGTCGACCCCTAAGGCGAGGCCGAAAGGCGTAGTCGATGGGAAATCGGTTAATATTCCGATACTTGTTTATAATGCGATGGAGGGACGGAGTAGGTTATGTCAGCCTGGCGTTGGTTGTCCAGGTGAAAGGATGTAGGTAGACAGTTTAGGCAAATCCGGACTGTCATCATACTGAGATCTGATAGCAAGCTGTACTTGTACAGCGAAGTGGCAAATACCATGCTTCCAGGAAAAGCTTCTAAGCAATAGTTATAAACGAATCGTACCCTAAACCGACACAGGTGATCAGGTAGAGAATACCAAGGCGCTTGAGAGAACTCTGCTGAAGGAACTAGGCAAAATGGTACCGTAACTTCGGGAGAAGGTACGCTGCCGATGGTGATAGGACTTGCTCCTTGAGCTGTTGGCAGTCGCAGATACCAGGCTGCTGCAACTGTTTATTAAAAACACAGCACTCTGCAAACACGAAAGTGGACGTATAGGGTGTGATGCCTGCCCGGTGCTGGAAGGTTAATTGATGGGGTTAGCGTAAGCGAAGCTCTTGATCGAAGCCCCAGTAAACGGCGGCCGTAACTATAACGGTCCTAAGGTAGCGAAATTCCTTGTCGGGTAAGTTCCGACCTGCACGAATGGCATAATGATGGCAGCGCTGTCTCCAGCAGAGACTCAGTGAAATCGAAATCGCAGTGAAGATGCTGTGTACCCGCGGCTAGACGGAAAGACCCCGTGAACCTTTACTACAGCTTTACATTGAACTTTGACCTGACTTGTGCAGGATAGGTGGGAGGCTTTGAAGCAGACACGCTAGTGTTTGTGGAGCCAATCTTGAAATACCACCCTGGTCATGTCGGGGTTCTAACTCAGGTATAACAATACCGAGGACAATGTATGGTGGGTAGTTTGACTGGGGCGGTCTCCTCCTAAAGAGTAACGGAGGAGTACGAAGGTGCGCTCAGAACGGTCGGAAATCGTTCATAGAGTATAAAGGCAAAAGCGCGCTTAACTGCGAGACCCACAAGTCGAGCAGGTACGAAAGTAGGTCTTAGTGATCCGGTGGTTCTGTATGGAAGGGCCATCGCTCAACGGATAAAAGGTACTCTGGGGATAACAGGCTGATACCGCCCAAGAGTTCATATCGACGGCGGTGTTTGGCACCTCGATGTCGGCTCATCTCATCCTAGGGCTGAAGCAGGTCCTAAGGGTATGGCTGTTCGCCATTTAAAGAGGTACGCGAGCTGGGTTTAGAACGTCGTGAGACAGTTCGGTCCCTATCTACCGTGGGCGTTGGAAATTTGAGAGGATCTGCTCCTAGTACGAGAGGACCAGAGTGGACGAACCTCTGGTGTTCGGGTTGTCACGCCAGTGGCATTGCCCGGTAGCTACGTTCGGATGGGATAACCGCTGAAAGCATCTAAGCGGGAAGCCCACCTCAAGATTAGATTTCCCTAAAGAGCCGTTGAAGACTACGACGTTGATAGGCAGGGTGTGGAAGCACAGCGATGTGTGTAGCTAACCTGTACTAATTGCTCGTTTGGCTTGACCATACAACACCCAAGTGGTTTGTATCAAAGCTCTAATTAATCTATCTTGTAAAGCGAAAGCTTTAGAATAAAGAAAGAATATTTCGATATCACCTTAAACCTTGATTCAGTTAGGTTTATGTTGATGAGACTAAAAGATAATACTTAAAGTCAAAATAACAATAACAGACTCATATCTAACCCCCTTTGCTGACGACAATAGCATGATGGCACCACCTGATCCCTTCCCGAACTCAGAAGTGAAACATCATCGCGCCAATGGTAGTGTGGCTCCGGCCATGTGAGAGTAGGTCATCGTCAGCTCTCTATTCCTGAATCGCCCCTCAACTTAATTGTTGAGGGGCTTTTCTTTGT
>NZ_JAFCUJ010000015.1:0-1349 GCF_049896465.1 Psychrobacter sp. DWR1-2-3
GGGGTCGTCTCAGAAAACGGAAAATAAAGCACGCTAAGCGTGCGTGGAGGCTGGCACCCAGCGGTACAGCGTCGGAATGGACACGCCGAGGTTCTTGGCCACGTCCTTGGGCGGCACCCCGCTGGCCAGCAGCTTCTTGGCCGACTCGATCTTGCTGTCGGTCATCTTCGGCTTGCGGCCGCCTTTGCGGCCGAGCTGCTTGGCGACTTCCAGCCCGGCGCGGGTGCGCTCGACGGTCAGCTCGCGCTCCATTTCGGCAAGGCTCGCCATGACGTGGAAGAAGAACCGCCCGGATGGTGTGCCGGTGTCGATGGAGTCGGTGAGGCTCCTGAACTGGACACCGTGCTTGTGCAGATCGCCGACCAGATCGACCAGTTGCTTGACCGACCGGCCCAGCCGGTCGAGCTTCCAGACGACCAAAGTATCGCCTTCGCGCAGCATTTCGAGCGTCTTGGCCAAGCCAGGCCGGTCTGCCCGCGTGCCACTCACCTTGTCCTCGAAGACCTTTTTACATCCGGCCTTGCTCAAGGCTTCGCGTTGCAGCTCCAGGTTCTGATCCTGCGTCGAGACGCGCGCATAGCCAATCAACATGGCTTGTCTCGCGCCCGGTCGATGCGTTCCTGCATCGCCTGCATCACTTCTTCGTGGGTGTACGATCTGGCGTTGGCGTCGGTGGCTTGCCGCAGGGCTTCCTCAACCTCGCGCGTCATCCGCTCGTAATCCTCCGGCCACAGCGCTTGCTCCATGCGCAGCGACGCCTGACCCAGCAGGTGCAGCAGGCTGAACAGCCGCATGTCGTTGGTGGCGACGATGCGCTCCCGAATCTGCTCCTGAATAGCTTCGCTAGCCCGATGCGCTTGTGGTGTGGCAGTCCCCTCGTAGTCAGCGGGGAATTCCGCTTCCTCGGCAATCCTTGCCCAGGCGCTGGCCAGCGCCTCGATGGTTGACGTGCTCATTTCCGCCGCTCCTGTGCTCTTTGGCGAATCAACCGGCCAAGGGGCCTCGACGCGAAAACCAGCAGCATCACGCCTATCGGATACCAGGTCGAGAAGACCACCAAGGCATCGAAGGCTGGCCGTCCGGTGTTGGTAGGCAGTACGGCGGTCACAGCCATCAACCCGCCGACCGTCCAGATGATGCGCCACACGTAGGGCATCACGCGGGGCACGTAGCCGTCATCGAAAGCGGTCTGGTAGTAGCGGCGCAGGCCGCGCTCGGCAAGCGCCTGGCGCTGCCGCTCCGACAGCGCATCCGTCCGGCCATACCAGCGCCGGAATGGTGGACAGCGCAGCAGCAAAGGGGTGAAGAGGATCATCACCGCCACGATCGCGACACCCCACGCCATGACG
>NZ_JAFCUJ010000016.1:0-1167 GCF_049896465.1 Psychrobacter sp. DWR1-2-3
GCTGCCGCTCCGACAGCGCATCCGTCCGGCCATACCAGCGCCGGAATGGTGGACAGCGCAGCAGCAAAGGGGTGAAGAGGATCATCACCGCCACGATCGCGACACCCCACGCCATGACGAGCCTTGCCGAAATATTTGCGCACCATAAGGTCGATTATCCTGTCGTCGGGTCGCCCTCAAAGGGGACATGCCTGCTGAACCGCGAATATAGAGAAATATCCCGAATGTGCAGTTAACGAATTCTTGCGGTTTCTTTCAGCGCCGCCAATACCGCCAGCCCGTCGCGCAAGGGGCGCGGCTCGTGTGTGCGGATGAAGTCAGCTCCACCTGCGGCGGCGGCAAGCTCTGCAGCGAGTGTCGCGGCCCCGACATCCCCCGGACCACGGCCTGTGAGCGCGCGCAGAAAGGATTTGCGCGAAACAGACAGAAGCACCGGCAAATCGAAGCGCAGCCGCAATTCATCGAACCGCGCCAGCACCGAGAGCGAGGTTTCGGGAGCAGCCCCCAGAAAAAACCCCATGCCGGGATCAAGGACAAGGCGGTTGCGTTTGATACCGGCACCCGTCAGCGCCGCGATGCGCGCGTCAAAGAACGCCGCAATGTGATCCATGATGTCGCCAGCGGGTGCCTCGCGCCGATCTGCCTGCCCGTCTTGCACCGAATGCATAACGACGAGTTTGGCAGATGATTTCGCCAATTGCGGATAGAACGCAGCGTCTGGAAAACCGCGAATATCATTGAGATAGGCCACACCACGCGACAAGGCATAGGCTTGCGTCGCGGGTTGATAACTGTCGAGCGAGACGGGAATGCCATCTGCCTTGAGCGCGTCCAGCACCGGCGCGATACGCGCGATTTCTGTGTCGGACGAAACAGGCGCGGCGTCGGGATTGCTGGATGCCGGACCGAGGTCGATCACATCTGCCCCCTCGGCCATCAGCTTACGCGCCTGCGCAATGGCTGCGTCTGGCGCCAGATACCGGCCTCCATCGGAGAAACTGTCCGAGGTTATGTTGACGATGCCGAAAATGATGAGCGATTTATTCATGGGGTCGTCTCAGAAAACGGAAAATAAAGCACGCTAAGCGTGCGTGGAGGCTGGCACCCAGCGGTACAGCGTCGGAATGGACACGCCGAGGTTCTTGGCCACGTCCTTGGGCGGCACCC
>NZ_JAFCUJ010000017.1:0-1028 GCF_049896465.1 Psychrobacter sp. DWR1-2-3
GTACGGAAGTAGAACTGTGGACGATAGCCGTTTAGGAATGGTGTGTGACGACCACCCTCTTCTTTGCTCAACACGTATACTTCAGCGTCAAACTTGGTGTGAGGGGTGATTGAACCTGGCTTAGCAAGTACTTGGCCACGTTGTACGTCTTCACGCTTAGTACCACGTAGTAGTACGCCACAGTTTTCGCCTGCACGACCTTCGTCAAGCAGTTTACGGAACATCTCTACACCAGTACAGGTGGTTTTTTGCGTGTCACGGATACCAACGATTTCGATCTCGTCACCAACACGTACGATACCTGATTCAACACGACCAGTAACAACAGTACCACGACCTGAGATTGAGAATACGTCTTCGATTGGCATTAGGAATGCTTTGTCGATGTCACGCTCTGGCTCTGGGATATAAGTATCTAGGATACCTAGTAGTTCTACTACGGCTGGTTGGCCATATTTGCCTTCGTCGCCTTTAAGGGCTTGGGTGGCTGAACCTTTTACGATTGGGGTGTCATCACCTGGGAAGTCGTAGTCGTTAAGAAGTTCACGAACTTCCATTTCAACTAGCTCAAGCAATTCTTCGTCATCAACAAGGTCACATTTGTTCATGAAGACGATGATGTACGGTACGCCAACCTGACGTGAAAGCAGGATGTGCTCACGGGTTTGTGGCATAGGGCCGTCAGTTGCTGATACAACTAGGATTGCGCCGTCCATTTGGGCTGCACCGGTGATCATGTTTTTAACATAATCGGCGTGACCTGGGCAATCGACGTGTGCGTAGTGACGTGATGGGGTGTCATATTCTACGTGTGAGGTGTTGATGGTGATGCCACGTGCTTTTTCTTCTGGTGCTGAGTCAATAGACGCGTAGTCTTTGGCTTCGCCACCAGAGGTGATTGCTGCTACGGTTGCGATAGCGGCGGTTAGGGTTGTTTTACCGTGGTCAACGTGTCCGATGGTACCGACGTTGACGTGTGGCTTGCTGCGTTCAAACTTGGCCTTTGCCATGGGTATTTCCTCTTTTTT
>NZ_JAFCUJ010000018.1:0-750 GCF_049896465.1 Psychrobacter sp. DWR1-2-3
GCTGCATGTGTCAGAGGTTTTCACCGTCATCACCGAAACGCGCGAGGCAGCTGCGGTAAAGCTCATCAGCGTGGTCGTGAAGCGATTCACAGATGTCTGCCTGTTCATCCGCGTCCAGCTCGTTGAGTTTCTCCAGAAGCGTTAATGTCTGGCTTCTGATAAAGCGGGCCATGTTAAGGGCGGTTTTTTCCTGTTTGGTCACTGATGCCTCCGTGTAAGGGGGATTTCTGTTCATGGGGGTAATGATACCGATGAAACGAGAGAGGATGCTCACGATACGGGTTACTGATGATGAACATGCCCGGTTACTGGAACGTTGTGAGGGTAAACAACTGGCGGTATGGATGCGGCGGGACCAGAGAAAAATCACTCAGGGTCAATGCCAGCGCTTCGTTAATACAGATGTAGGTGTTCCACAGGGTAGCCAGCAGCATCCTGCGATGCAGATCCGGAACATAATGGTGCAGGGCGCTGACTTCCGCGTTTCCAGACTTTACGAAACACGGAAACCGAAGACCATTCATGTTGTTGCTCAGGTCGCAGACGTTTTGCAGCAGCAGTCGCTTCACGTTCGCTCGCGTATCGGTGATTCATTCTGCTAACCAGTAAGGCAACCCCGCCAGCCTAGCCGGGTCCTCAACGACAGGAGCACGATCATGCGCACCCGTGGCCAGGACCCAACGCTGCCCGAGATGCGCCGCGTGCGGCTGCTGGAGATGGCGGACGCGATGGATATGTTCTGCCAAGGGT
>NZ_JAFCUJ010000019.1:0-742 GCF_049896465.1 Psychrobacter sp. DWR1-2-3
AAAGCACGTTATGGTGCTGATCGACTGCACGCAAAGCTGATAGAGCAAGGGCACGATATTAGCCTATATATGGTCAGAAGCATTAAAGAAGAACACGGCATCAAATGCCGTCGCCACAAACGTTTTAAAGTTACCACGGACTCCAACCACAACAAGCTTGTCTATCCAAACATACTAAATCAGCAATTTGATGCTAAGCGTCCTAATGAATCGTGGGTCAGTGATATTACTTATATCTGGACCAATGAGGGTTGGTTGTATTTAGCGGGAGTCAAAGATTTATACACCAAAGAGCTTGTCGGCTATGCAATCAATAAGCGAATGACCGCAGATCTAGTATACAAAGCATTGAACATGGCCATCAAGAACAAACGTCCAAGCCAAGGGCTGATTGTACATTCAGACAGAGGCAGCCAGTATTGCAGTCATGCCTATTACAAAATCATCAAGCAGCATCAGTTTACAGGCTCTATGAGTGGTAAAGGCAATTGTTTCGACAACGCACCCATAGAAAGCTTCTGGGGCACATTAAAGAATGAGCTAGTGTATCACCAAGACTATAAAACAAGGTTTGTAGCCATCAGCGATATCATTGGCTATATTGAGCTGTACTACAACCAAACGAGGATTCAAAAGAGTTTAGGCTATAGATCGCCAAGACAGGTGTGGTTTGACTATTATCGTCAAGCTGCGTAATTAAAATCTCCCAAGTTTAACTGTACGGATTTGACGGCAGGGGTCA
>NZ_JAFCUJ010000020.1:0-511 GCF_049896465.1 Psychrobacter sp. DWR1-2-3
TTTCGATTGAGGCGCGTTGAGCTTTAACACTCTGATTGTTGGTTTGCAGCAGGGTGTAACACATTCGACAATTTCTGCTAGCCAATTATTTAAGCGAGCTTTCAAATTTTCGAACTTTGCCACACTTCTTGCGATTTTGTTGCGCAGCTTTCCACTATAAGTATATAGTAGCATAACCAACTGTATTAATGTAATAGCAACCGCCACAAATATGTAAATATATGTAACGCCATGCGCTGTTGGTGCTAAAGCACTGTTTATCAGCACAATTCGCTCACTGAATTGCATTCCGTTGTCTAATAAACCTAAGAATATAAGCAACGTTGTTTGTTCTCTCATACCGTATCCCGCTGATGTTGTCGTGTTCTCTTGAGTCTGGCGCAAGGGCAAGAGTGCACGCAAGCTACTGAACGACCAATAACCACGCTGCCTATCTTCTTTCGATTGAGGCGCGTTGAGCTTTAACACTCTGATTGTTGGTTTGCAGCAGGGTGTAACACATTCGACAATT
>NZ_JAFCUJ010000021.1:0-501 GCF_049896465.1 Psychrobacter sp. DWR1-2-3
TCTGGTCCAGTACGTAGAAGACAAAACCGAAGCTGATACCGGTGACCACACGCACGCCCATCGGTACGCTACGCAGTGGGCCAAAGATGAACGACAGCGCCATCAGCATCATCACCGCCACGGATAGCGGCTGGAAGATTTTGCTCCACATATTGAGCTGATAACGTCCGGCATCCTGACCGCTCGACTTCAGATACTTCACGTAGTTGTGCAAACCGCTGATTGAGAGTGCATCCGGGTCCAGCGCCACCACGCCCAGTTTGTCTGGCGTGAGGTTGGTTTTCCAGGTGCCGCTCACCGTCTGCGAACCGGTAATCTGTTTCGGATTGGTCAAATCAGATTCATCAACCTGCGACAGACGCCAGACTTTATGTTCCGGGTCAAACTTCGCAGTAGCGGCATAGCGTACGGATTGTAGACGACGATTCTCGTTAAAGGCATAAATGCTGATGCCACCTAACTCTTCGTCACCTTTAACCCGCTCAATGTAGACGAAGTTGT